>NZ_OY781099.1:606651-1213303 GCF_963676325.1 uncultured Bacteroides sp.
AGATAATGGTTATACTGTATCACAATCGTTTGCTTTTCCTATGGTTTATATTAATCAGAATAAGCTGGCAAATGCTAAAGTGAAAAGCAGTGAATGGCAGCTGAAAGGCTCACAACTTGAGATTGCTACCCAGGTGAAGCAGGTTTATTGGCAATTAGCTTACTTGCGCTCAAAACAAAGCCTATTAAGCTATCAGGATAGTTTGTTTACCGGATTCTTAAAAGCAGCTGAGTTAAGATCAAAAGTAGGTGAAACAAATAAACTGGAGATGATAACTGCACGTTCTCAAAGTCTGGAAGTTAAGAATCGGTTACGTCAGGTAATAGCTGATATAGGTATTTTTAATCGTAAGTTGCAAACCCTTTTAAACACAAATATACTTTTATCTCCTGCTGATACAGTCTTAAAACGAATTAATTATGTACCTGTAATTGATAGTGCTGCAGTCTCTCAAAATCCTTCATTGGGTTATGTTCAGCAGCAGGTAGAGGTTTCGCAGTTTGAGAGAAAACTGGAAAAAAGTAAAATGATGCCCGATTTTAGTATAGGCTATTCCAGTCAAACATTAATTGGTACAGAGGATGTAAATGGCATTCAGCGGACTTTTGGGAAGGGAGACCGTTTTACTGGTGTGCGTGTAGGTGTTGCAGTTCCTCTTTGGTTTGTATCCAGTACTTCAAAAAATAAAGCTGCAAAGATTAGCGAAAAGATAGCTAGAACAAATGCGGAAAGCTATTCAAAAGAACTTTCAGGCAGTTATCGCTCATTGATTGATGAATACAGCAAATACTTGGGTAGTGTAGATTATTACGAGCAACAAGCCATTCCGGAAGCTGATTTAATCATAGAGCAATCTACCCGTAGTTATAAGTCCGGTTCAATGGATTATCTTGATTATGTGCTAAGTCTTGACAGAGCGCTGAATATCAGACAGAATTATCTGGATGCGCTTAACAGCTATAACCAAACCATTATTAATATTGAATATGTTACAGGTAAAACGTTTTAAAATAAATAGTATGTCAAAATATAGATTTTTCTCCCGATTCTTTTTTGTGGCTGTCACAATAGCTTTGGTATCGTGTAACGGCAATAAAAAGACAGCTGAAGAAAGTAAGGAAGCTGAAGTAATTCCCGAGGATATTGTAGAGATGCGTTCCGATCAGATTAAGCTTGCTGATATTCAGTTGGGAAAAATAGAGATGCGCTCTCTTAGCGGTACAACAAAAGTGAACGGTTTAGTTTCTGTTGCTCCCCAAAATCTGGCAACTGTATGTGCACCAATGGGAGGTTATGTAAAGAAGACCTCTTTAATTCCCGGTTATCCTGTTCATAAGGGACAGGTACTTGCTGTTATTGAAAATCCGGAATTCATTGATATCCAGCAGAACTATCTTCAGGCAAGAAATAAGTTTAAGTATGCCGAGGCAGACTATAAACGTCAATCTGAACTTTACAAGAACGATGTGTCTTCTCAGAAAAGTTATCAACAGGTTACCACTGATTACAGAAATCTTAAAGCAGAGGTAAATGCACTGAAACAAAAGCTTTCTCTTATTGGCATTAATCCTGCCCAGCTTACTGAAAATAATATCCATCGTTCGGCTGTGATAACATCTCCTATTGCCGGATACGTAAAGACGGTGAATGTAAATCTTGGGAAATATGTTACTCCGGCAGATATAATGTTTGAAGTGGTAAATAACGATAAGTTGTTCCTCGAGCTTACTTTATTTGATAAGGATGCAGCTCAGGTAGATAAAGGGGAAAAAATACGTTTCTTCATTAATAATGAAGCAGAGCAACACGAAGCTGTTGTGTATCAAACCGGTAAGTCTGTTAGTGAAGACAAGACTTATAAAGTGTATGCCAATGTTCTTGGAAAGTGCAAAAACGTACTTCCCGGAATGTATGTGAATGCGGTTATTGAAACATCAGGTCATAGCGTTGCTTCTGTTCCGTCGGATGCTGTGGTTAGCTTTGACGATAAAGATTATATTTTTGTGTTCGACAAGAATAAGCAGGAGGGTGGCAAGCCTTTTACCGAATATCGTATGATTGAAGTACGTAAGGGTGTTACTGATAGCGGATATACAGAGATTATATTGCCTGAGAAATTTAATATTAGCACTGCGAAGGTGGTTGTTAAAGGGGCATATAATCTGCTTTCTGCCAAGAAAAATGCAGGAGAGATGAGCTGCTAACAGAATCTCTATAGATTTGTAAAAACAAATAAGGCAGACCCTTATCGTCTGCCTTATTCTTTTTCCTGTTGTACGCCTTCTTCGAAGGAATTACTTTCCGATAGTTTATCGGATGTCCGTGTTGTTCAATCTCCGCTTCCCTGCTTCCACGGCGGGCAGCCCTTACATATTCCATCAAGGAATTACTTTTCTTCTTTTTCATTGCTCTTGTAAATTTTCTGCAAAGTTACAGCATTTTTTTGTATTTGCTTTATTTTATAGCCTTTTCATTCTCTCTATGAAAATAGAGCTTTTTTTTTCATCCATCACTCCCTCACTAAAATTGATTAATAGCTTTATTTACAGTGAAATAAAAAGTGAGAGATGTTGATTTGTCCCTCACTCATCTCTCACTTTTCGGCTCTACCCTCACTCTTTTGAGTGAAAAAGTAGCTTTTATTTTAATGCTTTCAGTAATTCTTCGGCTACTGCTTCTGATGAGGCCGGGTTTTGTCCCGTAATCAGTAAGCCATCTTTCTTTATGTGTGAGCCCCAATCGTGACCTTTACTGTAATGGCCGCCTAGTTTTGTTAATTCATCTTCCAGCAGGAAGGGAACAATCTTGTTCAGTAGCACGGCCTCTTCCTCAGAATTGGAGAATCCCGTTACTTTTTTGCCCTTTACCAACGGTTCGCCATTCGGCGCTTTGGCCTTGATAAGCACACCCGGAGCGTGGCAGACAAATGCTATTGGTTTGTTGGCGGCATAGAATGCTTCAATTAACCTGATGGAAGTTTCATCATTGGCTAAATCCCACAACGGACCGTGCCCGCCGGGGTAGAACACTGCGTCGTAATCTTCCATCTTTACTTCGCTCAATTTCAATGAGTGGGCTAACTTTTCCTGCAAAGCTTCATCTTTATTGAATCTTACGGTAGCAGGAGTCTGAGACTCGGGCAATGAACTTTTTGGGTCAATAGGAGGTTGCCCGCCTTTTGGCGAAGCAATAGTGATAATAGCCTGTGCATCTAATAGTGTATAATATGGTGCTGCAAACTCTTCTATCCAGAATCCGGTTTTATGTCCGGTATCTCCCAGCTGATCGTGGGATGTAAGTACAAACAATATCTTCATATTCTTTTTTATTAATTGTTCTTTGTAAATTGTAATGTGATAATAACATTGCTTTTACTATATTGTTCAGCACTAACGCGCCGGCATTTATCTATTTAAACAGTATTAACTAATGCATTCTCTGCGGGAAACTAACCATTCTTCCTCGAATAATTACTATTATGGTCACGACCCTAATATTGCAGCCTCCCGACCTTGAAACATTAACCTCACGACCCTAATCTGTTAGCCTCGGGAGGCTACGGTTAATATAACCTTTATAATTGGTTAATTATGAACCGGGTCTGCATTAATTAGTAGTCTAATCTGAATAAGATTGCGGGGAAATGATTACTTTTGCAGCTGATATAAAATTTTAGTTAAGAAGAAGATGCCGTTAAATTTACCTGATAAATTACCTGCCATTGAGCTGCTGAAGGAAGAGAATATCTTCGTGATTGATAATTCACGCGCCAGTCAGCAGGATATTCGTCCACTGAAGATTGTGATTCTCAATCTGATGCCGATCAAAATTACCACAGAAACCGATTTGATTCGCCTGTTGTCAAACACGCCTCTCCAATTGGAAATCTCTTTTATGAAGCTGAAAAGCCATACTTCGAAGAATACTCCCGTAGAGCACATGAAAGCTTTCTATGAAGACTTTGAGAAAATGAAAAATGAGAAGTATGATGGTATGATTATCACCGGCGCTCCTGTGGAACAAATGGATTACCAGGATGTTACTTACTGGGGCGAGATAACGGAAATCTTTGACTGGGCCAGAACTCACGTTACGTCTACACTTTATATCTGCTGGGCTGCTCAGGCCGGGCTGTATCATTACTATGGCGTGCCCAAATATCCGCTGGATAAAAAGACGTTTGGTGTGTTTAACCATACTCCAAAAGATTCCCTTAACCCAATTTTCCGTGGCTTTGATGATGTGTTCTATGTACCTCACAGTCGCCATACGGAAATTCGCCGGGAAGATGTATTGAAAGTGCCCGAGATTGAGATTCTTTCTGAGTCTGATGAGGCAGGAGTATACCTGGTAATGGGAAGAAACGGAAGGGAGTTCTTCGTGACCGGACATTCAGAATACTCACCTCTTACTCTTGATGAGGAATATAAACGTGACCTTGAAAAAGGACTCGAAATAGAAATGCCGTGTAATTACTATCGCGATAATAATCCGGACAATGCACCGCTGGTTCGCTGGCGTGGACATGCCAATCTGTTGTTTTCCAACTGGTTGAATTACTTTGTTTATCAGGAAACTCCGTTTAATATTGACGATATCAAATGATGAAACCAAGAAAAATAGAGCTACTGGCTCCTGCAAAAAATCTGGAGTGTGGTATAGAAGCGATTAATCATGGAGCAGATGCGGTGTATATCGGTGCACCTAAATTCAGTGCGCGGGCTGCTGCCGGAAATACATTGGAAGATATTGCCGCATTGGTGGAGCATGCTCATCTGTATAATGCTAAGATTCACGTTGCCCTTAACACAATTCTTCGCGATGACGAACTAAAGGAGACCGAAGAGCTGATATGGGAACTATATAAAGTGGGTGTCGATGCGCTTATTGTGCAGGATATGTCCATAACCCGAATGAATTTGCCGCCTATTGCCCTTCATGCAAGTACGCAGAATGACAACCGTACACCTGAAAAGGTGCAGTTTATGGAAGCAACCGGATTTGAACAGGTGGTGCTTCCGCGAGAACTTTCCCTGGCAGAGATAAAGAAAATACATGAAGCTACTGATGTTGCTCTGGAAGTGTTTGTTCACGGCGCTTTGTGCGTGAGCTATAGCGGACAGTGCTACGTGAGTCAGGCTCTTTATGGCAGAAGTGCCAATAGGGGAGAGTGTGCACAGGTTTGTCGCCTTCCGTTCAACCTTGTTGATGCTAACGGAGAGGTGATTGTTCGCAACAAGCACCTGCTTTCACTCAAAGACCTTAACCAGTCCGACCATCTTGAAGAACTGCTGGATGCAGGCGTTACTTCACTGAAAATTGAAGGACGACTGAAAGATGTATCGTACGTAAAGAATGTAACGGCCTATTATCGCAAGAAACTTGATGAGATAATTGAACGTCGACCAGAATATATCCGGGCTTCTTCCGGACATTGCAAGTATGAATTTACTCCTCAGCTGGACAAGAGTTTCAGCCGTGGTGCTACAAATTATTTCCTGTTCAATCGCTCCAAAGATATGTCCTCTATGGACACTCCAAAATCCTTGGGCGAGGAGATGGGAACGGTGAAAGAGTTGCGTGGAAACTACCTCACCGTAGCAGGTGTAAAGTCGTTTAACAACGGCGACGGGGTATGTTATATCAACGAACAGGGAGATCTCACCGGTTTCCGCATTAACAAGGTAGAGACTAATAAACTCTTTCCTCACGAAATGCCGGATGTGAAACCCCGTACGGTGCTTTACCGGAATTTCGACCAGGAGTTTGAGAAACTATTGGCACGTAAATCCGCAGAACGGAAGATTGATTTGGAAATCAACCTCACAGAAAATAACTTTGGCTTCACTCTTTCTCTGAAAGATGAAGATGGAAACGCCGTGAGTGTAACACTTCCCCGCGAGAAAGAGCTTGCACGCACTCCGCAAGCGGATAATCTTCGTAATCAGTTGAGTAAGCTTGGCAATACACCGTTTGAAGCTGCGAGAATTGATGTGGAGTTTCAGGAAAACTGGTTCATCCAAGCTTCAGCCCTGGCAGAATTAAGACGGGAGGCTGTTGATAAGTTGCTTCAGACACGGAAGATTAATTTCCGCCCTTCATCAAAGAAAATTGTTCCTACCAGTCATCCGTTCCCGAAAACCGAACTTACCTATCTGGGTAACGTGATGAATGCTGAGGCTGAGTCGTTCTATCTGGATCATGGGGTGAAGAGTGTTCAGCCCGCTTTCGAAAAAGTTCCGGTGGAAGGTGCCACGGTGATGTTCTGTAAGTACTGTATTCGCTATAATATGGGTTATTGTCCTGTTCATCAGGGAGGAAAATCGCCCTATACAGAGCCGTATTATCTGACATACAAGGATAAAAAGTTCCGCTTATCGTTTGATTGCAAGAAATGTGAGATGAAAGTGATTAATGAACAATAAGAAAATGAAAAAGAGAGATCAGGAGATATTGCAAAATAAACCGGCTGTGTCGGTGTTTAAAGCTGTTCGTCAGACAAGACTGCTATGTGGCGGTATGCGCAGTCTCTTACTCTTTTTTATTCTGTTATTCTCCGTTGCTTTTTATTCCTGTAACTACCCCGAGCCCAATCTTGATAAGAAAGAAATCTCTGAGAAAACGAAGGATTCTCTTTCCTATCTTTACAAATACCACTATACATACAACAAAAATCTGGAGGTGTGCGCCGATACCGTTAAGCTGGCTCAGCTGCCCTTTAAGGATAAGTTCTTGATGGTGAACAAGGGCGACCGGATTGTTGTGGCCGAGTTTATGGTGCAACCCTCGGATACTGTGGATTCTGTCTGGGTAAAGGTGGCACGCGACGAGAAAACACAAGGCTGGGTTCACGAATCAACCATCGTTAATGATTTTGTTCCTATTGATTTCATTTCTCAGGCTATATTCTTGTTTAGCCATACTCATGCGTCCTACTCATTAATTGTGGTAGCTTTGGTTATGGCCATCTTCCTTTTCAGGATTTATCGGAAAAAGAAGCTGATGCTGGTCTATTTTAACGATATAAACAGTGTATATCCGCTCATGCTTTGCTTCTTGCTTGCCTTTGCAGCAACACTTTACGAGAGTGTGCAGATATTTGCTCCTGAAACGTGGCAGCATTTTTACTTTAACCCTACATTAAGTCCGTTTAAGGTTCCATTAATACTTAGCGTCTTTGTACTGAGTATGTGGGCGTTTATTGTTGTCTTCCTGGCATCGCTTGAGGATTTGTTCCATCAGTTATCCACCTCATCGGCGTTCCTGTACCTGTTTGGACTGGCAGCTTGCTGTATTTTCTGCTATTTCTTCTTTATTATTGCCACTTCGTATTATGTGGGATACCCGGCTTTGCTCTTCTTCTTCTATATTCTTGTGAAAAAGGTAAATGGAAGGATGACGTATAAATACCGTTGCGGTAAGTGTGGTGCGCTGATGAAAGATAAAGGTGAGTGCCCTTCTTGCGGAGCGGTTAACGAATAATAGAAAAAGAAAAACCTCTCCATCGGGAATAGAACAAAATATCATAGTTTCCCGAACCACGATCTAAGCAAGTCATTGCTATGTCTATTCTCAATAGAGAGGCTTTTATAAAGAAGGGAACAGGGTGTTTTTCCCCATTCCCCATTGTCTTTTAGAATCTGTAACGTAAATCAACACCCGCCTGCATTGGTCTGCCTTTCTGCATAAAGGTGTTCGAGCTGGAAACAAAACCAAATGTTGCATAAGATTTATCGGTAAGATTTCTTCCCCAAAAGTCAACCTGTACTTTGTTCATGGTAATTCCTATTTTACCGTTCAGCAGTCCGTAAGATTTCTGTGTCAGGTCGTTGCTTTCTGTCCAGTATATTCTGCCAACGCCATTATATTGGGCGTTGAACACTAATTTATTGATAAAGCAGTTCTGGAATGTGAAAGCATATTCACCGCCAAGGCTGAATGTGTTCTGCGGAATCATTGGTACATAGTTGTCCTTGTAATCAACAGATACAATCTGTTGCTGCTGGTTCTTCACTTGTCCTATGTAATCTTTGAAGGTAGCATGAGTATATCCGTAGGAAGCATTCAGACTCAATGCATTGGTAATGATTGCGCGAACACTGGCTTCTGCTCCAAGGCTGGCACTGTGTCCCGCATTTACCGTCATTCTTCCTAAACCACTAGGGGCAAACTTAACTATTTGCTGGTCTCTTGTATCCATATAAAAGGCTGCAAGATCGGCTGTCAGCTTGTTGTCCAATAAAGACAGGTGAGTACCTGCTTCATAACTCCAGGTATATTCCGGTTTATAAATGATAGCGTTTTTTACATCAACATTAGATAATGAGTAACTTGAGGCTGGACTGGCCATCATTAGCCCTTGCACAAGATCGGCAAACATCTGGTAATTATAACCTCCCGAACGATATCCTTTGCTGACGGAAGCATAAACGTTGCCCGTTTTATTATCACTAAAATCATATTTAAGTGCAAGCTTGGGGAGTAATTGCAGGTAGTCATCTTTAGCATCACCTGTGAGAATGGTTGTTTGCATTGGCTGACTATTTATGGTGGCATTTGTGTTGTAACTGATCTTTGTTTTCTCATAATCCAGTCGCAAACCAATGCTGGCAGATAGTCCTTTGAACAATATGTTGTTAAAGGTAGATTGATGGAACAGGGCAGCCCCCATAGTCGGAGTGTCATATTCTCCGGGAACGGCAATTGATTTTATGTATGAAGGCATGCGGCTGGCAATTAAAAAGTCACTTCCAAAATTTACCGGCGAGTTAGTGTTCTGTGACTGGTAAAAACCAAATGCACCACATACATATTCATATTTCTTATTGGCTGTTGATTTGAAAACAATCTCTTCTGTTACGGTATTTTGCTTCTGTTTCTGAGTGATGGAATACATGTTCGCCGCTGTAAAGTCCTGATCCATGAACATTCTGTCCTTTAAGTTCTGGAAACTGGTCATCGCACTCATAGTATAGTTTCTTGTCTGATAACTGATGTTAAGGCCGGCATTCAACAGTCCGCGGTAGTAGGTGCTCTCCAGATTAGTTGAAACATCGCCTGTCTTACCAGTTGTTTTGTCATATTTAGCATAAGGATATCCACCCTGATCACTATATTCATAACTTACATTCAAGTCCAGTTTCAAATTATCCTTTGGTAACCAGATGCTGCGTATCCTTCCGCCACCATCGCTAAACGGATCAGCCTTCTTATTCAGATATACGTTTTTGAAGAATCCTCCGCTTTTATCATAAAAACCGCCTGCCGAGAAAGCAAACTTATCACTTACTCGGTGATAATGTGTCAATGAGGCTGAATAACTATCATAAGTTCCGGCACTCAGTTTGAGGTCGGTTCCCTGATAACTGAAAGGTGATTTTGTATGCAGCTTGATTAATCCACCCATTGCATTCCTGCCATAAAGAGTACTTTGCGGTCCGCGCAACACTTCAATACTTTCAATGTCTGAGAAGTTAAAGTCGAAGGCCGATTTATCTATATAAGGAATATCATCCACATACAGTCCCACAGAAGGAGTATTTATTCTGGAACCAATTCCGCGGATATAAATGGCGGAAGTCAGTCGGGAACCATAATCAGGAATAAAGAGATTAGGCACAATCCCATTCATGCTTTTCAGAGAGTTCACCTGATAGGCCTGCATCTCATGCTGAGAGATTGTTGAAACTGTTATAGGAAGCTGGCGGAAGTGTTTCGACTCTTTTGGAGAAGCCGTAACAACAATTTCTTTTATTTTTATACTATTGGTGGTATCCTTTCCTATAATATCACCAGCCCGTAAATAATTTGTGAGTAATAACACGAGAAGTAGTAATACGTTTCTTTTCATTTGTATATCTTTTAATTTGCCTGCAAAGGACGGAAGAATTAAAAAAACATACAATCCTCATTTATTAGGATTCTATATCCGGTCCGGCGAAACGTATCCGTTCATTACGGCGTAGATGGTTAGGCCGGAAACCGACTTTATGCCCAGCTTTTCGGTAATGTTTTTGCGGTGAGAGATTACTGTTGTGAGACTAATATTTAATTTGTCAGCTATCTCTTTGTTTATTAATCCCTTAGTAACTAATATTAATACCTCAATTTCCCTGGCGGAAAGATCATTATCCGATGGGGGAATCTCCATTTTATCCGCATTATCAGAGAAAAACTTCATTAACTCTGAGGTCAGTTTCTTTTCCGGAAGGAAAATATTCACAATATGATTGGATGCCGGGAATGTGTGATTGCCCGCTCCGTGCATCATAATTATTGTCTTTTCCTTACGGGGAAGGAAGAATGGATTGTAAAGAATATAGGTCTGTGAGGATATGAAATAGTGTGAATACATATCCGGCGTATCATCCGCAAAAGCTGCGAAGTCTGGAAAAATACGGATAATCGCTTTTGGCAATAGTTTCTCCAGCAGATTCCTCAAGCCAATACAAGTAAGTGTATTGGAGTCTATAATTGCAATCTCTAAATTATCCATATTTTTCCTTTCTTTACTATTGGTTTTTAATTAACTCCGGCATATTTAGCAGCGCTCTCGGCACATCTTTCACCGTCTATCCCGGCAGATACAATTCCTCCGGCATATCCGGCACCTTCACCGCAGGGGAATAATCCTTTGATGGTGACATGTTGCAAAGACTCTGAGTCACGAATAATGCGAACCGGTGAAGAAGTCCTGGTTTCTACTCCAATCATGGTTGCTTCGTTGGTCAGAAATCCGTGAGAATACTGTCCGAATTGCTGTAATCCCTGCGAAAGTCTTTTAGTGATAAACGGTGGCATCCAGAAATGAAGAGGAGAGGAGATTAGTCCGGGACTATAAGATGACTCGGGCAAGTCGGCTCCTAATTTACTTCTGGTGAAATCTACCATACGCTGTGCCGGAGCAATTTGTCGCCTTCCTCCCTGCATCCAGCATTGGTGCTCCAGCTCTTCCTGAAACTCCATTAATGCCAACGGACCATATTTTGCATATTCCGGAAAATCCTCGGGATGAATCTCAACCACCATACCAGAGTTGCTCCACTTTGAGCCACGGTTGGACGGAGACATACCGTTCACTACCACTTGTTCAGGGCCACTTGCTGCAGGAACCACGAAACCTCCGGGACACATACAGAAACTATATACGCCTCTGCCTTCAACCTGAGTCACAAAACTATATTCCGCTGCCGGAAGATATTCGCCTCTTCCGTTTTTGCTGTGGTACTGAATCTGGTCAATCAGCTCTTGTGGGTGTTCCAGACGCACGCCGACGGCAATTCCTTTTGCTTCAATGGCTACATTATTAGCGGCCAGCCAGCGATAAACATCACGGGCAGAGTGACCTGTTGCCAGAATTACCGGTCCCAAGAAGGTTTTTCCTGTATTTGTTTCTATCCCTTTTATTTCGTTATTCTCTATAATCAAGGCATCCATTCGTGTTTCGAAATACACTTCACCGCCACATTCCAGAATAGTATTACGCATGCTTTCAATCACTCTTGGCAGTTTATCCGTACCAATGTGCGGATGAGCGTCGACAAGAATAGAGGTACTTGCTCCGTGCTGGCAGAACACATTCAGAATCTTCTCTGTATTTCCACGTTTTTTGCTGCGGGTATAGAGCTTTCCGTCCGAATAAGCACCGGCTCCACCTTCACCAAAGCTGTAATTTGATTCAGGATCAACAATATGTTCGCGTGAAATCTGGGCAATATCCAGTTTACGGTCGCGAACATTCTTTCCACGTTCCACAATAATGGGCTTTATGCCTAACTCTATTAGTTTAAGAGCGGCGAAAAGTCCACCGGGACCGGCACCAACCACAATTACTTGCGGAGCATTCTCTACGTTCTTATATGTGGTTTTTGTAAATTCATCATCCTGTGGCATCTCATTGACATAAGCACGCACCTTTAAGTTTACAAAAACTGTACGTTGTCGTGCATCAATGCTTCGCTTCAGAATGCGAACGGCAGTAAGCTGTTTCAGGGAAATTCCCTTTTCATTTGATATGTACTCTTTTAATAGCTGCTCATTGGCTGCGATTTCCGGTAAGATTCTTAACTGTATCTCTTGTATCATTTTCTTTTTTTGTATTATCCAAACAGGCAACGGAAAGCTTCTTCCACCTTCCTTACCGGAACCAGTTCTATATTTATTTTCTTTTTGTCCAATCCCTGAAGGTTGTGTTTGGGAAGGATTATTCGTTTGAAGCCAAGCTTTTCAGCTTCGCCTATTCTTTGTTCAATGCGGTTCACCGGACGAATTTCGCCCGACAAGCCAACTTCTCCGGCTAGACAGATTTCCCGCTCAATTTCAGTATCCATGTTTGATGAAAGTATGGCACTGATTACAGAAAGGTCAATGGCAGGATCATTCACCTTCAAGCCTCCGGCAATATTTAAAAAGACATCTTTCTGTGCCAGCTTGAATCCCACTCTTTTTTCAAGAACGGCCAGCAGCATATTCATGCGGCGAAGGTCGAATCCTGTGGCGGAGCGTTGCGGCATCCCATAAGCTGCCGAGCTGACAAGAGCTTGTGTCTCAATAAGAAACGGGCGAACTCCCTCAATGGCCGAAGCAATGGCTACACCACTCATGCCCTCATGATCAGGAGATAACAGGAGTTCCGACGGGTTGTTCACCTGGCGCAAACCATCTTGTCTCATTTCATAAATACCCAGTTCAGATGTACTACCAAAGCGGTTCTTTATGGAGCGAAGAATGCGGTACATATAATGCTGATCTCCTTCGAACTGTAGCACGGTATCCACAATATGTTCCAGCACTTTCGGTCCGGCAATGCTACCCTCCTTATTAATATGGCCAATGAGTAACACTGGAGTGTTGGTTTCTTTTGCAAATTTCAGGATGGAAGCTGCACATTCACGCACTTGTGCGATACTCCCCGGTGAAGATTCTATGGTTTCTGTGGAAATGGTTTGTATGGAATCTATAATAACCAGCTCAGGCTGTGTGTTCTTGATGTGAACATAAATCTGTTCCAGTGAAGTTTCGCAAACAATCAGGCAATCAGATGATTGCTGTTGAATACGGTCGGCACGGAGCTTTAACTGACGGGCACTTTCTTCCCCGGAAACATACAGTATGCGGCGGTTAGACATACGAAGAACAGTTTGCAATACAAGTGTAGACTTACCAATTCCCGGTTCTCCGCCTATCAGGACTAAAGAGCCCGGCACCAGTCCGCCACCCAACACCCTGTTCAGCTCCTCATCCCTTAAATCTATGCGAGGTTCGTCGGAAGTTGTAATATCGCACAGAGACACAGGTTTTGCTTTGGGCGTTTCAATGCCCGAAACCGGACGTTTATTGGTCACTTCTTTGCGAACAATCTCTTCAACGTAGGTGTTCCATTCCCCGCAGGAAGGGCATTTACCTATCCATTTCGGCGAGTCCTGTCCACAGTTTGAGCATACATATACGGTTTTGTCTTTTGCCATCGTTGCTGTTTGTTATAGAATTGCAAAAGTACCGATATTTTTTTCAGAAACAGATTAATTGATAGTAATTTCTCCGGCAATGGAAAGATTCATCATTTGCCGCACTTCTTCGGGAGGAAGTCCGTGCCCCAGCAGGAACATCAGTTTGGTTACAGCCGATTCGGTAGTACTGTCATATCCATTCAGAATTCCGGCATCAAGCAGTTGTCTGCCAGTCTCGTAACGATCCATTTCCACTGTTCCTGCACTGCATTGCGTTACATTTACAATCACGATACCTCTTTCATTAGCCTCAATAAGTAGCTGAATAAGCCACGGACTTCTGGGAGCATTACCCGATCCGTAGGTTTCCAGAACCACAGCTTTCAGTCCGGGGATGGTCAGAATTGCAGCCACTACACTCTCCTGAATGCCAGGGAATAATTTAATAATCACCACGTTAGTGTCTAAAGACAAGTGTGGAGTTAGAGGTTTTCCGTTTACACAGCGATGGATCAGTGAAGGCTCATATTTTATATGAATTCCTGCGGCAGCAAGTGCCGGATAGTTATAAGAACGAAAAGCGTTAAAGTTCTCAGCATTTATTTTTGTTGTCCGGTTCCCTCTCATCAGGTGGTTTTCAAAGAAGATACAAACCTCAGGAACCATAGGTTTTTCCTTATATTTTGCTGCGGCAATCTCAATACTGGTCATCAGGTTTTCCTTTCCATCTGTGCGGAATACACCAATGGGAAGTTGCGAACCGGTAAGTATCACCGGTTTATTGAGATTCTCCAGCATAAAGCTAAGAGCCGAAGCCGTATAAGCCATGGTATCTGTACCGTGAAGGATTACAAATCCGTCATATTTCTGATAATTCTCATAGATAATCCTTACAAGATCTGCCCATGCTTCGGGTTCCATGTCTGAAGAATCACGTGGAGGATCGAACTGACAGGAGTCTATTTTGAAATCCAGCTTGTTTAGTTCAGGAACATGTTTTTGAAGTTGCTCAAAATTGAAGTTCTCTAAAGCTCCGGTTTCAGCATTTTCAATCATGCCTATCGTTCCGCCTGTATAAATTATCAATACGGAAGTATTCTTTTGTTTCATCCTTTGAATTATACCTTTGTTATGATGCAAATATAGGCATTATTCTATTTTTTTATAACAAAATGATAAATAAGTGTATAACAAAAATATAAAAAAACTGGTTTTGAATAAATTCCAGAGCTATATCCTTCATAAATACTCTGTTTATTAAAACACACACTTCCAGTTCTTATGCTAGTAATTCTGCGATAACATTTTAAAGGGTTAAGAAAACAAGAAGAGACCGATGAATATTTGCTCTGATTAATCTATATAAATTATTTTTCTTTATGCTTATAACTCCTCTACTTGATTTTATTTCTATTAGAAAATCTTCTTTCACAGCGAATTATAGATGAATGCATATATGCATTTTTAGATTGATTGATTAAAGCGTCTTTATAAAACTACATCTGTGATTAATCTGTTTTTTGCAGCTTTCTTTAGTGTTAAATCGTACAGAAAGTCCATTTCTGATATATTTTACATGTGTTTGTACGATTATACATTCTCTAAAATATTGTTATAATCTATTTTTGTACTCTAAAAAAGTGTGAAAAGAGATGGCTGAGTTGTAAATCAGATAATCATCATTGTGCACTGTTCTTGTAAAGACCTGTAGAAGATATAATTATTGTTTGTATGTAAATGTTTAGTATTAATATGTTAATTTAAAGTTTTAATTTTATGAAGCACATACTATTTAGTCTGGGCAGATGGAACACAAAGCTATTTGTGAAACCACCAATTTTAATATTCTGTTTAGCTGCATCTTTTGTTTCCTCTGTGGGGATACAATCTGCTTCAGCTACTGAGAATATTGTTCAACAACAAAAGAACACAATCACTGGGGTTGTTACGGACGCTCAAGGGGAGTTGATTTTTGGAGCAAACGTAAAGGTGCAGGGTGACAAGCTAGGCACTACTACAAATATTGACGGAGTTTTTAAATTAAAAGCTTCTGTTGGTACAAAATTGATTGTATCATTTATAGGATATGAAACAAAAACTGTAGTTGCTAAAGGTGAAACAATGAAAATTGTTCTGGCAGATAATTCAACGTTGTTGAAGGATGTTGAAATCGTAGCGTATGGTGTCCAAAAGAAAGTCACACTTACTGGTGCTGTTTCAAGCGTAAAGAGCGAAGATTTGGTTCGTACTCCTGTCAGTTCTGTAAATAATGTCTTGGCCGGTCAATTGTCGGGTGTTACAACAATACAGTATTCTGGTGAACCAGGATCCGATGCTGCATCTGTATTTGTTCGTGGCCAGGCAACGTGGACAGATTCTTCACCTCTGATTCAGGTGGATGGAGTTGAACGAAGCATGAGTGATATTGATCCTAACGAAATTGAGAGCGTTACTGTATTGAAAGATGCATCTGCAACAGCTGTTTTCGGTGTTAGAGGTGCTAACGGTGTAGTTTTAATAACTACAAAACGAGGCAAGGATGAAAAGGCAAAAATATCTATAACGACATCTTCCAGTATTCTTACTCCGACCAAGATGGTTGAGCAGGCAAACAGTTATGAATATGCCAATTTCTACAATCAGATGCGTGCTAACGACGGTCTTACAGCAATGTTCTCAGATGCAGTCATTGCTAAATTCAAAGACCATTCTGATCCTATCCGTTTCCCTGATACAAAGTGGGCTAACTACATAATGAAGGATGCAACACTTCAAACTCAGCATAACATTAATATAACTGGTGGTTCTAAAGGTGTACGCTACTTTATTTCTGTTGGTGCTTTTACTCAAGGTGGTTTGTTTAAGGAATTTGGTCAGGATTATAAATTTGGTTATCAATATAACCGTTTCAATTACCGTTCAAACCTGGATATCGATGTTACTAAGACAACAACATTATCATTTAATATTGCAGGAAATGTAAGTGATGCCAATAAACCATATACAGGTCAGGGTAGTTCAGGAATGATTAAAGCCATGTATCAGGCTACTCCATTCTCTAGCCCTGGTATTATTGGTGGAAGGTATATTAGTACTGCAACGGATTATGATGATCTCCAGTTACCATTTGTAGGTGGAAGTGGAATTACATACTTTGGTAACGCTTCTACAACAGGAGGTTTTATGCAAACTAATTATAATAAATTGCAGTTCGATTTACTGTTAGATCAGAAATTGGATATGCTCACAAAGGGACTTTCATTTAAGGCGAAAGGCTCTTATAACAGTGATTTCTCTATATATAAGAATGGAGCAGCTTCTAAAGCTACCTATTTTCCAGTTCTTCAGAAAGACGGAAATATTCTGTATAAGAAATCCGGAGAGAATGGTGCTGTATCTTATACTGAAACAACAGGCAAGGGACGTGACTGGTATTTAGAATCGTCATTGAACTATAATCGTACTTTTGGGCTAAATACCATAACAGCTTTGTTACTTTATAACCAGAGCAAGGACTATTATTATAGTTCATCAGATTATCCTGATATACCTCGTGGTTATGTAGGATTAGTTGGACGTGTTACTTACGATTGGAATAATCGTTATATGGCTGAGTTCAATGTTGGTTATAACGGATCTGAAAACTTTGCTCCGAGCAAACGTTTCGGTACTTTCCCAGCAGGGTCTATCGGATGGATTGCCAGTGAAGAAGATTTCTTTAAGCCATTAAAGCCTGTTGTAAATTTCATGAAACTAAGAGCTTCCTGGGGTCTTGTTGGTAACGATAAAATCGGTGGTTCCCGATTTATGTATTTGGCTGACCCTTATGGAGTAAATAGTGGTAGTCTCGTTTCAAGAGGCGGCTATGCTTATAACTTTGGTATTGAAAACTCTACAGTATATAAGGGAGCTTATGAGGATTCTAAGAACAACCCGGATGTAACCTGGGAAAAAGCCTTCAAACAGGATTATGGTGTTGATGTAAACTTCCTGAATGACCGTCTGCGCTCTACATTTGATTATTATCATGAACATCGTACAAATATTCTGTTGATAGACTATACAGCTCCTTCGATAATCGGCTTTACGGTACCTTATACAAATCAGGGTATTGTTAATAGCTGGGGTTGGGAAGCATCAGCAAAATGGCAGGATAAAATTGGTAAAAACTTCCGCTATTGGGCTGGCGTGAATCTTTCTTATAACCAGAATAAAATTGTGGAAGAGAAAGAAGCTCCTATGAATAATGAGTATCAGTACGCTAAAGGTCATCGTATCGGTGCGCGCTCAATGTATCAGTTAGCGAATTTCTATTATACTGGTTGCGAGGCTGATTATAAAGCTAAGTATGGCACAGACTTCCCAACACAGCTGGTTCCAAATATTGCAGCAGGTGATGCAGTTTATGTCGACCTTGATAAAAATGGTAAGATTGACGAGAATGATAAGACTCGTAGTAACGGATATACAGACGATCCAGAATATTTGGTCGGATTCAATTTCGGATTCAAATGGAAGAATCTTGAAATAAGTTCACAGTGGACAGGTGCCTGGAATGTATCTCGTATGTTGTCAGACGTATTCCGTCAACCATTCTTAAATGCATCAGGTTCTTCGGAAGGTGGTTTGCTTCAGTATCACCTGGATCATACATGGACTGTCGATAATCCTTCACAGGATTCTTATTATCCACGCGCTTCATGGGCTAGTGCTGCACAGAATTATACTACGTCAAATTTATATGAAAAAGATGCTAAATACTTACGTCTGAAAACTCTTCAGGTAGCTTATGATTTGAATTTTCCTTTTATGAAAAGGGTAGGATTAAATCAAATGCAATTAGCATTAAGTGGATATAACTTGCTAACATTTTCTCCATATATCTGGGGAGATCCTGAAACAAGAGCAAGTAATTCACCTTCTTATCCATTACAGAGAACTTATACTCTGAGCTTGAAACTTGGATTCTAATTAAACTAATATTAAAATGAAACTACATAAGAAATTATTTTTCGGAGTTGCCATGGCTACAATTACGGCCATAGGTGCAGGCTCTTGTACTGATGATCTAGCTGTTGGAAATTCATTCCTTGACAAGGCTGCCGGAGCATCAGTAACTCAAGATACTGTTTTCAATAACCCAGAATATACACGTCAGTTCCTGGCTGCAATTTATTCACTGCAATATTATGGATTGCCATATCAAAGTAGTTCGAGTGCACCATTGACTGTCAGTTATTGGACAGGTAAATTTGATGCATTATCTGATTGCTATCAATTGCATTCTCCAAATTCGACAGTCTTTTCGCAATATTATTCAGGTACATTCAATGCAAATACCGGGGGAGGCGTTTATGGCTACCTGACAGAGAATGTATGGGTCCTTGTACGTCGTGCATATTTGCTACTTGAGAATATTGACAAAGTTCCAAATATGGACGCTGCAGAAAAAGCTCGCCTGTGTGATGAGGCAAGATGCCTTATTGCTTCCAGTTATTTCAATATGTTCCGTAACTATGGAGGACTTCCTATTATAACCAAGACTTTTACCGGAACAGAATCTTCGTATAATGTACCCCGTGCATCAGTCGAAAAAACAGTTGATTTTATGGTAGGTCTTCTCGATAAAACTATAAAAAATGGAAACTTGCCTTGGGGGTATACCGGAGTAGATGCACAAACAAATACAGGTCACTGGACTAAAGCCGGGGCGATGGCTTTAAAGTGTAAAATACTTCAATTCGCAGCTTCTCCTTTGTTTAATGATACTAAAGGTTATTATGGTGGAACAACCCAAGCAGAAAGAGATAGTCTTGTATGGTACGGTGGTTATAGGGCGGAACTGTGGACTCAGTGTAAGCAGGCTTGTGCTGACTTCTTTACACAGCTTAGTGCTAATGGAGTGTATGCATTGACTCAGCCTACAGCTAAAACACAAGAGGCATATCGTTATGCATATCGTTTTGGATATATAAACGAAGCAAGTACTGAAATACTACATTCAGTGCGTGTTGCTACAAGTGCTCGTGATTCAAAATATCAATGGGCATACTTGAATAATGGAAGGAATGATCGTTACTCATATACCCCGACACAAGAATATGTAGAGATGTTTCCCTGGAACGATGGTTCTCCATTTGATTGGAGTGCAGCTCAAAAAGCAGGTAAACTGGACAATATGTTTATCAAAGGTGATACTGTTGTAGGTAATCAGGACTTGCAGCACAGAGTTTTAACTCGCGACCCTCGTCTTTACGAAACAATTCGTATTAATGGCGTTCCTCAGGCAATTGACTGGAACTCAGGATTAGCATCTGGAAACATATATGAAAACTGGGTAGGTGGTTCAGATGCCGGAACTCAGCCTGGAACTGAAACAGGATATTTTGCTACAGGATATGCTAATAATAAATATTATGCAGGAGATGTCTTTTATACCACAGTGCATTATCCTCAGTGGGATGCAATTCGTCTTTCTGATATCTATTTGACTTATGCTGAAGCATTATTGCAGGCAGGTAATGATTTTACCGGTGCTTTAAATTATGTAGATGCAGTTAGAGCACGTGTAGGGCTTGGCGGACTTGCAGCTTGCAATCCCAGTAAGAACCTTACATCCAATAAGGATAATTTGCTTGAAGAGATTCTTCGCGAACGTGCTTGTGAGTTAGGACTTGAAGATTCACGCTATTTTGATATGGTACGTTATAAACGTTCAGATCGTTTTGAAACAAAAACTCACGGTTTACGTGTTTATCGTCTAAAGAAAGATGCCAATGGTAATTGGGTTCGTGCTACAGACAAATGGTGGAATGGTGATAAGAAAACAGACAAGGCAAATAAGGCTCTTCCGGGATTCTATGAACCAACTCATTTCGATTTCGAAAAATTCGAATTGACAAGTGGTACTCGTGTGCAGTGGAAGGGGTTTGATGCAAAATGGTATCTTCAACCATTCCCACAGTCTGAAGTCAATAAAAATTATGGTTTGGTTCAGAATCCAGGATGGTAATCGGTTAAATATTGAAATTGAAATTTTGAAATATTATGAAACAAAATAAAATATTAGTGTTGTCATTGTTGATGTGTTTAACCGTTCCGGCTATAGCACAACAAGATGATAAAACACAAACTAACGGTAAATATACTGATCAGACAATTGATGTGGGAGCAGACAAAACGTTTACACGTGAAGAGTCAACCGCTTCTGTATCTGTCATAACCGTCAATTCTACAGATAAGCGTAGTGCCAGAAATATAGGTAACTCAATTATTGGTCAGGGCTCTGGTCTTATTTCTTTGCAGAATGCAGGTAATTATGCTGCTGCAAATCCAACATTCTATGTACGCGGTCTTCAGAGTCTTTCCGGAAGCAGTCCGTTAATACTTGTCGATGGTATAGAACGCGATATAAACAATGTTACTCCAGAGGAAGTAGAGTCTGTTACAATTCTTAAGGACGCTGCTGCTGTAGCTTTATATGGTTATAAAGGTGCTAACGGAGCAATATTGGTAACAACAAAACGTGGTAAATACAATAGTAAATCTACAAAAATCTCATTTGATCATGTGTTTAATTTTATGGCAAATAAGCCTGAGTTCGTAGATGCTGCAACTTATGGTAGTGCCGTAAACGAGGCTCGTGCCAACGACGGACTCGCCGCACGTTATTCTAATGATGAAATTGCAGCGTTCAAGTCTGGACAATATCCATATCTTTATCCTAATGTGAATTGGGTGGATCAGACATTTCGCGACAATGCAGTCACAAATAAATTAAATATTGAGTTCACAGGTGGAGGCCAGAAATTCCGTTATTTCACAATGATCAACTTGATTTCAGATAATGGCTTTATTGCAAATCCTGGTCAAAATGATACGTATTCTACACAGAATAAATATGTGAAAGCGAACTTACGCAGCAATTTGGATATAGACCTTACACCTTCCACTAAACTTAAAGTAAATCTTTTTGGTGTATTGAATGAGGTTAGTCGCCCTGGTAATGCTACTGATCTTTGGGATCTGGCTTATTCACTTCCCTCTGCTGCTTTTCCTATTAAGAATGAGAGTGGGGATTGGGGTGGTAATGCAACCTGGGATGGAACAACAAACCCTGTAGCTCAGTCAATAGGTGCTGCGTATACTAAAAATAATACACGTAGTTTATTTTCAGACATAACCCTTAATCAGAATCTTTCAGGTATTTTAGATGGACTTAACGGACAAATCCGTGTATCATATGATAACACTTCAAATATTGTTGAGAATCATAGCAAAACTTATGTTTATGGTAGTGCAACTCCTGGTGCATGGGCAAACGGAGCTCCTACTGTAGCAAGTAATTATACAGGTGGTTCTGATTCAGAAATGGGTACCGACGCTTCAACAAATTCTTTCTCCCGTCGTTTTCATTTTGATGGAGGCTTTGATTATCAGCATGCATTTGGTGATAATTCGGTATATTCTCAGTTAAAATGGGATTATGAGTCTCAGGATCAATATGCTGTAAATAGTACAATCTATCGTCAGAATTTCTCATGGTGGACACATTATGGCTATAAAAATCGTTACTATGCAGATTTAGCTTTGGTAGAGTCTGCTTCTAACCGCTTAGCTCCAGGGTCTAAATGGGCTTTCTCTCCAACTCTTTCAACTAGTTGGGTAATCTCTAAGGAGAACTTTATGAAAGATGTTAAATGGGTAAATTTCTTAAAACTTCGTGCTTCTGCAGGTATTATAAATGCAGATTATCTTCCAGGCGATAGCTGGACATATTATATCCAACAGTATTCAATATCTGGTACTACATATCCGTTTAACTCTGGTTATGGCTCTTCATTCGGTATGACAACTCTGACCAGATTGGCCACTGAAAATTATACGCATGAAAAAGCCTATAAATATAATGTAGGTCTTGACGCTACTTTGTTTTCAGGTCTTGATGTAACATTAGAAGGTTATTATCAGCATCGTAACAATATCTGGGTTGAGGCTAGTGGTAAGTATACTGATGTAATAGGTGTAGACGCTCCTTATCAAAATGCAGGTGTTGTTAATAGCTGGGGCTTTGAAGCCAGTATGGATTACAATAAGAAATTTGGAGAAGTAACTTTCAATCTGGGAGGTGAATTCAACTTAAATCGCAATAAGATCAAAGAACAGTTAGAAGAACCTCGCCTTTACGACAACCTTGTTCAAACAGGTCGTTCACTGAACCAAATTTATGGCCTTAAAGCTATCGGATTCTTCAAGGATCAAAATGATATTGATAATAGTCCTACTCAGACATTCTCAACTGTTAAACCTGGTGACATTAAATATGAAGATGTAAATGGTGATAAAACCATTGATGCTAACGATAAAACAGCCATTGGTTACAGCACAGCTGCTCCTCAACTCTATTATTCTATTCATCTTGGTGCAGAATGGAGAGGCATAGGAATCGATGCTATGTTCCAGGGCGTAGGAAAATACTCTGCAATGCTTAATACTAAGAGTATGTACTGGCCACTTATCAATAATACAACAATATCACAATACTGTTATGATAACCGTTGGACAGCCGATAATACAGATGCCAGATTCCCACGTTTGAGTTCTGTAAGTAATGCAAATAACTATCAGACAAACACAGTGTGGCTTGCTGACCGTTCATTCGTCAAATTGCGTAACCTCGAAGTTTATTATAACTTCCCGGAGAAACTGCTGAAGAGCACAAAAATGGTGAATGCTGCTAAAGTTTACTTGAGAGGTATTGATCTCTTTAGTCTTGATCACTTAGCTGTTTCTGATCCTGAGTCTTATGGTGCTACTAATCCTTTGAACAGAAGCGTTGTTGCAGGACTCTCAGTAACTTTCTAATTAATAATGAAATCTGAAAAATTGAAAAATATGAGACTAAATAAATTAATCATGGTAGCTCTTGGAACACTGGCACTTGCTTCGTGTTCAGAGAATATGGACTACAATGAATATAATGTTTATGATAAAGATTATGTTACCAAGAACTTCACATACGTGGGTAACTTAATGACAGCTATATATCGTCAGGTAGACTATGACTTTGGTAACTACTCAGGAGCGATTTTAGGTTCAGCATCTGATGAATCTGAATATGCTGTTAGTGGTAATTCTATCGAGGGTTTCTATAATGGTTCATGGAGTCCAACAAATGCAAAGAGTGCTATCTGGTCAGACAGCTACACAGGAATTGCCGATTGCAATCTTGTTTTGAAAGAATTCCAGGGACTTACTTTTGATGAACTTGTGTTGAATAGTGATTATGACCAACAAATGTATCGCTATCATAACTATAAGCACGAAGCTCGTTTCTGGCGTGCATATTTCTATTTTAATCTTGTTCGCCAGTATGGCGCTGTGCCATTGGTAACTGAGAATATGACTACTGATGAGAAGAACGCAGCTTCCAGAACATCGGCAGATAGTATCTTTAATTACATCTTTACTGAATGTAATGATATTCAGGATTCTATAGTTAAGAATTATAGTGATTTAGGTTCAATGGCCTTAAATGAACAGGAGACAGGTAGAGCTAATAATCTGGCTGTGCTTGCACTCAAGGCACGTGCAGCTCTTTATTGGGCAAGCCCTTTATTCAACACAAACAATGATAAGGAACGTTGGCATACGGCTGCTCTCTATAATAAACAACTGATTGACGCTTGTGAAGCACGAGGCATGAAACTTGCTACTTCTTATGAAGCATTATGGTCAACAACCAATTGGAGTGATGCAGCTGTAACATCTGAGATCATTTTTGGCCGTCGTGCTGGTTCAATCAGTACATTTGAAGGTTATAACTATCCTGTTGGTATTGAAGGAGGAAATGGTGGTAACTGCCCAACACAAACACTGGTCGATGCTTATGAAATGAAAAGTACCGGTCTTGGCATAAAAGAGACAGGTAGTGGTTATAATGAAAGCAATCCTTATACAGGACGTGACCCTCGTTTTGATGTTACCATTGCTAAGAACGGAGATTTAAAATGGCCATCAAGTAACGCTAATGCATTGCAGACATATTATGGTGGTTTAAATGCCGAACCGTTGACAGGTGGTACCCCTACAGGTTATTATCTTAAAAAGCATTGCCACTCTGCTATTAGTTTAGCATCAAGCAGTAAATATAAGGTTGATAATCATACATGGATTACATTCCGTCTTGGTGAGTTCTATTTGAATTATGCTGAAGCTGTATACAAATATTTAGGTACTCCTTATTCAGTAAGTGCTGAATTTCCAGTGTCTGCTGTAACTGCTGTCAATAAGATCCGTACTCGTGCCGGCATGCCTGTTTTCCCAACAACACTTACTCCCGATGCATTCTGGGCTAAGTATAAAAACGAACGTATGGTTGAGTTGGCGTTTGAAGGTCATCGCTTCTGGGATGTACGCCGCTGGAAAGAAGCTGATGCATACTTTAAGAGTATACAAGAGATGAAACTGACAAAGAATGCCGATGGTACAATTACATATACACGTAATACCGTCAGCCGTCAGTGGGATGATAAAATGTATTTGTTCCCTATACCTCAGACAGAATTGATGAAGAATAAAAATCTGACACAGAATCCTGGTTGGAATTAAATCAAGGATAACAATATAAAGTCAGGGCATCTCTACACTATGTAAGGATGCCCTGATTTTTTTTATAGTCACAATGTGAAAAATGGTTTGTTTTGTACAAAATGCGAATAATTTTTATTGTTTTTCACAGACATATTGCTTCGAATGCTATTTTTTTTAATCGGTTTTTTCTTGATTTACAGGCTTTTTATCACAAATATTTCCCAAAAAGTGATAGATTGATAATAATAATTTGTATTTTTGCACCACTTATCAATTAAGATAGAAACAAATAATGGCAAAATACTATCCACATACCATGTCAATGTCCATGTGCACCACAACCCTTTGGGGTTAAGGATAGTTTTGTGTTTCTACGTGAATCACGCTTACAAACGGTAAGCATCAATCAATTCTTTATTATTTAGTTCATTCATTCAACTTGTGCCTTGCGAGGTGTGGGTTCCTAAAATTATAAACATGAAAGTAATGAAATTCGGCGGAACATCCGTAGGTTCCGTGAACAGCATTTTAAATGTTAAAAAAATAGTTGAGGCTTCTGAAGAGCCGGTCATCGTTGTAGTTTCTGCATTGGGAGGCATTACAGATCAACTGATAAATACCTCTAAGATTGCTGCTGCCGGTGATGCATCTTACGAAAAAGATTTTCGTGAAATAGTGCTTCGCCATGTCAACATGGTTAAAGAAGTAATTCCTACAGGCGAAAAGCAACTAACTGTTCAGAAACAAATCAGAGCACTTCTTGACGAACTGAAAGACATCTTCCAGGGAATTTGTCTGATAAAAGACCTCTCAGCAAAAACTGCCGATACTATTGTAAGTTATGGTGAAAGATTATCATCCATTATAGTAGCTGCGCTGATAGACGGAGCAAAATGGTTCGATTCACGAAAACTGATAAAGACAGAATTCAAGCACGGTAAGCATAACCTGGATAAGGAACTGACGAATGAACTGATAAAAGAGGCATTCAGGGAAATACCTCGTGTCTCTCTGATGGGTGGATTTATCTCTTCCGATAAAGTGAGCGGAGATGTTACAAACTTAGGCCGGGGAGGATCAGATTATACAGCTGCGATTCTGGCTGCTGCTCTTGATGCTTCAATACTTGAAATATGGACAGACGTAGATGGCTTTATGACTGCCGACCCGAGAGTGATCTCTACTGCTTATCCTATTAGTGAACTAAGTTATGTGGAAGCTATGGAGTTATGCAACTTTGGTGCAAAGGTAGTTTACCCTCCTACAATCTATCCTGTCTGTCACAAGAATATTCCTATTGTTATAAAGAATACATTTAACCCTGCTGCACCGGGCACCATGATTGTTCAGGACAAATCAGTATCTGGTGGAAAAGCCATTAAAGGTATTTCTTCCATTAATGATACCAGCCTTATTACTGTAACAGGTCTGGGCATGGTAGGAGTTATCGGCGTTAATTACCGTATCTTCAAAGCATTGGCAAAGGGTGGCATCAGTGTATTTATGGTTTCTCAGGCATCTTCGGAGAACAACACTTCCATTGGTGTAAGAACTGCTGATGCAGAACTGGCATGCGAAGTGCTTAATGAAGAGTTTGCCAAGGAGATAGAAATGGGTGAGATTAGCTGTATAACAGCAGAGAATGACTTGGCTACAGTGGCTGTTGTAGGAGAAAACATGAAACACACTCCAGGTATTGCCGGTAAGCTGTTTGGTACTCTGGGACGCAATGGTATTAACGTAATTGCTTGTGCACAGGGAGCTTCCGAGACTAACATCTCATTTGTAATTGATGCCAGATCATTACGTAAAACATTAAATGTAATTCACGACTCCTTTTTCCTATCTGAATACCAGGTGCTGAACCTTTTTATCAGCGGTATTGGTACAGTAGGTGGAAGTCTTATTGAACAGATTCGTTGTCAGCAACAAAACCTGATGCAGCAAAACGGACTGAAGCTTAATGTAGTAGGTATTGCAAATAGTAAACGGGCTCTTTTTTGCCGCGCAGGAATTGATCTTAGCAAATTCAGAGAAGAGCTAAAAGATAAAGGAATCCCCAATTCTCCTGAAGTATTCAGAGATGAAGTAATTGGAATGAACATATTCAACTCTGTTTTTGTGGATTGTACCGCAAGTGCAGATGTTGCTTCTATTTACAAGGAACTGCTTTCACATAATATTTCAGTGGTAGCTGCCAATAAAATTGCAGCATCATCTAAATATGAAGATTATGCTGAATTGAAACAGATTGCCCGTCACCGTGGAGTGAAGTTCTTGTTTGAAACAAACGTAGGTGCAGGTCTGCCCATTATCAACACTATCAATGATTTGATAAACAGTGGTGATAAGATTCTGAAGATTGAAGCTGTTCTCTCGGGTACTTTGAACTATATCTTTAATAAGATCAGTGCTGATATTCCTTTTAGCCACACTATTAAGATGGCTCAGGAAGAGGGCTATTCAGAACCAGATCCCCGTATCGACCTCAGCGGTAAGGATGTAATCCGCAAACTGGTGATTTTGGCTCGTGAAGCCGGATATAAGATTGATCAGGAAGATGTGGCGAAGAACCTTTTTATTCCTGATGAGTTCTTTAAAGGCAGTCTGGAAGATTTCTGGGGAAAAGTACCTTCTCTCGATGCAGACTTTGAAGCTAGAAGAAAAGTCTTGGAAAGCGAAAAAAAACACTGGAGATTTGTTGCTACCTTCGAGGAAGGTAAAGCATCTGTGGGATTGCAGGAGGTAGATTCTCATCATCCGTTCTACGGACTTGAGGGAAGCAATAATATTATTCTGCTCACAACGGAACGTTACCGTGAGTATCCAATGATGATTCAGGGATATGGAGCCGGAGCAGGGGTTACTGCAGCAGGAGTTTTCGCAGATATTATGAGTATCGTTAATATTCGATAACTATGAAACATATAATAATATTGGGTGATGGTATGGCCGACTGGCCAGTCAAGTCACTACAAAACAAGACGCTTTTGCAATATGCTAAGACGCCTTACATGGATTTACTAGCAAAGATGGGCAAAACCGGACAATTGATTACTGTTGCTCCGGGTTTTCATCCCGGAAGCGAGGTGGCAAACATGTCCGTTCTTGGTTATAACCTGCCACAAGTATACGAAGGTCGCGGCCCACTGGAAGCTGCAAGCATAGGAGTGGAGCTGGAACCCGGAGAAATGGCCATACGATGCAACCTGATTTGTGTTGAAGGAGAGATTTTAAAGAATCACTCTTCCGGCCATATATCCACTGAAGACGCAGATGTGCTCATTAAATTTCTGCAAGAGAAGTTGGGCAGTGATCGTGTAACCTTTCATACCGGAGTGGCATACCGTCACTTACTGGTTATCAAAGGAGGAAATAAAAACATTGAGTGTACGCCACCTCATGACGTACCGCTCCATCCGTTTCGTCCGTTACTGGTAAAGGCTACAGTGCCCGAAGCTCAGGAAACAGCGGACTTGATAAATGATTTAATATTAAAATCGCAGGAGTTACTCAAGGATCATCCACTAAACTTGAAGCGTGTGGCTGAGGGCAAAGATCCGGCAAACAGCATCTGGCCATGGTCTCCGGGCTATCGTCCAAAGATGGAAACTATTGCACAGACCTTCCCTTTCATCAAGAAAGGAGCTGTTATCTCAGCGGTCGACTTAATAAACGGAATTGGTTACTACGCTGGTCTTCGCCGTATTCCGGTGGAAGGTGCAACCGGACTCTATGATACCAATTATGAGAATAAAGTTGCAGCAGCACTCGAAGCTCTTCGTACAGATGATTTTGTTTACCTCCACATTGAGGCAAGCGATGAGGCCGGACACGAGGGAGATGTGGATTTGAAACTGAAAACCATTGAGTATCTGGATTCCCGTGCGGTAGGTCCTATTTATGAAGCAGTAAAGAACTGGGATGAACCGGTTGCCATTGCTGTGCTTCCCGATCATCCAACGCCATGTGAACTGCGTACACACACTTCAGACCCTGTGCCGTTCCTTATTTATTACCCCGGCATTGAAGCAGATTCCGTGCAGACTTTCGATGAATTTTCAGTGAAAGAGGGAGTATATGGCATATTAAAAGAAAATGAGTTCATTAATGCATTCTTGAACGATGAAAAAAAACGATAAAATAATGAAATATTACAGTACCAATAAGCAGGCACCTATTGCAGATTTGCAGGAAGCAGTGGTGAAGGGACTGGCCTCCGATAAAGGACTTTTTATGCCCGAATCTATCAAGCCACTTCCAAAGGAATTTTTTGATCAGATTGAGACCATGAGTTTTCAGGAAATATCTTACCGTGTGGCAGATGCCTTCTTCGGTGAAGATATTCCGGCCGAAACATTGAAACAAATCGTGTATGATACACTGAACTTTGATGTTCCATTGGTAAAGGTAACAGAAGATATTTACTCTTTAGAGCTGTTTCATGGTCCAACATTGGCATTTAAGGATGTAGGTGGTCGCTTCATGGCTCGTCTGCTGGGCTATTTCATCAAGAAACAAGGTCAGAAGAACGTAAACGTATTGGTAGCCACTTCTGGTGATACAGGAAGTGCCGTGGCCAATGGTTTTCTGGGTGTGGAAGGAATCCATGTGTATGTACTTTATCCAAAAGGAAAAGTAAGCGAAATACAGGAAAAACAGTTCACCACTCTGGGACAAAACATCACAGCTCTCGAAGTTGATGGCACGTTCGACGATTGTCAGGCACTGGTAAAATCAGCCTTTATGGATAAGGAGCTGAATGCGCATCTTTCCCTGACCTCGGCCAATTCAATCAATGTGGCACGCTTTCTGCCTCAGTCCTTCTATTACTTCTATGCTTATGCACAGTTGAAGAAACTAGGCAAGGCAGGCAATGCAGTGTTCTGCGTACCAAGCGGTAACTTTGGTAACATCACAGCCGGATTGTTTGGCAAACGTATGGGATTACCTATCTCTCGTTTCATAGCTTCCAATAACAAGAATGACATCTTCTACCAATACCTGAAAACAGGCAAATATACACCGCAACCTTCAGTAGCAACCATTGCCAACGCTATGGATGTGGGCGATCCAAGTAACTTTGCCCGTGTGCTCGATCTTTACGGAGGAAGTCATGAAGCAATCATAAAGGAAATAAGCGGAGCTACTTATACCGACGAGCAAATAAGTGAGACAGTGCAGTGGGTTTACAACAAAACTCATTACTTGCTCGATCCTCACGGAGCTTGCGGATACCGTGCCCTTTCCGAGCACCTGAAACCAGGTGAAACAGGAGTATTCCTTGAAACAGCTCATCCTGCAAAATTCCTTGAAACAGTAGAAAAGATAATAGGAGAGAAGGTAGACATTCCAGCCAAGCTGCAAGCCTTTATGCATGGTGAGAAGAAAACCGTATTGATGGAGAAAGACTTTGCTGCATTCAAGCAGTATCTAATGAACGTATAACCGGAAACTAATCATTTCATAAGGTTAAACCTCTCCAAACATGTACAAGATTGCGGGTAAATATGTACAAGTTTACATCCAATCATGTACATGTTTTTTGTATCCTCTCGCCTTTGGTTCCCTAATCTTACACTTCGCTTTCATTAACCCTATTACGGCTGTTGTTTAATGTCTCTGACACTGTTTTCTATAGACTCCTTTACGTTTTACCTCTGATAATGGTTGACTTTTTCTTCCTGATTTGTTTGTCTTGCTAAGTTGTAGAAAATATTGCATCTGATAATCAGGCTGTTATATTTTGCGTGGTGTAGATGGTGTACTAAAAAAGCTCTTTTTTCATTCTGGAAAATATAAATTTGAAAATTCCGCATTTTGCGAAATTTTTGTTTTTCTATTTCTGAAAGCTTAAAAAACTCTTTTTTAGTACACCATGTACACCACTTTTGTAGTTATGTGTTTTGTAATATGCTGATTATTAATTAAATATATTTTGGTAGGTGTCAGAGGTGTCAGTAAAATAACACTTTTTTCGTTCTGAGAAATTAAATTCTGATAATTCCGCAATTTGCAGAATTCTTGAAATTTATTTTCTGGAATGGCGAAATAGGCTTTTTTACTGACACCTCTGACACCTGATGATTTTTATTTGTCTTATTTATAGTGGTTTATAGAAATAGGGGAATACAGATGTTGTGATTGGTTCAGAATTTTTCATAATCTACTTCTATTAAAATTTCAAGCTAAAGTTTAGACCGTAGTTAGCAACTGAAGGCAAAGCACCACTTTCTATCCCCTGAATATTGCCAGAGCTTGTAATTGTTGCTTCGGGGTCAAAGTGCTTAACGTCTGGTCCCCAAACAGCTAAGTTACGTCCGTAAGCTGCTATGCGGAATGATTTGATAAAATAAGACTTACTTAAAGGAATTGTATAACCAATATTTATTTCACGCAATTTCAAATAATCAGATTTGAATACATCTTGTGCAGCCGGGCCTGTATAATATTCAATGCCATAGGTTTCTGCATCAATACGTTTAGTATTTACAGTTCCATCAGCCAATACTCCTTTCAACAATACACCACCACCGTTAGCAATAGATTCACGGATATTCACTCCGTTTTCATTTATAGCAGCTGTTTCCTCAAGCATACCAGAATACATACCCCACATATAAGAAGTTGAAAAATAATGTCCGCCTTTAGAAAAATCAAACAACACACTTAAATCAAAATTCTTGTAACGGAATGTATTACTCCAACCACCGGTGAAGTCTGGATAGACTTTTCCAAGATTTCCAAGATTTTGCCTATTTGAAGCAGAAGCATAAGTTCCATCTGCATTGATTACTCTATTTCCTTTATCATCATATACAAAATCGGTACCTTGAATAGTTCCATATTCTTTTCCCTCGATAGCACCAATTCTAACTTTAAAAGGAGCATTAGCTAAGCTATAATATGCTATTCCATCAACAAGTTTCTTAACTTTGTTTTTATTTGATGCCAAAACCAGTGATGATTCCCAAGAAAAATTTGCAGTCTTCACCGGAGTTCCATGAAGTGATAATTCAACACCTTTATTACTTATTACCCCAGAGTTTGCTGTAGAATGTATATATGTACCATTTATAGGAATAATCTGATTTTTTGTTTCACTTGAATAGATTGTTGCTTCAAAGCCCAGGCGGTTATTCAAGAAAGACATTTCAAGACCGGCTTCATAAGAATTTGTAGACTCTGGTTTCAGATCACTATTTTTTAAAGCAGTACTCATATTATATCCTGGAGTAGCAGTGATATCTGTATACGGAGAATATGTATCTATTGTTTGATATGGGTCAGTATCATTATTTACCTGAGCATAATTCAGACTCAACTTACCAAAACTAAGCCAAGGAGTTTTATCCTTCAATAATTCAGAGAACACAAAACTACCTCCTATAGAAGGATATTTATACGAACTATTATTCTTTGGCAATGTCGATGACCAGTCAACACGTAAAGACATATCCAAATAATAGGTGTTTTTATACCCTAGCGTAGCATTTGCAAATGCAGAACGAATAGATTTCTTTTTAAAATAGTTGTCCGATTTTGGAGTGTTAACAGAATTCTTTAAGTTATAGAACAAAGGAATTGCTAAGCCACCATCTGTTTCACCGAACATATATTCATACCTACGATTCATAAAGTTTGAACCAACGTTAGCATTAAATGAGAAATCGCTCTTAAAACGAGAATTGTATGACAACATAAATTCATGGTTGGTTTCAATCTGTTGACGAGATATCTCATAGTAACGAGATAGTTCGTTAGAATAAACAGCATTACGTTCATACTGTTTGTCAACAAAGAAATCAACATTTGCTTTATATTGGAACTTTAAGTTATCCAGAATTTTGTAGCTCAATCCAACATTACCATAAATACGGTTACGTGAATCGTTTTCATAATTCATATAACGTGACCAATATGGGTTATCGTTGTACATTGGAGTTGAATTATCCCATCCTGCACGGTTCCAGGTTACCTGATGTCCGATTGAGTTCATATACATACTCTTTAATTCTTTCATATCAAGTTCACGGTGTCCCCATTGAATGAATTGCTTCATAACATTGTTATCACTGTTTCCGGTTTCTGGGCGTCCTTTTGCTCTTGAATTGAAGTAAGTAACGTTAGTGAATACTTCTAGACGTTTATCTGCACTAATTGTAGAAGCAGCAACATTAAAAATATTCTTTGTTAAAGAGCTGTTTGGCATATAACCTGTAAGATCTGAATTTGTATAAGATATACGTGCATTCGCTCTGTCTGTTGCCTGACTTACAGCTATGTTATTAGTAAACGAAACCCCTGTTTCGAAGAAATCATCAATATCATGTTTAGGAGCATTCCATTTGGAAGTTGTTGGATTTCCAACTTTTCCGCCATTTTCCCATTTAGCCAAATCAAGCCATGAAACGAATTCCTGACCTTCGTATTTATTACCCCAGCTTGTGTCAGTTACCATATCTGGATACAAATAATTCTTTCCGTTGATAGCTACAGTTTTGAATCCATAATAACCACCACCATATAATTTTTGCATCTTTGGCAATTTATTCACCACCTCTAAACCAATAGAAGAGTTGAATGTAACACCATATCCATCACTTTTTTTTCCTTTCTTTGTAGTAATCATCACAACGCCATTTGTTCCACGAGAACCATAAAGAGCAGAAGCATTAGGGCCTTTCAATACGGAGATATTTTCAATATCATCCGGGTTAATATCCTGAATCAGGTTGCCATAGTCATAACCACCGGCACCTCTCTGAGTGTCTGTACTATTATAGTCTGTACCTTCAATAGGCACACCATCAATAATGAATAATGGCTGGTTATTTCCAGAGAATGATTTTACACCACGAATGAGTATTTTAGAAGAACCACCCATAGTACCTGATCCACTTTGAATCTGTAATCCGGCAATTTTACCTTGCAATGAGTTAACCGGGTTGCTTACACCACCACGAGCTTTCAACATTTCATCTCCAGAGATCTCAGAAACAGCATAACCCAAAGCTCTCTTCTGTCGAGAAATACCTAAAGCTGTTACAACTACTTTATCAACAACTTGAGCATCAGATGCAAGGATAACTTTCACTGTTGGTTTAACAGCAACTTCTACTGATTTCATTCCAATAAATGAGACAACTAAAGATTTTACCGAACTAGGAACATTAAACAGCGTAAAATTACCATCAATATCACTGATAGTTCCAATAGTTGTACCCTTCACTAAAATGGATGCTCCAACAACAGGTTGCCCATCCTCTTCCCAAATAACAACTCCTGTTACTTTTTGATTTTGGGCGGTTACCAGATTAATACCTACAAAAAAGCATGTCAATAACAACATCAATGTTTTTTTCATAAATTCACTAATAAAGATAAATCTTATAATAATACTTACTTTACTCTAATATTTTGCAAAGGTATTAATAGTCTGTTTATTTTTAAGAAATAAGAATGAAAAAGTTTTCCCTTTTTTCGATAAAATGTTTTTTTTAGTTTTACAATTTGAATAATTATGTACTTAACTGGTTTTGAAAAAATACAAAGGAATTATAAGTTCTGTTGTTAAGTGATTATTCCACCAAGCTGGTGGAATAATTATTATCATTTTAATAGTGTCACAGCCTTTAGGTTGTTTGTTGTAAGTTTATTGAATGTTCTTACGAATTTTCGTGAGATACTTGAACAGTAATGCAAGCTATTCCTCTGCATTCCTTTTTAACCATTCCAATCTCCGCATATCAGGTAAATGTTTCACTTTGAAATGCTCGAATGTTACATTAAATCCTTTACCGTCAGGACAGGCAGCCATGATTCCAATCATAACAGGAGTGTTGTCTTTTAACCATGCATTCCGCATCAGAATGTAATTCTTGTCATCAAATGAATAGAATAGTTCAACAGCATCTAGTCGTCTGATGGCTTTAATCCAAATATAAGGAACGGGCTTGTCTATTGTAATAACACTCCAATCGCTTGTTTTATGAGTAACCACGGTGCTCAGGTTAAATTTTCCATCTACAAATTCAATACCTGCTTTGATATAATTTTCAGAGTCAATGCGGAGCATTAATCCGGCTTGGTCGAAACGAGCCTTATATTCACCTGTAATCTTAACTTTTGCTTCAAATTCGCCACCGTATGTTGCATAATAGAAGGGCGCATCATCAACCGTAAATCCGTAATGTGAAATACGCCAATAATCACTTTGCGGAGTGACATACATTGAAACTGCTTTATCTTTAATTTCCCATTGTTCCGGTTCATTGAACCATTGCATCTTTTCTAATGTCTGAGCAGATAGCATTTGCATTATAAGTAATGCAAATAATGTTGAAATAGTTTTTTTCTTTGTTTTCATATTTAGTTCGGCTAAAATAAAATAACCATGTGTTTTAATTACCTTTGCAAAGGTAAGTGCTTGTATATAAAAAGGCAATACTGATTAATAACCATTCTTTTATCTACTATTTATGGATGTTATACACAAGTTGAATGATGAATTGCTGAAACAAAAATTCACAAAAGGGCAAGATTTATCTCCCCAGCTAAATGAATATAGACAAATAGCTTCAAGTTATGCGCAGATAGAAAATTCAATAGCTGTGTTGAGCGATATGAAAACAAATACAAGTTATGTATTTTATGGAGGAGTGGCAGAAAGATTAGGCTTGGCTAAACGAAGTACTACGAAAATTATTCATTCTATATGGGAAGAAGAGATATTTAGTCGCATTCACCCGGATGATTTATTGGAAAAACAGCTTCAGGAGCTTCGTTTCTTTAATTTCTTGAAGAGTGTACCAGCGAAGGAACTTTCGGATTATCATATAGCCAACCATATACGAATGTGTGATGACTCTGGTATATATGTTCAGGTTCTGCATAGAATGTTTTATATAGCCAGTCAATCAAACGGTAGCATCTGGCTTGCCTTATGTCTTTACAATTTATCGACAGACACTTTTTCTGGGAATATTATTATCAACTCAGCCAATGGGCGCATTCTTGAATCTGGCAATCAAACTACCAATAATATATTGTCTGACAGAGAAAAAGAAATTTTGCAGTTAATTGATCAGGGCAAAATGAGCAAGGAAATAGCGCCCGATTTATCCATAAGTATAAATACTGTAAATAGACATAGACAGAATATTTTAGAGAAGCTTCATGTGGGTAATTCTATTGAAGCATGCCGGATAGCAAAAGTGCTGAATTTATTTTAAAGAAGTATTCTGTTATTTATTATGTATAAAGGTAGTAAATCCATTTAATATATGGTCTGAAAAATAGAAGAGTCTGTTTAAATTTTATTCAATCAAAATCTTATAGGAAAAATTTAGATTATATTCTCGCTTGCTTTCTTTGATATGTAGCACTTTCTTTATATATTGCTCCCGTGTTAATGGAGCCTTTGGATATAACAAAGAGTAATAAAGAATATTATTGATGGGGGAGAGTTAGGTCCCGAAGCAACTATCCGGAATCTCCGGATAGTTCTAAAAGACGTATTAATAGAGAAAAAGTAAAATCATGGATAAAGAAAGGTATTTCCTCCATTTCAAAGGAGGATTGTATAAGATGATAACTATTGCCAAAGACAGTGAAACCTTAGAACGTATGGTTGTTTATCAGGCTTTGTACGGTGAAAAGGGATTCTGGGTTCGTCCTGAGAAAATGTTTTTTGAAAAGGTTGTGAGAGACGGTGTTGAGATTCCCCGGTTTAAGGAAATAGCAGAGGAAGAAGTGATGGATCTACTTCAACAGATGGAAAGGTATTAAGGTCAGATAGTATATTCTCTCAGACTTAAAAATACAAAAGAAAAAGGCCCAAATCACATTACAAAGAATGTACCTGAGCCTTTTGATTCGAAGATTACTGGTTATTGTATGTTCTTTCGAATTTTTGTGAGATATTTCTTTAGTCTGTCAGCATCCTTATTGGTGATAATTTCCAGAATCTCTTTCAGCTCTCTGCGGATATTCTCTACCTGTGCCGGAGTACGAGGGTTGAAAAGAATCTCCTGAAGCAGATAATCATCTTCACTCATTAAACCTCTGGCTATGGCCATGTGCTTCTTGAATGTGGTGCCCGGAGCTTCCTGATGTTTCATTACCGCTGCAAAGACAAAGGTAGAAACAAATGGGATAGACAGTGAATAGGCTACTGTGTCATCGTGCTCATCAAAGCTGTATTCAAATATGTTCAGACCAAGTGTGCTGTACATATCCTTGAAAAAGACTTTTCCCAGATGGTCACTTTCCGAAATAATGATGGCGCTTTCACTGGAAAGGTTGCTGAGGCTGGCAAATGTAGGGCCAAACATGGGGTGTGTGGATACATAGCGGAAGCCGCTTTCCTGATAGAACTTTCTTAATCCGGTCTTTACACTGGTGATGTCGCTTAAAATACAATCTTTTGGCAATACAGGTATAACTTGTCTGAAAGCTTCGAGGGTGTATTTAATGGTAACTGCATTGATAACCAGTTCCGGTTCAAACTCCTTGATCTCTTCCAGTGTGGTGAAGCGATAGGTGTTGTACACAAAGCGGAGCTGTTGCGGATTGACATCAAACACAGCTGTTTCATGTTGGAAACTTAATACATCTGTAAAGAAGGAGCCCATTTTACCGGCTCCCAGAATTAGAATTCTCATGACTGATGTTTATTTGTTTAGTATTTCCATTTGCTGACGGACAGATTCTTCATGAATTGCTTCGAATACAGTCTTCATAAATTCACTATCCATACCAAATTCTTTACCTTGTGCTCCTCGTTTAGAGATGATTTCATCATAGCGACCGGATTGAAGAACGGTCATGTTGTGCTCTTTCTTGAATGTACCGATCTCACGGCTAATTCTCATTCTCTTTCCCAATATTTCAATCAGTGAATTATCACATTCATCAATTTGTCTTCTGAGTTCGGCAAGGTTTTCTGTTGTCTGTGTTTCTTTACGGATAACCAACATATTGAGGATGTAATCCAAAATATCTGGTGTTACCTGCTGTGAAGCATCACTTAAAGCAACATCCGGATTGCAATGAGATTCAATGATTAATCCGTCGAAGTTAAGGTCCATTGCCTGCTGGCTCAATGAAGCGATAAGTTCACGCTTTCCACCAATGTGGCTAGGATCACAGAAGATAGGAAGATTAGGAATACGGCGACGCAATTCAATAGGAATGTGCCATTGAGGAAGATTACGGTATATCTTTTTATCGTATGTGCTGAATCCTCGGTGGATTACTCCAAGACGTCTTAATCCTGCGTTGTGAAGACGTTCAAGAGCACCAATCCATAATTCAAGGTCCGGATTTACAGGGTTCTTAACTAAAACAGGAATATCTACACCTTGTAGTGCATCTGCAATTTCCTGTACGGCAAAAGGATTAGCTGAAGTGCGGGCTCCGATCCATAGAATGTCAATGTTATGTTTCAATGCTTCTTCCACATGTTTAGCTGTAGCTACTTCTGTAGAAACATACATTCCGGTCTCTTTTTTGACTCTTTGCAACCAGGAAAGTCCTTCTACACCTACACCCTCAAAGCCTCCCGGTTTGGTACGTGGTTTCCATATTCCTGCACGGAAAATCTTGATTCCTTTACTTGCCAACTGCTTAGCAGTTTCCATAACCTGTTCTTCTGTCTCTGCACTACATGGACCTGCAATAACGATTGGTCGTTTATCTTCTACTCCAGGTAATAAAATTGATTCTAATTCCATATTGAATATTTTTATTTATTTTTTATTTGCTTATATTTTTGATTCTTTCCAATGCTTTAGCCAGCATCTCTTTATTACAACAAAGAGAAACGCGAATGTATCGGGCTCCGTTACTTCCAAAGATAAATCCCGGAGTGATAAAGACGTTTGCTTCATAAAGAACCTTGTCTGTCAGTGTTTCCACATTCTCACAAGAATCGGGAACTTTTCCCCAAAGGAACATGCCTACCTGATTTTCGTCATAGGTGCATCCTAAAGCGTGCATGATTTCTCCGGCCAGTCCTCTTCTTTCACGATAAACGCTGTTTATTTCAGTATACCATGATTCATCACAGGTCAGTGCTTTAGCTGCTGCCATTTGCAAAGGGCGAAACATTCCCGAGTCGATATTGCTTTTTACTTTCAATACCCACTGTATAAATTGTGCATTGGAAGCAAGCATTCCCACACGCCAGCCCGGCATGTTGTGACTCTTACTCATGGAGTTGAATTCTATGCAGCATTCTTTTGCTCCCGGAACACTTAATATACTTAAAGGATGGTCGTTGAGGATAAAGCTATATGGATTATCGTTCACAATCACAATGTTATGTTTGCGTGCAAAAGAGACTAGCTGCTCATATAATTCTATCGAAGCATTTGTTCCGGTGGGCATATGAGGATAATTAGTCCACATTAGCTTTACATTGCTGAGGTCCATCTTTTCCAACTCCTCAAAGTTGGGTATCCATCCGTTTTCTTCCTTCAAATCATAAGGAACAACCTTTGCACCAAGCAATGTACTCAGTGAGGTATAGGTAGGGTATCCCGGATTGGGCACCAGTACTTCTTCTCCAGGGTTCACAAAAGCAAGGGTTACATGAAGTATTCCTTCTTTTGAACCAATCAAGGGTTGTATTTCAGTATTAGGATCTAAATCAACATTATACCATTGCTTATACCAGTCAGAGAATCCTTTACGAAGTTCAGGTATTCCCACATAAGGCTGATAACCGTGTACATCACTACGCATAGTTTGTTCACACATGGTTTGCAATGTTACTTGTGAAGGAGGAAGATCGGGACTACCTATTCCAAGGCTGATGACATTCTTTCCTTCAGCATTCATTTTTGCTACCTCTTTCAGCTTTCTTGAGAAGTAGTATTCGCTCACGCTATTCAGCCTCGAGGCTGGAGCGATATTATATGCTACTTGATTTTCCTTCTTCATATTCTCCTAGAGTTCTTAGTTCTTTGGTTAAGGGAGTGATTGCATCTATTGCTTGTCTGTATCTTAAATAATCATTAAATGTAAGATCTACGTAAAACAGATATTCCCATTCCCGGCCTATTATAGGCAATGATTGTATTTTAGTAAGATTGATGTTATAAAAGGATAAGATGGAAAGAACCTGGGAAAGACTTCCTTCGGTGTGCTGCAATGAGAAAACAATATTCGACTTATTTATGTTCTTGTCTTTTCTGAAATCATCGGCCAACCAGGGATCGGCTACTAAAAGGAACCGGGTGAAGTTATGCTTGTTTGTTTCAATGCCTTCCTGCAAGACTTTCATCCCATATAGCTGGGCTGCAGCTTTGGAGCAGATGGCGGCATGTCCTTTCAGGTTCTTTGTTTTTATTATCTCCGCACTTTTTGCTGTATCTTCTGCCTCTACAACTTTGATGTTTGGATGGTTGTCGAGAAACTCCTGGCATTGCATCAAAGCGATAGGGTGTGAGTTTACTTCTATAATATCGTCCCAGTCTTCATCGGGCAGGCAGACAAAGCTGTGTGAAATGCGCAGTTTGTATTCACTTATGATCTGCAGCTGGCTTTTACGCAGTAACTCATGATTCTGTAACAGACTTCCGGCAATGGTATTCTCTATGGCTACCAGTCCCATAGTCTGACTGTCAGCTTTCACAGCTGCAAATACATCCTGGAAGTGTCCGCAGCAGATTAACTCAATTTCTTCATTTGGAAAGAGTTTATGAGCAGCTATATCATGGTATGAACCTCTTGTTCCTTGTATGGCTATCTTTTTCATATAGAGTAATTATATATAATAAAAAAATCCCGTCTCCAAAAGGAGCGGGATTTTTGTTTATTTTTAGTTTAAATCATTTATTGTTCTAACCGATACATACAAATTCCCGCTCTACTTTCTGGCTAAAGTAAAAGTAATAAAAGAAAAAGAATGTATAAGTAAATGACTTCATTTCTGTCTTTTGTTATTATTCGAGTACAAATGTACGACTTTTATTGAAAGAGCAAGCAATAATAATGAATTTTTTTATAAAAAAGAGCTTTTTGTTTCAAATGGTAATTTTTAGAATATTTTTGCACCGGCATAAATGTCCGTAAAATTGTTGAATTGACCTTCCAGACTCTTTTCTGATTTAGGGTCAAGTTCCATTGCTTTTTTCATATCTTCCATGGAACCTTCCTTATCGCCGTTAAGAAATTTAGCGCGTCCGCGTTCATGGTATGCTTTGCTGAAAGTGTCTTTCAACTCTATTGCTTCGTCGAAGTTCTCTATTGCTTCTGTATATCTCTCCTCTGAAATCAGCAACTGACCCAGATATAGGTAAGCTTGTTCGTTGAAAGGGTTAAGCTCAATTACATATTTATAATCTTCAGTAGCCTCTTCAGTAGAAGCATGCTCCTTTATTTTTCCACGAAGCAAATAAGCAGCTTCTTCTTCGGCATTTAGTTCAAGGACTTTTTCAATATCTTCAAGTGCACTTTCATGCTCATTAATGCCTTCCAGTACTTCGGCACGCATAAGATAAGCTTCTGTGAAATCATTCTTTATTTTGATAGCTTCAGTCAGATTGATAATTGCATTTATATCATCATTCATTGCATGGTTTCCTTTTGCAAGAAGCAGATAAGCGTCTGTGTCCTTATCATTGATGCGCAATGTATCGATACAGTTTTCAATCGTTAACTGATAATTTTCCGTGGTATAATTAACATTGGCCAAAGCGAGGTATGTGGATGCTACATTAGGGTCAATATCTATCATTCGGTGCAATGTTTTTCTTGCTTCATCCAATTCATTCTGATTAATATATGCTTTAGCCAGATAGCTCAATGTTTCAAAGTCCTCCTGGATAGCCAAGGCTTCTGTGTAGCATTTGATAGCATAATCAATGTTGCCGATACGTTCGGCGCGCATGCCATCATATTTGAATAACTCAAAGTTTTTTTTCTCTGTTTTCGCTTTTTCATCCTCCGTTTCTGCAGAGTCTCCAGTGAAGAATGTTTTAAAAAAGTTCGCCATATTTCTATTTTTGGTTTTTAAGAGGTACAAAAGTAATCAATTTGTTGAATTATTTATCATCCCATCTTTGATATTTAATCTCCCTTCATCTAATAAATATTGAATAACAATACTTACTTTGTCGGGCTCAATGTTTAATTTGCGTACAATCTCAGCCGGAGTCATACTTTTATCTTCCAGTGTTGCAAATATTTGAGAAGCAAGTTTGTCAAATTCGGACTGCCGTAAGCCGCTCTCATTCTTTTGCAGACAGATATCGCATTGTCCGCAGTTGTGATCGTTCTTTTCTCCGAAATAGCGGAGCAGCATACGACTGCGACAGGCATTGTCGGCAGTAACGTACTCTATCATCGCATTGATGCGTTTTACATATCTTTCTTTTCTTTCCTCATAAACCTCCTTTGGAATATGAAGATGACGAAGTTCCACCCGTTCACGTGTATATATTATATAAGGTGTTTTCTTACGAGGTATATAGTCTATGATTCTTCGCTTGGTTAAAAAGATAAGTATTTCATAGATTTTTTGCTGTGTGAGATTGAGCCTTGTTGCCAGTGAGTTTTCATTAATATAGGCATAATCCGTGAAAATACCTGTATAGGAACGAAGTATCGCCTGAAGAAGAGCTTCCACTTCGGGTCCCATTTCTCTGAATTTATACAGTTCATCACGACCAACAGTGAAAATGAGTCGGGAGGCATTATCCTGCTCATCTGTATATTCTATATATCCGGCTTGTGAAAGGATTTTTAGTGCACCGTCTGCCGGTACAGGGAAATGTTTAAAGTTACGGCAGAACTGTTCCAGACTAAAGTCGTACATTCTTCCCAGTCCGTCGCCCATGGCCATTTGATAATAGAAGTTCAGGTGCTCGTAGATTTGTTTGATGTACTCTTTTTCGGGAAAAGTATCGGAAATGCGTTTGTTAAGAGTTGTTTTATCTGATTTGGAATAAAGAATCACTGCATAGGCTTTTTGTCCGTCACGACCAGCTCGTCCGGCTTCCTGAAAATAAGCTTCCGGGGAATCGGGCAAATCAACATGGACAACAAGTCTTACGTCTGCTTTATCTATACCCATACCAAAGGCATTGGTGGCCACAATAACCCGGAACTCTCCTGTTTGCCATTGCTTTTGGCGAAGATCTTTGGCCTCATTGTTTAGTCCGGCGTGATAGAAATCAGCAGAGATGCCTGCTTTCCGTAAGATCTCGGCTGTTTCCTTTGTTCTTTTACGACTTCGTGCATATACGATGGCTGTACCGGGTACTTTGCTGAGAATGTGCAAAAGTTCATCTTGTTTATTGTCTGTTTGGCGGACTATGTAGGCAAGATTCTTTCGCTCAAAACTCATGCGAAAGACATTCTCTTTTGCAAAGTGCAACCTTTCCTGAATGTCTTTTACTACCTCGGGGGTAGCTGTTGCGGTTAATGCCAGTACAGGAATGCCGGGAAGGAGATTCCGTATGTCGGCAATTTTAAGATAAGCAGGGCGAAAGTCGTATCCCCATTGAGAGATACAGTGAGATTCGTCAACGGTAATCATACTTACCTTCATGCTCCGCAACTTCAGCTGGAATATTTCCGTGTCAAGTCGTTCGGGAGAAATATAAAGAAACTTATAATCGCCAAAGATGCAGTTCTCTAATGAGATAAGTATCTCTTTCCGTGTCATGCCGGAATAAATAGCAACGGCTTTTATTCCACGGCTTTTCAGGTTCTGCACCTGATCTTTCATCAGGGCGATAAGCGGGGTAACAACAATACATATTCCCTCCTTGGCAAGAGCAGGCACCTGGAACGTAATAGATTTACCGCCACCGGTAGGCATTAGTCCCAGCGTGTCTTTTCCTTCACCAATGCTGTTGATAATATCTTCCTGCAGATCCCGGAAATCAGAATATCCCCAGTATTGCTTTAGTATGTCGCGGTAATTTGCCGGCATATTTATTCTGTAGGCTTTATATCTTCAATTATAAGTTGAATTTCGCCGTGCTTGTGTGTGTTTTCTTCAATGCTGTAACAAATATCAAACGAACGCTTGGTCTTGATGTAGCGCACATGTGAGCTCTGTCCGAAGGCAATACCGTTCATCACATTATTGGATTTGTTGTCCACTAATTCAAGTTTAATGTGCTCCTGTTCTCTGCCCACCACTTTACTTGTTCCATAGTCATACACATGACAAGTACAGAATATAGGTCTATGGTTGTCTGGCCCAAAAGGGTTGAACTTCTTTAACTCAGAGAAGAATCGGGGAGTAATATCTTTAAAATCTATTTCCGAATCAATGTTGATTACTGCACTTCTTTGTTCCGGCAGAATGTGGTTGGATACGAACTCTTCAAATCGTTGAGTGAACTTTTCCACATTTTCTATTTTCATAGAAAGTCCGGCTGCATAGGTGTGTCCTCCGAAGTTCTCAAGTAAATCACGGCAATGCTCAATAGCTTTGTAAACATCAAAACCGGAAACTGAACGGGCTGAACCTGTTGCAAGATTTTCTGTACGAGTTAACACTACCGCCGGGCGGTAATAAATTTCTGTCAGTCTTGAAGCTACAATACCAATCACTCCTTTATGCCACTCCTCGTTATAGAGTACAATGGAACGACGATCTGCCAGGCCTTCCAGCTGGTCAACAATATTGTTGGCCTCCTCGGTCATGCTTTTGTCCAGATCTTTTCGTGTTTCGTTATATTGGTTGATCTGATTACTTTTCTCTAATGCAAGAGAATAATCTTTCTCGATTAATAAATCAACAGCCTCTTTCCCATTCTGAATTCTTCCTGATGCGTTGATGCGGGGACCTATTTTGAAAACGATATCACTCATTGTGATCTCTTTATCATTTAATCCGCAAATATCAGTGATAGCCTTCAGACCAATGCTTGGATTTGCATTCAGTTGTTTTAATCCGTGATAAGCCAGAATTCGGTTCTCTCCCATAATGGGTACAATATCCGATGCTATACTGACAGCTACCAAATCGAGCAATGGAGTCAATTGATGAAAGTCGATTCCATTGTTAATGGCAAAGGCTTGCATAAACTTGAAGCCTACTCCGCAACCCGACAGGTGAGTGTAGGGGTAAGTGTTATCTTCCCGCTTGGCATTTAGGATGGCAACAGCTGGCGGAAGAATATCATCAGGTACATGGTGGTCGCAAATAATGAAATCAATGCCTTTTTCTTTGGCATACGTGACTTCTTCAATAGCTTTTATTCCACAATCCAGGACAATAATAAGGCTGACTCCTGTTTCTGCTGCATGGTTAATCCCCTGAACGGAAACACCATAACCTTCATTGTATCGGTCGGGGATATAATAATCAATGTTTGAATAGAATTGTTGTACAAACTTATAGACTAGCGCAACAGCTGTTGTACCGTCTACATCATAATCTCCATAAATCATTATACGTTCTTTCCGTCCCATGGCCAGGTTAAGCCGTTCAACAGCCAGATCCATGTCTTTCATCAGAAAAGGGTCATGGAGGTCCTGTAGTTGGGGGCGGAAGAATTTTCTGGCCTCTGCGGCTGTCTCAATTCCTCGTTGCACAAGAAGTCTTCCTAGAATTGGGTTTATCCCCAATTCACCGGCTAAACTTTGGCTAGCTTCTTTTTGTTCATGTGTAGGAGGTTGATAATTCCATTTGTGACTCATTATATATTTTATTTTTTCTTTTTTCTTTGTCGATGGGTCTCGCAGGGAGACAAGCCTCAATCAGGGCTTCATGAAACGAATGTTTCATTTTGTAAAGGTACAAAAAACGTTTGTCGTTACATTATCGATTTGCTTATTTTTTTAGAATGAGTATAAAAAACTGTGAGAAAATAAAAATGTTTTGTACAGAAAGAAAGTAGCTTTCTGTACAAAACATAATATAGACTCCTATACAAATGACTTTTATGCTGTATAGGATGAATATTTTTAATAGAGGGAGACTCTAAAACTCCGCTGGGCGAATTTGTATGAATCCTTATTCCTGCTTCTTTTTTAAGATAATCTTACTAGCATAAGCGTTGGATACATCTTTGCAGAAAGCTGAAAATTCCGGATACTCTTTTATGTTATATTCACCGGAATGAAGATACAGCTGGTTGATGATTAGTATCTTATTTCCGTTCAGACTAATGGATGCATTAAATTTGCCGAATTTCTTGTCTATAGTTGGGAGTTTGGGAAGAGATTCGACCGTGTAATTTTGAGGAATCTCCAGGGTGATGGTGTCACTATCCATGTATCCGTAATCGATATGTATAGGATGAATCCGATTCTTATTGGCTAGTCTACTAGGACCTTTTCTGAAAATATTAATGGGCACAAAGAGTCTGTTGCCTGTTTTGCTGCCATATTTCTCGCAATTTACGTTATAATTTACACTAATAGAAGGAAGTGCTGCCTTGTTTTCTTTAAATGAAACATTGTTAACACTTACGAGTGGCAACTGAACTCTTTCCCTTAGATAGTCAATTTGCTTGGTCGGACTAAACTTGGTGAATCCGAACATCTCCTCGTATTGAAATAGCTCACTTTCACGTGTTACCTTTGCCGTGGCATTTCCCTGATCTGTCAGTGTGATTACAGCTTTGTGTCCTTCTCTGTTAAGTGAATCCTTGTAAGTGGGTAGTTGATAAATCTCTCCACCGGTTTCTTTAACAAGAAGAGCATCATGTCCTGCTATTCCACTATGTACAAAGCCAAACGGGTATTCCGGATTTGTGCATTCCAACCAAAGAGTTTCGTTTTTCAAAGGGACCTGGAGTATCACATGATTCATTTGATTGGGACTTGCAAAATCTTTTATTAATCTGGGATTAACGGTACTGATTACTGTATATGTAGAAGAAATTCCCAGTTCTTTGAGCATAGCCCGCATATAGTTGGAAAGGCCTTTACAGTCAGCAAATCCGGTTTTTGCAACTTCTTGAGCAGGCACAGGCTGCAATCCTCCGATACCTAGCTGGATGCTTACGTATCTGGTTGTTTTTGCCAGGTAATCATACAGAGCCTTTACCTTCTCCCGGTCAGATTTACAATCTTTGGTTAAATCGGCAATTTTTTTCTTTGTTTCATCAGAGAGTATATCCCTGTCTTTTAGTAAACCATACTGCCAGTTTCCATAGGTATTCCAACTGCTTAGTTCACCATGTGTATTGTCATAAACAAAGTTTTTGGGAACAATATAAAGTTTGGGAATCAGTGTTGATATAGATTCAGTGTAGGGCTCATTTTCTATAACCTTAAGATTTGTCAGTTTCCACTCCTTGTAAAGGCCTTGTTTGCTGCTCTTTATCTCTGGAGCAACATTCATGTTGATGGGCTTGTATAGGAACTCAACATTATCGGGAGCATAAAACCGGTAAACAGCATTCTCTACAGATTGGTTGTAACTACTTTGAGCTAAGAATGGGGGAATTGCTATTAATCCTCTTTTGTACTTTATCTCCCATTCGTATTTTACGGTAAAAGGATAAGCGGGAGCATCACATTCATAATAGTATGTCTTTTGATCTGATGCAAATTCGGAAGTATATTGGGTGGATTTCAAATCTGATTGTTTTATCTTACGAATAAGATTTCCGTTGGCATCATAAATGCCACCACGAAAACTCCGTAACTCTTCAAACTGGTCGCAAGGACAAATAAAGTTGGCTTCGTCATTTCCTTTACTTTCAAGGATAGTAGTTATCGTTGTTGATTTTTGCTCGCCGTTAATATTAGAAAGATATTTGAATTCCTGATCATCTAATCTCACTACAGAATAAGCATTCTGTTTCAGAGAATCAGGAATTACGGATAATGTCAGTTTATCTTGTGCATTTACTGCCAGGCACATAAAAATAGAAACTAACGTATAATTTATTTTGTTACTCCACATAATACTTTTTTCCTGTTTAAAGTTGAGTTGTTTGTTTTTGATTGGTGCTTGCTGGCTGTTGTGTTACTTTTTTCAAAACAATCTGCTCATTGTTCTTATCTATTATGGTTCCCCAAAGCTGACGCAACGCACTATATTCATCTTTGGTATAAAGAATCCTGTTTAAATAGAACAGGTATCTTACCAGAAGCTGATTGTTTTCACATTTGATGTTGTAGATACATGTGCATCCCTCGTTGTTCATGTTAATCTTAACAGGTTTCGGCATTTCTTCTACCTGATAACCGTCGGGGATAGTTAGAACACTTGTAAGTTTAAAAGTGTACGGATAATCAAACTCAACAGGGAACTTACGTTCTTCTTTGGTAAATTGATTTTTAGTTAGATGTGGGAATATCATAGGATTAAGATAGATATGACCATCGTTGGATGTTGCTTCTTTGGTGAATGATAACTTTTCCTGTACACTGGAAGAAAAGCTGTTCAGGTCTTTAAAGGCGCATTCCTTTATTGAAATACCATCTTCGGATTCTGTCTTTTCAATAAATGCAGTGCTATCTTTTGCAGCCTTGAATGCTGCCCGGAAACCTGCAGCCTGCTCTCCGATATAGGAAACATTTCTTTCTCCTGTTATGACTCCTTCTGGAGTGATAGTCCCTGAGATAAGTGCATTGATAGAATGTCTGCCCACATTGGTCAGGTCTACCCAGCCTCCGGCTCCTTTGGGATTAAAAGTTCTTGCCCGGTCAACCATCAGTGCTGGTGGTAGTATGTTTATATCGCCATTCTTTACGGACCCGTCTAGATAAACTGTTGTGCTGTCTGTGTCATTGATTCCTACAATAAATGTAGTTAGCTTGTTTAGAGAAGGGTATGCGTAAGGAAGTCTTCCTTGATCTCTTCTACTCATCATTACAGGAAAGGCTTCTATTCCTGCATCCTTTAACATGCTAATCAATATAAAATTAATATCTGCATTGGTTCCTGTTCCGTTTTTGATGCTCTTTTTTATGTCTGTTTCAGTCAGACTGTATTTATCATTCCATGAAACTTTAGTTTTCAGATATTTATAGATAGTCCGGATTTTATCTTGTACAGATAGATTTGACAAATTTATGGTATGCATCTCCTCTTTAAATGGATTTTTTATTTTGAGTGCCCCACCAAAGCTATCCTCTTTTTTAAGTAACTCGTCAATCTCATTCCAACTACTGGTGTAAGGTTTGTATAATGAATTAGGATATTGTGTTCCTTTTAGTTCAAAGCTTACCTGGCTTCGGAAATCATCCGGGCACCACACATTAGGTTCATCCTTCAGGGCTGGAAGGTCGTTTACAGTAAAGGTTAATTGTCTGCAGGAGCACGTCACATTCTGGAAATGGCCTTCGTCATCTTTAACGGTGAATGACTGATTGGAAGAGCCTTCTTCTGTTTTTATAGGTTCTGTACTTCTTGTTTCAATGCTAAATTTGAAATATTCAGGGATGCGAACTTCATACTTTCCATGAATTACAGGTATGCTTTGCTGAATAACCATATCGGAAAGAGAGTAATAAAACTCGGATATTAAATTGTACTTGTATTCTATTACTGTACCGGCTTTTACTGATGGAATGGTGAATTTTATTTGCTTATAGTTTTCATTGATTTTCTCTTCAAAGATATAACTCTTGTTCATCTTTGTTTTTATGACTTTCCCATTTTCTATATTATAAGCGTACGCTTCAATTCCTGAAACAGTTTCTTTTGATGAACCACTTTTTCCATTATTATAAAAAGGTATGGATATATTTGCATATTCAGTTCCTTCTGATTTAAGAATTTTAATTTTTGTTTCATGTCTGTATTCTATATCAAAACCATTTGCGCCATAGTTATAATCAACATCTGTGTTTTTGTAGATTGTGACTGCTGAAGCAGTTGTATCTTTCTGATAGGATGTCATGTTGACTTCATCATTAGTAACTTTGCCGTATTTGAAATTGTATTCCTGAGCGGATAGATGAATAGCTGGCATTGCTATGAATAATAATAGTGTAGTTAAAATCTTTTTCATAAGATGGATTTATTATGTTTTTTGTTTAATGCATGATTTTTTGTTTTAAACAATATACTTCTTAATGGTTATAATTGGGATGTTTGTTTTTGTACCGTTGCTGGTTTTGACTCTGTCCTCTTTAATACAATCTGCTGATTGTTCTTGTCCACAATAATGCCCCAGAGCTTGCGCAGAGATGCATATTCTTCTTTGGAGTATTGGATCCTATTTAACGAGAAAGTGTACTTTACCTGAATCTGATTATCGGTAACCATAATATTGTACACACAACTGCATGCATCCTTGTCCAGATTAATAATGGTAGGCTTGGGTATATCTTCCACCTGGTAACCGTTGGGTATGTTCAGAATAGTAGTGAGTTTAAATACATAAGGATAATCAAACTCAACAGGTAGTTTACGTTCTTCTTTGGTAAATTGATTCTTTATTAAATGAGGGAAGATCATTGGATTCAGGTATATATGATCTTCGTTAAAAGATACCTCCTTTGTGAACAATAGCTTTTCTTGTACACTGGAATTGAAAGAGTTGAGATTCTTAAATGAAGATTCTTTTATCGAAATTCCATCTTCTAATTCAGTTTTCTCAATAAATGCAGTACTGTCTTTAGCTTCATGATAAAAGCTACGAAAACCAGAAGCAAGTTCTCCTGCATAGGAGCTTGTTTTTTCTCCACTGATTACACCTTCAGGGGTAATAGAACCAGTGATAAGCGCAGTTACGTGGTTCTTGCCTATATTAGTCAGGTTCACCCAACTTCCTTTTCCATTTATATTATATGACCTTGCGCGATCTACCATAAGTACCGGGGGCAGGATATTTATATCTCCGTTATTAATGGATCCATCTAAATAAACAGTAGTACTATCTGTGTCATGTATTCCTACAACAAATGTGTTTAGTTTATAGATGCTTGGAAATGTAACGGGAAGTCTTCCTTTATCTCGTTTGCTCATCATTACCGGAAAAGCTTCAATTGCGGCATCTTTTAACATGCTGATGAGTATAAAATTAATATCGGCATTACTTCCTGTTCCTTTTTTAATTGCTTTTTTTATATTATCTCCATAAAAACGATAGGTGCCATCCCAGGCTATTTTAGTTTTGATAAATTGAAATAGAGTGCGGATTTTCTCTGTGTTGGGTAAAGACATTATTTTTAAGGCTCGCATTTCTTCTCTGAAAGGATTTACCATGTTAAGTACTCCGCCAAAATCGTCTTCTTTTTTTAGATGTTCATCTATTTTTTCCCAGGAGCTGGTAAAAGGCTTATATTCTGAACCTGGAAAATTTGTGCCTTTTAATTCAAACGTTACTTTCGTGCGAAAATCATCGGGACACCAGATATTGGGCTCGTCTTTTATTGCCGGAAGATTAATGACCGTAAGAAAAATCCTCCGGCTGTTGAACCTTACGGAAAAACTTTGGCTGTGTTCATCTGTCCCATTTATAGCCTGAGGAACAATTGATTCTGCTACATTGATTTTTTCCTGTCCTTTTAGCTCTGCATTAAAATCAAAAAACTGTGGAATCTGGATGTCATAGTTACTGTAAACTACAGGAATATCTTGCTGAAAGACACATTCTTCAATTTGATCAGGAAATCCTGACGTTAGTTTGTATTTATATTCTATTACAGTACCTTCTTTAACCGCCGGAATGGAGAATTTAATTTGTTTGTAGTAAGGGTTTATCCGTTCCTCAAAAATGTAACTTTTATCCATTTTTGTTTTCTTTATCTCTCCATTTTCCAGGTTATATGAGTATGCTTCAATCTTTGATACAGATTCTTTTGGTGATTCGCTTTTACCGTTATCGTAAATGGGAACAGTTATATTTGCATATTCACTTCCTTCTGATTTTAATATTTTTATTTTGCTCTCGTAATTATATTCGATTGTAAATTCGTTGCTACTGGTGTATTTATAATTGGCAATTATGTTCTTATATATTGTGACTGCTGTGGCTGTGGAATCTAACTTGCATGTTTTCATGTTAAGCTCATCGTTTGTTACCTTCCCATAGTTATAACTGAATTCCTGGGCGGATATAGAAGGAGATGATAATATGAGGTATGATAATAAGATTAAAATATATTTCATGTAAGATGTGTTAGTTATAGTTTAGGTGTAAATTGAATTTTGTGTTATTTTTGTTGTAAAGGTATAACATATTTAAATAAATCAAAATATTCTATTGATTATTTTATGACATTTGATAAAAGAATTTAGTGCTCTTATTGAATAAATGAAAGAAAAGAATGTTTTACAACGAACAGAAGAATGTAACCAGGAAAGGAACGGAGAAGTCGGTCAGGCAACCATGAAAGATGGAGATAATAACAAAATCTTTTCCGCAGGATTGTGTGATAATGGGTAGGGTGGTATCCATGGTTGTTGCTCCTCCTACGGATATTGGAGCAAACTTCCCGAAATATTTCACCAAAATTGGAGCGCATAACAGAGCTGCAATTTCCCTCATTATATTGCATAATAAGGCAATAGTACCCAATTCTGCACCCCGGTATTCTGTAATGATGATGCTTGAGAGGGAATAGTAGCCCAATCCGGAACCCACAGCGCAGCAATCGCTTATGGAACGATTGGAAAGAAAAAAGGAAGCGATAATACATCCTGCTATTGTGCCCAGAATTGTCATTATTGGTAGCAGGGCATGGCGTAGATTTAGCTGCCTGAAGTTTCTCAGTGTATTTGAATCGCTACCAACGCTTATGCCGACAAAGAACATTAATCCACAGAGAGCGTAAAAACTTATATTTGCATGAATAAGGCTTGATGGCAGAAGATTGTAGTGGCTAACAATGATGCCAAGTATAAAGAAACCTACGATGGTAAGACTTCCCTTCATCTTTTTCCTCCTTTTTTATACTTGTTCATTGAAATATAACGCCACAGTGCCCAGGATGTCAGAATGCTTCCGGTAGTTCCGGCAATCATAATTAAAAAAGCTTCCAGCCCGAAGGTATAAATACCTTTGATTAGTCTCTCGTTGCCTCCAACTTCCATGCCAAGCAGGAAGAGAAGTAGCCAGATAAATCCTTTAACGATATGACCTACGACTCCTGTATTCTTATTACGTAATCTATACCCAATGAAGATTCCCGAAGCTATAAATAGTATGATTGTAATGACGAACATCGTTTTTCTTTTTTTATTAATCTTCCACCCAAAGGAGGTCGCTCATAATGCCATCCGACGTAAAAATTCCTTCTTTGCTAAGGTAAAGGGTGTTGTTTCGTAATTCAAGTTTTCCGGTGTTAAGATATGATTGTGCATTTTCAAGGCAATATTGTTCCAGTTCGGTACCAAATTCTTCCTTTAATCTACTCAGAGACAATCCCCACATGGTGCGTAGAGATGTAATAACAAAGTCGTTATAGCGGGTTGCGTTGCTCAACTCTTCTATTTCAATAGCAGGGATACCTTTTTCTATTCCTTCTATATATTGATCAAGTGAGGATACATTCCATTGTCGTGTATTTCCGTCAAAGGAATGTGCAGAAGGTCCGCAGCCCAGATACTTTTTACCAGTCCAATAGCTGGAATTGTGCTGGGAATACTTGTCGGGCTGGCAGAAATTGGAAATCTCATAATGCTGAAATCCTGCCTGTGTAAGCTGTTCTATCATCATGGCGAAGAAATCAACGCTCGAATCTTCGTCTACCTCTTCCACTTTATGTTTAAGTAGCATTTCATAGAGTGGCGTTCCTTCTTCATATATCAGATGATAAGCAGAAATATGTTCCACGTTGAGGCTGACAGCTTGTTCCAAATCGGCTTTCCAACTCTCCGGAGTTTCTCCCGGCAAACCGTACATCAGGTCAATACTTATATTCTGGAATCCAGCCAATCGGCATTCTTTTACTGCCCTGATAGCTTGGTCGGCTGTGTGTCTCCGCTTTAGTAGCCGCAATGTCTGTTCATTGAACGTTTGTATGCCAATGCTGATGCGGTTAAAAGGCAGGGCAGACAACTCTTTTATATATTCCGGAGTCAGATCATCGGGATTAGCCTCGAGTGTAATCTCGCGGCACTGCTCCAGATTATATTCTTTCTCAATGACGCCGAATATCTTTTCAAAATCCTCACGGGATAGTTGTGAAGGAGTTCCGCCTCCAAAGTAAATAGTTTCCACCGGTTCATCTCCCAAATAAGACTTTCGTTGCTGCAGTTCCTTGCAAAGCGCAGAAACATAACGATCTTTAGTCTCACTTCTGGTGGTGGAGTAGAAATCGCAATAGATGCAACGGGTCTTGCAAAAAGGGATATGTAGGTAGATGCCAGCCATGCTTTTTTTTGTTTTGGTATACAAAAGTAAGGGTTATTTGGTAAAACTGATTCATTAACGGGCTAATTAAGTTTTATATAAAGGATAATTAAAGAATTTGAGGCCGGGGATAAGCGGTTTATACAAAATATATTCTTATTTAGACCTACTTGTTTATAGATTAAGCTATAGTGCTAAATTATTTTAAGAGTAGAGTGTTTTTATTTATAGCGTAGGTCTGAATAATAACTATTCAATATAAAGATCTTTAACCATGCAGTTGTGTTGAATAACATAATTGTCTAACACTGATAAATAATTGGTTTTTAACTTATTAATTTATAATTTGCGCTCCACATAAAAGGTATGCGAGGAACATATCCGAGTTAATAATTTAAATCTTATATATTATGAAGGTATATCAGACTAATGAAATTAAGAACATTGCCTTGTTAGGAAGTTCTGGCTCTGGGAAAACCACTCTCGTTGAAGCGATGCTATTCGAGAGTGGTATTATAAAACGTAGAGGAAGCATCGCCGCAAAAAACACAGTTAGTGATTACTTTCCGGTAGAACAGGAGTATGGCTATTCTGTGTTTTCTACTGTCTTCCATACCGAATGGAACGGGAAAAAGCTGAATATGATTGATTGTCCTGGTTCGGACGACTTTATTGGTGGCGCTGTTACGGCATTGAATGTTACAGATACTGCTATTATTCTGATAAACGGACAGTATGGCGTTGAGGTTGGCACACAAAACCATTTCCGCTATACCGAAAAATTTGAAAAACCCGTAATCTTCCTGGTTAATCAACTTGATAATGAAAAGTGTGATTATGATAACCTCCTCGAACAACTGAAAGATGCTTATGGCCCAAAAGTGGTGCCTATTCAATATCCCTTAGCCTGCGGTTCAGGCTTTAACTCTCTTATCGATGTCCTTTTGATGAAGAAATATACGTGGAAACCCGAAGGTGGAACTCCCACTATAGAAGATATTCCAGCTGAAGAGATGGATAAGGCTATGGCTATGCATAAAGTGTTGGTTGAAGCTGCAGCAGAAAATGACGAAAGCTTAATGGAGAAGTTCTTTGAACAGGAAACTTTGGAAGCAGATGAAATGCGTATGGGTATCCGTGAAGGATTGGTAACGCGTAGTATCTTTCCGGTTTTCTGTGTATGTGCCGGAAAAGACATGGGAGTTCGTCGATTGATGGAATTCCTTGGAAATGTGGTACCTTATGTTTCTGATATGCCTAAAGTAACGAATACAGAAGGAAAAGAAATTGCACCGGATGTTAATAGACCAACTTCTCTTTATTTCTTTAAAACAAGCGTGGAACCACACATTGGTGAAGTTTCCTATTTTAAAGTAATGAGTGGAAAAATAAAAGAAGGAGATGATCTTACAAATGCAGACAGGGGATCAAAGGAAAGAATAGCTCAGATGTTTGTTGTTGCCGGAGGCAACCGTATAAAAGTTGAAGAGCTTCAGGCCGGAGATATTGGCGCTACTGTGAAGCTGAAAGATGTAAAAACGGGAAATACCTTGAACGGCAAAGATTGCGATAACAAGTTTAACTTTATTAAATTCCCGAACTCCAGATATACCCGGGCTATAAAACCGGTAAATGAGGCGGATACAGAAAAAATGATGAGCATCCTTAACCGTATGCGCGAAGAAGATCCTACATGGGTTGTTGAACAATCAAAGGAACTAAAGCAAACTTTGGTGCATAGTCAGGGAGAATTCCATCTGCGTACACTGAAATGGCGTCTGGAAAACAATGAAAAGTTGATGATTAAATTTGAGGAACCAAAGATTCCTTATCGGGAAACTATTACAAAAGCTGCCCGTGCAGATTATCGGCATAAGAAACAATCCGGAGGCGCCGGTCAGTTTGGTGAGGTTCATCTGATTGTAGAACCTTATAAAGAAGGGATGCCTGTGCCCGATACATATAAGTTCAACGGACAAGAGTTTAAAATCTCAGTAAAAGGAACTGAAGAAATCTCATTGGATTGGGGTGGTAAATTAGTCTTCATTAACAGCATCGTTGGCGGATCTATTGATACCCGGTTTATGCCTGCAATCTTAAAAGGAATTATGTCCAGAATAGAGCAAGGTCCACTTACCGGATCTTATGCCCGTGATGTTCGGGTTATTGTTTATGAAGGTAAGATGCACCCGGTAGATTCAAATGAAATATCCTTTATGCTTGCCGGTCGTAATGCATTCAGTGAAGCATTTAAGAATGCCGGACCAAAGATTCTGGAACCAATTTATGATGTCGAAGTATTTGTTCCCAGTGATAGAATGGGTGATGTAATGGGAGATCTTCAAGGACGCCGTGCTATGATTATGGGAATGAGCAGTGAAAAAGGATTTGAAAAGCTGGTAGCTAAAGTGCCATTGAAAGAGATGTCTTCTTATTCAACTTCATTAAGTTCACTTACTGGTGGAAGAGCTTCGTTCATTATGAAATTCTCAAGTTATGAACTTGTTCCGGCAGATGTTCAGGATAAGTTAGTCAAAGAATTTGAAGCAAAACAAGTAAAAGAGGAATAGATTAATTTTTGTATTTTGAAAGATAAAAGTCGCCAATCATCTGAATTTGGCGACTTTTTTTTAACAGACTTTGATATTTATATGGTTTTTTGTAGTTAAACACTTAATTTTATATTATTTTTGCAACTATATTAGCACTTTTTTTGTTATAATAAACAAATTATTAAATAAAACGTGCAGTTCGGTTAATAATAGACAACACTCAGTTAAAACAGGTTAATCTGTTTTGAGTGTTAATTTAGGTATGTTAAATTTGTTGTATGAAGAAATCAACAATCTGGATATTAGGTATTGTAATGGGGCTTTCTTTTATTAGCTTGCTTTATCTTCAAGTAAGCTATATAGAAGAGATGGTTAAGATGCGCAATGAACAATTTGACGAATCTGTTAAGCGGAGCTTATATCAGGTGTCTAAAAATCTGGAATATGATGAGACTCTGAGATATTTGGAAAAAGATGTGGCTGAGACTGAACGTGTGGCTCTAAGCTCTCAGGCAGTTCCTCCTGCTGTTGCAGTTAATAATAAAGAAGTTCTGGCTCATCAATCTTCACATTATTCAGCAATTTCCTCTTCTTCAGATTTTGAATTGAAAACAACACTGACAAAGCCTTCCGGTTTGCCAAAGGCTATGATCTCAAGAAAACATGGAGAAAATAATATCCTTCAGACATCAAAATCCTTGCAAGAGGCGATAAAGAACAGGTATTTGCATCAAAGAGTTTTGTTAGATGAAGTGGTGTTGAACATTCTCTATAAATCGAGCGATAAGGCATTAGAGGAACGTGTTAATTTTAAGAACCTGGATGGCTATTTGAAATCCGAGTTTGTGAATAACGGGATTGATATTCCTTATCATTTTACAGTTACTGATAAAGATGGGAGAGAGGCTTACCGATGTCCGGATTATCAAGATATAGGGAGTGAAGACTCTTATACTCAGATACTTTTTCCTAATGATCCGCCTGCAAAGATTAGTTTTATGAAGGTACATTTTCCTTCCCGGCGAGATTATATATTTGATTCTATTAGCTTTATGCTTCCGTCTTTGGCGTTTACACTGGTATTGCTTATAACATTTATCTTTACCATATACATTGCTTTCAGACAGAAGAAGCTTACGGAGATGAAGAATGACTTTATTAACAATATGACGCATGAATTTAAAACGCCTATATCAACAATATCTCTGGCTGCTCAGATGCTGAAAGATCCGGCAGTGGGTAAGTCTCCGCAAATGTTCCAGCATATATCCGGTGTGATAAATGATGAAACAAAGCGACTGAGATTCCAGGTTGAAAAGGTGCTTCAGATGTCTATGTTTGAAAAGCAAAAAGCTACCCTGAAGATGACAGAAGTTGATGCAAATGAACTTATTTCGGGTGTAATCAATACCTTTACGCTAAAGGTTGAAAAATATAACGGAAAGATTAATGCTGACTTAAAGGCGGAAGATCCTAATATCTTTGTAGATGAGATGCATATTACGAATGTTATCTTTAATCTAATGGATAATGCCGTAAAATATAAGAAACCGGAAGAAGATCTGTTACTTACCGTAACTACCTGGAATGAACCGGGTAAATTATGTATATCCATTGCAGACAATGGGATTGGAATTAAAAAAGAAAATTTAAAAAAGGTCTTTGATAAGTTTTATCGGGTTCATACCGGTAACTTGCATGATGTTAAAGGCTTTGGATTAGGACTTGCTTACGTGAAAAAAATAATTCAGGATCACAAAGGTACTATACGTATTGAAAGTGAGCTGGGTGTGGGAAGTAAATTTATTATTGTATTACCTTTATTAAATAATTAACAATATGGACGAGAAAATGCGTATTTTACTTTGCGAAGATGATGAGAATCTTGGCATGCTTTTGAGAGAATATTTGCAGGCTAAAGGGTATTCAGCTGAGCTATATCCTGATGGAGAAGCTGGTTATAAGGCTTTCTTGAAGAGTAAGTATGATTTGTGCGTATTTGATGTTATGATGCCAAAAAAAGATGGATTCACCTTGGCACAGGAAGTTCGTGCAGCTAATGCTGAGATTCCTATCATATTTCTAACTGCTAAAACGCTTAAAGATGATATTCTTGAAGGCTTTAAGATTGGAGCTGATGACTATTTAACTAAACCATTCAGTATGGAAGAACTTACTTTCAGAATTGAAGCTATTCTGAGAAGAGTAAGAGGAAAGAAAAATAAAGAAAGCAATGTTTATAAGATTGGTAAGTTTGTTTTTGACACTCAGAAGCAAATCCTTTCTATTGATGGTAATCAAACGAAACTAACAACAAAAGAATCAGAATTACTTGGGCTTCTTTGCGCTCATGCAAACGAAATTCTGCAAAGAGATTTTGCTTTGAAAACTATCTGGATTGACGATAACTATTTCAATGCACGTAGTATGGATGTATATATCACTAAACTTCGTAAACATCTGAAAGAAGATGAATCTATTGAAATTATTAATATTCACGGTAAGGGATATAAACTAATCACTCCAGAAGTAGAAGCTTAAATTATTAACCTCTTATTATAAGCGCAAAGGCCGGAAAATTGTTTTCCGGCCTTTGTGCTTATATCTAAAGAGATGATTAGTTAATCCTTGGTATTATGAAAAATAGCCCGAAGAACTTCCTGACTTACTTCCAGATCCTTTAGTGTAATTCCGCGCAAAGCTTCCTTTAAAGTCAATGCTGCAATTAACCTTGTTTTTTCTTCAAGCTCACGTCCTGTTTTTGTGAGGTGAATAAGGTTGGTTCGCCGGTCTTTTTTGTCAGATATGCGGACTACCAAATGCTGTTTCTCCATATTATCAATCAAACGGGTCATGCTTGGTTTATCCTTAAAGGTTGCATTGCACAACTCTTGCTGGGTTACTCCGTCTTTTTCCCACAGAAATATAAGAACAGTCCACTGTTCAGGACTGATTTCCAGATTATTTTGTCTGAAGTTACGTGATAATTTTCGGTTTATTGCTGCCGATACTTTGCCATTTAATATGGCAAAAATTAACTGTATATCAAAATTAAATTGTTCTATCATGAAATTATTGTTTAAACAACCTTGCAAATATAGCATTCTTATCTTAAATAATATAAGGCAGTGGGTTAAAAACAATAAAAATAAAAAAGGATAAAAATGGTTTGTGGTTAAGGATTAAATGATTATCTTTGCGCTCTCATAAAACAAATATTTATTTTATTAATTAAACGAGTATGAATCAATACGAAACCGTTTTCATTTTGACTCCCGTTTTATCTGATGTTCAGATGAAGGAAGCGGTAGAAAAATTCAAAGCTGTTCTGCAGGCAGAAGGAGCTGAGATTATTAATGAAGAGAATTGGGGACTCAAGAAATTGGCTTATCCAATCCAAAAGAAATCAACTGGATTTTATCAGTTGGTAGAGTTTAAGGCTGAACCATCAGTTGTTGAAAAGTTAGAACTAAGCTTCCGTCGTGATGAGAAAGTTATCCGTTTCTTAACTTTCAGAATGGACAAGTATGCTGCTGAGTATGCTGCTAAGAGAAGACATGTAAAATTAACTAAAAAGGAGGATTAATCATGGCACAACAAAATCAATCAGAAATCAGATATTTAACTCCGCCTTCTGTAGACGTAAAGAAAAAGAAATATTGTCGTTTCAAAAAGAGCGGTATCAGATATATCGACTATAAAGATCCTGAATTTTTGAAGAAATTCTTAAACGAGCAAGGAAAAATTCTTCCTCGTCGTATTACTGGTACTTCTTTGAAGTTCCAACGTAGAATTGCACAGGCGGTAAAGAGAGCACGCCACTTGGCGTTACTACCATATGTAACTGATATGATGAAATAATAAGGAGGAGATAGTATGGAAATTATATTGAAAGAAGACGTAGTTAATTTGGGTTATAAGAACGATATCATAACTGTTAAGTCTGGTTATGGTCGTAACTTCCTTATTCCTACAGGAAAAGCAATTATCGCTTCTCCATCTGCAAAGAAAATGTTGGCTGAAGATTTGAAGCAACGTGCACACAAACTAGAGAAAATTAAAAATGATGCTGAAGCAGCTGCTGCTAAGCTAAAAGAAGTTTCTCTGACAATTGCTACTAAAGTTAGCTCTACAGGTACTATTTTTGGTTCTGTATCTAATATTCAGATAGCTGATGCTCTTGCTAAACTTGGCTTTGAAGTTGATAGAAAAATTATTGTTGTTAAGGACGCTGTTAAAGAAGTTGGTTCTTACATTGCTGTTGTTAAGCTTCATAAAGAAGTTTCTATTGAAATTCCTTTTGAAGTAGTTGCAGAATAATAGATTTTCTTCTAAAGATATGAAAGAGATTGTCTCATTGAGACAGTCTCTTTTTTTTGGTATTATGAATTGGTTGTGGCTGCTGAAGAAGGCTTAAGTACCTTTTTCCTTTATTGCTTTCTGTTTTATCCAGTCTGTAAAGAAAGAGATATTTGCCTGTATCGCTTAATATTCGTTTAAATGTTATCTTGGTATAGAGCTGGTTTGCGTTGCTGGTTTAAGATGAAGACGGTTTAAGGTAAGAGGTCACTTAGGGGTGTTGTTTTTCTTAATACCTTTTTAGGACTACTTGGATTCTGTATGAGAAGATGGAGGCTGAGTATCCCTTATAATATAGGGGACTTGTTTGTTGTAAGGAACGCTTTTGATGGGGCGTGATCTTGTTTGGATGTTTCTTGGATAAATCCAAGGGGAGGTGATTGTTTTGGGGTGGAAATGGGCATAAAAAAAGTCCGGTACTTTTAAAGTACCAGACTTTTTAATCTCTTACGAGTTCGTTACTTACTTCTGAGCTGGAGCTGCAGTTGTAGTTGCTGCGCTATCAGCTGTTGCTGTAGTGTCAGCTGCTGCTGCTGCTGCTGCTTCTGCTTCTGCTGCAGCGATAGAATCAGCTACACGGATAGAATCAGCTTGTTTTGCAGCTTGGTCTGCTGCTTTGTTACCACAAGATGCGAAAGAAACTGCTGCAATAGCAACGAACATCAATACTAACTTTTTCATTTTCTTTGATTTTTAAATCTGTAATACAATTAATTGCTTTATTAAAACGATGCAAATGTATGTACTTTTTTGATAGGTTGTATCAAAAACGACAATTATTTTATATTTTTTTTTTGAATATTTTTTTCTGTTCTCTTTTGATGTGTTCTGTAAAGTACTCTAATTGTCTGCTATACTGTTGTATAAGTATCTTTTTATGCTTTTCTTAGGGGTTTTCTCAAAAGCTGTTGGATAAAGCTGCACAATGCTAACCTTCTCATAATTGGCAATCATTTTATTTAAATTTTTCAAATTTTCGTCCATGATTGTTTTTAAATTGTCTTCGTGGTTAAGACCAAGAGCATCTAAAGCCTCATAATCCGGGTATACAAGTGCTACAAGTTTTTTATTTCTCTCAATAATTAAACTCTCTGTTATGAATGGCAGGTTGTTTAATTTTGCTTCAATTTCTTCAGGAAAGATATTCTGTCCGCTTGAACTTAAAATCATCGTTTTGCTTCTTCCTCTGATATATATATTGCCATCTACATCTATTGTTCCAAGATCTCCTGTTTTAAGCCATCCATCTTCTGTGAAAACTTCTTTGGTAGCATCTTCATTCTTGTAGTATCCAGTCATAACGTTTTCACCTTTTACCTGAATCTCTCCTGTAATATTGTATCCATCTTCTGAATCAATCCTTACTTCCATAATGTCGAGAATCTTTCCAGATGCTCCGGGAATAAATTCACTCCAGGGGCTATAGCCAATCAAAGGGCCACATTCAGTCATTCCATAACCAATGGTAAAAGGAAATTTTATTTTATAAAAGAAATCCACCACTTCCGGATTCATAGCTGCTCCGCCAATGATAATTTCCTTAAATCGTCCACCAAGTGCATCAACTAGTTTTTTTCTGATTTGTGCATAGATCTGTGTGTCTAATAGTGGAATGTTAAGAGCCCACTTCATTCCTGTCTTGTTTATCAGTGGCTGAATAACATTCTTGTAAATCTTCTCAATTACAAGCGGAACCGTAATAATAAGGTTGGGACGAACCTCTTCAAATGCTTTCATAAGAATTTTGGGAGAGGGGGTTTTTCCTAATAAGGTAACATGTGTTCCTACAGCTGTGGCTGTAAGAAAGTCAAATGCACATCCGTATGCGTGAGCCAAAGGTAGGAATGATAATACACAGTCTCCCCGTTTAAGCAATTCTGTACGTATACCATAAGTAACATTTCCGGCCAGGTTGTTTCCGGTTAGCATAACACCTTTGCTGAATCCGGTGGTTCCGGATGTATAATTAAGTAACATCACTTTATCATTAGACAAAGTGGTGTATTCAATATTCTCTTTATTAAAACCGTCAGGATATGTTTTGTCCACGGTTGCATCCATATGCTTTATGAATTTCTGAACAGTTTCACCATCACGTTGATGAAGACATCTGAAGTCTGTCAGTGAAAACACACCTCTTAATTCGTCCACTTTTTCTTCTTCCAGAGTTTCCCAGATGTTGTCACTGGTAAAAAGGAAGACAGATTCTGAATGGTTCACAATATGGTGTACGTCGTCGGGGTTGAAATCCTGAAGAATGGGCACTACGACGGCACCGTAAGTAATTGTTGCCAAATAAGCTATGCACCAACGGGAATTGTTTTTTCCAATAATAGCAATTTTATCTCCTCGTCTAAGGCTGCAATGGTGAAATAAGAGGTGGAGTTTTGCTATTTCTTTAGCGACCTCTCCATAAGTATATGTTGTATTTTCACCATAATCTGTGAAGCAAGGCAAATCCCAGTTTTCCTTGAAGCTATTCTCGTATAGCTTAATAAAGTTTTCTTTTATCATTGCACGAATTTTGATATTCTGTGCGAAAATATATATAAACTTTGATTCCCGAAAATGTTTCAAGAATAAAGTTAAATAGGTGTATAACAACTTTTAATTATAATAATGTGTAACTTTGCACCGGATAACATGTTTAACAGATTATGATAGATACCACTATATTTCAGAATAAAACAGCTGTTTATTATACTTTAGGCTGTAAATTGAACTTTTCAGAGACCTCTACTATAGGCAAAACCCTTCGGGAAGCGGGTGTCCGTACTGCTAGAAAAGGAGAAAAAGCGGATATTTGTGTAGTTAATACTTGCTCGGTAACAGAGATGGCCGATAAGAAATGCCGCCAGGCTATTCACCGTTTGGTGAAGCAACATCCGGGCGCTTTTGTTGTTGTAACAGGTTGCTATGCCCAGCTTAAACCGGAAAATGTGGCTAAGATTGAAGGAGTGGATGTTGTATTAGGTGCAGAACAGAAGAAAGATTTGCTTCAATATTTAGGTGATCTTAATAAACACGATAAGGGAGAAGCCATAGCTTCTGCCACAAAAGATATTTGTTCATTTGCTCCGTCTTGTTCAAGAGGAGACCGTACCCGTTATTTCCTGAAAGTACAGGATGGTTGTGATTATTTCTGTTCCTATTGTACCATTCCTTTTGCCCGCGGTCGTAGTCGTAACGGAACTATTACTTCAATGGTTGAGCAGGCTGAAAATGCAGCTTCCGAAGGAGGACATGAGATTGTTCTTACAGGAGTAAATATCGGCGATTTCGGAAGAAGTACCGATGAGAATTTCTTTGATCTTGTAAAGGCATTGGATAATGTGCAGGGAATTGAACGTTACCGTATCTCCTCAATAGAACCGAACTTGCTGACAGATGAAATTATTAAATATGTTTCTCAGTCACGCAGCTTTATGCCTCATTTTCATATTCCGCTTCAGTCGGGTAGTGATGATGTGTTGAAACTGATGCGCCGTCGTTACGACACTTCACTCTTTGCCGAGAAGGTGAGAAAGATAAAAGAAATTATGCCCGATGCATTTATTGGTGTAGATGTAATTGTTGGTACGCGTGGTGAAACAGATGAGTACTTTGAACAAGCTTATGAATTCTTAAAAGGATTAGATGTTTCTCAGCTGCATGTATTTAGTTATTCAGAACGTCCGGGCACACAGGCGTTGAAAATAGAGCATGTGGTGTCACCCGAAGTGAAACATCAGAGAAGTCAACTATTATTGGCTCTTTCTGATGAAAAGACCAAAGCATTCTATGCAAAGCGAATTGGTGAAACAAAAACTGTTCTTCTTGAAAAACCTAAGGCCGGTGCTCCAATGCACGGGTTTACAGATAATTATATCCGTGTAGAGGTAGAAAATGCACCTAAACTAGATAACCATCTGGTAAAAGTTCTTTTGGGCGATTTTAATGAAGATGGAACTGCTTTAAAAGGAACTATAATTGAATAACGGATGTCGAAAGTAGTCTACATATTTGCTTATATAGGTATATGGCTTCTGGCTATAATACCTCTTGAAATACTCTATAAGATATCTGATTGCCTTTATCTTCTTGTTTACAAAATTGTTGGTTATAGAAAGAGTGTTGTAAGAGAGAATCTTAAAAACTCTTTCCCGGAAAAAACAAAAGAAGAATTAGAAACCATTGAACATAAGTTCTATCACTATATTTGTGATTATATGTTGGAGAGTATGAAGATGCTGCTCCTTTCTAAAAAAGAATTGTTTCGGCGTTTAAAATTTCATAATACAGATCTTTATCTTGAAATGCTTGAAAAGCATGGAGGGATAATAATTATGATGCCTCACTACGCCAACTTTGAGTGGACCGTTAGTGTGGGCTCTTTTATGAAAGAGGGAGATATACCTATGCAAGTATATAAACCCATTAGTAATAAATATATTGATGAATTGTTTAAGCATATTCGTTCTCGTTTTGGGGGGTATAATGTCCCTAAACACGATGCAATTCGCGAGGTAATAAAGGCTAGGCGTGCAGGGAAAAAGCTTGTGCTGGGTTTAATTGCCGACCAGTCTCCTAATCCAAGTGGACTGCATTTTTGGACAACCTTTCTAAATCAGCAAACTTCTTTTATGGATGGAGGAGAGCGCATTGCTAAAATGATGGATTTTCCCGTATTTTATTGTGAGATAAAGAAAGAAAAACGAGGCTATTGTGAAGCTACATTTGAGCTAATGGTGGAGTTTCCTAAGGAGACTGCTCACGGAGAAATTACGGAAATGTTTGCACGCAGAGTGGAACAAACAATTCTTCGTGAACCCGCATATTGGTTCTGGTCTCATAAACGATGGAAACATAAACCTCAAAATAAGGAATAATGAGCAAAGTTGCAGTTGTTATATTGAATTGGAACGGAAGCGAGATGCTTCGTACATTTCTTCCTTCCGTTATTAGTTATTCTGCAATCAGCGGAGTAGATGTTTATGTGGCAGACAATGCATCGACTGACAATTCGGTCTCGGTTCTTACTAAAGAGTTTCCTTCTGTAAAACAGATCATCCTCGATCAGAACTATGGTTTTGCCGATGGTTACAATAAAGCCCTGGCTCAGGTTGAAGCCGAATATTTTGTTCTTCTCAATTCCGATGTAGAGGTCACGGAACATTGGCTGGAACCAATGATTACTTATCTGGATACTCATCCGGAAGTAGCCGCTTGTCAGCCAAAGATTTTAAGTTGGCGGAATAAAGATTCTTTTGAATATGCCGGAGCCTGTGGAGGATATCTTGACAGATATGGTTATCCTTTCTGCAGAGGACGCATCATGGATGTAGTAGAGAAAGACAACGGACAGTACGATGATATTCTTCCTGTATTTTGGGCTACCGGTGCCTCGCTTTTCATCAGGTCTTCCGATTATTGGGATGCTGGTGGATTAGATGGACGTTTTTTTGCTCACATGGAAGAAATAGATCTTTGCTGGCGTTTGAGAAGCCAGGATAGAGGAATTGTTTGTATTCCTCAGAGCGTGGTTTATCATGTAGGAGGAGCCACTTTGAAAAAAGAAAATCCCCACAAAACCTTTCTTAATTTCAGGAACAACCTATTGATGCTTTATAAGAACCTGCCTCAAAATGAACTAAGACATGTGATGTTTGTCCGGGGTGTTTTGGACTATGTAGCAGCTCTTAGCTTTTTATTGAAAGGAGGAACTGCAAATATGACAGCAGTGTTGCAAGCCAGAAAAGAATATTACGCTTTGAAACAGGAATTTAGGGCATCCCGTGAAAATAATATGAAGAAAATTTCTCTTCAAGTGATTCCGGAACAAATAAAAAAGAGTATTTTAGTGCTGTATTTCCTGAGAGGAGTAAAATGTTTCTCTCAACTAAATAAATTCTACCAAAAATAAATTGATATGGAAAAACTAGTTAGAAAAATAGGTCTGGTAGCTCATGATGGTATGAAAAAGGATCTAATAGAATGGGTAATCTGGAATTCAGAACTGTTGATGGGTCATAAGTTTTATTGTACAGGAACTACTGGTACATTGATCCGTGAAGCTTTGAAAGAAAAGCACCCTGAAATAGAATGGGATATCACAATATTAAAATCAGGTCCGCTAGGTGGTGACCAACAAATGGGGTCTCGCATTGTAGATGGAGAAATTGACTATCTGTTTTTCTTCACTGACCCTATGACTTTACAACCTCATGATACAGACGTAAAGGCGCTGACTCGTTTGGCTGGAGTTGAAAATATTGTGTTCTGCTGCAACCGTTCTACTGCCGATCATATTATTTCCAGTCCGCTGTTCGTTGATCCTGAATATCAACGCACTCGTCCTGATTATTCTACTTATGCAAAACGTTTCGAGAACAAAACTCTGGTAACAGAAGCTGTTGAAAACGTAGAAAAGAGAAAAATAAGCAAAGGTCATTAATGTACATAGCTTTAATAATAAAGAATGCAGGCGGATAAATCTGATTTTATCTGCCTGTTTTTTTTCATTATCCATTGACTAATAAATAAAATCCATTGGTCAATGGCTGAAAATCATTGGTGAATAACGATTTAAACTCCCGCCTATCTTTTTTGAGAGCAGGCAGAATGTTTTTTGATCTCTGCTCCTAAATCTTTTTTTTCATGCACTTTATCTGCTTATCTGCTACTAAATCATATTAAATATGTGATATTCAATGCTATAAATTAGTAGCAGATAAACTATCCGTACAATTCATCTGCTACTAAATCGTGCTCATCTGCTACTAAAATCAGCGATCTGCCACTAACCAACTCTTCCAATTGCTCTGTAATTCAGTAAGCAATAGCTTGTTAAGCTTTCTTGCCTATGTCGTTCTGTTTAATAAGTTACCCGATTTCTCCGTTTTAACTAAGTAAGCCTTCAGATGGAAACTCATGGGTTCTCAACTGAGAACTCATGGGACTTCATTCGAGAACCCATGAGCTCTCAACTGAGAACTCACTTATGTTTCTTTGCAAAATTGGTTAATCTATCAGTGAAAAGTGTTAAACACGCCCATCACCATAAACTACATTTACTCTAGCTGTATCCTCAAAAAGCCGAATATTCCTCACCTAAAGATTAACAGCAGCACCTGCTACGATGCTGTAAGTGTTCAATTCCGTAGCAGATGACTCTGGTTTGTAGCAGATAATCACGATTCTGTAGCAGATAAACGGTTAAACTTTTTTATCTGCTACTAGCTGAAAGCCCTTACACAAAAGCTTTTTGTACATTTTAGTGGAAGATGTGGGAGAGTGTGCTGTGAAAACATTGTTTGGCTGCAATGTTTGTAACTATGTAAAAGATGAGGGTAGGCCCCTCGTAATCGGCTTACAGGAGCTGGTTACAAACCAGTGTATGCTGCTTTGTTAAAGAGACAAGGTGGTGAACGATACATGAAAAGGCGGTATAAACCGTCAGGTAACTATACAAGAGATGACCGCAAGGGAACTATTGATGAAGCATCGAAAACTTCTTAGATGATGTCAAAACCGAATCTTTCTGCCCGATTCGGGATAAATTCAGAAGAAACCTGCTTACTGTCTGAGTGGCATCCGGTGTTAAGATAGCATGACTTGTATAGAGGCTTTTACATGGAACGCAGGAACCTGCCTTAGTATGTCAAGGGAGAAATTCAAGCAGTAGCCCTGCAAGAATCAGCGTACCAATGACTAAGTGCAGGGACGGACTGTTCCGTAGTAGTATGGAAGTTTCTGTAATGGAAATGGAGCGAAGGGAACAGCTTATTCGGCAAATTACAATTGTACAACTATTAAATGTAGGAGGATTCAAATGCAAAATGCAAAACCTTATGAGATTTCTAAGTATTTAATTATGGAAGCTTTCCAGAGAGTGAAAGCAAACCATGGGAGTGCGGGAATAGATGGTGTATCGATTATTGACTTTGAGAAAAATCTTAAAGACAATCTTTATAAAATCTGGAACCGCATGAGTTCGGGGTGTTACTTCCCTCCGTCGGTAAAACTGGTAGAAATACCAAAGCCGAATGGAGACAAGCGTCCGTTAGGTATACCAACCGTTGGAGATAGAGTCGCTCAAATGGCAGCTGTTATGATTATTGAGCCGCAAATAGAGCCTTGTTTTCATGAGAATTCGTATGCCTATCGGCCAAAGCGTTCCGCACACGATGCTATTGCCAAAGCTCGTGAGCGCTGCTGGAAGTATGACTGGGTGCTAGACATGGATATAAGCAAGTTCTTTGATACGATTGATCATGAGCTATTAATGAAAGCTGTTAAATTACACACGGACTCTCAGTGGGTATTGCTTTATATTGAGCGTTGGTTGAAAGTACCTTATGAACTTAAAGATGGTAGTCGGATAGAGCGAGACAAAGGTGTTCCGCAAGGTTCAGTTATCGGTCCTGTTCTAGCCAACTTATTTCTGCATTATGTCTTCGACATGTGGATGAACAGATATCATTCGAATGTTCCTTTTGAACGTTATGCGGATGATACTATCTGTCATTGTTCTACAAGAGCCCAGGCCGAAGCACTGAAAGTCTCCGTTCAACAAAGATTTGCCGAATGCAAATTAGCCTTGAATGAAGATAAAACAAGGATTGTTTACTGTAAAGACAACCGTAGGAAAGAGAACCATGAAGTTATTTCGTTTGATTTCCTTGGATATACCTTTCGTCCCCGCAAAGCGGTGGATAAGAACGGTATATCATTTACAGGCTATCTGCCTGCAATCAGCAACAAATCAATGAAGCGTATTCGTGAAAAGATACGTAGTTGGCAGCTTAAGAGACACACGTTTCATAAGTTAGAAACAATTGCAGAAAAGATTAATCCAGTGCTTCGTGGATGGATAATCTATTATGGGAAGTTCTATCCAACCCGACTCAAAATCCTTTTAGAAGAAGTGAATCGACTCTTAGCCAGATGGGTAACGGCCAAATATAAGCGCTATCGTGGAAAACTGCGTCGAGCTTTTTACTGGTTGGGGAACATCTCTGAAAAGGAGAAAAGCCTATTCTATCATTGGGCATGGGGCGTTACACCAACATAAAATATATGGATATCTCATACAGGTTGAATAAGAGGAGCCGTGTGACGGGAGACTGTCACGCACGGTTCTGTGAGAGGCTTGAGCTGAAATGCTCAGGCCTACTCGACTAAATCCGATGAAATGTTTGCAAACATCCTAATAAGAAGCTTAAGGTAAAATCTTCCACCAAAAGTGACGAAGAGCTTTTTTATTGATGGCGGTTAAATATTCCGATAATAACTGAACAATGAAAGTAGTTCTTGCTTTTTTATAATTCTTGCTAAAAAAAGACACATTTTTGGCTTTATTCCTTATAAACCACTATATTTGGCAAACTATTTGTCATATAGATAATAGTATTAACTAATAAAAAAATAAGAATATGCCTACTTATTGGATTCTATTTATCGGTATAGCCCTGGTTAGCTTTATAGTGCAACAGTCGTTACAAAGCAAATTTAAGAAATATTCAAAAATTCCTCTATCAAATGGAATGACAGGCCGTGATGTTGCAATGCAAATGCTTCATGACAACGGTATTTATGATGTGCAGGTAACCAGTACGCAAGGACAGCTCACTGATCATTACAATCCTGCCAATAAGACAGTCAATTTGAGTGAGAGTGTATATTCAACTAATAGTGTGGCAGCTGCAGCTGTTGCAGCACACGAATGCGGTCATGCTGTTCAGCATGCGCGTGCTTATGCTCCTCTTACTTTACGTTCAAAGTTAGTGCCTGTTGTAAATGTAGCATCTCAATGGATGCAATGGCTGTTGCTTGGCGGAATTATAATGATACATTCTTTCCCACAGCTGTTATTTGCCGGAATTATTCTGTTTGCCTTGACCACTGTGTTTAGTTTTGTAACACTGCCGGTTGAAATCAATGCCAGCAAACGTGCACTTGTTTGGTTAAGTAGTGCAGGCATTACAAATTCATACAATCATGCTCAGGCAGAAGATGCACTTCGCTCGGCTGCTTATACTTATGTGGTTGCTGCTTTAGGCTCTTTGGCTACATTGGTTTACTACATCATGATCTTTATGGGAAGAAGAAACTAATTCTCAACCCGAAGAATAATATTTAAACGGACGTAGTGCTATAACCAAAGCACTTCGTCCGTTTTTTATTGATACCCTTTGGATCTTATTTTTCCGGAGGCTGCCAAAAGTATTCAGCATTGTCTGTAACTCCTGCCTGCTTATCATTTATTTCAGGAGCAGAGGAAGGGTATAGCAAAACAGTAAAAGGAGAGGGCTTTCCTTCTATCTGCGTTTCCGTATTATATCCGCTATGAAGAACACACTCCATTCTATAAAGATTCTTGGTCATGTAATAATCAAGATAGTGTTCTTTTGTTTCCCTCTTTTTATTATTCCAGTTTGCATCCTCGTTAATCTGGAGGGGAGCACCGCTTATCAACCTTTCGCGCACCTCGGCAATGCCCAGCATTGTCCCTTTTTCATCCATCACATAAGCATTGAATGTTGGGTCCATCAATATCCATTTATTTAATGTGTTTGAATAAACCATGTTTATAACATGACAATCATCTACATATTTCTTAGGTAAACAGATAACATAACGTGATTTGAATCCCATTGACAGGTAGCATTCATTCAGCATCACAGCTATCATACGGCAGTTAATCCCCCGGTTCTCTTTTCTGCAAACCTCAACCAGGTCAATTGCATTCTTTGATTTCGGATTTATGGAACGTCCATCGTGACGCACTACATTATGTGCCCAATGAAGCATATTCTTTATTCTTGAAATTTCATCCCCATTCCCGGCAATACTATCCAGATTGAAATAATTACGTACCCTTACCAAATCAGAATCGTTGGGCGGTGAATAAGTAAACCTTGGCAATAGAAAATCGTCCTTGGCAGAATAGTTGGCTGCCTGTTTTAAAATGTTTTTAAAATCACTCTCTATCCGGATCTTATCCATCAGTTCAATAAACCTTTTCTCTTCCCTTATATTATTCAGGTCTGCATCTTTGCTTGAGTGAATGTAGTTTGTCCATCCATTCTCCACTGCTTTGGCAAAAGCCTCTACAGCCGTTTTCTTATCATTCCTAATAGAATGGTAGCATGCAATGTTATAATAAAGAGTACCTTTTATGAGATCAATCTTTTTTCTTATCTCTTCGGGGTAGGAGAGTACTGCCTTTATCATGGCATAATCAAGCTCTTCGGCCTTTTGATAATCTTTTGCTTCTCTGGCTTGTTTTACCAAACAGCTTTGTTCAGTGAAGTACTGTTTTACCTCATCCATCGTGATCTGTGCATTTGTAGTAGATGCACCCCAGACAAAAAACAATATGCAGACAAATATTCTCATAAATTATGATACTTATAAGTATATTCTTTCTATGTAATGTCTATAGTATAATAGACGCCTTAAGGTACTAATAAGTTTTAGTAAATAGGTACTTTTTTTTATAAAATCAATAATTTAGTGTAACTTTGCGCCACAAAAAGATTATTAATTATGGCAAAACCAGGTATACCCAAAGGAACGCGTGACTTCTCGCCTATTGAAATGGCTAAGCGTAACTATATATTCAATACAATTCGTGAAGTTTTTCATCTTTTCGGATTCGAACAGATTGAGACTCCTTCAATGGAGAATCTTTCCACTTTGATGGGAAAGTATGGAGATGAAGGTGATAAACTTTTATTTAAGATACAAAATTCAGGTGATTATTTCTCTGGATTAACGGATGAAGAGCTTCTGTCTCGCAATGCAGCCAAATTGGCAAGTAAGTTTTGCGAGAAAGGTTTGCGTTATGACCTGACTGTACCTTTTGCCCGTTACGTGGTTATGCACCGTGATGAATTAAGTTTCCCATTCAAGCGTTATCAGATTCAGCCAGTATGGCGTGCCGACCGTCCTCAGAAAGGTCGTTACCGCGAGTTTTACCAGTGCGATGCCGACGTAGTGGGAAGTAACTCATTACTCAATGAAGTAGAACTGATGCAGATGGTTGATTCTGTTTTCACTCGTCTGGGAGTAAGAGTTTCCATTAAAATTAATAACCGTAAGATATTAAGCGGAATAGCAGAGATTATTGGCGAGGCAGAAAAAATCGTTGATATTACTGTTGCTATAGATAAGCTAGACAAAATTGGTCTTGAAAATGTAAACGCAGAGCTTGCTTCAAAAGGTATTCCTGAAGAAGCCATTGCGAAACTGCAACCTATTATATTGCTAAGTGGCACAAACGCAGAAAAACTAAATACACTGAAGACTGTTCTGGCCGATAGTGAAATTGGTATGAAGGGTGTGGAAGAAAGTGAGTTTATCCTTTCTAAACTCACTTTGATGGACATTAAATCTGAAGTAGAACTCGATTTAACGCTTGCTCGCGGATTAAACTACTATACCGGAGCTATTTTTGAAGTAAAAGCGCTCGATGTACAAATAGGAAGTATCACCGGAGGCGGTAGATATGACAATCTGACAGGGGTGTTCGGCATGGCCGGAGTTTCTGGTGTTGGAATCTCTTTCGGTGCAGATCGTATTTTCGATGTTCTTAATCAGCTGGAGCTTTATCCGAAAGAAGCAGTGAACGGAACTCAGCTTATGTTTGTGAATTTTGGTGAGAACGAAGCTGTTTATTGCTTGCCATTGTTGACAAAAGCTCGTGAAGCAGGAATCAGAGCAGAACTATATCCTGATGCTGCTAAGATGAAGAAGCAAATGGGATATGCCAATGATAAGAAGATTCCTTTTGTTGCCATTGTTGGTGAGAATGAGATGAACGAAGGCAAAGTAGTACTTAAAAATATGGAAAGCGGCGAGCAACAACTAGTGGATATTGTTCAGCTAATTGCTGCTGTTACTAAATAAGAACTATTATATCTTTTATAAAAAAGCCAATTTGTGTTATATAACTGACAAATTGGCTTTTTTATTCTTTAAACAGGGTTCATAATGTCTTTTTTTAGAGATGCTATTTCTTTGGCATAGTTTTAGCAGTAGATTAAACGTGATAATAATATAAATAATTAAACAATAAAATATTAAAGAACTATGAACATTAAACCATTAGCAGACAGAGTGCTTATTCTTCCTGCTCCTGCAGAAGAAAAAACAATCGGTGGTATTATTATTCCTGATACAGCAAAAGAAAAACCTTTGAAAGGTGAAGTTGTGGCAGTAGGTCACGGTACAAAAGATGAAGAAATGGTATTAAAAGTTGGAGACACAGTACTTTATGGCAAATATGCCGGAACAGAACTTGAGGTCGAAGGTGGTAAATACCTTATCATGCGTCAAAGTGATGTTCTTGCAACTCTCTAATTCAAATCATTTATTAATCATTATTAATTTTAAAAATCATGGCTAAAGATATATCATTCAATATCGATGCTCGCGATCAACTTAAAAAAGGTGTTGACGAGCTTGCAAATGCAGTAAAAGTGACTCTAGGTCCTAAAGGTCGTAATGTAATTATTGAAAAGAAATTTGGTGCTCCTCATATCACAAAAGACGGTGTAACAGTTGCTAAAGAAATTGAACTAAGCGATCCTTTCCAGAACACTGGTGCTCAGTTGGTAAAAGAAGTCGCTTCTAAAACAGGAGATGACGCTGGTGACGGAACAACAACTGCAACTGTACTTGCTCAGTCAATTGTTAGTGTAGGTATGAAGAATGTTACTGCAGGAGCAAATCCAATGGATTTGAAACGTGGTATTGATAAAGCTGTTGAAGCTGTTGTAGCTTCTATTAAAAAACAATCTGAAAAGGTTGGCGATGATTATGATAAGATTGAGCAAGTAGCTCGTATCTCAGCAAATAACGATGCAACCATTGGTAAACTTGTAGCTGATGCTATGCGTAAGGTTTCTAAAGATGGTGTAATTACTATTGAAGAAGCTAAGGGTACTGACACAACTATTGGCGTTGTAGAAGGTATGCAGTTTGATCGTGGTTATCTTTCTGCTTATTTCGTAACTAACACTGAAAAGATGCAGTGCGAAATGGAAAACCCATATATCCTTATCTATGATAAGAAGATTTCCAATCTGAAGGATATGCTTCCAATTTTGGAACCAGCTGTACAAACAGGACGTCCATTGCTTATCGTTGCTGAAGATGTAGATAGCGAAGCATTGACTACATTGGTAGTTAACCGTCTTCGTTCTCAATTAAAAATCTGTGCTGTTAAAGCTCCTGGATTTGGTGACAGAAGAAAAGAAATGTTGGAAGACATTGCAATCCTTACTGGTGGTTTGGTAATCAGCGAAGAGAAAGGCTTGAAACTGGAACAGGCAACTATCGAAATGTTAGGATCTGCAGAAAAGGTAACTATTACAAAAGATAATACAACTATTGTAAACGGTGCTGGTGCAAAAGAAAATATTGAAACTCGTATCAATCAGATCAAAGCTCAGATTAAGACTACTACATCTGATTATGATAAAGAAAAACTTCAGGAACGTTTGGCTAAATTAGCTGGTGGTGTTGCTGTACTTTATGTAGGTGCTGCTTCTGAAGTTGAGATGAAAGAAAAGAAAGACCGTGTTGATGATGCTCTTTGTGCAACTCGTGCTGCAATCGAAGAAGGTATTGTTCCTGGTGGTGGTGTAGCTTATATCCGTGCAATTGAAACATTGGAAGGAATGAAGGGTGACAATGCTGATGAAACAACCGGTATTGAAATCATCAAACGTGCAATTGAAGAACCTCTTCGCCAGATTGTTGCTAATGCAGGAAAAGAAGGAGCTGTTATTGTTCAGAAAGTACGTGAAGGAAAAGGTGACTTTGGTTATAATGCTCACAGTGATGTATATGAAAATATGTATGCTGCCGGAGTTGTTGACCCAGCTAAGGTTACTCGTGTAGCTCTTGAAAATGCTGCTTCTATTGCAGGTATGTTCTTAACTACTGAATGTGTTATTGTAGAAAAGAAAGAAGATAAACCAGAAATGCCAATGGGCGCTCCAGGAATGGGCGGCATGGGTGGAATGATGTAATTCTTCCTTTTTATCACTATAATTATTAAATAGAAAAGGCTGCCCGTATTGAGCAGCCTTTTCTATTTAATCGCTTTAAGCTTCACCTTCATCCTTCTTGGAATATTTTATTTCTATTATAAATGCTGTGATTAGTCCTAATCCTCCAAAGATTAGAACCGAAGCACCATATACAATTCCTGCTGTATCTCTTACTCCCCAATTCATATCATTTCCCAGATTGTAACCTCTGATTACAGAAATGCAAATGAGAAATCCCACTAATAAACCTAAACCAACTCCCATTAAAAGACATCCAGCCTTTAAGGCTCCAAATGAAAAATTCTTGAAAATCTTTGATGGAAAAGAGAATTTGTTTTCAATCATTGAAGCATCAAATTTCTCTCCTATCTTTTCAATAATAGACAGGCGTTCTTTCTTTCTCACGAAAAGCTCAAATAGTTTGTAGATTCCCAAGGTTACAATTCCTACAACCAATGGGACTGTAATAAAATCCATCATAATCTTATGTTTTTAAATGAATAAATTCGTTCTTTGTAACGTTTGACGTTCTCTAATGATAAAGGTTACACTTTTTGGGAATAAAAATAAAAAATTCTCAAATCTGTAACCATTCAGAAAAGGTTGCGTCTAAAAGGACATGATGGAACAGAAAGATGAGATAAACTATATAAAGCGAATCTTGGAAGGAGAAACGAATTTGTTTTCATACTTCCTGGATCGTTACAGTCGTCCCATCTATACACTTATTATACAAATTGTTTCATGTAGGGAAGATGCAGAAGAGCTTACGCAAGACTCTTTTATAAAAGCTTTCCGAAAGTTAGATACTTATAAAGGAGATTGTAGCTTTTCTACCTGGCTTTATCGAATTGCCTATAATACAGCGATCTCTGCCACACGTAAACAAAAAAGAGAGTTTTTGTTTATAGATGAACAGATAATTGAAAATGTATCGGATGATGAGGTTGATAATGTATTGGGTAACTCTGGCAATGAAGAGAGGATTAAAAGATTAGAGATTGCGCTTACTCAACTTAATGCTGACGAAAGGGCACTGATCACTCTTTTCTACAACGAAGATAAATCGATAGATGAGTTGGCTATTATTTTTAGACTCACTTCTACTAATGTCAAAGTGAAATTGCATCGAACCCGGAAAAAATTATGTGTATTGATAAATATTCAGTTGAAATGAAAACAAATCAAGATAAAGACAGCTTATTGAAAGAAGTTCTCAGAAAATCATCTTCGGAGAGTCTCCCTTTTAATTTTACGAATCGGATGATGGAGCAAATCAATGCTGAAGCTCAGAAAAAGCAAAGACGAGCAGCAGGACTAAACCTTTGTTTTTTATTACTGGCTTCTGCCTCTTTGATTGGCTTGGCGACTTATCTTTTGATGTCCAATTTTTCTTTCAATATTATTGAAAGTCTGAGGAATATTAGTTTCTCTTCTGAATCAGGATCAATTTTTGGCTTTTATTTCTATATAGGACTTCTTGTTCTCGGTTTGCTTGGACTGGATTATTACTTGCGTAAGCTGAAACACCATTCATAGTTGATAGAATACTTTAACTGTGTTAATAGCACCCAAACCAACAGCCAAATATTAATGGCAATTAGGATGGATGTGCAAAAAATAAAAGTAGGCAACCCATCAGAGCTGCCTACACATTGTAATTTATTTATTAATGATAATCAAGTTTACCTCTTTAAAGAGGTGAAGGCAGTAATTATTTAGTGCTTGCCTTAAATACTTGATTCAACTTATCTCCTGTAATTTTAATCAGATAAAGACCTTTTGGTAGATTACCTAAGTCAATAGTTTCTTCCTGTTTGCTTGTTACCTCTGTTATTTTCTTGCTTTGAAGCTTTTGTCCGTTTACATTAAATACATTGATCTGTACGTTTGTATCTCCTTGAGTAAACAAGAAATTAAGTAATCGTTGATTGTCAGCAGTTGCATACATTAATATTGGTTGAGGCAGTGCTGGTATTTCATTAATTGCGGTGGATTGTTTAATAACCTCAAGAATTCCACTGTATGCATCAATTTTACCATACCCCCAGGTATTATTACCATTAGGAAGTATAGTCCCGGTATAGAAATCATTACTAGCTGTTTTCTGAAGGATACTTTTAACTTCATCAGGTGTAAGTTCAGGATTAGCTTGCAGCCATGTTGCGAGAACACCGGTTACATAAGGTGTGGCCATTGAGGTGCCGGCCATCATACCATAATAATAAGTCTTGCCGTCTACTGTTGTTGATTTTACTCTGCTAGCGGGATCTGTGGTATCATAACTGGATACGGATGAAGCTATGATACTTCCGGGAGCTGTTATTTCAGGTTTCATTCGTCCATCAATTGTTGGACCTGTACTTGAAAATGTAGCTAATTTGTATAATGATTCATCTGGAGTAGTGTATTGCGTATTATCAAGATTGGTATAAGTAGTGTTACTTACGTAAGCTCCTACACTGATAATTTGTTTGCCTGTACCTCCAACTTCGCCGATAGAAATATTATTATCGCCGCCAGACCAGCCAGTTTGATTTTTGCTTGTTAAATGACAATATTTGTCATCGCTCCAAGCATTAATAGTTCCTTCTGTTGCTTTTATGATGAGTCCCCAGTAGTAACCTTTAGGCATGGTTGTTATTTCAGATTTGATTAATGCATTAGATTTGTTATTTAGTGCATTGATTTCTGTAGAAAAATAGACCGAGCCTCGAACCAACTTGTTGGTTATTGTAGATAAGTTTATCCTTACGTTATTATTTGTTACAGATGTGTTATATTCAGAACTTGAATAAGCAATATTCATAGAAGGATCATATAGACATAGTTGTACCTTAAAATTCTTTCCTACATCTCCCCATGCGTTACAGCCAATATTTCCATCTGAAGACTCAAAGAATGTTTTAAATATAGAATCGGTTTGACTTAATGTTTTTGTTGCGTGTATATTACTATTTCCTTCATTACCAGCAGCACCAACCAGTAATCTTCCTTTTCCTTGCATCTGGTCAACTGTGGTATCGAAGAAAGATGTTCCGTCGTGTGGACCCATAAAATCACCTAAACTGAGGTTAATAATGCAAGGCTTACCTACCGAAGTAGCATAATCATAGATATACTTAATACCGTCGGCTACATCTGTGTTATTACCAAGGAAAGATACTAATACGATATCCGCTTCTCCTGCAATTCCATAATAGGTATTTCCATTAGAATAATCTGCTCCTGTAGCTATACCCGCAACATGTGTTCCGTGAGATATGTCTGGTAAATCATAGGCTGCTGCTAAAATATCTGCTTGGTTACTTAATTCTATGCCATAAGTAAAACCTGTAGGGGGCGTTCCTGTGAGTGCATTTTGATCCCAAACTCTTTTAACCCGATATTCTGTATGATCTTTATTGTAAAAGTTGGGATGCCCATATTCAAATCCATTATCAATAATTCCAACAACAACATTCTTACCCAGGAATGGTCCTGTCAATGGTGAGATTCCTGTCTGTACCTTGTCAGCTTTGGAAGCTACTCTTGCCTTGTCCATTTTCTTGTGAACAGGAGTTCCCATCTGAACATATTTAACTTCGGGTAAAGCTGCAACAGCCTCAAGCACATCGATAGGAACCTGAGCTGTGATAATATTTTTGGTACGAGAACTGATCTTTACTCCTTCCCGTTCCAATGATTGCGTTTCAGCATTTTCCTGCAAATAAATAAAGGTACTGATATACTCCTGTGACCCCGCTTGTTTTACTGCAGCTTTTTTATAGAGAGCCTTTTTTTGTATCAAAGATACATCCGGTTGATTTATTCTTGCCAGAAAATATTTTGTGTAAGGAGATAGTTTCCTCGAAGCATCCTGAGCTTGCGTTGCAGCAAGAAAGAAAAACATAAAGTAAAAAAACAGTAGTGTAATCTTTTTCATATGTCTTTGCGTTATATTGTAGTTTTGTATTAATATTGATAATGTGCTTAAATTGTCTTTACTTTTTTGCTAATCTCGATGAATATAATTCCTTTGACCTGAATAAACTGAGGTATCTTTTTAATAGGAACTGAAAAGGTCTTTATTTTATTACTGTACGTTACAATGTTACCTCCTAATTCCTCAATATCCGTTTTATTAAATGTGCTGTCAGTATGTAAAAAGCCGGAAACCAGAAATTGCTGATTTTGCTCTCTCAGGGAATAACGTTCTATTAATTTCTGCGATGGAATATAATGATCCAATGATTTTCCGTTAGCTTCTTCGGTTAACTCTTTCCAGAAGGAGCTGAAACTGTTGGATAATTGTGCTTTGCTTATTGCTGATAGCTGGCTAATGTCTGTGCTGATACTTTTGCGGAATGATGAACATCCGGCTAATGAAATTATAACTATAGCAGAACAGAGAATTTTTGCTCTCATCGTATTTTTATTTATTCAAAACGCAAATATATATTTTTTTTCTTCGCAAATAGTATTTATATACATAAATATATATTAAAAAGATAAGTTGGTTTATTTGCAAATAGAATACATTCAGATTCGAAATAATTTATATTTTTGCATATATTAAATCCTATGTTATGAAAACTATTTTACTATCATCACTATTGTTGTTTTGCTCTTTCTATATTAAAGCCCAGAGGATTACCCCTGATGTGCAGAAAAAAGCAGATTCAATTATGAGATCTATGACCATTAATGAAAAGATTTCATATTTGGCAGGTACTAAAGATTTTTATTTACGGGCAATTCCCCGATTACATCTTCCGGAGATAAGAATGTCCGACGGGCCGCAAGGTGTACGTGATAAACTACCGAGCACGATGTTTCCGTGTGGAATGCTTGCTTCTGCAATGTGGGACAGAGATCTTGTTTATGAATTTGGACAAGGGTTAGGCCAGGATTGTCGGATCAGAGGGATCCATATCTTGTTGGGTCCAGCTGTTAATATTTACCGTGCGCCTATGGATGGGCGTAACTTTGAATATTTTGGAGAGGACCCTTATTTATCCGGAGAAGTTGCCTGTCAATATATTAATGGAGTACAATCACGAGGAGTGGCTGCCTGCATAAAACATTTTGCAGCAAATAATCAGGAATGGAATCGCTATTCTGTCAGTTCGGATGTTGACGAGAGAACATTGCATGAAATATATCTGCCGGCATTTAAAAAAGCTGTGCAAGAAGCAGATGTGGCTACAGTGATGAGCAGTTATAATTTGTTGAATGACGTGTATACTTCTGAACATCCATATCTTGTTACTGAGGTTCTTCGCAACCGTTGGGGATTTAAAGGTCTTTTTATGTCCGATTGGGGTGCTGTTCATTCTTGTGTTCCCACAATAATTAACGGGGTGGATGTGGAAATGCCTGGTCCTGATAATTTAAAGCCGGAAGTTATTATGCAGGCATTGAAGAACGGGATTATTTCTGAAGAGATGATTGATGTAAAAGTTGCACATATTCTGAGAACTCTTATCTCTTTTGGCTTTTTAGACAGGGAACAGAAAATATCTGTTGCTCCGGGTCAGGGATTGAATACAAATGAGATATCATTAAAGATGGCTCGGGCAGGAGTTGTCTTATTAAAGAATGAAGGAGATTTGTTACCATTGGCAGGCAAACGCGTGTTGGTTTTAGGAGACAATGCAGCGGTTGTTGCAAAAGGAGGAGGCAGTGGCGCTGTTTCTTCTGATCATGTTGTTTCTCTGCTTCAGGGATTAAAGAATCTGAAAGGGAGCAATCTGAAAATTCAAAGTATGCTGGGTGCTGGATTTATAACCGATCTGCTTTACTCGAATGATTTTTATACGGACGAGTCGCTTAGTCAACACGGACTAGAAGCTTCATATTACAAGAATAAATCGCTTAGTGGCAAGCCCGATTATGAATGTGTGGAAACAGCTACTGATCATGATTGGGGTGATAACGCACCAATTTCCGGATTTCCTGAAAATAACTTTTCACTCAGCTACACGGGAGTCTATTCTCCTAAAAAGTCTGGAACAATCACTTTCCGTGGATCAGGTGATGATGGTTATCGTCTTTATGTGAACGACAAGTTGTTGCTTGAGGATTGGGGGAACCATACTTTTACTTCCCGTGAAAAGGCTCTGGAGGTTGAAGCTGGAAAGAGTTATAAGATACGCTTTGAATATTTTGATTCTACAGGCACGGCTTGTATGCGCTTTGCTTACTTTTTTGATGATGAAGAAGCGTTAAAAGCTTCTACCAAGAATGCTGATGCTGTAGTGGTTTGCGTTGGATTTAATAGTGGTACGGAATCGGAAGGATTTGACCGTACATTTGACTTGCCTAGCGGACAGGCTGAACTTATAAACAAAGTAGCTTCGTATAATCAAAATGTAATTGTAGTAATAAACTCAGGAGGAGGCGTAAACATGCTACCTTGGATTGACAAAGTGAAAGCTGTGTTAATGGCTTTTTATCCCGGTCAGGAAGGTGGAACGGCGCTCGCCGAGATTCTTTCAGGTAAGGTTTCTCCCAGTGGAAAACTTCCGTTCTCTATAGAAAAGCAGTGGAGTGATAACCCCACATTCAACAGTTACTATGACACTAGGGTAACAGCAGACAAACGAGTGCAATATTCGGAGGGAGTTTTTGTTGGTTATCGCGGATATGAACGTAATCAGGTTGCTCCGTTGTATCCATTTGGTTTTGGATTAAGCTATTCAAATTTCCAATACTCAGACCTTGCTGTTAAGAAGTTGCAGGGGAATAATGTAGAGGTTACTTTTAAGATTTCCAATACAGGTAAACGGGCTGCAGCTGAAGTAGTTCAGCTATATGTGGGAGATATGAAGAATAAAGCTTTCCGTCCTGCAAAAGAGTTGAAAGGTTACGAAAAAATTTACCTTAAAAAAGGAGAATCGAAAGAGATTACTATCAAACTAAAGGATGATGCTTTTGCCTATTATGATATAAATTCCAAGCAATTTATTGTAAGCCCCGGAGAATTCCAACTTTATATAGGCTCTTCTTCTCAGGATATTCGATTAGAAGGGAAAGTCTCTTTATAAAATTAGTTGATCTCCTTTGAAGGATTAAGTAGTTCCTCTAGGAAAATTATTGTTGGGTTGTACAAGCTGATTAACTGGCTTGTACAACCCATTTGTTTAGCTTGTACAGGCTGGCATCCTGAGTTGTACAGGCTGACAATAACTATTAAAGGGATAAAACTTAAAGTCTCTTTATATAAAAGATAAACCTCCGTATTGTTTTTGTTATAGACTACATAGCAGAAGTGAAACTTAAAAGTATTAGCTTTGCACTGTCGATGAAGATATTATCTTTAAAAGGCATGAAGCCTAAAAACAAATGTATGTCATTAAAAGAAAGACTGGAAGAACTGGTCGCAATCCATAATACACCTGCTTTTATAGAAACAGATCCTATTCAGTTTCCCCAACGTTTTTCCCGATTAGAGGATATAGAAATCTCAGCATTGCTCACCTCCGTTATAACTTGGGGAAAGCGTGGACTGATTCTTCGGGATGCTGAAAAGATGCATCAAATGATGGGAGGCAGTCCGTATAATTATATCATGAATCAGGAGTGGACCGTTTTAAAAGATTCGGATAAAAACATCCATCGCACCTTTTTTGAGCGCGACATGTGGAATATCTGCCAAGGACTTTACCACTATTATCTTGAAAATAATTCATTGGAAGAGCTGTTCTTAACGGATGGCATTTTACATGGGTTGGATAAACTTTCCGGGTTAATGAATACTCGTCACATTTCTTCTCCGCAAACTAAAAGTCCTTGCAAAAGAACAAACCTGATGCTTCGCTGGCTGGTGAGAAATGATGGAATTGTGGATATGGGTGTATGGAAGAATATCTCTCCTTCACAGCTTATCATCCCGCTCGATGTGCATGTGGCCCGGGTTTCCAGAACCATCTGGCACGATCTTCCCAAGACGGACCGCTTAAAAACTGCTTTAATGATAACTAACCACCTATCTGAACTTTGCCCGGAAGATCCATGCAAGTATGATTTTGCTTTGTTTGGATATGGAGAAGAACAAAGCCGCGGTTAAAGTTGACTAGGATAGTTGGTTGGCTAAGGAGCCAATCTCTCTATCTTCCAGCTTTGGTCACTTTGCAGAGTATAAAGAAAACGATCGTGCAAACGGCTTTCCCTTCCTTGCCAGAATTCAATGCGGGTAGGGGATACAGCATATCCTCCCCAGTTATCGGGTCTTTTTACTTCGTGTCCGGCAAAGCGTATACTTTCACGGATAAATGCCTGCATTATCTCCATCCTTCCCGCTATGGGCTGACTTTGAGGAGAGATGCGTGCCCCGATTCTGCTCTTGTATGGTCTGGTTTTGAAATATTCATCAGAGACCTCTGGTGGAAGTTTGGTCGCAATTCCCTCCACATGTACCTGTCTTTCCAGTTCATGCCACAGAAAGGTGAGAGATATATATGGAGAATTGGCCAGCTGCTTCCCTTTCCGGCTTTCATAATTAGTATAGAACACAAACTTTTCGTCCCGTAATTCTTTCAGCAATACACAGCGGGTGGAAGGCTTACCGTCTTCAGAAACTGTACCAACAATCACAGCTGTAGGCTCATTTACCTCTGCGCTGATAGCTTCTTCCAGCCATGTCTGGAACTGGATCAGTGGGTTATCTGACAGATTCTTTCTGGCCAGTCCACCTCTTGAGTATTCTCTTCGGATATTGTGGATATCTATTTTCATATTCTTCCCAATTATGTTTCAGGCAAAGTTATAGAAATAGTTAGATTTAACAACTGATGCCAGCACCTTTTCAATAAAAAGCAGTTCCTTTGTAGTTAAAACATAAAATGATATGAGAAGTTTTGCATCAGACAATAATTCAGGGGTTCATCCATTGGTTATGGAAGCCCTTGCCAAAGCCAACACAGACCATGCTTTTGGATATGGTGACGATCAGTGGACTGCTGAGGCTGTGATTAAAATTAAAGAGACTTTTACCCCGGATTGCGAACCATTGTTCGTTTTTAACGGAACGGGTAGTAATATTGTGGCTTTACAGTTGCTTACTCGTCCTTACAACTCAATTCTTTGTGCGGAAACGGCACACATTTACGTGGATGAATGTGGTTCTCCGGTGAAAACAACCGGCTGTCAGATACGTCCTATTGATACACCAGACGGAAAACTTACACCAGAACTAATATTACCTCATCTTCACGGGTTTGGTGACCAACATCATTCGCAACCGGGAGCTATTTATATTTCCCAATGTACAGAATTGGGTACGTTATATACTGTAGAAGAACTAAAAGCCATTACCGCCCTTGCTCACCAATATGGAATGCACGTTCACATGGACGGAGCACGCATTGCTAATGCTGCCGCTACACTGAATGTATCCTTGAAAGCACTGACTGTAGATTGTGGTATTGACGTGCTTAGCTTTGGTGGAACAAAGAATGGCTTGATGATGGGAGAGTGTGTAGTTGTTTTTAATCCCTCTTTAGCAAAAACTGCAAAGTTTTATCGTAAGCAATCGGCTCAGCTAGCTTCCAAAATGCGCTATCTGTCTTGTCAGTTTACAGCATATCTCACCGATAATCTCTGGCTGAAGAATGCCATTCATGCTAATAATATGGCACAGTTGCTTTATAAAGGATTAAAGGAGTTTCCAGAAGTACAGCTTACTCAAAAGTTGGAGACCAATGCTTTGTTCCTTACTATGCCTCGTCCGGTGATTGATAAGTTATTGGAATCCTACTTCTTTTATTTCTGGAAGGAAGAAAACAATGAAGTCAGACTTGTTACCTCTTTTGATACAACAGAAGAAGATGTGAACGGATTTATTGAAGTACTAAAGGGTATATATAAAAAATAAGAGAGATAAGGATAAAGCATACAGCCGAATTAAGGTTTTAGAAAAAGAATAATCAGTAGAATTGCGTTTATCGTTTCTTTTTTCTATATTCACAGATCTCATATTGTGTTTTACCGTTTATTATTTTAAGATATTATGAATTTCATACCCGAAAAGCGACTCAAGGAGTTGTTAAACAATGACTATGATTTCTTATTCATATTAAATATGGATGGGAATATTCTTGCTGTTAATAATGCCGTAAATTTAATATTAGAATATCCTCTGGATGAGCTTAAAGGGAAGAACCTTTTAACAGTCTATTCTGAGCAATATAAGGCAAAATTTGGTGTGACTATGCCCCTGCTTATTAGAGGAGATATCACTTCCTGCCCATATCCTTTCATGAAAAAGGACGGCGGAGTAATTCCGGTTGACACAAAGTTCTATTTGGGATGGTGGAATGAAGAGAATGTTATTGCAGTTGTTGGCACAAATTTGTCTACAGAATTCTTCTCCAGGGAAGTTTTTCATAGCATTTTTAATAATTCTCAGTCTATGCTGGCAATTGGAGCGGTTGATTCTAATATTTTATACAATGCGAATCGTGCTTTTATAGATAATATAGGCTATTCTCTGGAAGAAATATCGGGAAAGACAGTTCAGGATTTGGACTTGTTCTGCGATGAGCCTCAGATAGAACAAATGCTTAAACAATTTCAGGTTGAAGGTTATGCTGAAGGGGAAGCTGTGATTAAAACTAAATCTGTCGAGCAAATAACTTGTATGCTTTCGTTTAAACAAATAGAAATTCAGGATAGCTCTTATTTGCTTTTATCGGCAACGAACATTACTCAGAGAAAGCAGATGGAAGAGAAACTGAAATTTCTCAATCTGCAGCAAAAACTACTTACTGATATAGCCCAGTTGCTAAATAAATCAGACAATTTTGATGAAATGATCAATACTGTTCTAAGATTGGTTGGTCAACATGCAAATGTGAGCCGTGTTTATATCTATGAAAATACACACGATGAACAGTTTACCAGCAACACTTATGAATGGTGCAATGATGGAATTAAGGTAAATAAGAAATTATTTCAGATGCTTCCTTTTGATAAGATTCCATCCTGGAAAAAGGTCCTGAATCAGAAAGGATGTATCCTTTCAAATAATATGCAGGAACTTCCTCAGGATATGATTGATTTAATGGAATATTTGGATGTTAAATCTATATTGGCTTATCCCATTTATATTCAAAATCATCTTTGGGGATTTATTGGTTTTGATGATTGCTTGCACGCCAGAATATGGCAGGAAGATGAAATAGATCTGATTAAAATCGTAACAGTAAATATAACAAATGCTCTTGAACGGAAATTTTATCTGAATCAAATTGAAAATAGTGAGATGAGGCTAAGACTTTCATTGAACGGAGCGAGAGAAGGTATGTGGGATTGGAATCTTATTACTGATGAAATTTACTTTACTGATATTGGTTATGAGATAATTGATCAGGATCTGGACGAATCATTAGGCAAAGGGCACAATTGGCAGAAACTTATTCATCCTGATGACTGGGGCTGGGTATCTAAACTATTTATTGATCACAAAGAAGGTGAAATAGATTATTTCGAAGCTACTTTCCGGGTAATTGGCAAATCGGGTAAGGTAAAATGGATATTAAACCATGGAAAGGTAATTGAGAGAGACAAGGAGGGTATAGCAACTCGTGCTATTGGCACTCTTATTGATATAAGCAAGCAAAAAGAGACAGAAGAACAGTTGAAAGATTTGCTTGCAACGAAGGATAAGCTTTTTTCTATCATATCACACGACCTTCGTGGTCCGGTTGGAAGTTTTATGCAGGTTATTGAACTTCTTACCAGTGGTATGGAGATTACTCCTGATATACAGGAATCTCTTCTTTATGAGCTGAAAGATATGTCAAAAAATACATTCTATTTGCTGGAGAACTTACTTAACTGGTCAAGAACCCAACGGAGTGAAATTGTATATAATCCAAGAACTATTATCGTTAATGATCTGATAAAGGAAAATATATCATTACTTTCAAATACGGCAGGGCAAAAATCAATTACTCTTCAGTTCGAGGAAAATACAAATTATATTGCTTACGCTGATTATGATATGATAAATCTGGTAATCCGCAATATTTTGTCAAATGGAATTAAATTCACTCGTATTGGGGGTCTGATTGATGTTCATATCTCTGAGAAAAAAGGATTTGTAACAGTTGAAATTGCTGACAATGGAGTAGGTATGTCTCAGGATGTGGTTGATAAACTCTTTACAGATAATAAGTTCCATTCTACATACGGAACAAATAATGAGAAAGGGTCTGGCTTGGGACTTTCGCTTTGCAATGATTTTGTAAAACGAAACGGTGGATCTATAAAAGTAGAAAGTATTATGGATCAGGGAAGCAAATTCTTCTTTACTTTACCGGCTAATAGTACGGTTCTCTCTTCTTGGTTATAATGCATTGGCACTATTTGGTCATTCATAGATAATAAAAAAGCGGAAGTTAAAATGACTTCCGCTTTTTTGTTTGTATAATTCCGCTTTATTACTTTCTGTAATAAGCCAATTCTTCGTTATCAAATTTCTGAATAAACTGAGCGTGCTTGTCTATTTCACCTTCAGCAAATCTTACGAATACGTGTGCTGACTCAGTGAATGAATCACATTTTGAAGCATCCTGCACTAATAAGTAAGCCATGATGGTGTATGCTGCCATTTCAACTAAGCGGCGAGCCATGAAATCAAGTAACTCCTGATCTTTTGTAGCTACGATCTTTTCAACAGATATTGCATATTTTTCAGTCATTGCTTTCAGGCGGTTACGTAAACCTTCAAATCCTGGAGCAATAGTCATTGTTTCGTATTCTTTCAGACGTGCCAGATAAGCTCCTGTTGTTACATAACGGATAGCTGCTACTACCTGAAGTTGAGTGGTACCCTCGTAAATACTAGTGATACGTGCATCACGATAGATGCGTTCGCATGCATAGTCTTTCATGAAACCTGAACCACCGTGGATCTGGATACAGTCGTAAGCATTCTGATTAGCGAACTCACTACCCATACCTTTAACAAGTGGAGTAAAGCTATCTGCCAACTTAGCGAAAGTCTTCTGTTCAGTTCTTTCTTCTGCAGTAAGCTTGCGTTCTTTTGAAATATCTTCCAATGCTTTGTATACGTCAACGAAACGAGCTGTTTCATATAACAAAGTACGTGAAGCATCCAACTTAGCTTTCATTAAAGAAAGAATTTCGTATACTGCAGGGAATTCAATGATAGCTTTACCAAACTGTTTACGGTCCTTTGCATAAGCTAATGCTTCATTGTAAGCAGCTTGTGAAAGTCCTACAGACTGAGCGGCAATACCCAAACGAGCACCATTCATCAGCGCCATTACGTATTTAATCAAACCAAGCTTACGGTCACCACAAAGTTCAGCTTTAGCATTTTTGTAAACTAATTCACATGTAGGAGATCCTTTGATACCCATCTTGTTTTCAATACGGCGAACGTTTACACCACCGTTTTTCTTATCATAGATGAACATGGAAAGACCACGACCGTCATGTGTTCCTTCTTCCGAACGGGCAAGAACCAGGTGAAGGTCAGCATCACCATTTGTGATAAAACGTTTCACACCGTTCAGATACCAGCAATTATCCTTTTCGCTGAATGTAGCTTTCAGCATTACAGCCTGAAGGTCGGAACCTGCATCTGGTTCGGTAAGGTCCATAGACATTGTTTCACCTGCGCAAACCCGAGTGATGTAACGCTTCTTTTGGTCCTCGTTTCCAAATTCGTAAAGAGTTTCCGCGCAATCCTGCAGTCCCCAAAGATTTTCAAATCCGGCATCGCTGCAAGAAACCATATCGGCTGCCATCATGTAAGGAACATTCGGGAAGTTAAGTCCACCGAAGCGGCGAGGCATAGCTACACCCATTAAGCCGGCATCTACCAATGCTTGCAGGTTTCTAGCTGTACCGCTGGCATATCTTACGCGGTTATTAATAACCTGAGGACCTTCGTGATCTACATCTTCTGCGTTTGGTGCAATGACTTCTGAACAGATTTCTCCAACAATTTCCAGTACCTTATCATAGCTGTCCATTGCATCCTCAAAATCTACAGGTGCATAATCAAAATTATCTTTGTCAGCATAGTTGCGCTCTTTGAGTTCAACGATTCTCTTCATCAATGGATGATTGAGATAATGCTTCAGTTCTGGTGTATCTAAATATAAATTTGCCATTTTACTACTTCGAATTTTGTTTATAGTACTTAATCATCTTCGGCACAACTTCTTCTACTGTCCCGTTGATAATATAATCTGCTATTGTATTGATCGGTGCATCCGGATCATTGTTAATAGAGATAATCATAGAACTTTCCTGCATACCTGCGATATGCTGAATCTGACCCGAGATACCGCAAGCGATATATAGTTTTGGACGAACGGTAACACCTGTCTGACCAATCTGACGATCGTGATCGGCAAAGCCTGCATCTACGGCAGCACGAGAAGCTCCCACTTCTCCATTCAATACTTTAGCAAGATCGAAAAGCAACTTGAAGTTATCTTTAGAACCTACTCCGTAACCTCCGGCTACAACGATAGGTGCTCCTTTGATATTAGTTCTTGATTTTTCTATGTGACGTTCAATGACTTTTACTACATAGTCAGTGTCTGCTACATATTTACCTACTTCGTGGTGAATTACTTTTCCTTTATAGTCGCTGGAAAGGATTTGTTTTTTCATCACACCTTCACGAACGGTTGCCATTTGTGGGCGGTGTTCAGGGTTAACAATGGTAGCAACGATGTTACCGCCAAAAGCAGGACGAATCTGATAAAGAAGGTCCTGATAAACCTTGCCTTCTTTCTTTTCTTCGTGATCACCAATCTCAAGAGCAGTACAGTCGGCTGTTAATCCGCTTGTTAAAGCTGAAGAAACACGAGGACCAAGGTCGCGGCCGATAACGGTAGCACCCATTAAGCAAATCTGAGGTTTTTCTTCTTTAAAAAGATTAACCAGAATTGATGTGTGAGGCAGTGAAGTGTATGGATAAAGTCCTTCCGCATCAAATACGTGTAGTTTATCCACTCCGTAAGGGAGTATTTGTTTTTCAATATTTTCTAGTTTGAAACCTGCAACAACAGCTTCCAACTGGCATTTTAACTGATTAGCTAAAGAACGGCCTTTGGTAAGCAGTTCAAGGCTTACATCGGCAACAATGCCATCTTCTATTTCGCAATATACAAATAAATTGTTCATTTTTAGTTCTTTCTTTAGTAGTTAACCAATTGTGTGATTTGCCAATAGTTCAACGATCAAGTCTTCTACTTCTCTGTCTGAAGCAGATATCGTTTTATTTTCTTTGGCCTGGAAAACAATGTTCTGAATTGCTTTTACTTTTGTAGGAGAACCTGAAAGACCGCATTGTGCCATATCTCCTTCTACATCATTAACACTCCATTCTACAAGGTTCAGATAATCTCTTGTATCATACAAATCAGTATAATCTAAGTTTCCTTGTTGTTTCTCTGTTACCGTTTTTGCATGTTTGTATTTCTGTACATATTTTGCATTACGAGGGCGGCAAGGAGCAGCAGAACCATTAACTGTAAGAACAATAGGAAGAGGACCTTCAACTGTTTCAATACCGCCATCAATGTGACGTTTTACAGTAATGCGGCCATTTTCCACTTTTTCAATTTCTTCGGCATAAGTAATCTGAGTTAATCCCAGTTTTTCAGCAACCTGCGGACCAACCTGAGCTGTATCACCATCAATAGCCTGGCGGCCACCAATAATAACATCATACTCTTTTATCTTACGTATTGCAGTAGCAAGCGCATAAGAAGTGGCCAACGTATCTGCTCCGGCAAACGCTCTGTCGGTTAATAAATAACCATTATCGGCACCGCGGTACAGGCCTTCACGAATAATCTCTGCGGCGCGTCCTGGTCCCATGGTCAGAATTGTTACAGTAGATCCCGGATGTGCATCTTTCAATCGAAGAGCCTGCTCAAGAGCATTAAGGTCTTCAGGGTTGAAGATGGCCGGAAGTGCCGCGCGATTAATCGTTCCGTCGGCTTTCATGGCATCTTTCCCAACGTTACGTGTGTCGGGTACTTGTTTTGCCAATACAATAATCTTTAAACTCATGTTATTAATTTTAGTATTAGTATTTTAAATATATATTAGTAAGCTAACAAACTCTAATGATAACTTGCTTTACAATCAGCCTGCAAATTTACTCAAACGGTTGATACTGCAAAATAATATTCTCTAAAAATGCACAAGTTTAAGTTTTTTGAGCAGTTGCAAGATCGCTGATTGTAGGAATATTAAAGAAATATTTGTAGTAAATGATTTCGTTAGGATAGAAAATTACTAATGCATCTACATAATAAAGATCTATTTTATGTTGATAATATTTATTGTATTATATTTGCGACACTATTACTCTTTACCTATTATGAAAAATAAATTGAACTTACTTCTATATCTCTTTTTAACTGTCTATATACTCTCATCTTGCGTTAATAGCCATTCTCATAGTTCATCTTTAGTGAGAATTGATTCTTTACTGTGTTCTAATCCTAAGGAAGCATTAAAGCTTTTAAAAAGAATAAATCCGTCCATCTTGTCCTCTAAAGAAGAAAAAGCTTATTATGGATTATTACTGGTTCAGGCAACTGATAAAGCAGAATTAACAATACTGCCTTGCGATTCATTAGTTGATGTTGCCTTAGATTATTATACAGAAGGATCAGACAAAGCTAAAGCCCTTTTTTATAAAGGGCGTATTTTAATAGAAATGGGGCATGAGAAAGAAGCTTTGGAATGCTATTATAGTGCTTTGCCAGAACTAAAGAATAGCCCTACAGATATTCGGATAAAAGGGATGGTCTATGAAGATTTAGGCAAACTTGATATGGATCATAGTCTGTATAAGAATGCATTAGAAAAACTAAATAATTCTTTTACCTCTTATTCATCAATAAACGATAATGTAGCAATGATTAATGCATTGAGGCTAAAGGGGATGGCTTATAAATTGCAGAAAAAAGATAAAAGAGTTTATGAAGTTCTTAATTTAGCTTTGAAAATAGGATTACGCACAAAAGATTCTTTGGTGATTAGTGGTGTATACCAAAGCTTAAGTCTTGCTGATGAATCGGATTCAGCTTTATTTTACGTTCACAAAGCTTTGGATTATTTTCCAACCAATAGAAAAGCTCCTTCAATTTTATATAGATCTATAGGAAGTTTACTACTTGATCGGGGAAAAAGAGATTCAGCCAATTATTATTTTAATAAGAGTTTGGGTGGAGATATAAAAGAACAAGCATTAGCTCATGGATATTTGTCTGATTTAGAAAAAGCTAATGGGAATTATAAAGAAGCTTTCCGGCATTTGGAAAAGTATACAAATGTTATTGATTCATTATATGTAACAGATAAATCTTCTAAAATAGAACAATTGGGATATAAATATGAGGCAGAAGCAAGAGTTGCAAAGCATAAAGCAAAGATGCAACAAGCTAATACTCTGATAATAACGGTTTCAATAATTCTGATTCTTATTTTAATCCTGATCCTTCAAAATGTGAATCGTCATAAAAAGGTTGCAAAACTAATATTTGAGCAAAGGGCTAAAGAGATGGAGCGCGAAATGGCTACTTTGCAAAATCGTATTGATGGAACCAAAGAACTTATTATAAGATTGAAGCAGGCTAAACAAATTAGTGAATCAGAGCTCTCTCTCAAAGAACAGGAAATAAAGAGCTTGTTTCTTCAAAAAACAGCTCTTAGAAATACTATATTTTTCCAAAGTCCTATTTATAAGAAGATTGAAAAACTTTCTGCGCAAGTTACTGAACAGCAAAAAGACATTAAGGTCTTGACACTTATCGAACAAGAGATTTTAAGAAAACTTGTTTTCGAAATCTATAGTGAATACATAGACTACTTGCATACCCAATATCCCAAAATGACCGAAGATGACTTCCTTTTTTCTTGCCTTGAAACTGCTGGGTTAAATACATTTGCTATTGCACTTTGCTTTGGTAATTCAAATAAGCAAATTATTAACCAAAGAAGATACCGTCTTAAGTCTAGAATGATTCCAGAAGAGTAATTGTTATTGTTGCGTTTTATATTCTATTGATTAATAGGTGTTTATAAATAACTAGTGTTATCGATAAAAAGCTATTTTCTCTAATTATTTGTTTAGTTTTGTTGCATTGAAACTAGACATAAATTAGATAATTATGAAAACAAGATCTTTTTGTATTATTTTTTTACTATTATTATTTCCTCAACTAATATTGAATGCTTTTTGTGTTCAAAATGAAGTGCTAAAACGAAAAGATTTGCACTATAATTCTTCTCAAGATGTTAAAACCAGATCGCCAGAGTTAACTTTAACTGGGTATTTTGAAGATGGCTCACTTTTCTTATTTTTTAATAAAAATTTAGATGATTCTAAAGTCTGTATTACAGATACTGAAACAGGAATAGTTGTGTATGATAGTCAAATATCAGGAAATACTCTCATTATTCCGTATGTAGATGAAAACTCTTCAATTTTCAAAATTGATATTATAAGTGGTAATATAAAAGTTTCTGGTAAAATTTATTTGAATTGAATGCTGTAATTCTTGAAAAACTATGAATAAAGTAATTTTAATAGGATTTTGTATAATCCTATTCTCATGTTCTCGTGGTAGTGATGATGTTCAGGAGCCATCTTTAGTGATAGATAAGTATCAAATTGTCTTTGCATTTTCTGGAGAAAAAAGTATTAATGACTTTGTTTTATATATAGGTCCAAAAGGAGAAAATCAGGATACAGGTAATTTGGATCCTAAGAAAATTTGGAAGAATAGATTTGAGTCTAATAGACCCGATAGTATTATTTTTTGTAACGATTCAGATCTAATATTAAAATTTACCTATTCTCCTGAAAAATATATTTATAAAAACAATGCAAATTCAGTTTATATTAAAAGAAACAATAATACATGGTCTTTTCTTGGCACAAAATCAGATAAAGGATTTATTTATAATAAAGGCTTTTACTTTATTACAACTCCTCATGGATATTTAGGCTCTTTTTGGCAAATAGGTTCAGATTATGGAATACAGAATTACGGAACAAGATTCTTTGATACTGCTGTTTTACCAAAACCAGAAGCTTTAACGGATAAACGAGATACTGTTGCTTGGTGTAATGGCAGTTATTTATATAAGAAAGTAGTAAAAAATAGAATTAGAAATTTATGAAAAAAGTAATTTATTTTATTGGTATTACGATGCAAGAGCAAACATTATGTGGGCAGGAACAATAGCTCATAACGGAACATGTGGGGTAGGGCGTGAAGAAGATTGGGCTACTCACTTGCTGGAACATGAACTTAGTGCACTTTGTAATGTTACTCATGGTGCCGGACTTGCTGTTATGTTTCCTGCATGGATGATTTATCTGGCCGACTTTAATCCTGATATGCTTGCACAATATGCCGTTCGTGTGTAGGGCATTCCTGACTCAGATGATAAAAAAGCTGTTGCATTGAAAGGTGTTGAGGCTTTAAAGAAATTCTTTTCTTCAATAGGATTACCTGTTTCATTCAAGGAACTAGGTGCTAGAGAAGAGGATATTGATCTGTTAGTGAAAAGACTTCACGATAATAAAGGGGAAACTGTAGGCTTCTTTAAGAAACTCTCAAGAGAAGACTCTCTTAATATTTATCAGATTGCTGCAAGGTAGATTCAATTGTATTTATTGGATTGAAAAACGATCATGAATTCTATTTGAAATGCTTTTCTGTAGTTTCTGTTCGCAGAATTTCTTCCTACAATTTAATATAAGAGCAAGATAGGGCTATCTCACTTTTAGATAGCCCCATCAATGCCGTACATAATTTTAGCTATTACGGTTTCCATTTTTATTATTAGCTATTTTTTATTAATTAGATATTTGATTCAATCACGTATTAATTTCAATACAGTTTATCAATGATACTTTCCAGAATACCTCCAATCTTCGTAGGTTCGTAATTTTTATCAAAATGCAATCCCACAATATCTCCGGCAAGCTCTCTGATTTCATCACCAATATCTTCGTCCATAACTACTTCTATAATATCATCTTTAGAAATAGCACTAATTTGCTGTAGTAAATCTTCTCTTTCCGCTAATATAGTGTTAACAATAATGTCATACTCATCTTTACTTAATTCATAATGTCTCATTGATTGGTTCTTTCTAAATTAACTACCTGCTTAGTGGTTGTTATAATAGTCTTTATAAAAATCTGTTCTATGGGGGATATCTAGTACCAGGATAAAAAGGATAGTACCTTGTTTATCTTCAACATGATATTTTCTAATATATGATTCTGCTGCCAAACAACTTCTTTGCGCATAATCGTTACTGGATTCGTTTATATCTCTTTCACAATACCAATTGTCGTAAGTAAGATGAAATTTACCTTTATCGTCCATAATACAAACATCTCCTCCTAGTATCGAGACTTTTAAATTATAAAGCTCAGTTATCGCTATCAAAGAGTTGATTCTGTTATGTCCCCAAGCCCCTAATCCTTCTTTAGTAAGTGAAATCCCATTTCTTGACATAATTTCATCTACACGATCTAATTTATCCATAGTTGAGGCTTATCCCCTTTTTGATATAATTACTTATTTTCTTCTAAATTAAATAAAATATTAGTTCCTATGTTTGTATATCAAAAACACAGGAACTAAATATATAGTTTTTTTATAATTTTACGAATTTGACGTATCCGTTTTTATCTATCGCAAACAGAGAATAATCTAACACCTCACTATTTTCCTCTTTTATTTTCAATTTAGTGAGTAACTGTTCCGGCATATCACCATTAAGAAGACCTATTTCTACTCGACTAAAATAATTTCCTTGCATAAGATATGATTTTATATCAGTACTAGTATCGATACCACTATTTTTTTCAGAGAGTGATATTATTGAACAAAGTCGATTGTTTTTAATATTACACAAAATAAGAGACTTCATTAATTCATTTTTATGCAACCAATCTGATTCTTGTTGCAATAAAACAAGGCTTTGAATACCTGGCTGTAAAGTTAGTTTTCCGCAAAAGAACAGTCCAACGTTATGAAGGGTTGTATCAACACCGATTCCCATATAATCATCTCCCATGAGATTTTTATAAAACTCTTCCGAACTTGCAATATATTCCTTCATAAAATAATGAAAGAATTCCTCATTAAGTTTTTTTAAGTTCACTTTTTTAGTTATACGATCAGCATCGTAAGTATCAAATTTGATTTTCTCAGACAATACGGATGTGTTAAAAGGAATTGTATCTGGCGTTGAATAATTTTTAAAGAAAACACCTCTATCATTCCTTATCATATAGTAACATTTAGGTGACTTATTGCAACTGACGCAGCAAAGTATTACCAAAAATAGAAAACAGTTTTTTACCATGGTCCTTGTACTACTTAGTTTATCTGCTTTTGTGAGTAAGTCCTTTTCTTTTATTTCGGAACATGAAAAAAGAAAAAGAATGGGTAATGTAATTAGTAAATATATGTATTTCACTTATGTGGTTTGTTTTTACAAAAATAGTGAATATTTATAAATAAAAACATGTTTTAAAAACAAAAAGGTTCGGATAGTATCAAAAACTACCCGAACCTTCTTTATTTTTTAGATAGAAGAAAATATCTTCAATCGCGAATCTTACAACTTAATCCCCAGCTTGTCAGCAATCTCTTTAGGAAGAGCGCTTTTGTGAACCAAGATGTTTATAGTTTTATACTTAACGAATGCTTTAGAAGCATACCATGTTCCTTTGTACTTATTGTCTGTTCCCCAGGAATTCTTTACCATATAGTAATCTTTACCGTTCTGGTCTTTGGCAATACCGTAGATAAGCATACCGTGATCGTCAGTTGTTTCCCAATTGTCAAAGCCTTCCTGACGCATTTTCTGATTAATTTCTTTCTCAGGTCTTGGCTTAGCAGTAAGTTCCTTGTTCTTTTCTTCTTTGGTTAAGCCAGTCCAGCGAGCCATGTCCGATCCACTTAAATCAGTAGTCTTAATCTCTTGAGGAACTACAGCAATACCGTTGCGGGTAAATCCTGTTTCGCTTACGTCACTTCCCCATGCTACTGTGTATCCATTGCTTACAGCATTGTCTATTACCGCCATAAACTCATCAAGAGGCAAGTTGTATGATTCGCCGTTACGCCAGTTGTCTTCAATCTCAAGAGCAAACTGAGTATAGAATGGGTGGTGAGTGAAAGAAGTCAGTGAAACATAATCGTCAGTATTCAGTTCAAGTTCTCTCGCAAATGCTTTTGCATCGTATTTCTTTCCGTTATAATTGAAATATTCAGGGCGAGCACCAAGGTAGTTGCTAACCACAGCATCGAATCCTCTTTTCCATACCGGAGTAAGTTTCTTTAAAGAAGAATTTTTGGCAATAGCATCAAGATATCCTTTCATCACAGCATCCAGTTCGTTGTGAACAGGAAGAGAATCACCGTAATGTAATCCTGTCATGGCTTCCTGAGGTTCCAGTCCGTAGTTCTTCAAGCAGTACATCACATCGTAAAAACTACCTCCGGGAGCGAAAGAGCTTTCACCGTGAAGGCGCACATATCTTTCTGCACGGTCTTCCATGGTATGGTGAACAATATACATTTCAGAAAGGTCGTAGGTACCTTTACCCTTACGAATTAACTCCGATTCAAGGAATGCAGCACCCGAAAAACTCCAGCAAGTACTTGAGCGATTCTGATTCTTAATAGATGTAATAGGGTTTTCCTTTACAGTAGTAAAAACAAACCCTTCTTCTTTTTTAGCTTTTTCTTTTGCTGTAGCACTAAGAGCAAGAGCTGCAAAAAGAGCGATACTAACAATCTTTTTCATAAAATCTTATTATATTTTTTATATTTGTGAGCAAAGATAAGTAATGGAGAATTAAAAAATATTATTTTTGTTAAGAATTTCAGATTAATTAAAGAGAAGTGTGAGCAAAGTTAAGAAGGACTATATCATTTACTTTATCATGTTGGTGTTATTCTCCGGCATGATTTATGTTGCGTTAAACCAAGGTGAAGAACGCTTTAATCATTTTTCTTTAGCACATGTTTCACCAGGAGCAACAGGAGATAACTTCCAGATGTTTCAGAGTATATTGATAGAAAAAATAAATAGTCCGTTTACTATTCTGTTGTTGCAGATAATAGTGGTATTGGTTACTGTTCGTCTTTTTTCTTACCTGTTTAAATATATAGGCCAACCGGGAGTCATTGGTGAGATTGTGGCGGGAATAGTGCTTGGCCCGTCATTATTTGGCTACCTTTTTCCTGATTTTTTTGGATTTCTTTTTCGCCCCGGATCGTTGGGAAACCTTCAGCTAGTCAGTCAGATTGGACTGATTCTATTTATGTTTGTTATTGGTATGGAGGTGGATTTCAGTACGCTGAAAAATAAAATAAACGAAACACTCGTCATTAGTCATGCCGGTATATTTGTCCCTTTTTTCCTGGGAATACTTTCTTCGTACTGGATTTATGAAGAGTATGCTGCTCAGCAAACAGCCTTTTTACCTTTTGCCCTTTTTATAGGTATCTCAATGAGTATAACGGCATTCCCTGTTCTCGCGCGTATTCTTCAGGAGAAAAATATGACAAAAACGCCAATCGGAATTATTTCCATAGCTTCAGCGGCAAATGATGATGTGACAGCATGGTGCTTACTGGCGGTTGTTATTGCCATTGCGAAGGCCGGAACATTAGGTAGTGCTTTATATTCAGTGGGGCTTACCATTCTTTATATTGTTGCTATGTTTACGGTTGTTCGTCCATTCCTTAAAAAGATTGGAAATCTGTATGCTAACAAAGAAGTGATTAATAAAACGTTTGTTGGGTTTATCTTTATAATTCTGGTAGCCTCTTCCACATTAACCGAGATTCTTGGTATACATGCTTTATTTGGTGCATTTATTGCAGGAGTAGTGATGCCAGCTAATTTTGGATTCCGCAAAGTAATGATGGAGAAAGTGGAGGATGTTTCTCTTGTGTTTTTCCTTCCTTTATTCTTTGCTTTTACAGGTTTGCATACTGAGATCGGATTAATAAATAGTCCCGGATTATTAGGCGTATTAGCATTGTTGGTCGCTGTTGCTATTATAGGAAAGCTTGGAGGATGTACCATCGCTGCCCGTTTGGTGGGAGAGTCGTGGAAAAATAGTTTTATTGTGGGTACGCTTATGAATACTCGTGGATTAATGCAACTTGTTGCATTAAATATTGGATATGAAATGGGCATTCTTCCTCCTTCTATTTTTGTAATCCTCATTATTATGGCTTTAGTCACTACCTTTATGACTACTCCTATTCTTACTTTAGTAGAAAAAATATTTGAAATAAAGACACCGGTGATAAGTCTCACAAAGAAGCTTGTTTTATGTTTTGGCAGAATTGAATCGGGACGTGATTTGCTGGCAATATATGAATTACTTTTTGGTCCAAGGTTGCAGCAAAAAGAGTTGATTGCAGCACACTATACACTTGGTACAGATGTAAATCCGGTGCAAGCTAAGCAATACGAGGAAGAAAGTTTTAAATTGCTTAATAAAGAGGCACAAAGAATATCTGTTAATGTTGATTGTCGTTATAAAGTAACCGATAAGCTGGTGCAGGATATGGCGCATTTAGTTGAAATTGAAAATCCCGATTTGCTATTATTGGGAGCGGGAAGTAATTATATGATGGAGGGCGGTACTAAGGTAATTCCTTTATTAGGTTTGTTCCGAAATAAGATTGATGATATTATAGATCAGGTAAAGTGTGATGTAGCGGTTTTCGTTAACCGTGATTACAAATATAGTGGTGTAGCCATGGTACTTGGCGGGTCAATGGACTCTTTCATGCTCTTTTATCTGGAATCATTGCTTATGAATGAAATAAGAGATATTCATCTTTATCAGTTTGTGGGCGATGAAAGATTTACAAAGAAAATCAACGACTTGTTAGAGAGATATCCGGAACAGGTTATTCTGCATCCCGTTCACGACTTATCAGAGATATCTTATAAACAAATGGGTGGACTGTTAATTCTTAGCCATACTGTTTGTGAAAAAATAGCTGAAGATAAGGAAGAATATGAATCTTTGCCATCATTACTGGTAATGAGTCCCAAAAGTGTGGCTAAGGCTTAAAAAGGATTTTCTTTCTGGTATTTACTCTGTATAATAATATATTAAAGATGACAATAGATTGTAACACCGGACTGGTTTTGGAAGGAGGAGGTATGCGTGGAGTATTTACCTGCGGAGTACTTGATTATTTTATGGATCATAACATTCGCTTTCCTTATACTATCGGAGTCTCGGCTGGCGCCTGCAATGGTTTGTCTTATCTCTCCCGTCAGCGTGGACGCGCTAAATACAGCAATATAGATTTACTTGATAAATATCATTATATTGGTTTGAAGCATCTTCTTAAAAAGAAGAACATCATGGATTATGATTTGCTTTTTGGCGAGTTCCCGAAGCGAATTCTTCCGTATGACTATGACACCTATTTCTCTTCCTCCGAGCGTTTCGTTATGGTTACTACCAACTGTGTAACCGGCGAGGCTAACTATCTTGAAGATAAAAAAGACAAACAGCGGGTGCTCGACATCTGCAAAGCATCCAGCAGTCTGCCTATTGTTTGCCCGATAACTTATGTAGACGGTATTCCGATGCTTGATGGTGGAATAGTTGATTCTATTCCTTTGTTACGTGCCGTGGAAGATGGACATCAGAACAATGTAGTAGTGCTGACTCGTAACAGAGGTTATCGAAAAGAAGCGAAAGATCATAAAGTTCCATCTATTATCTATCGTAAATATCCTAAAATCAGGGAAGCGTTGAGCCGCCGTTGTGCAGTATATAACGAACAACTGGAAATGGTTGAACGAATGGAAGATGAAGGACAAATTACTGTTATCCGTCCCGAGAAACCAATAGTTGTAGACCGGATTGAAAAAGATGTGATGAAGCTTACTGATTTATATAATGAAGGCTATGCCTGTGCCGGAAAGATAATGCATTCTGTTGCAAATGGCTCCAGACAATAATTTTATCTCCGAAAAAACAAAAAAAACAAAAATCATCTGCTACCTGCTACCAAATGGTTGCTAAAGTATTGGCTGTTAAGTCTATAATCTAGTAGCAGATCCAATTTTAGCTAATTCATCTGCTACTAAAATCCATTTATCTGCTACAAAATAGGGCTATCTGCTACTAGTTTTCGGCCTGCTTTTTTATTTGCTGCCTGTAGATAAATTATCTTATTTTGGTAACTGTATGATATTACCCCCTCTGTTCTATAGTCCACTATTCAGGAATTCATCATTTTACTCTTTAGTAATCAGGTAAGCTTGTGCAGTCTGCATGAGTGATGTAAATCATTCGTTGCAGCCAGAGCATTTCATTTCGTTTGTTACTGAATTTTTTTAGTAGAACTAAGTGAGTTCACAACTGAGAACCCATGAGCCCTCAATTGAAAACCCATGGGTTCACAGATGAGAACCCATGGGTTTTCATCTGTGAACTCACTAATATCCTTTGTTTCTACTGCTTAATAGAGGCGTAAGCGAAACCTATCATCCTCTGCTTTGCTTGGTATTTCATTAATAGCTGCAAGGCTGCTGTGTAAGTGTTTAGTTGTGATGCATCTATCATCGCTTAAAGTTATAGTGTTGGTTTTCTGACTGGTATGTTCAGCGATAATGCCTACTATGATGTTGTAGAACGTAGAGTTTAGTAGCAGATAGCCCTGGTTTGTAGCAGATAAATGGGTTTTAGTAGCAGATGATTTTCTATCTGCCACTACCTGAAAGTCCTTTTGATAAGGCTTTTTATGCATTTTAGTAGCAGATGGGGGAGATGATTTAGGAAAAATAGTAGTGCTTATTTGAACTAAATGGAGAATAGCGATGTGTAAAATAATAAGAAATTAAAGTTAAGTATTAGAGATTCGGGTAAGAGTAGGTGCAATATGTTTGCAGCAATAACTAAAATGATAGATACAAATGCTTAAAAAATAACTCATCAATTTATGATTTCTAAGACGGATTTTTAAATACTAGAGCTGCCTTTACTGTTTCTCTTTTTAAGTTGATGAAATATTCTGGAAAGATACAAAAAAAAGTACCGTAAAAAAATTACGGATATATTTTTTTTTTTATATTTGCACAAATTTAATTTTAATTGAAATGCTTAGAAAATTTAAGGTCTCGAATTTTAAATGTTTTGAAAAAGATTTTGTTTTAGATCTTTCGGAAACAAAGGGATATGCATTTAATTCAAGTTGCATAAAAAATGGTATTGTTAATAATGCACTTATTTATGGGCATAATGGTATGGGCAAATCAAATTTAGGCTTAGCTATTTTTGATATTATTGAGCATTTGACAGATAAAAATAGAAATGAATCTCAATATAAGAATTATCTTAATGCATATAGCGATTCAAAGATTGCTGAATTTTATTATGAATTTGAAATAAATAATAAAATAGTTAAATATGAGTATAGCAAAACTGATTATAAAACATTGGTGTTTGAAAAGTTTTCAATAGACGATAATGAATTTGTTTTATTTGATAGATCTGAAGGTAATAATCAGTTTGTTGTAAGATTTAAAGGAGCAGAAACTTTAAATACGATAATAAATGATAATCAATTGTCAGCTCTTAAATATATTAGAAATAACACTGTACTAGAGAACAATGAGTACGCACAAGTCTTTGTTGGCTTTTTTTCTTTTATAGAAAGAATGTTGTATTTTCGCTCTTTGGAAGACAGAATGTATATGGGATTAGATGTAGGAATTAGAACATTAACAGATGATATTATTGAAAAAAATAATCTAAAGGACTTCGAAGCATTTCTAAATGATGCCAATATACAATGTAAATTATCTGTTGTAGAGGAATTAGATAAAAAAAATGTGGCATTTGATTTTGGAAAGAAAAAAATGCCAATGTATGATATTTGGTCAACAGGTACAAGCTCACTTACTCTTTTTTATTTTTGGTTTCAAAGGATTAGGGAAGGTGAGGTCCCTTTTTTATTCATAGATGAATTTGATGCTTTTTATCACCATGAATTATCAGCTATGATTGTTGAAAAACTAAAAAGAACAGGAGCCCAATTCATACTTACTACACATAATACTTCAATGATTACAAATGATCTTTTAAGGCCGGATTGCTATTTTTTAATGAATAAAGAGAAAATTCAGTCTTTATCAAAATGTACGGAGAAGGAATTAAGAGAAGCTCATAATATTGAAAAAATGTATAAAGCTGGAGCATTCAATGTCGAGTAATATCCTATTTGTTTTCGAAGGAAAGAGAACAGAAGAAAAAATGGTTAATAGTTTAGGGAAATATATTCTAAAGGAAAGTCCTATAATAAAATGTGCTTATGCTGGAGATATATATCAATTTTATAAAAAAATATCTATAGATGAGGATCTAGATACTTTTAATCTGGTGAAGGAAAGAGACTCTGAAAATTTAGATAGACTAAAGGACTATAACAGAGGTGATTTTGCTGAAATATATTTTTTCTTTGATTATGATGGACATTCATCATTGGCTAGTAAGAAAGATGATGATGGCAATATAATAAAACCAGGAGACGATAAAATCGCTGAAATATTGAGTTTCTTTGATAATGAAACAGACAAAGGTAAACTTTATATTAGTTATCCAATGGTTGAAGCCCTGAGGCATATTGTAGATTTTAAGACTTTCAAGGAGTTAAAGGTAAAGTGTAAGGGTAACTATTGTCCCAATAAATCAAAGTGTAAAGATATTGAGACATGCGAAAAAGAACCTTGTTATAAGGATCGGGTTTCAAAAGAAAGTATTGCACATCTATGTAATATAAATGGCTATACACATGAAACATGGAAGAATCTCATAAAAGCACATCTCTTTAAGATGAACTATATAGTGAATGATACTTATGAATTCCCTGATGGAATTGAATCCCAACTAACTATTTTTACAAAGCAATTAGATAAGTATATTAATAAACAGTGTCCAAAAGTATGTGTATTAAGCGCATTTCCTATATTTGTTTATGATTATTACGGAAATGAAAAAACAAAGTGTTATGTAAACAGAACTATAGTGTCAATAGAAACTAAAAGCCTTTTAATTCGGGAAATAATACCATCGGATATAAATGTTTTATTGTCTGTATATTCACAAGAGGAAAATATGAAGTATATCTCTAATGGTAAATATGACTGGACTATTGAAGAATTGAGGAAAAAATATCAAAAAGTGAATAATAGTGGTTATCCGCAAGGATATGGTATTTTTGCTGTTGTTGTTGATGGAGAAGTTATAGGTGAGGCAGGGTTATTTAATTCTTATGAGGATGATAAAGTTCTGGAATTAGGTTATATCATTAATGAGAAATTCTGGAATAAAGGATATGGAACTAAAATATGCAAGGCATTACTGGATTATGGGTTTAATAAATTAAATCTGGAAAAGATTGTAGCCAGAATGCATCCTGAAAATATTGGCTCAATAAGAATTTGTGAAAAATTAAACTTTGTGAAGATAGATGTGACAGGTGCTATTTACTACCAATATGAAATATCTGGATTATAATTTTTTAGTCTTAACAGAAATAGAAAAGGCTGCTTCAGAATCCTGAAGCAGCCTTTTTATATAGAACTAAATATTAATTAGTCTTCTTGTTCAACACCCCATTGTTGCTTAGCTAAACGCTTGTAGTTGTTATATCTCCACTTAGCGTTGTCTTGAGCAGCCTGGAATAATTCACCAGCTTCAGCAGGATACTGTTTTGCTAATGAAGCGTAACGAACTTCACCTTTCAGGAAGTTTTGGAAATTATCCCAGTTTGGTGCTTTAGAATCCAATGTGAATGGATTTTGTCCTTCAGCTTCCAATGCAGGATTGTATCTCCACAAGTGCCAGTAACCGCATTCTACTGCAGCAGCTTGTTCAGCTTGTGCTTTACCCATACCGGCTTTCAAACCGTGGTTGATACATGGTGAGTAAGCAATAACGATTGAAGGTCCGTCATAAGCTTCAGCTTCGCGAAGAGCTTTCAATGTTTGAGCCTGGTCAGCACCCATAGCGATTTGTGCGCAATATACATATCCGTATGTAGAAGCCATCAAACCAAGGTCTTTCTTACGAACTCTCTTACCTGAAGCAGCAAACTTAGCAATAGCTCCAACTGGAGTTGCTTTAGATGACTGACCACCTGTGTTTGAGTAAACTTCAGTATCAAGAACCAATACATTTACATTCTTTCCAGAAGCAAGTACGTGATCTAAACCACCGAAGCCGATATCATAAGAAGCACCATCACCACCGATGATCCATTGAGATTTCTTGATTAAGAATTTGCTTAGTGAAGCAACTTCTTTGCAGATGTCACAATCGCAAGCTTTAACCATCGGAGTGATCTTAGCTTCAAGTTCGATTGAACGTTCTGTATTATTTTTGTCAGCAATCCATTCGTTGAATAAACCTTTCAGTTCAGCTGAACAGCAGTCGCAAGTCTGAGCTTTAGTCATCAAGTCAACAAGACGCTCGCGCATTTTATCAACTGCAAGAGTCATACCCATACCGAATTCAGCAAAGTCTTCGAACAATGAGTTTGCCCATGCTGGTCCGTGTCCTTTTTCATTAGTTGTATAAGGAGTTGAAGGAACAGAACCTGAATAGATAGAAGAACATCCTGTTGCATTAGCTACCATTTGACGGTCGCCGAACAATTGAGTTAACAACTTAACATAAGGAGTTTCACCACAACCTGAACATGCACCAGAGAACTCGAATAATGGAGTAGCGAACTGTGAGTTCTTCACGTTAGCGTTCACATTAACCAAGTGTTGTTTGCTCTTAACCTTAGAAGAAGTATATTCCCAGTTTGGAGCTTGAGGAAGTTGACCTTCAAGAGCTGCCATCTTAAGAGCTTTGCCTTGTTTGTTACCTGGACAAACATCAACACAGTTACCGCAACCAAGACAGTCAAGTACGTCAACCTGAATACGGAATTTCATACCGTCAAATACTTTTCCGGTAGCTTTCAACATATCAGTGAAAGGAGCTGCAGCTTGTTCTGCTTCGTCAAGCACGAATGGACGGATAGAAGCGTGAGGACAAACATAAGCACACTTGTTACACTGGATACAGTTTTCAGAATTCCATTCAGGAACGAATGCTGCTACACCACGTTTTTCGTAAGTAGCAGTACCTTGTTGCCAAGTACCATCTTCAATTCCAACGAAAGTAGATACAGGAAGATCATCACCATTCTGAGCGTTGATAACCTTAACTACTTTTTCTACGAATTCAGGAGCATTGCTTGCAGCAGCTTCTTCATCTTTCAATGTAGCCCATGCTGGATCAATAGTCAATTGTTTGTATTCACCTCCACGGTCAACAGCAGCATTGTTCTTGTCAACAATGTCTTGTCCCTTCTTACCGTAAGACTTAACAATGAATTTCTTCATTTGCTCTACAGCCAAATCAACAGGAATAACGCCTGTGATACGGAAGAATGCAGATTGAAGGATTGTATTTGTTCTGTTACCCAAGCCAATTTCTTGTGCAATCTGAGTAGCGTTGATATAATATACTGTGATATTCTTTTCTGCGAAATAACGTTTTACGTTGTTTGGCAAATGTTTAGCCAACTCTTCTTCGTTCCAGATGGTATTCAAAAGGAATGTACCATTCTGTTGCAAACCGCGGGTTACATCATACATACGAAGGTATGCCTGAACGTGACAAGCTACGAAGTTTGGTGTATTTACCAAATATGTAGAACGGATAGGAGTGTCACCAAAACGAAGGTGTGAACAAGTGAAACCTCCTGATTTCTTAGAGTCATAAGAGAAGTATGCCTGACAGTGTTTGTTAGTATTATCACCGATAATCTTAACAGAGTTCTTGTTAGCACCTACTGTACCGTCAGCTCCCAAACCAAAGAATTTAGCTTCGTACATACCTGCACCGCCTAATGCCATTTCTTCTTTCTTAGGAAGAGAAGTGAAAGTAACGTCGTCAACTATACCAAGAGTGAACTGGTTCTTAGGCATTGCCAAAGAAAGGTTTTCGTATACAGAGATTACCTGAGCAGGAGTAGTATCTTTAGAAGAAAGACCATAACGACCACCAACGATAACCGGAGCATCAGCTTGTCCGTAGAAACAATCTTTTACGTCTAAGTATAATGGTTCGCCTACTGCACCTGGTTCTTTTGTTCTGTCTAATACAGCAATACGTTTTGCAGTTTTAGGAACAGCAGCAAGGAAGTGTTTAGCAGAGAATGGACGGTACAAGTGTACTGCAACCAAACCAACTTTTTCTCCTTGAGCAGTTAGGTAATCAATTGCTTCGCGAGCAGCTTCTGTTACAGAACCCATAGCGATGATAACGCGGTCAGCATCGTCAGCACCATAGTAATCGAACAAGCTGTATTTACGTCCTGTGATTTCAGAAAGTTCTTTCATGTATTCTTCTACGATACCTGGAACTTCATCATAGAATTTGTTGCATGCTTCTCTGTGTTGGAAGTATACATCTGGGTTTTCAGCCATACCGCGTGCAACTGGGTTCTCTGGGTTCAAAGAACGGTTACGGAATTCAGCTAAAGCATCCTGATCAATCAGGTGAGCAAGGTCATCATTTTCCAACATCTCGATTTTCTGAATTTCGTGTGATGTACGGAATCCGTCGAAGAAGTTTACGAAAGGAACACGACTCTTAATTGTAGCTAAGTGAGCTACTGCTGACAAGTCCATAACTTCCTGTACAGAACCTTCAGCCAACATAGCGAAACCTACCTGACGACAAGCCATAACATCCTGGTGGTCACCAAAGATAGAAAGTGCGTGTGAAGCCAAAGCACGAGCCGATACGTGGAATACGCATGGAAGTAATTCTCCTGCAATCTTGTACATATTAGGAATCATAAGCAATAATCCCTGAGAAGCTGTGTAAGTAGTTGTTAGTGCACCAGCCTGAAGAGAACCGTGTAATGCACCTGCTGCACCTGCTTCAGATTGCATTTCCTGTACTAATACTGTTTCGCCGAAGATGTTTTTACGTCCGGCTGCAGCCCACTCGTCTACGTATTCTGCCATAGTCGAAGAAGGAGTGATAGGATAGATCGAAGCTACTTCTGAGAACATATACGAGATATGTGCAGCAGCCTGATTACCATCACAAGTGATGAATTTCTTCTGTTTTGTCATAACATTTATATATTAAATAAAAAAAACTCTGTTAATAAAGAAAACCGAATAACCATAAAGGTATCTGATTTCCTCGTCCTATCTCAGCCCTGTGAATGGCGTAGGTAATGGCGGGGTTATTTTTTGCCTTAAAGCCTTCGGCGCATATTTTAAATGGTATCTTTCCGTCGACAAGGAAAGAGGTTCCTTTTTCTCCTTTATTCAGGATATGATCTTTGTAAAGTGCATTCAAAAAGAATGTTTCAACCACATCTTGTTCTTCCACTTTTACCGGGTAGATGGAATACATCAGGTTGGTATTGTGCAGCATAATCTTTGATGGTTTCTTGGGGAACTCTTCGTCTTTGGGATAAACCATATTGATTAATCTGGCATCTGCCAAATATTTGATGTAGTTCATTACCGTTGCCCGCGAGGTCTCAATTTCCGTTGCCAGCTGACTGACATTGGGTGCTGAAGGACCGCTTACTGCAAGCAGATATAAAAGCTTTTTTATTTTAGACAGATATTTCAGTTCTATTTGCTTAATAAGCAGAATATCTACCTCTACCATCATATTCATTGTCTTTAGCAGGTTCTCTGAAAAATTTCTTTTTTCCAGAAAGAACGGATAAAAACCATGGTGAAGGTAATCCTGAAAATAATCTGTGGGGCGAACTTTTGAAAGAACAGTCTTGGCTATTTGTTCGTGATTGGACAAAATCTCATCCAGGGTATAATACTGAAAGCTGTTACCTGTTTGCAGATTCAGGAATTCTCTGAAGGAGAAACCGCGAAGGTTATAGGACTTAACGATACCTGATAACTCAGTGTTTTCTTCTTTTAACCGCATTACAGACGATCCTGTAAATACAATTTTTAATTCCGGAAAGCGATCGTAACATATTCTCAGCTCATTGCTCCAGTTGGGATACTTAAAGACTTGGTCAATCAACAGTACTTTACCACCGTTTTTCTGGAATTCTTCAACGAACTCCACGATGGTGTGTCCCGAAAAATAAAAATTATTCATGTTGATAAACAGACATGAACGGTCTGTTCCGAAGCGTTCTTTTGCATATTGCAACAGGAATGTGGTCTTACCTACACCACGAGTTCCTTTAATTCCGATAAGACGGTCGTTCCAGTCGATCTCGTCCATCAAATCACGTCGAACGGAGGTATTTGTATGTTCTACCAAATAACTGTGTGTCCTGTAAAAGGCTTCCATAAATATTGTTTTATTTCGAGGCAAAGATAACTATAATTCTCTGGTTTGCAAAGTAGAGATTGCAAAATATTCATCCATTTTAAACTTGTTTATGTTTTTATTTTTGAGAAATGATTGTATAACTTATAAATATTCAGTTTGTAGCTCTTGATAATTTGCTGTATTCCAAATTGTCTTGTACAGAACGATATGTTCTTTTGTACGATATGCTTTTTTGTTATTCTATAATAATTGCCTAAGTCTCCTTTTTGCTTACTTTTGTATGCTCAATACATTAAAATAATGCCGGAAGTATATTTATTCAATCCTGATAATGATTTGGCTTTGGCCAATGGTGATGAGAATTATATGCCACCTCTTTCTGCCAGAAAGATGGCAGATGATCTTTCTTTGCTGCCTGCCTGGTATGCTTCGCCGGGAGCCTTGGTTGTGTGTAATGAAAAGGTGGATGAAACCTGGCTGCAGCAGATTAAGAATTCTTTGGGCCTATCTATTCAACTGATAAAGGAAGATGAAATAGCTTCCCGAAATTCTTTAAGACTTTGCCCGTGGGGATGGAATGCTACTCTGATTAAGCACGCCCGTTTGCAAGGCTTTTCTGATGATTCCTTACCGGATAAAGAGGAAATGGATGCTATACGGGAGTTGTCTCATCGTTCGCTGGCTGTGTCTTTACTTCGGGAACTGACTGTATCTTCTTCATTCTGCGGATTGTCTGAAGAACTAACTTCTGAAGAAGCTGTCCGCGAGTTTGTTGAACGCTATCCCAAAGTGTTATTAAAGGCTCCCTGGTCGGGGAGTGGAAAGGGGTTGCGACCGGGGAAAGGGGAGTTTACTTCTCACATTCAGGGATGGAGCAACAGGGTGATAAAGAATCAACGCTGTGTGGTGGGCGAGCCGTTTATGGATAAGGTAAAAGACTTTGCCATGGAGTTTTTCTGTGATGATTCCGGTAGGGGTCATTTTGCAGGTTATTCGTTTTTTGAGACGGATGTGCGTGGAGCGTATAAAGGAAACCTGCTTGCTTCGGATGAAATAATAGAATCGCGTCTTACTGAATTTGTTTCTTTAGCAGACTTACACTTTTTGCGTGACCAACTGGAAGAAAGGCTTTCGCGGATACTAAATAATAAATACCGGGGATATTTAGGTGTGGATATGATGATTTGTTGTTTTCCGGAACAGCCTGTATATAGAATCCATCCTTGTGTGGAGGTGAACCTCAGGATGAATATGGGAATCTTTTCACGGCTTTTTCATGATCGCTTTGTTCAGTCTGACCGGACAGGTTGTTTCTCTGTGGAATATTTCCAGAATCCGTTATTGCTTTGTGAAGATCACAAGCAAAAACAAACAGATTATCCGCTTATTATAAGAGACGGACGAATAAGCTCAGGCTATTTGTCGCTGACTCCTGTAGGTCGGCAAACAAACTATCGTGCAAGCATCTTGGTTGAAGGTTGAATATTCCCGTTAATGTCCGTAAATATAACCCTATAAAGTCCTTTTTGTAAGTGGTTTAGCGGAATCTTTTCTTCATATTTTGAATATTGTACGCATCTTCCTGAAATATCTGTAATTGTGATATTAACAAATTCTTTGGATGGAGGAAGCAATAATTGGGTGCCATCTTCAGAGATCTGGAATAGACTCTTTGGAGGAGTCAGTTGTGTAGCCTCACTTTCGTTGCCGGAACGGTCGGTTGCTGTGACTGCAAAATAATGCTTCGTTTCTTTGCCAGACTCTTCTTTATAAGCATAATGATTTTCCCGAACATCGTGAGCAATAATATTATAAGGTTTGGATATGTCAACAGGAAATTGATCTGAGGCATATACATTATAATAAGGTGCAGTTCGGGATTCGTTATCGGTTGATGGTTTCCAGCTGAGTTGTATGGCTGTTCCTTCTCTGTCGCAAGTCAGTCCCAGAGGAAGTGTAGGAGGTATATTGTCCATCCACGTCATTCTTGGTTGAAGGGCTGGATTGGCATAATGAAATCCGTTCAGTTCATCGAATAGGTTTTTCGTGTTGCTTAAAAGATATTTAGTACGGTAAAAAGCTTGTCCTGTTAGTCCATGACGACGGGTAAAGTATATCTGTCGCTCAATTTCACTTAACGGCCAGTCCTTTTCCGCAGGATCGAGGAAATAAATGCCTAACCCCGGAACAATACAACGTCCAAAGCTTTTTTCCTGCCAATCAAGTGCGAATGGGTAAAAGTTATTTCCATTAAAATACATCATAGGAAACAGTATATCCTGAATTCCTTCCTTTAACCATCCCTGTGCATCCTGGTAAACGGTGTGATAGGCATTCCATCCTCCGGAAGGATAATGAGAAGTATCTTTGTATTTGCCAACAGGTGAACTACTTATCTTTACCCATGGTTTGAGTTGCTTAACCTGCTTATACAAATATCGCACAATGTCAGTGATGTTGTCTCGCCGCCAATTATCCAATGTTTTTCCATTTCCGTATTTGCGATAAGTATCTTTATCGGGGAAATCTTTTGGTTGATCCGGGTAGCGTATATAATCCAGGTTAATGCCATCTACATCATAGCGGGTAACCACTTCTTTAATAAGTGAAAGGAGGTATTCTTTCGTTGCTGGATTTCCGGGATCAAGGAACCATTCACCCTGATAGTGTTTGCAAATTTGTGGTTGTCTTCGTACAATAGAGCTCTTTCCTAAATTTTTAACATGGTTTTCTTTCCCCAGTGGAATGGCAACCATCCAGGCATGACATTCCAAACCTCGTTTGTGGCACTCTTCAATAGCAAAAGCCAGCGCATCATAACCGGGTGAACAACCTTCTTTTCCGGTCATTGTTTCGTTGAAAGTCTCTATAGAAGAAGGATAAATAACATCTCCCCGTAAGCGGGCCTGAAGTAAAACGGTGTTGAAGTTAGCCGCTTTTAGCTCATCCAGAATCTTGCATAATTCTGCTTTTTGCTTATTTATATTGGTAGGAGAGGTGGCTTTGACTGTAGGCCAGTCAAGTCCGTATATTGTTGTAAGCCATGTGGCGCGTATCTCATTTTTTAGTTGCGCCTGTGTTTTTTGTGAGAAAAAACAGAGAAGCAAGATAACAAGGTATGTATATTTCATCTTTCTTGGTGTAATGTTGCAAAGGTAGATAAAAGAACGTAAAAAAGCGTTAGAAGATACTCCTTTTTCAGGCAAAAGTGGGAGCTTACCAATAATAATAGTTACTTTTGTATTAAGCTAGAATAGGGAAAAAGATAAACAGAACTAGTATTTAAATGAAAAGCAAAATGAAAAAATATAGAAAATCGACATGGTTATGTGGAGCTCTTTTGATTTATGTAACTGCCATGGCTATTTATCTTGTTCCTCGTAATCATAATATCAGTGAACTGGAAAGATATGTTACTGTTGCAGCTTCGTATGTTGTAGTTCTGTTGCTATGGTTAGTGTTGCGTAAAAAAGAAAAACTAGCAGATGAACGACGTAAAGACATGCAACAGAGAAAAAATAATTCTCAGGAATTTAAATAACTTAAAATGAAAAAATTACTTATTTGCATAGTAGCCTTACTATGTACGTTTACGGCACAGGCACAATTTGAAAAGAATAAATGGTTAATAACTCCCTCTATTACAGGACTTGGAATGTCTTACAGTGGGCAGGATAAATTTTCATTAGGATTTGAAGCTGAAGGTGGAGTTTTTCTGCAAGATAACTTAGCTTTGTTGATTAATGCGGGAGCGGATATCAAGGACAGGGGAGATGACAGAACTTCTTTAGGTGCAGGTATTCGTTATTACTTTGAACAGACTGGTATTTATATAGGTTCAAAGTTTAAATATGATAATTATGACTTTTATGCCGGCGGACATAAGAACGATGCAACCCTTGGTACAGAGGTGGGTTATGCGTTCTTTCTGAGCCGAACGGTGACAATAGAACCAGCTATGTATTATAATCAGAGTCTGACTGATCAGAACTTTAGCAAGCTTGGCGTGAAAGTGGGATTCGGATTTTATTTCTAAGAAAGAACTAACTTTTTACAGCTATAAAAGAGCCATTTTCAATCCGTTTTGTGGAGTGAAAATGGCTCTTTCTATTATTGAAAGTTACTCTTTAAGACTGGAAAGTGACTTTTTACTCACTCTCTTCATTATAACTGACTATTATCTCAGATAAGCTTTTCTGTCAGAAACTGTCCGGTATAAGATGCTGCACATTTTGCTACTTCTTCAGGAGTACCGCAACAGACAAGATTTCCACCCATATTTCCTCCCTCGGGTCCTAAGTCAATAATATAGTCTGCACATTTAATTACATCCATATTGTGCTCAATAATAATAACTGTATGTCCGCGGGAAATTAGTGCGTCAAAAGCTTCCAGTAATTTCTTAATGTCGTGAAAATGTAGTCCGGTTGTTGGCTCATCAAAGACAAAAATAGTTGGAGCTACTTTTTCCTGACTAAGGTAAAAGGCTAGTTTTACACGTTGGTTTTCTCCTCCGGAAAGCGTAGATGATGATTGTCCCAATTTGATGTATCCCAATCCCACTTCCTGAAGAGATGAAAGTTTCTTAACGATTTTCTTTTGACCGTTTTCTTTGAAGAATTCAATGGCCTGATCAACAGTCATCTCAAGAATATCATAAATGTTCTTCTCTTTGAATTTAACTTCAAGCGTCTCTGTCTTAAAACGTTTGCCGTGACAACTTTCACATTCCAGCACTAAGTCGGCCATAAATTGCATCTCAACCGTAATAGTTCCGTCTCCTTTACATTCTTCACATCGGCCACCTTCTGTGTTGAAAGAGAAATAAGAGGCAGAATATCCCATTAGTTTTGCTAAAGGTTGATCGGCCCATAGTTTCCGGATTTCGTCGTATGCTTTAATGTAAGTCACCGGATTAGAACGTGAGGACTTCCCGATAGGATTCTGGTCAACAAATTCGATATTTTTAGCCATATTAATATCGCCATTGAGTGAAACAAATTCTCCCGGACGTTCACTGGTTTCGCTGTATTCACGTTTTAATGCCCGATAAAAGATATCTCTTACCAATGTTGATTTACCTGATCCGCTTACTCCTGTAACAACGGTCATAACATTCAACGGGAAGATGACGTTAATTCCTTTCAGGTTGTTTTCTCTTGCACCAGTAATTTCGATATAATTATTCCATGAGCGGTGGTTAACAGGAACGGCAATAGTTTCTTCTCCAAGGAGGTATTTCACTGTGTAGCTATTACTTCCCTTTTTCAGATTTTTCATATCGCCATGATATACAATCTCTCCACCTAGTCTGCCTGCTTTTGGGCCAACATCAATTATATAATCGGCTGCACGGATTATTTCTTCATCATGTTCTACCACAACTACAGTATTACCTAGTTGTTGCAGCTGACGAAGTACTTTTATGAGTCGGTCGGTATCCCGTGAGTGAAGTCCGATACTTGGCTCATCAAGAATATAGAGTGATCCAACCAGACTGCTACCCAGAGAAGTGGCCAGATTAATTCGCTGACTTTCTCCACCTGACAAAGAATTGCTTAAACGGTTAAGTGTAAGATATCCCAGACCTACATCTATAAGGAAGTTTATACGGCTATTAATTTCTATCAGGATTCTTTTGGCAATATCACTTTCATGTTTGTCGAGTGAAAGGTTATCAAAGAATGTTTTTAAGTCGTGTATAGGAAGATCAACTAATTGGGAAATAGAATGGTCACCTACCTTTACATAACCGGCTTCTTTCTTTAATCTGGTACCGTGGCAATCCGGACAATAGGTCTTTCCCCTGTAACGAGCCAGCATTACTCTGTATTGAATTTTATATTGATTCTTTTCAAGCATATCAAAGAACTCGTCAATGCCATGTATGCCTTTGGCTCCTTTCCATAACAGCTCTTTTTGTTTATCTGTAAGGTCATAATAAGGGGTGAAAATAGGAAAATCATATTTGGACGCCGCCCGAATAAAATCGTCTTTCCATTCGCCCATCTTTTCGCCTCGCCAGCAAACTACCGCACCATCATAAACGCTGAGTGAACGGTTAGGAATAACCAGACTTTCATCAACCCCAATTACTTTTCCAAAACCTTCGCATCTCGGGCATGCTCCTATAGGAGAGTTGAAACTGAACATGTGATCTGTTGGCTCTTCGAAAATGATTCCATCTGCTTCAAACTTTTTACTGAAAGAATGCATGATAGCACCTTCTTCCGGATAAAACCGTAACAGACAAGTTCCGTTGCCTTCATAGAAAGCCGTTTCAACGGAATCCGTTAAGCGGCTAATGCTGTCTTTGGAGCTGTCGCATACCATTCTGTCTACAAGCAAAAGTATTTCTCTCTCAGTCTCAAAATCTCCCTTTTTTAGCAGATCTTCTATACGCATTGTCTCTCCATCTACTTCTGCCCGATTGAAACCTTGTTTTAAGTCCATTTCGAGCTGATCTTTCATTGTTCTCCCTTCTCTTAAGAGGATAGGAGTAAGAATGACATAACGAGTCCCTTCCGGATAAGAAAGCATGCAGCTAACAATATCTTCAATCTGGTGTTTCTTAACTAAAGTACCCGATATTGGTGAATAGGTCTTTCCAACGCGAGCGTAGAGCAGTCGTAAGTATTCATATATCTCAGTGGAAGTACCAACTGTGGAACGGGGATTGCGGCTGTTTACCTTTTGCTCAATAGCAATAGCTGGTGGAATACCTTTTATGAAATCACATTCAGGTTTAGTCATTCTGCCAAGAAACTGGCGGGCATAACTATTGAGACTCTCCACATACCGGCGTTGCCCTTCTGCATAAAGAGTATCGAAAGCAAGGGAAGACTTTCCTGAACCGGATAATCCGGTAATTACAACTAATTTATTGCGTGGTATATCTACATCAATATTCTTTAAGTTATTGACGCGTGCACCCTTGATGGATATATATTTTTCTTGAGACATAAGCTGATTTTGAAAGAATCTGCAAAGGTAAATAAAAAATGGCACAGTGCAAAAAGAATGCTTCTTGTAAGTGATATTATATACATTTATTAAGTTAGTTTCCAACTTGATAAATTCAAAATAATATATACCTTTGTGCATATAAAAACATAACAGAACTGAAGAATGAAGATAAAGACTTTTTTGGCAACCGTTTTGATGGTTTGCTGTTCTCTCTGCTCTTTTGCGCATAATTTACCTAAACGTGAGTTCCGGGGAGTTTGGTTGCATACTATCAATGGGGATTATACCGGAAAATCACCAGAAGAGTTTAAAACTTATTTGATTAGCCAGTTTAACAGCTTACAAAAAGCAGGAATCAACGCTGTTTTGTTTCAGGTACGCCCCGAAGCTGATGCGTTCTATCCTTCAAAGCTGGAGCCCTGGAGTCGTTTTCTTACCGGAACTCAGGGAACAGCTCCTTCTGGAGATTTTGATCCAATGGCCTTTGTGATTGATGAATGTCACAAAAGGGGGATGGAGTTTCATGCGTGGGTAAATCCTTATCGGGTACAGTTGAACATTAGTTCAAAATTAGCTCCTTCGCATGTGTATTATCAACACCCTGAATGGTTTGTTGTTTATGGCAATCAACGTTTCTTTAATCCGGGCTTACCTCAATGTCGTGAATTTATCAATAAAGTGATTAAAGATATTGTTTCTCGTTATGATGTGGACGCAATTCATATGGATGATTATTTTTATCCTTATCCAATTGCTGGAAAAGAATTCCCTGATGATGAGGCTTTCAAAACTTATGGTATTCCTGATGGTTTTGCTGATCAGAAGGACAACTGGCGCCGTAGCAATGTTAATACTTTGATTCGTGAACTGCATGAAACCATTCGTGAAACAAAACCTTGGGTTAAGTTTGGTGTTTCTCCTTTTGGCATCTATCGTAATAAGAAAAATACCATGGATGGTATTGGTAGTGATACAAATGGCCTACAAAATTACGATGAATTATATGCAGACGTACTTTTATGGATTCGTAATGGATGGGTGGACTATAACATTCCCCAGATTTATTGGGAAATAGGTAATAAAGCTGCTGATCATGAAACTTTAGTCAACTGGTGGGCTACTTATTCTTATGATCGTCCATTCTTTATAGGACAAGATGTGGAACGTACAGTGAAATATGCAGATTTGAATAATCCTGAAATAAATCAGCTTCCCAGAAAAATGCAACTGTCCCGTACCACTCCTAATGTTTTAGGAAACTGTTTTTGGAGTGGAAAAGCATTACTTGGCAATCCTGGAAACTCTTTGAATGCTTTAGCAAATAGCTATCAATGTTATCCGGCTCTTCCTCCGGTTTTTACTTTTATGGATGATAAAGCTCCGAAATCAATTCGAGGTCTGAAAACAATCTGGACTGAAGATGGTTATGTTCTGATGTGGAAAGGACCCAAAGCTAAAGAAGAGATGGACAAGGCATTCAATTATTGCGTTTATCGTTTTGATAATAAAGAAAAAGTTAACTTAAACGATCCTTCAAAGATAGTAGCCATAACAAGAACCTGTTATTATAAGCTTCCCTATGAGTTAGGGAAATTGAAATACCGCTATGTTGTTACTGCTTTGGACAGACTTCATAATGAATCGAAGATGAAAACGAAAAAGGTGAAGCTATAACAAATAGGTTCACTTGTTCTTCAAAGTAATATTCTGAGTCCAGTAAGAAGATATGAGTTTTCTCCAATGAAATAAAACTTATATTTTCTTACTGGACTTTTACCTTTGTATTATCCTAAAGAGAGGTTTATTTATTGTAGTTTTACTAGATGAGTAGATCTTTGGGAATGAGACGATGCTGGCTTACTAAAATTGATACTTAGTCCCCATGTTTTTCTGGTGATTCCTAATTGGCTTCTTCCTGATTGTTCATATATTTGCTGGGATTCATTTTATAATGTTTCTTAAATACTTCTCTGAAATATTTAGCATCACTAAAACCAGTCATATCAGCAACTTCAGTGATATTAAACTTTCTACTTTTTAATAATTCTGCTGCACGTGAAAGTCTTATTAATCTTATAAAATCAGCAGGAGCCTGGTCTGTAAGAGCTTTTATTTTGTTATAGAAGCTTGAACGACTCATGTTGAGAGAACTACATAAAATGTCTACGTTAAAATTAGAATCTTGCAAATTCTTTTCTATAATTTCTTTTACTTTAGTCATAAATTCACGATCCAGCTCCGAGGTGTAGTCTATTTGTTCATCAGTGCTTTTAATCTCTAATTTTGCAAATCGATCTTTCAAAACCTCACGGTTGGCTAAAAGAGTCATGATTTTGGCTTTTAAGATTGATATATCAAATGGTTTTGTAATATATTCATCAGCCCCTGTTTTTAGTCCCCGGATAATATTATCTTTATCATTGAGAGCTGTTAACAGTATTACAGGAATGTGTGATGTGTTAATGTTACTTTTTATCTTTGAGCATAATTCATCGCCGTTCATATTTGGCATCATAATGTCCGAAATAACGAGATCAGGCTTTATATTTTGTATAATACCCCATCCTTCTTTCCCATCACTGGCCATGAAAATATAATAATTCTCTGAAAGAGAACGTTGCAGGTAACTCCGCATATCGTCATTATCTTCCACAAGTAATATACGTTGGGATGCCGAACCTATATTATGAGTTATGGATGGAGGTAATGTCTCATCAGCTTTTGTTCTGAACAGAGTGAATATATTTTCTGATTTTGAATCTGACTCCTGACTCCATTCCAGTTGCTGCTTTTTAAAGTGTCTGTGTCCTTGTGGAAAAGTAACCTTGAATGTAGAACCAGAATCTATTTTACTTTTTAAATTAATTGTTCCGCTATGCAGATTTACTAATTTCCGGACCAATAATAGTCCTAGTCCTGTACCGGATATTTTAGCGTTTATTGCATTGCTGCCCCTGAAAAATAATTTAAATAGTTTCTTCTGCTCATCATCTGGTATACCTATCCCATTATCTTTTATTTCGAATCCCCAATAATCAGAACTGCTAAATGCTATAACTTTGATCTCTCCACCATTAGGCGTATATTTAATTGCATTTGATAATAAGTTTTTAATAATAGATTCCATTTTCTCTTTATCGAACCAAACATTAAGGAAACGGAAATTGCTTTCGTATGTTAGCTTTATCTGTCTTGATTCAACGTATGACTGAAATGCATTTAAAACCTCATCTATAAAAGTGAATAGCTCATACTCACTAACATGCATTTTTGAAGAATATATTTCTGCTTTTTCAAAATTAATCAGGCTTGTAATTAAACGGAATAATGAATTTGTATTTCTGACTGCTGTATCCAGATTGGCTTTTCCTTCTGGAGATAAATTTTCTTTTTCAGCCAATTCATCAAGTGGCGCCTTGATTAAAGAAAGAGGAGTACGGATATCATGAGCAGTGTTAACAAAAAAACGAATTTTGTCACTGGATGCTTTCTGCTCTTTATATATGGTATAACGGCGCATAAAGTCCCAAGCTATAAGAGTCAATACTGCAATGTACAATATAATAGCCCAGATTGTTCCCCAAAATGGAGGGTGAATCACAATATCGATACTTCTTTCTTCGATGATTAGTGAACTTTCTTTTGAAATAGCACGAACATGAAGTTTGTATTTGCCCGGAGTAAGATTTGTATAACGAATAACATTGTCGTAAGTAGCTTTGCTCCATTCGTCATAAAACCCCTCTAATTTCCAGGAGTAAAGAATATTCTCCGGATAATCGTAATTTATAGAGGCTAGGTGTATCGAAAATATATTTTGGTTATAATTTAAATCGATTTTCTCTTGTTCATCAATATTTTGATGTAAAGGAGAGTCTGGTTCTCCTGCAGATACTGTTCGGTAGAAAATATCTAAATCGCTGAAAATTAGCTTTGAAAAATACCTTTGAGGGAGACTTGTCTTTTCATCAAATTCAATAGCACCGTCAACACTGCCAAAAATGAATGTGCCTTTCTGACTATACGTGCCTGATGTAGAATTAAAATTATTAGATATCAATCCCTGCTCCTTGGTCCAGTTTTGAAAAGTCCTTTTTGCAATGTCAAACCGGACTAAGCTATTATCAGTGCTTAGAAAAAGAGTTCCTTTTTTATCGGATAAAATGGTATAGATGTTGTTTGAAATAAGTGCACCATTCTCTTTATCATAGTTGCTGAACTTATTTGTTTTAATATTATAAACAAGCATTCCAGAACCATAGGTTCCAATATATAACATTCCATTCTTTTCCTGATGCAGAGTGCATATATAAACTCTTTTGGGCATTTTAATTTCTCTGAATACTCCGTTGCTTTTGTTGAGAATATATAAGCCATTGGAACAGCCAATCCAAAGGTAATCGGTATCTTTTTCAAGAATTATATTTATTGAGTTGATTCCAGGGTAATGACGGGTCTTCTTATTTTTTAAATCAATTTTAGTCAGGTTATAATAACCGCCAGACCAAATATAACCGTTACTATCTTTAATAATAGACTGGATGTATTTTTCTGGATGCATATTCAGATTCTCGTATTGAGAAGATATGGCATAACTGACCCTCATGCTCTTTTTATCAATGCTGTATATTAAGGGAGTAAGTCCTCCGGCCAATACTAATCCAGGCTTTACTTCACAAAGAGTAGTGAAGATATGATTTTTACTGTTTGAACGAGTATCATAATCAGTTAGTACATATTTCCATTTTCCTGTTTCAGGAAAATAAATACTAATTCCATTATTTGTGGCAAACCAAAGGTCTCCTTCACTGTCTTCAATCACAGAATTAACCTGGTCGTTTACTAAAGAGTTTGTATTTCCAATAATATGTTTAAACCATTTATATTTAGGAAACCTATTGTACTGAACGGTTATCCCAATAGGATAATTTGCCAGCCAGATTCGTTGTTCTTTATCAATGTACAGATCATTAATAGTGTTACCATTCATTGCATTAAGCCGACTGTAATCAGCAACTATATAAGGAGAGCAATTATAGTTACTCATATCCATCTTGTAAACTCCAGCCCCATTAGTAGCAATTAGAATTACATTTTTATTCGTTTCTTTTATTGCGTTAATTCGGATGTCGTTAAGGCCGGAATGAGTTAAAGCCAGTTGCTGTCTTTTGATGTCATATGCATAAATACCTTTTGGAAAGCTTCCTATAATTAGCTTTTTGCTATTTTGATTGTAATATAGCTTGTTTGCCTGAACTGATAATCTGTCCAAGCCTTTCTGATTGACTCTGATTAAAGTATTACCCTGTAGTCTTACAGTATATACGCCTTTGTTTGTGGCAATATAATATGTGTTGTTATTAATTTGAATAATATCATTAATATGCTGCTTGTTGAGGCTTTTTAGGGGGATAAGCTTTTTACAGTCTATATTGTATACATATTGATTGTATTCGGTACATAACCAGATATTATTTTTAATATCAATATAGGTATAAATTATTGGACTGATATTTTTAAGCTGGTATACTAAACGGTAGCTATCTGTTTTAATATCATATTTAAAAACTAGTCCGCTTTTAGTTATTTCCCAAAGAACTCTGTCCTTATCCATAATAGGAAGATTCATGTCAGAGAATGAATTTATTCTTTCATTAGGTGAAGCCAGATTGTAATGTTTGAATAGTGTTCCGTCATATCGATCTATCCCTTCTTGAGTGAGAAACCACATATATCCTTTTTTATCTTTATGGATACTATACACACGTCTGTTGCTTAACCCATTTTCCACGCCTATATATTTATAGGTCTGCGCAAAACTAAGGGCACTTATGCAAAAGAACAGTGTAAATAGAATATTTCTCATCCTTAGGAATTTTATACAAGTTAAAGTATAAAAATAGAAAAAAGAGTTGACATAACAAAGATTCGTATATTTTGTTTGTGAAAATATATAAAAATATTGATTTTATTGTTATTTTTCTAAAATTATATAAATGTATTTAAATCAATAGGATAGGTTCTTGTTTCTTTTATTAGAATCAGGAAGATAGCTCTGCTTTTACGAATTATTTTTTATTTCTACTCTTTTATTAACTTAGTCAATGAATATTATCTTTTTTGTATATCATGAAAATATTCATTGACTGATTTTTTTTAATTAATAAATAAAAAAGAGGCGGGAGTTTTAAACTACCGCCTCTTTGATATAATAAAAATGTTATTCTTATTTGTGTTCTTCAACCCATTTACGAGCATTAACAAATGCTTCCATCCATGGAGTAACTTGATCACTGTTGATTCTGTCAGCAGGATAATATGCATTCTGCCAAGGGAAGATAGCACGTTCCAAGTGAGGCATCATTGCCAGATGGCGTCCGTCTTCAGAAGCAAGACCGGCTACACTGTAATCTGATCCGTTTGGATTACCAGGATATTCGTCATAAGAATATGTGGCTATTACATTGTATTTATCTTCCTCATAAGGTAATGAGAATTTTCCTTCTCCGTGAGCTACCCAGATACCCAGTTTAGATCCGCTAAGTGAACCGAACATTACGCTGCGGTTGGTCGGAATAGTTACTCCCACAAAGCTTGATTCGAACTTATGAGAATTATTATGAAGCATCTTTGCCTTTTTCTCGTGTTCAGGATTGATTAATCCAAGTTCTATCATCAGCTGGCAACCGTTACAGATACCAAGACTCAATGTATCCTTGCGAGCGAAGAATTTGTCGAGGGCAGCTTTTGCTTTTTCATTGAACAGGAATCCTCCGGCCCATCCTTTGGCAGAACCAAGTACGTCTGAGTTAGAGAAACCTCCGCAACAAACAATCATATTGATGTCTTCCAATGTCTCGCGTCCGCTGATTAAGTCGGTCATAGTTACATCTTTTACATCAAATCCGGCAAGATATAATGAGTAAGCCATTTCTCGCTCACCATTGGTTCCCTTTTCACGGATGATAGCTGCCTTGATTCCGCTAGGAGTGCGGCGATCAGGAGAAATACCATATTGAGAGAATTTGCCTTTGAAGTCTTTGTTGAATGCGAATTCTAATGGTTGCATTTTGTAGTTCTCGAAACGAGTTTTAGCACAACCATTCATGGATTGTTTTCTATCTAACAGATAAGAAGAAGAGTACCACACATCACGCATATAATCAATGCCAAACTGATAAGTAGCATCGTCTTTTGAAACAAGAATATGACGTTCGTCGGTTGGTTTAGCAATCATAATAAAGCCAACACCTGCATCTTCCAGAATCTTTTCTACTTCAGCTTTGTGTTTGATCTGAATAACAACTCCTGGATTTTCAGCAAAGAGAATCTTCACAAGATCATCTTCTTTTAGCTTATCTAAGTTGACTTCAAGACCACCTTCTACGTTTGCGAAGCACATTTCAAGTAAAGTAGTAATCAAACCACCGGCAGAGATATCATGACCTGCCATGATCAGTCCTTTGTTTACTAATTCCTGAATAGCAAGGAATGCATCACGGAAGTATTCGCTGTCTTGTACGCAAGGTACATCATCACCTATCTTATTTAATGATTGAGCAAAAGCAGAACCACCAAGTTTTAATTCATCAAAACTGAAGTCGATATGATATAAGTAGCTCTTAGGATCGTTAACCAATACAGGAGAAACTACCTTCTTGATATTAGAAACTTCAGCTCCGGCAGATACAATAACTGTTCCCGGAGAAACAACTTTGCTTCCATCAGGATATTTCTGAGTCATAGACAAAGAGTCCTTACCTGTTGGTACATTGATTTGCAAGTCACAACAGAAATCCGATAAGGCTTTTACTGCAGTGTAAAGACGCGCATCTTCACCTTCCATAGAGCGGCAAGGCCACATCCAGTTGGCAGATAATGAAATACTATCCATTCCTTCTGCAAGAGGAGCCCAGACAAGATTGGTAAGAGCTTCAGATACAGCAAGAATAGAACCTGCAGCAGGATCAGCTAAAGCTGCCTGAGGTGCATGACCTATAGAAGTTGCAATACCTTTTTCTCCTCTGTAATCAAGAGCAACTACTCCGCAATCGCTTAATGGCAATTGAATTTCTCCCTGGCATTGCTGACGGGCAACCTTACCTGTTACTGAACGGTCTACCTTATTAGTTAACCAGTCCTTACAAGCTACAGCTTCTAGCTGAAGCACGCGAGTAAGATATTCGTCAAGGTTGTCAATATCGTAAGTAGCATTCTCGTAGTGAGTTTCTACTGTTTTATCTATCATGTAAGTTTTAGGAGAGCTGCCGAACATCTGATCAATGGATAAATCGAACGGACGGACACCATCGGCTTGTTCAAATGCGAAGCGTGCGTCGCCGGTGGTTTCACCCACTACATACATCGGAGCACGTTCACGTTCGGCAATCTTGCGTACATGTTCAATAGCTTCTTCCTTTATTAATAATCCCATACGCTCCTGAGACTCGTTGGCAATAATTTCTTTTGCCGATAAAGTTTTGTCGCCGATAGGAAGTTTATCCATGTGAATCAGTCCACCGTTTTCTTCAATTAATTCTGAAAGACAGTTTACGTGACCAGCAGAACCGTGATCGTGAATGGAGACAATCGGATTAACATCTTCTTCGCAAAGTGCGCGGACAACGTTGTTTGCACGTTTCTGCATTTCTGCATTTGCACGCTGAACAGCGTTAAGTTCAATACCGCTTGAGTAACGTCCTGTGTCTACAGAAGAAACAGAACCACCGCCTAAACCAATACGGTAGTTGTCACCACCCAGTACCACCACTTTATTTCCTGTTTCAGGCTTTCCTTTTAGACAATCGCGTTGAGTTCCGTAACCCACACCACCTGCAAGCATAATTACCTTGTCATATCCGTAACGAACATTATTTTCATCGTGCTCGAAAGTCAGAACAGAACCACAGATAAGTGGCTGGCCAAATTTATTTCCGAAGTCAGAAGCACCATTGGATGCTTTGATAAGAATTTGTTCAGGAGTTTGGTATAACCATTCGCGAACCGGAAGAAGTTCTTCCCATTCACGTCCTTCTTCTGTACGAGGATAAGAAGTCATGTAAACAGCAGTTCCTGCGATAGGCAAAGAACCTTTTCCTCCACCCATACGGTCACGAATTTCACCACCTGTTCCTGTTGAAGCACCGTTGAATGGTTCCACAGTAGTTGGGAAATTGTGAGTTTCCGCTTTCAGTGAAATAACTGTTTTAATATCTTTGATTTGGAAATAGTCAGAAGTTGAATGATCTGCCGGAGCGAATTGTTCTACTACCGGACCTTCAGCAAAGGCAACATTGTCTTTGTATGCAGAAATAATCTTGTTTGGATTTTCGGCAGTAGTCTTTTTGATCATCTGGAAAAGTGAAGATTCCATCTCTTTACCATCAATGATAAATGTTCCGCCGAAGATTTTGTGACGACAGTGTTCAGAATTGATCTGTGCAAAACCAAATACTTCAGAATCCGTCAGCTTACGTCCCATAGATTTCTCCATATTGATAAGGTAATCCATCTCCTCCTGAGAAAGAGCCAAACCTTCTTTTTCGTTATAAGCAGCCAGGTCATCTATATAGATGATGGCTTCCGGTTGACGATTCGTTGTAAATACATTCTGGTTCAAACCTTTGTACATGCGTTGCAACATTGGATCACGATCTGCATTCTCATCCTGTACAGGGAAGTATTCTTCTATACGGAGAATACCTTCTATACCCATGTTCTGAGTAATTTCCACGGCATTTGTGCTCCAAGGAGTAATCATTTCCTTACGAGGGCCAACAAAATAACCTTGTAACTGGTCTTCGTTTTCCACATTTGCTTCACCTAAAAGCCAACTGAGTTTTTTGATGTCATCAGAAGAGAATTCATGGTCGGCTTCTACTGCCACCACGCTCTGAGAAGGGGTTCTGAAAAAAAGAATCATATCACTTTAAGTATATATGGGTTATTATAATTCTGATGAATTATTCTATTTTGCATGCAAAGTTACGCAAATCCCTTGGGCTGTGAAAGAAATGTGTTTATTATTTGCGTGTTATACATTCATATAGTTAGCTTATGAATATGATAGGTATCAAATAGAACTCTGTTTTAATCATAGAATGTATCAATTTTATGAATGCTTGTTTTTTAGATTATTTCCAAATAATAACATTTATAAACAATGATCCAAAAAATAGTATTATGTTTGCAAAATGAAAGGTATAACTCCTTTTTATTAATAAAATTAACATATAAATGTTATGGTGAAGAGCTATTTGAGTTTTTTTTTAATGAATGTTTTTGTTGTCTTATTTCTTTTTACTTCATGTGTGAATCAAGAATATGATTTAAGTAAAGGTATTGATTTAAATATTCATGTAGGAGGTAGTGGGTTATCTCTTCCGGTAGGAAGCACCGATTATATTAAATTGAATAAGATTATTAAAGTTGATGAATCTGATGTACTTCACCTAAGTGGAGGAGAATACTCTTTATTAAAAGAAGATGTTATTAATCCTGTCACGGTTTCTGTTAATAGTGTGGCTCCCATCAATATAACGCCTATACCTTTTCCTTCAGTTCTGTTGTATAGTGCGAATGCAGCTTCATTGTTGAAAAGAACATCAGGTAGTTTTGATGTAAATGTATCTTTTACTCCGTCAAACTTCAAGTTGGAACATACTGGTATCCCTACAGCACTAAAATCTATAAAAAAGATTTTTGTTCCGTCTCCTGTAACAGCTGTTTTAATGTTTTCTATTACAGGAGTAAATTCCGATGCAAATCTTCAGTTTAATAATTTTAAACTAACGTTTCCTGACTTTGTTGTTTCAGACCAACTTAACGCTAATCACGAATTGATATTAAATGAACGTTTGATTTCTGGAGGAATCAAAGTAATTAATATTGATGGTTTTGATTTTTCAAATGAAGAAGGGGGAGCATTAACCATAAAGGATCATTTATTGAAACTGGAAAAGGAGATCTCCTTTTCAGGTAGAATTACTGGTTCAAATCTGGATGGTTCTAAAATTACGGATGACGTGATGCTGGAAACATCTATTCGTATAAATCCTGCTACTATATCTGAGGTAGAAGGTAAGATTGATCCTTTAATAAATGTAAAGATTGATCCTGTTTTTTTAGATATTCCTGAATTTCTGAAAGATGATGCGGTTAATTTGGATATTGAGAATCCTATGATTCATTTGAATGTAGCTAATGAAACAAATATCCCAATTATTATAGATGGCTTGATGAAAGGATACAGGAATGGAAATTTGCTAAATCAGGTTGCTATTGAAAGTACAACACCGATCAAAATTGATGCGAATGGTAAAACCTCAATTTGTCTTTCCCGAACAGGCCAAGGTAGTCCTGTAGGAAGTAAGAATTATCAGATTGCAGACCTGAATAAATTAATTGAAAAGATTCCTGACGAGATTCAGTTTACGATGAATGCTAATGCTGATCAAAATGTGATGCATAAAATTCAATTAGGGAAAAATTATAATGTAGGAATTGATTATGCTGTTGAAGTTCCGTTTAGGTTTGGGCCCGGATTATCAATTGTTTATAATGATACTATTGATGGTTTTAATGATGATATAAAGGATCTCGATGTGAAAAATCTTAAAGTAACAATGACGGTCGAAAATAGTATCCCTTTAATATTGCAGCTTCAGGCTACTCCTGTTGGCTTGGATAAGAAAGTACTTTCCGATATAGAAGCAAAAGTAACAGGAGATATAAACTCTTGTGATAAAAATGGGATAGTACAAAATTCTCCGCTAACAATAGAATTGACAGAAAAAAACAGTGGGGCTATAAAGATGTTGGATGGTATACTGCTAAAAGTTACTGCTAAGTCAACAGCGACGGTAAATGGAATGCCTTTAAGGGAAGATCAATATATTCGGTTGATGAATATTAAAGCAAATGTATCTGGTGGACTAAATGTCAATCTGAACAATAAGTAATCAACTCTTAATAAAAACACAGAAAAAAAATGAAATTACGTTTTATTATATTAGCACTCCTTATAGGGGGTATATTTACAAATATTTCAGCACAAACCTTGCAATCTTCCTACTTTCTTGAAGGAGCTACTTATCGACATCAGCTCAATCCAGCTTTTATGGGAGAAAGAAATTATATAAGCATACCAATGCTAGGGAATATGAACTTAGGAACTAGTAGTAATGTGGGATTAACTGATTTTATCTATAAGTTCGATGATCCAACTGGTAAATATGATCTTACTACTTTTATGAGTTCTGCTGTTGGACGGGATGAATTTCTCGGAAATCTAAAAACAAATAACCGGATAAATACAAATGTGGGTCTCACAATTCTTTCTGCCGGATTTCATGCATGGGGAGGGTTTAATACCATTGAACTAAATATGAAGTCAAATACTTCGTTCAATTTACCATACGAGCTTTTTAATTTTATGAAAACAGGGATGGATCAGGAAGTTTATCACATAAAAAACTTTGCTGTCAATTCTAATAATTACCTTGAATTGGTTTTAGGGCATGCTCATAAAGTTAACGATAGGTTAACTATCGGAGCTAAATTGAAACTCTTGGCTGGTGCGGCAAATGTTGATGCAAAAATAGACCAGATGGATATTGCATTGAATGGTGACAAATGGGAGATCATGGCAAACGGAACTTTGAATACAGCTGTAGGCGGTGGATATTATAAAACAAAGGCAAGTAATCCTGGTGAGATAAATGGTTTTGATGTCGATAAAGCAGGTGTTGGTGGATATGGTGCCGGAATTGATTTGGGAGCTACTTATAAATTAATGGATAATCTTACTTTGTCAGCTTCAGTGCTGGATCTTGGATTTATTTCATGGAAGAATAACCTGAAAGGTGCTACCCGAAATAAAGAACCGTTTACTTTTGATGGGTTTACTAATATAGCAGTAGATCCGGAGGATGGAGATCCTAATAGTGTTGATACACAATTTGAAAATATGAAAGATGACTTGAAGGATATGGCTAAATTTTATGACGAAGGAAAAGTTAGTCGTACTACAATGCTTGCTACCACTATCAATGTTGGAGCCGAGTATGCTTTTCCATTTTATGACAAGCTTTCTTTAGGAGTACTTTCTACTACCCGCATTAATAATCCATATACTTGGACTCAGGCAATGGTAGCTGCAAATGTACGTCCTTTAAGATGGTTTGATGCATCAGTTAACTATTCTTATTCAACTTTTGGCCCAAATCTTGGATGGATGCTTAATTTTCATCCTAAAGGAGTTACTTTCTTTGTAGGGTCAGATCGGATGATAACCAATGTAACGCCTCAATATATTCCAACTAATAACGCAAATACTAATATCTGTCTGGGCTTTAATATCGCATTTGGACGGCATAGAGATTAAAAGATGAAATGATTACTTAAAAATCGGCCAGATTTATTCTCTGGCCGATTTTTTTTTACTTTAGCAAATTGATTGCTAAAAAAGCTAAACCAAAGTAAGATAAGGCAAAAAACGTGAATAGAATGCTTCAAATTTCACAAAAAAGTGCCATCTTTGCAAAATGTTAGCTATAGAAGTAACGATATTAGATCTGTTAGTAAAAGGATTCATCATTGGAGTGATAGTATCTGCTCCTTTGGGCCCGGTCGGCGTGTTATGTATTCAACGTACTTTAAATAAAGGACGGTGGTACGGATTTGTTACCGGCATAGGGGCTACATTTAGTGATTTAACCTACGCTCTTTTAACAGGTTACGGCATGAGTTTTATTTTTGATTTTATATCTGCCAACCAGTTTTATTTACAATTGTTTGGAAGCGTAATGCTTTTCGCTTTCGGTATATATACATTCCGAAGTAATCCGGTTAATTCCTTGCGACCAGCGTCATCTGCAAAAGGCACCTATTTGCATAATCTTATTACAGCCTTTGCAGTAACACTGTCGAATCCGCTGATTATATTCCTTTTTATCGGACTTTTTGCACGTTTTACCTTCGTCGCACCACAAATACACCTTTATGAACAAATAATAGGATATCTTTCTATTACTCTTGGTGCATTTACCTGGTGGTTTGCACTTACTTTCTTTGTAAGTAAACTGCGTTCAAGATTTAATGTAAGAGGTATCTGGGTCATTAATAGAGTGATAGGAGGAGCAGTAATACTAGCGTCGGTCATTGGGTTGATCTTTACTATACTAGGAAAAGCTTTTATTTAATCAAAAGAATATGTTTATAGCTCAGAAATTAAAGCAGACCAATATTGCAGAATACCTCATATACATGTGGCAAATTGAAGACCTTATTCGTGCTGCCGGATGTGACATAGATAAGTTGAAATCAAACTTTATAAGTCAATACCAAATTAGTGATGATGATAGGGTCAAATTAATCCAATGGTATGAAGACCTTATTGGAATGATGCGTGATGAAGATGCTTTGGAAAAGGGACACTTGCAGATTAATAAAAATGTGATTATCTCATTAACAGATTTGCATTTACAATTACTAAGCTCTACCAAAGAACCATTTTATGGAGCTGCTTACTATAAAGCTTTACCTTTTATTGTGGAACTGCGTAATAAAAGTGGGAAAACAGAAGAACCGGAGTTGGAAACCTGCTTTGAGGCTCTTTATGGAGCCATGCTTCTAAAACTTCAAAAGAAAGAAATATCTTCTGAAACAGGTAAGGCGCTTGAGGTGATAGCGAAGTTTCTTTCACTATTGTCGAACTATTATGAGAAAGATAGAAACGGAGAATTAAAATTAGACGATTAAGTCATGAAAAATATATTGATAACCGGTGCCAATGGTCAATTAGGCAATGAAATGCGTTTGCTTTCTTCGGAAAACAATCAATACAACTATTTTTTTACTGATGTGCAAGAACTTGATATTTGTGATGAACAGGCTATACAAGCCTTTGTTACTCAAAATAATATTGATGTGATTGTGAATTGTGCAGCATATACTGCTGTTGATAAAGCTGAAGATAATCTAGATCTATGTAGAAAACTAAATGCTGTTGCTCCCGGATATCTGGCAAAAGCAGCGCAAAGCAGGGGAGCTGTTATGATTCAAATTTCCACTGACTATGTTTTCGACGGAACTAATCACATTCCGTATACTGAAGAAGAAGCTACTTGTCCCGCGTCTGCTTACGGAACTACAAAGCTGGAAGGAGAACAAAATGTAATGAAAAGCTGTTCAAATTCAATGGTTATCAGAACTGCCTGGCTTTATTCTACTTTTGGAAATAATTTTGTGAAGACAATGATCCGCTTGGGTAAGGAAAAGGAGAGTCTGGGAGTTATATTCGACCAGGTTGGTACACCGACTTACGCTCGTGATTTGGCAAGAGCTATTTATGCTGCAATCAATAAAGGTATTGTTCGTGGCATTTATCATTTCAGTAATGAAGGTGTTTGTTCATGGTACGATTTTACTTTGGCAATTCATCGCCTTGCAGGAATCAATACTTGCAAAGTGAATCCTCTTCATACTGCTGATTATCCTACTAAAGCTGCACGTCCTCATTATTCTGTATTAGATAAAACTAAGATAAAAGAAACTTTTGGCATTGAAATTCCTCACTGGGAGGTGAGTTTGCAAGAGTGCATAAATGATATTAATTAAACAAATATGCTTGACGAAATAAAAAGAAGGCGTACTTTCGCTATTATCTCTCACCCGGATGCGGGTAAAACCACTTTGACAGAAAAACTTCTTCTGTTTGGAGGGCAAATTCAGGTTGCCGGGGCTGTGAAGTCTAATAAGATTAAGAAAACGGCAACTTCAGACTGGATGGAGATTGAAAAGCAACGTGGTATTTCTGTAACAACTTCCGTGATGGAGTTTGATTACCGCGATTATAAGGTGAATATCCTTGATACTCCGGGTCACCAGGATTTTGCTGAAGATACATTCCGTACGCTGACTGCTGTTGATAGTGTTATTATCGTTGTTGACGGTGCTAAGGGTGTTGAGGCTCAGACTCGTAAACTAATGGAAGTCTGTCGCATGAGAAATACTCCGGTAATTGTTTTTGTTAACAAGATGGACCGTGAAGGACGTGATCCGTTTGATTTACTTGATGAAATTGAAGCTGAATTACAGATTAAGGTTCGTCCGTTAAGCTGGCCTATTGAACAGGGTATTCGTTTTAAAGGTGTATATAATATCTACGAAGGAAAACTTGATCTTTATCAACCAAGTAAACAAGTTGTAACTGAAAAAGTGGCACTTGATATTGATAGTGATGAACTTGATAAAAATATTGGTGAAGGACTGGCTGATAAGCTTCGTACCGATTTGGAACTGATTGATGGAGTATATCCGGAATTTAATGTGGATGATTATCTTAAAGCAGATATTGCTCCTGTATTCTTTGGATCAGCTTTGAATAATTTTGGTGTGCAGGAATTGCTGGATTGTTTCGTTGAAATAGCTCCATATCCTCAGCCTGTTCAGGCTGAAGAACGTGAAGTAAAGCCTGAAGAAGAGAAATTTACAGGTTTCATCTTTAAAATTACAGCAAATATTGACCCGAACCACCGTTCTTGTGTTGCTTTCTGCAAGGTCTGTTCAGGCAAATTTATTCGTAATGCTCCTTATAAACATGTACGTCATGGAAAAACAGTGCGTTTTTCTTCACCAACACAGTTTATGGCTCAGAAGAAGAGCACTATTGAGGAAGCTTATCCTGGCGATATTATTGGTTTACCGGATACCGGAAACTTCAAAATTGGTGATACAATAACTGAAGGAGAAGAATTACACTTCAAAGGTTTGCCTAGTTTCTCTCCTGAGATGTTCAAATACATAGAGAATGCTGATCCAATGAAAACTAAACAGCTCAATAAAGGGGTTGATCAGTTGATGGATGAAGGTGTGGCTCAGCTATTTGTTAATCAGTTCAATGGCCGTAAGATTATTGGTACAGTAGGACAGTTGCAGTTTGAAGTAATTCAGTATCGTTTGCTGAATGAATATAACGCAGCTTGTCGCTGGGAACCGCTTAGCTTATATAAAGCTTGCTGGATAGAAAGCGATAATAAGGAAGAACTGGAAGCGTTTAAAAAACGTAAGTATCAGTTTATGGCGAAAGACCGCGAAGGACGCGATGTCTTTCTTGCTGATAGTAACTATGTGCTTCAGATGGCGCAAATGGATTTCAAAAGTATTAAGTTCCATTTCACCAGCGAGTTCTGATTTAATAGTAGCACAACACATCATATATTATAAAAAGAAGGCTGTCAGAATTGATTCTGACAGCCTTCTTTTTATCTTGATTTATTGAACTTACACAATATGCATTCCGTCAATTACCATCTTTATCAGGAATAATAAAGAGATTACAAATACGGTGATTGATACTTTCTTTGCTTGTCCAGTGCATACTTTCAGGAAAGTATAGCTCAGGAAGCCGAATACAATACCTTGAGCGATACTGTAACAGAAAGGCATCATCACAATTGTAAGGAATGCAGGCAGAGACTCTGTCATGTCGTCGAAGTTAACTTTAACGATTGAAGAGATCATAAACAAACCTACAATGATAAGTGCCGGAGCAGTTGCTGAGGCTGGTACCATCAGGAACAGAGGAGAAAGGAACAATGCGATGAAGAACATAAAGGCTGTACTTACAGCTGTTAAACCTGTTCTACCGCCTGAAGCTACACCTGCACAGCTCTCTACGTATGAAGTTACAGTACTTGTACCTAAAACAGCTCCGAATGTAGTAGCTAATGCATCAGCAAAAAGGGCTTTCTTAATCTGAGGGAAGTTTCCGTTTTCATCTATGAACCCAGCCTTTGAAGCAACACCAATCAGCGTTCCAACAGTATCGAACAGGTTGACAAACAAGAAAGTGAAAACTACAACCAACATATCAAATGTAAATAGATGGTTCCAGTCAAATTTAAAGAAGATTGGGGCAATTGATGGAGGAAGTGAGAAAATACCATCTTGCGGTGTATGTACTTCTCCAAAAAATACTCCACAGATAGTTGCTATAACAATACCAATCAAAATGGAACCATGAACATTCTTCGCAAATAGTGCTCCTGTTATAATAAGGCCAATCAGTGCAATCCAAACATTATGATTAGCTAAATCTCCCATAGAAACCAAAGTGTTAGGATTGCTTACAATGATACCGGCATTCTTCATTCCTATTAAAGTAATAAAAAGTCCGATACCAACCGGAATTGCATCTTTAAGTGTCTTTGGAATACTTTTCACAATCAGTTCACGAACATTAAAGAAGGTAAGAATAATAAAGATGATACCTTCAATGAATACTGCTGTAAGAGCCATTTGCCAACTATATCCCATGGTTAGTACCACGGAAAAAGCAAAGAAATTGTTAAGTCCCATTCCCGGAGCCTGTGCAATGGGAAGATTTGGCAAGAATGCCATCAGAAGTGTTCCGATAATTGTAGCTAAAGCTGTTGTGGTAAACAGAGCTGCTTTGTCCATCCCTGTTGCACCCAGAATACTTGGGTTAACCACTAAGATATAAGACATTGTCAGGAATGTGATCAATCCTGCAATAGCTTCTTGTCTGACGTTGGTTTTGTTTTCCGTCAGTTTAAATAATTTTTCTATCATTGGGTTTATCTTTATTTATTTAGAAATTCCATTTGGCAGCAATGGTTGGGAATACATATAATTTGTTTGCAGCATAATTATCTGTGCTATAATTCAATTTATAGAAGTTATTGCTGATTTCTATTTCACTACCCAATGATAACTTAGAATTAACATTATACCAAACTTGTGGTTCTGTTAATAATATAACTCTTTTTCCAGATTCATTTCCATCTCCTGTACGGTCTTTGTTTTCTGTCCATACATCAATGAATCCTGAAAGAGTCATTTTGTTATCAAACAAAGGAATGCCCCAGGTACCTGTCCACTGAACGTCGTTGCTGGTTTTGGCAAATGCATTGTACTTGTAAGCAAGGTAAGTACTGAAATTAGCATTCCCACAGCTAAATGGATAAGAAGCTCCTAACAGATAAGCGTTTGCTATTGAGAATCCAAAACCCTGACTGTTTCCTGCACCACCATTATACTCAATATGTGGCATGATAGGACATTTACCAATCTTAAAATCACGGGCAATTTCCCAGTATGCAGTTCCGATGTTTCCTTTAGCCTGATTATAATCCATATCTACAAAGAAGAAAGTTGAACCCCACTTGTCGGGTTTAAACATCTCAATAGTAGTTGTGAGATAGTTTCTTGAAGTCGGAATATTCTTATTCAAAGAATTTCTGAGGTCATAGTGAAACTGAATGTTCTGTGCGGTAGCAAACTGACACACTATGGCCATAATAACAAGGAGTAGTTTCTTTTGTTTCATTGTTTTTTGCTGCAAAAATAATTAAAAAAAAGACAAAAGAAACCCATTGTATCTTAAGTTTTTCAGACTTAACATTTTAATTTGGGATTTTTTTTGAGTATATTCTGACGTTAAACAATGATTAATGAAAAAGCTGATAGTGTGTTGTTTGCTATAAAAGGCTATAAATACAGAACTTAAGAGTTTATACTTTGAAAACACTTTTTCTGACAATAGGCTATTTGTAATAATCTGTTAAAACTTCTGTTTTGCCAGAAAGTTATTTTCCGAGTGATTAGCAGGAGGCGATTTTTGCTTAGCAATTATCTCCTTTAATTCTAATAATTCTTCCTCCAGTAATTAACTGTTTATTCAGGTTAAACTAAAATTAGCCTCATGACCCTGTTGTATTAGCCTCTGGAGGCTGATAACTTAGGGTCGTGAGGCTAATCCGCAAACTTGTACAAGTTTGCGCTAATCATCTACGTGAAACTATTTAATATATCAAGGAATCATGTTTAATAGCTGCCGGTTAAATCCATTCCTCACTCAATACTTCTCCCTGAACAGAAAGAATAATTGCTTTAATAGGAATGTTTCGGGAAGCTTTTTCTCTAGCTAGTTTTGCCATCTGAAGCAGACCACCGCAGCAGGGAACCTCCATAATCAGTACGGTAAGCGTGTTTATTACGGAATTGTCAATCATAGACCGTAGCTTCTCAATGTATGATTCCGTGTTGCTGTCCAGTTTCGGGCAAGCAATAGCCAGAATCTTCCCTTTCAGAAAGCGACTGTGGAAATTACCTGCGGTGAAAGAAGTACAGTCGGCCGCCAGTAATACATCTGCTCCCTGAAAATATCCAGCCTGCGGATTAAGCAGGTGGAGCTGTACTGGCCATTGACGAAGTTCGGAAACCTGAGGCGCAGCAGAAAATCCCTGAGCGGAAAATGAAGCACCACCTTGAGCAAATCCTGCATTTGCCGCTACTTGTCCGGCCGGTTTCAATGTACGGGCCATGGAGCCAGGGCATCCGCTGTGTGCTCCGCCCGCATTTTGCTGACCATGAATCTGAGAAAGATCCACCTTTATATTGTTTCTTCTGAGATAATCTACGCCCTGCATCAGTAAATCCTTCTCGCCGTGTTCCTTTAAATGCTTTAAGTGAGCAAGAATAATCGTTTCACCTTTCGGAGAAATACGCTCCATAACAGCTTCTTCGCTGTAAGGTTCCGCTTCACGTTCTTCCAATTCAATTGCACCTTCGGGACATTCGCCAATGCAAGCGCCTAAACCGTCGCAATAAAGCTCGCTCACCATTACCGCTTTACCATTAATAAGCTGTAAAGCCCCTTCATGACAACCTTTTACACACAATCCGCATCCGTTACACAATGCTTCGTCTATTTTAATCACAGTTCGTTTCATTCTCTTCAATATTTAGGATGATGCTGCAAAGGTATGGTAATTCTTGGTTCCCGACTTGTAACAATGGTTACAATGAACTACTTTTTTATATATCCAGCCTGTTTTTTATCTAAAAGCCAGAAACGAGGATATACAACGTGTCTTTTATTACCGGATAAAATTAGTATAAACCTTATTTACGGGAGCTGGAGCAGGAATGCTGTCTTTAGTTTGCTCACGCATTTTAAGTATCCATGCCATGTTTCTTCCCAGAACTTCCATAATCTGTACGCCTTCGCCATCCTGTAAAGCCTCTCCCTTAGACAGTCCGTGAGTAATGTTCCAATAGTTTGATGTGGCAAGAATCATTTCCGAATAATTCAGATAATGGTTCAGACTATCGAATGTGGAAGAACCTCCGGTACGGCGTACAGCAACTACTGCAGCACCAACTTTCTGACGAAATAAATTGTCATTACTTCCCGACACAAAGAAAGCTCTATCCAGAAACGATTTCATAGTTCCAGGAATACCTGCATAATAAACAGGTGAACCAAGTATAATTCCATCGGCATCCTTCATCTTCTGAACCCATTCATTCAAAGGATCAGTTGTAATAACGCACTTCTCATCCTTGTTTCTTGAACATCCTCCGCAGGCCATGCATCCTCTCACAGCTTTATTGCCGATGTGGATAATCTCGAACTCAATACCGTTTTCCATTAATTGCTTGCCAACACCCATCAATGCATGATAAGTATTACCCTCTTTACGAGGACTTCCGTTAATTGCTACAACTTTCATTTCTTTTCTCCTTTTAATTTTGTTTCTTTGTCGCTGCAAATTACGGATATTAATGCCAATTGTACAAGTACATACTAAAAAGTAGTATAGTAACCAAAAGGAGTGAATTATGATAAATGATGGGTGTATAGACAAATATATTTTTAAGGGGAAGGACTATTTTTGTTCTTTAGAGTTAGTAATGGATATGATTGGTGGCAAATGGAAGCCGATTGTGCTGTATCATCTCAGAGATGGAGTAATGCGTTCGGGCGAACTTCAGCGCAGCTTAAACGGAATAGCCAACAAGATGTTTACCCAGACAGTAAGAGAACTGGAGCAAACCGGACTAGTGGAACGAATTGTCTATCCAACCGTTCCTCCAAAAGTGGAATACAAGCTTACCCCAATGGGAGAATCTGTTATGCCCGTTATTGAAACTCTTAACAATTGGGGCAAAGAAATCAGTGTAAAGTATAATAAGAATAAATAATTCTCAAAATGCATCCTGAAAAATTGGCAGATCAATTCTTTGTGCATATCTTTGTATCGCTAAAAGAGTGGTTACATCACACATCCTTCGGGGTTGACTGGATTTGACAGCGGGCAGAAATGGTATGTAAGCATGCAGTGCGTCGGTGATTTGCACTTAAATCTCAGTTATCAAAATTTTATCTGGCGAAAATAATTACGCTCTTGCTGCTTAATCGAATTATAGTAGATTAAACTTAATCTCTGCACTAGGTGCGGAGACGAGACATCACTCGGTTGCTGTTGTTCCGAAGCGTTCCGGTTTAGTGGTGCAGTTATATCGGAGATAGCTTGAGTCCTTCCTTGTGGCTCTGGTGAAACTAAAGAGGATAAGGTACTGGTTGGTGGCTTCGGTCTTGCCGTACTCGAAAAATTAGGCGAAGATAAGCATGTAGAAAGCTTATGATTTCCTCGTTTGGACGAGGGTTCGATTCCCTCCAGCTCCACTTATTAGCAAAATAAAGAGCAAAAATCCGAATAAATCAATGATTTATGCGGATTTTCTTTTTGTATATAATGCAACATAATTTGTTTTACGTTGATAAGATATAACAAAGCTGATTATATGAGCTTTGCAAAGAAAATATTAGAGAGGAATATACATTAGTCTAAATTTAATTGTACATAATAGCTGAATTTATGGATAAGATTGAAGAAGTATTTAATATACTAAATGAATTAACTGTTCAGGAACTGGATTTAGTAAGAATAAAAATCAGAGAACTGAAGGCTTTAAAAAAGACAACCAAGAAACCACAGACTACTGTTTGTGGAATAAGAATGAGCCAGAAGGAAAGAATGATCGATTTTAATCCTTTTTTGAAGAATAAACTCTGATAAATAGAGTGAAATCAGAGGATAAAACCCAATAACCGTTTTATCCTCTGATTTTTACAATCTTAATAAAGCAGATCTTTGTCTTAATTTTAATTAATACGTATCTATTTTTTGATTATTTGTTGTATAATTACGAATCGAAAGTGTATGTATAATTAAAATAATTATTCTATGAAGAAGATCCTGTTACTGTTCCTATTTGCTGTTTTTACAATAAATGCATTTGCCTATAAAACGTATTGTAAATTTCAATATGTAGAAAGTGTAATATTCGTTAAAGATAAGCCTTATTTTGATTTTGGTTCAGGGTATAAAGCTACATTGCTTGATGAAAACAATAAGCTTCTTGTGTTTAAATCGGATATAGATGTGCTTAATTATATGAGCAAACTTGGATGGAATTTAGAACAAGGCTCAATATTGGAATCAAACCAGAATGGGGGTAAGGGTGAATTTATTATGAGCAAGGAAGTAAAGTCGGACGATGAGATATATCAAGGACTTAATGTGAAATTTGATAAGTGATTACTTTTTAGTCCATTCATAAAAATCCCCCCGAATAAAATGTCCGGAGGGATTATACTATTATTCGCTATCAGCCCTGTTAGCGAATCTCTATTTCACAATTGGATAAATCATCTATAATAGCCAGTGATTCAACATGAACGTTTTTATCACGGAGTAATTTTCCACCGTTCTGAAAAGCTTTCTCAATGATGAATCCCATTCCACTTAGCGAAGCTCCAGCCTGATTAATCAAATCAATCATACCTAAAGCAGCGTTTCCGTTTGCCAGGAAATCATCAATAAAGAGTACATGATCATCTTGTGTGAGGAAATTGTTGCTTATGCAAACGGTATAATCGCGGTCTTTTGTGAAAGAGTGCACAACTGTGGTAAGCATGTTTTCCATTGTTTTAGGTTGTTTCTTTTTTACGAAAACAACCGGAAGCTGCATGATATAGCCAACAAGAATGGCTGGAGCAATTCCGCTTGCCTCAATGGTAACAATCTTATTAATGTTCTCGTTCTTAAACCGAGCCACAAACTCCTGAGCAATTTGATACATCAGCATGGGGTCCATCTGATGATTGATAAAACTATCTACTTTTAATATTCCGCCTTCAAAGCATTTACCGTCCTGCAGAATACGTTTTTTAAGTATTTCCATATTATTCTACTATTTCTCTTTCTTCTTTTTTATCTTCTGCTCCCTCTTTAATACGAATCAGCGCATTGGCAATGATGGCTGTAAGTCCGCCGGTTGTGATTCCTGATGAAAATATTGACTTTATAGCTTGAGGAGCATGGTTAAGAATGTCGGGCATCAGTTCCACGCCCAGACCTAATGACAAACTCACGGCTAGTACTAAAGTGGCTTTGCGGTTAATCTCGTGTGATGCAATGATACGGATACCGGCTGAAGCAACAGTACCGAACATAAGCAATGTTGCTCCTCCTAATACGGGATCGGGCATCAACGAAAAGATAATACCAACTATTGGGAATAAGCCAAGCAATATTAGCATGCCTGCAATATAATAACCTACGTAACGGCTGGCAACTCCGGTTAACTGAATAATACCATTGTTTTGTGCAAAAATTGAGTTTGGGAATGAGTTAAATACTCCGGCTAAAAAAGAGTTGAAGCCATCAGCCAAAACTCCTCCTGAAACACGTTTCAGATATTTCTCACCTTCAATAGGTTCTCCGGAAATCATTGAATTAGCTGTAACATCTCCTGTTGCTTCAATGGCGGTAATAAGATATATCAGTGCTAAAGCCAGGAAGGATGAAAAATTGAAATCCAAACCATATTTGAATGGCATTGGTATATTGAATGCCCAGATATCTGTTGTGGCAGCCTTAGCAAAGTCCACTTTACCCATGGCAAAAGCAATACCATAACCAATACACAAGCCCAGAACGATAGAGCTCATGCGGAGATATTTATTTTTGCAGCGGTTAAAGAACAGCACACTACCCAACACAATAGCAGCAAGTCCTACGTTTTCAATACTTCCAAATGTGCCGTTACCCATCGCTGCGTAACCACCGCCACAGGAAACAACGCCTACTTTTATAAGGCTGAGTCCGATGAGTAGCACTACGATTCCCGATACGAGCGGGGTAATGATGTGGCGCAGATATTTGAAACAACGGCTCACAATCATTTCAACAGGAGAAGCTGCCATACAAACGCCGAAAATCAGAGGAAGACCGCCTAACTGTCCGGCCGAAATAATAGGACCGATAAAAGAAAAACTGGTTCCTTGAATACACAATAAACCAGATCCAAACGGGCCAAACTTCTTACATTGAATAAATGTAGCTATACCAGATACAAAAAGAGCCATAGAAACCATGAAACCAGTTGTTGCCAAATCTGTTTTCAATGCTCCGCAAATAATCAGAGGAGGCGTAATTATACCCACAAATATGGCTAATAAATGTTGCAGTGCTGCAAACAATGCGTCTTTGAAGGGTGGACGATCATTAAGCCCATAAATTAAGTCCGAGGATGCAGTTGGATTGATTTTCTCTTTTGCTGTTTCTGTCTGATTATCCATATTTATGATTTATTATTTTGTTTCTTTGGCTATACACAGTAAAGAGAAGGTCTGGAAGGAGAGCCTTCTTCTTAATTTATTTTTGAATTTAAAATAAGGGTGCAAAATTACAAAAAAAAATCAGCTAAGAAAGATTGCATAGCCTTATTAACAGGCTTCCTTTATTATTCTTTATCTAACTTAGTGCATTATGCATTGATGGTGGTTTTCAGCTCAGCAATTTGCCATGTTTTATTGGATAATAAATATTAAAAATGTATCAATGAGACTCAAGGTCGTGATGATAGCCTCCAAAAGTGCTGGATGAAATGCAATTTTTCTGTAGAATTTTAAAATAATGAAACTAAAGAATTCTTTTATTTCATTACAACTTATTGACTTTATAACAAATAGCTATATTTGCAATATCAGATCAATTAGGAAAGGGGAATATCCATTTAATTAAATCTCTGCGCTATGAAACATCTAAGTTTATTTGTATTTACGTATGCACTAACCTTGTTTTTTATTGGAAACCCTATCTATGCAATGGGACATGAAGAAAATACAGATATAGTTGAATATGTAAATCCATTGATTGGTTCTCAGTCTACTTATCAGTTATCAACCGGGAATACATATCCAGCCATTGCCCGCCCGTGGGGCATGAACTTTTGGGTGCCTCAAACAGGTAAGATGGGGGATGGATGGGTTTACACATATACAGAAAACAAGATACGCGGTTTTAAACAGACTCATCAGCCGAGTCCGTGGATTAATGATTACGGTCAGTTTTCTATTATGCCGGTAGTGGGTGCTCCGGTTTTTGATGAGGAAAAGCGGGCAAGCTGGTTTTCGCATAAAGCAGAGATTGCCAAGCCTTATTATTATAAGGTATATCTGGCCGATCATGATGTGGTAACTGAAATTGCGCCAACGGAACGTGCGGCGATGTTTCGTTTTACCTACCCTAAGAACGATAGCTCTTTTGTTGTAGTTGATGCTTTTGATAAAGGATCCTATATTAAAATCATACCCAGTGAAAATAAGATTATCGGTTACACAACGAAGAATAGTGGGGGAGTACCTGCAAACTTTAAAAATTACTTCGTTATCACTTTCGATAAGCCGTTTACCTATAAATATACTTTTGCCGATGGCGCTCTAAAACAAGATGAGGAACAAACATCCAACCATGTGGGAGCAGTTATTGGATTTAAAACGGCTAAAGGTGAAATTGTTCATGCTAAAGTTGCTTCTTCATTTATCAGCTTTGAACAAGCTGCTCTTAATCTGAACGAACTTGGTAATGATAGTTTCGACAAAGTTGTATCTAAAGGAAAAACTGAATGGAATAATGCTTTAAGCAAAATAAAGGTTGAAGGCGGTTCGTTAGATCAGTATCGTACATTTTATTCCTGTATGTACCGTTCTATGTTGTTCCCGCGTAAGTTTTATGAAGTAGATGCAACAGGCAAAATAGTTCATTACAGTCCGTATAGCGGTGAAGTGCTACCCGGATATATGTATACTGATTCTGGTTTTTGGGATACGTTCCGTTGCTTGTTCCCTTTCCTAAACATGATGTATCCTTCAATAAACAAAGAAATACAGGAAGGGCTGATTAATGCTTATAAAGAAAGTGGATTCTTCCCCGAATGGGCGAGTCCCGGACACCGTGGTTGTATGGTGGGTAACAATTCTGCCTCTGTTTTAGTAGATGCTTACATGAAAGGAGTTAAGGTGGATGACCTGGAAACTTTATACAAAGGGCTTATTCATGGAACAGAAAACGTTCATCCTACCGTTTCCTCAACCGGACGCCTAGGGTATGAATACTATAATAAACTGGGATATGTTCCTTACGATGTGAATATCAATGAAAATGCTGCCCGCACATTGGAATATGCTTATGACGACTGGTGTATTTATAAACTGGCAAAGGAGCTTAAACGTCCAAAGAAGGAAATAGATCTTTATGCTAAACGTGCCATGAATTACAAAAATCTGTTTGATAAGGAAACAAAGCTGATGCGGGGAAAGAATGCTAATGGCAAATTTATGTCTCCTTTCTCTCCATTAAAGTGGGGCGATGCCTTTACAGAAGGAAATAGCTGGCATTATACGTGGTCGGTTTTTCACGATCCGCAAGGGCTTATTGACCTGATGGGTGGTAAGGAGAGTTTTGTGAGTATGCTCGATTCTGTATTTGCCGTTCCTCCTGTATTTGATGCAAGCTATTACGGACAGGTGATTCATGAAATCCGTGAAATGCAGATTATGAATATGGGTAATTATGCTCACGGTAATCAGCCTATCCAGCACATGATTTATATGTATAACTATGCCGGTCAGCCATGGAAAGCGCAATATTGGCTTCGTGAAGTGATGAACCGTATGTATACCTGCAATCCTGATGGATATTGTGGTGACGAGGATAACGGACAGACTTCTGCATGGTATGTGTTCTCTGCATTGGGATTCTATCCCGTATGCCCCGGAGCAAATGAATATGTATTAGGAGCTCCTTTATTCAAAAGGGCGACCATTACATTTGAAAATGGAAACAAGATGATAATCAATGCACCTGATAATGGTGTTAATAACCTTTATATTGAAACGATGACTCTCAATGGTAAAGGTTATGCAAAGAATTATCTAAAACATGCCGACTTGATTAATGGCGGAGAAATCTACATTCGCATGAGTGATACCCCAAATAAGCAGCGAGGCACTCAAAAAGAAGATTTCCCATATTCGTTTTCTATTAACGAGAAATAGACACTAAATAGCTGGAGCACTTGATTCTTTAATTGCCCAGATAATTAGTCCTAATAAAACAAGAAGAATAAGTATTACTGTTCCCCACATTAAAACACGTTCTAATTTCTCGTGTTCTTTATTAATAAAACCGGCTTCATCATAACGATTAAACCATTTTTTAAAATCGATCATAAAAACAAAAATATAGTTAGGTTTCTTTTTCTGACTGCAAATATAAACTACTAAAGTGATATGTTTTTATATAAAACGGTATTTTTATTGTTAAAAAAAATATCGTTTTGCTATCAAAATAAAGAATTTATGTCAAATTAGAAAAGATTTAGTAATTCTTTCCACTCTTTATTGTTGAATGATTTTAATGGGTTGTTTGAGGTGATAAAGCTTTCTGCAAGCTTACTTTTCTTTTCCTGAAGTCTGATAATTTTCTCTTCAATGGTGTCGCTGGTTATAAAGCGATAAACCATTACTTGTTTTGTTTGGCCAATACGATGGGCGCGGCTCACTGCCTGCATCTCTGCAGCAGGGTTCCACCATGGATCAATGATAAAAACATAGTCGGCTTCTGTAAGGTTGAGACCTACACCACCGGCTTTGAGGGAAATAAAGAAAGCGTAGATATCTTTTTCGTTAGTAAAGCGGGCAATTTCCTTTTCCCGGTCGGTTGTTTGTCCGGTGAGTAAAGCATACCGCCAGCCATTTCGGTCAAAAGCTTCTCCCAGTAAATGGAGATATTTCACGAACGAGGAGAAAATAAGCACCTTGTGTCCTTCACTCATTAACATCTCATAAGCTTCAAGTATCTGTTCCATTTTGCCGGAAGAGAATATATAATCGGACATCAGCATACGCGGATGGTTTGCCATTAAGCGCAGGCGAGTCATTCCTTGCAGTGCCACGAAGCTATTTTTCTGAATATTTTCTTTACTGCTAATCTCCATCAGTGCATTCCGTAAGATATTCTTTTCCTTTTTATAAATGGCTTCCTGTTCAGGAGACATTTCACAATATCGTACCTCTTCTGTAAGCGAAGGTAGTTCTGGTGCTACTTGATCTTTAGTCCTTCGCAGAAAGAATGGTTTTATAAGTTGCTGAAGGCGAGCCTCCATCCGGCTATTACCCTCTTTCGTGATGGGAACGATAAAATGATTCCGAAAACTCTCCGAACTACCCAACATTCCCGGGTTGATAAAGTTAAACTGTGCCCAAAGATCCTTCAGAGAATTCTCTATTGGGGTGCCGGTTAGCACAAGTCTATGCTTTGCCTTTAGTCTGATGACTGAATGATATGTAACGGAATCCGGATTCTTGATAGTTTGACTCTCATCCAGAATAACACATTCAAAAGGATAGTCTTCAATCAGTTCAATGTCATTCCTGAGCACACCGTAAGTTGTGATTATCACATTGTAATGATTGAACACACGCTTGATTCCTTTGCTTCTCAATCTGCCTGTTCCTGAATATTCATAGGTGCTCAGTGAACTGAACTTTTTTATCTCCCTTATCCAGTTAGGAAGAAGGGAAGTGGGGACAACTACCAGAGAAGCGGGATGGGGATCAGCTTTTGAAGCTGATTCTGTAGTTGGTATTATTTCTATTGCCAGAGTTGCCTGATGAGAGTCGTTGTTCTGATGAAGTGTATTATTAGGTGTTACGGTAAAATCTTCCGCTTGCTCATCTCCGAATAAAGAAAGTTGTCCAGTTTTATCTGCAGAATAGGTGCAATTGGGGTCTGAAAACACTTCTTCTGTAATATTTTCAGATGAATTATATAGATGCTGAAGCATTGTGATGGTTTGCAAGGTTTTTCCAAGCCCCATATCATCAGCCAAACACCCTCCAAAGTTATTATCCATCAAATGTACCATCCATGAAAATCCCTCTTTCTGATAACTGCGAAGAGTAGCTTTTACTTTTGATGGAATAGGGTATTCTTTCTTTTCTATATATTCTTTTTGTAATTTTTTAAGTTCATTGGTAAAACTTTCCTGATTTAGTTCGTCTAATAGCTTGAAGTGTACTTTTTGTAATCGGATTCCTTCTTCTTGCTTGGTGCCCAATGTCATGAGTTCGCTGTATTTTTCAAACCACTCTTCGGGAAGCAGAGCAATATCACCATTAGGTAGAATAAATTCACGCTCTCCTTTAATTATGTATTTTTTGAAATGAAAGAAGGGAAAATGAAAACTTCCAATCTGAACCTTTATCTGAATATCAAACCAGTCGGGTTGGACACTGATTTCCTGTTTCAGGGATATTTCTCCTAAATAATAATTTGAACCGGATTCTGAATGGTTTAACTCAAACATATCCTGTAGTGAATCTTTATGTGTACCCATCCACCTGATAAGACTCTTTTCCGGTGCATCATCGGATAAGATGAATTGTGAATCGCCAACCTGTTTTAATCTCCATTCCTTAAGTTGTTCCACGCATTGTTCTTCCCAATGGATGTCGCGGGTAAAATAATGAACGAAGTGCTTCTCATTACACTCTTCAATTCTCACATACTTCTTTTGGCTTATTTCTCCCGGAGCAAAGCTATGGTCATTATACAGGAAACGTAGTCTAATTAATGGCTGCTGTAAAACTGATTTCTCAATGGAAAGTTCTGCTTTTCGGTGAGTTAATTCTTCTGTTATGTCAATGCCTGAAGCTTCCACTTGAAATCGTTCCATTGCAGGTAGTACAATCTGCTGCATATATTTTCCGGCCATTGATGCCGGAACCTCTACTGTGTTCTTGTTAAAGAACGGCAGCAGGCGGGATGCTTCTATGTCTCTGAATACCAGTAACTCATCTTTAGCCATGATGCATGCCGGCTGGGCAGTAAGTATAATGACCGGTTTTTTATCTTTCAGGCTGACAGGTTTTCCGTTTGCCTGGCAGGTAATGGAATAACGAAAGAAATGTTCTGTCGATTCAAAATGAAAGAACACCTCAGCATCCTCTTTCATCACTTTAATGAGACTGTGGCTGTAGAGTGCTTTTTTTCCTAACTCTTTATAATAAAGTGGTATGTTGTGGATACGTATCAGCTGGATTATTTCCAGTTGCTTTTTATCTATGAAGGGACGAATGTTATCTTTGAGTTTTTCTTCTGTCAGTTTGCGCAGAAATCCGGATATTGTTTTCTCTTTAGAAAAGACCTCCATAAGATTCTTCTCTGAATAACATAAAGATAGCTTGATAATCTCTTTTTCAGTTTCACTGAGTGAGTTATCAGATAAAGAAGCAGAAGTTGCCTGTTCCTCCACCTGAATAATCTCTTCCGACTCTTTTTTTACAAGATATGGAATAAGAAGCGTGCCTAAGCTAAGATGGCGGGTAAGACCTACTATTAATTTCAACATTGAAATATTGGTTTTCTTAATTCAACGCAAAGATAACTTCTTTGTTCCAGATATAAAAAATGTAACAACTGAAATTAAACAATCCGAATGAAGTATTTGTTTTAATATTACCATCCATAAAAGATCACTTTCATTAATATTTAGGCAGATGAAAATACACGAATATCAAGCAAAAAGCCTTTTTTCTTCCTACGGTATACCCGTAGAGCAACACATTCTTTGCCATAGCGAAGAAGAAGCTTTAGCGGCTTATACAGAGCTGGATATGGAGAAAGTAATGATAAAAGCGCAGGTCCTTGCTGGTGGAAGAGGTAAGGCTGGTGGAGTGAAACTTGCAAAGAGTGCCGATGATGTAATGAACTATACCAGTTCAATGCTGCAAATGAAAATTAAAGATTTACCGGTAACTAGAGTACTGGTAAGCGAAGCGGTTAACATTGAAACGGAATTTTATCTGAGCTTTAGCATTGATAGGAAAAATAAATCAGTGATTATGATGTTGAGCTCTGAGGGAGGCGTCGAGATTGAAGAAGTAGCCAAGTATACTCCTGAAAATATCTACAAAGTTAATATTGATCCTTTTATTGGCATGCCCGATTATATTGCAAGAAGAATTGCTTTCTTTTTGTTTGATGACATGGATCTGGTTAATCAGATGGTGCAGATATTGCAGAATATGTATCAGTTAATGATTGATAAAGATGCATCGCTTGTAGAAATTAATCCGCTGGTCCTCACAGAAGAGGGAAATCTGATCGCACTTGATGCAAAAATGTCTTTTGATGATAGTGCCTTATATCGGCAGGAGGATATCTGTTTCTTCTCAGAGCCTACGGAAGAGGAGGAAATGGAGTTACATGCAAAGGCCAAAGGCTTCAGTTATGTTCATCTAACCGGAGATATTGGTTGTATGGTTAATGGAGCCGGGTTGGCAATGGCTACTATGGATCTGATTAAGCTTAACGAAGGTTGCCCTGCTAATTTTCTGGATATTGGTGGTAGCTCGAATCCGAAAAAGATTACTGAAGCAATGAAGCTTTTGTTGGAGGATGACCGGCTGAAGGTGATTCTGGTTAATATATTCGGAGGAATTACCCGCTGTGATGATGTGGCAAATGGTTTGCTTAAGGCTTATGAGTTGTTGCATGCTGATATTCCGGTTGTTGTTCGTCTCACCGGTACTAATGAAGAAGAGGGTAGGGCATTGCTTCGTTCTTCTAATTTTCTTGTAACAGATACAATGGGTGAGGCAGTTCGTGCAGCTGTAAATCTATCAATAAAGGCAGGTTAAAAAATGCATATAACAATCAACTAAATTCATTAGATATGAGTATCCTAATAAACGAATCAACCCGTCTGGTTGTACAAGGTATCACTGGCAGAGACGGATACTTTCACGCAATGAAGATGAAGGCTTACGGAACAAATGTGGTGGCTGGAACTTCTCCTGGAAAGGGAGGCCAGGATGTAGATAACATTCCTGTATTTAACACCATGTATGAGGCTGTTGATCAGACAGGAGCCAATACTTCGGCTATTTTTGTTCCTCCGGCATTTGCTGCTGATGCTATTATGGAAGCTGCTGATGCAGGTATCGGACTGATTATCTGTATTACAGAAGGAATACCTACGCTGGATGCCATTAAAGCTTATAATTTTGTTCAGCAGAAAGGAGCGATACTTATTGGTCCTAACAGTCCTGGATTGGTTTCTCCAGGTAGAAGTATGGTGAGTATCATGCCTTCTAAGATATTCATAAAAGGTAATGTTGGAATCATTAGCCGAAGCGGGACTTTAACTTATGAAGTTGTTTCTCATCTCACGGCAAAAGGTTTGGGACAATCAACAGCTGTAGGAATAGGGGGTGATAAAGTCGTTGGACTCTATTATCGTGAGCTTCTTGAATTGTTTGAAAAAGATAAGGATACGCAATCCATTGTTTTAATTGGAGAGATTGGTGGAAATGCTGAAGAAAGGGCTGCTGAGTTTATTCGCTGGCAAATCACTAAACCCGTTGTAGCATTTATTGCCGGACAGTCTGCTCCACCGGAAAAACAAATGGGGCATGCCGGAGCTATTATTTCCAGTGGTTCGGGAACTGCAGAGGAAAAGATTGCTGCTTTTGAGGCTGCTGGTGTTACAGTGGCAAAGGATCCTTGTTTAATTCCTAAACTGATTGTGGAAAGTCAGCTGAAAAGAATGCGTTTATAAATAATTTGTATTCTGTCAGGAGTGATAGAGTTTATATTGTTATAGAAAAAACGACTACCTTAATAATGATCTCCAATCAATAAATGACGAAGATTATTTTTAAGGTAGCCGTTTTATTTTTTATTCAGAAGAAGATCCGTTTTTCTTTTGTTATCGTTCGCTAAACAAATTAACCGGTATCGTTCTGATTTCTTAGTCTAATGCTTGTTTAATGTCATTGTACAGATCATTAACACTTTCAAGGCCAACTGACAAACGAATGCTCTTGGAACTCACGTCCATGCTTTGGCGTTGCTCTTCTGTAAAAGTTCCATAGATGGTACTTGCAGGATGAATGGCTAATGATTTATTATCGAACAGATTCGTTGCACGACGGATCAGCTTCAGCTTGTTCATGAAACTAAAGCACGCTTCTTTTGAAGAAAGATCAAAAGTAAACATCGCTCCGGGATAAGGTCCGAACTGTGCATTGCTTAACTGATAAAATGGGCTGGATTCCAATCCGGTATAGTTTACAGATTCAATTCCTTTGAGTGATTGCAGGCACTTGGCTAGTTGCAGGCATGTCTGTGCCTGACGTTCAAAGCGCACTTGCATGGTTTCTAATCCCAATGTTTGCATATAGGCAACTTGTGGAGTCATGTATGCACCCAGATTACGATGAATTTCTTTTCTTAGTTTAGCTGTGAAAGTTCCGGAACCGAATTGATCAGTCATTTCTACCAATTTACTTGATTGTTTCCAGTCAAATGTTCCGTAGTCGAGGATAAGTCCGCCAATGCTGGTTGCTCCACCGGAAATATACTTTGTGCTGGATACAATTTCGATATCCACTCCGAAATCTTTAGCCTTGAATATGTTAAAAGGAACAACCGTGGTATCGGCAATTAAAGGAATACCTTTTTCTTTTCCAATAGCAGATAGCTTTTTAAGGTCGGCCACTTCCAGCTGTGGGTTGGTAATAACTTCCAGAAAAATAGCACAAGTGTTTTCATCCGCTTGCGAACGAACTTCTTCAGGATTAGTAAGGTCACAGAATCTGGCTTCCACACCAAATGCTCCCAATGTGTTCTTGATGAAAGAATAAGTATTGCCGAAGAGGTGGGCAGAGGTGATTATATTTGCTCCTGAGTATGCCACAGTCATTAATACATTACTAATGGCAGCCATACCTGAATTCAAGGCAGTAACGCTGAAAGCTTCGGTTACTACACGTATTTTGTTCTCGAAGTTTTGCACCGTCGGATTGGTAATGCGTGAATATGCATGGCCTGAAGTATATCCGCAGAAGGCAGCTTCCATTGCTTCAGCTGATTCAAATTCGTATGCTGCTGTATTATAAACTGGCATAGATAAGGAGTGGTAAGCATCCTCTTTCTCGAAAGGTGTGTGAAGCACCTGAGATTCAAAACTAATTTCTTCCATTTTACTTATTGTTTCTGATATCATCTTAATGATTGCAAAAGTATAGTAGATTTGTCTACAAAAAAAATAAAAGAAGCTTTTTCTATTGATAGAATAGTATATTGTTTTTTAGCAATTTAGAAATATACCATAAGTGTGGTATTGTATATGATCTTAATTTATTCCATGCTAGGAGGGCTTTTGAAAATTATCACACCGGATTATAATATAATTCAGGTTTACTTTTTTATATATCATTCGGGGTATTTGTCTTTCCTTGTACAAAAGAATGCATTCTTCTGTACAAAACAATTAATTCTTTTGTACAGAAGAAAGATTTGTTTTGTACAACATAGCATAAAACTCCGGAATGAAAAATAAAGAAACAAACCGGAGATGAGATGACTTCCCACCATACCTTTATGAAAAGCTACCATCACTCTCTCACTCTGTTTTTAGTAATAGGCTTACATACAGTTTTTTATATCATAATATTGAGCTTTTCATCTCTCACTTTGTTCTCACTTTACTCTCACTTTTTACCCCATCCCTCACTATTTCAAACTAAAAAGAGAGAAATGTATAAAAGTGGCCAGAAACAAAAATAAGCGAAAAAATGCTTTTTATTACGGTGAAATAGTTATGGATGAGCCTTTTTGTGATGGTTTAGTTAGGGATGAAATACATCTATCACTTTTTTATATAGCTTATATTCAATGAGTTATATGCTATTTGTGATGGAGTGAGAGATCAAAATTCTTTTTAAATATATTGAGATATTTTCTATTCAGATTATAAATGATACCGATGTTACAAACCATTAATAATAGACAAAAAAAGACCGCTTACAATGAAGTAAACGGCCTCTCAATATAATGCTTTATTATGCTCTATTTAGCAAAGCTGATAGCACGAGTTTCACGGATAACGGTGATCTTAACCTGACCAGGATAAGTCATTTCGTCCTGAATCTTTTTAGCTATTTCGCCAGATAAGCTTTCTGTAGCTTTATCGTCAATCTTGTCTGCACCTACAATTACTCGAAGTTCACGACCTGCCTGAATAGCATAAGTCTTTGTTACTCCAGGGTAAGACATAGCCAATTGTTCCAGATCATTCAAACGTTTGATGTAAGCTTCAACAATTTCACGGCGTGCTCCCGGACGTGCTCCAGAGATAGCATCACAAACCTGAACAATCGGAGCAAACAAACTAGTCATTTCTGTTTCGTCATGGTGAGCACCAATAGCGTTGCAGATATCTGGCTTTTCTTTAAACTTCTCAGCAAGTTTCATACCCAACAATGCATGTGGCAATTCTGGTTCCTCATCAGGCACCTTACCAATATCATGCAATAATCCTGCACGTTTAGCTTTTTTAGGATTAAGTCCTAGTTCGGAAGCCATTACTGCACAAAGATTAGCTGTTTCACGAGCGTGCTGCAATAAGTTCTGTCCGTAAGAAGAACGATATTTCATTTTACCAATGATTCTGATTAATTCAGGGTGCAATCCATGAATACCAAGATCGATAGTTGTACGTTTACCTGTTTCAATGATTTCCTCTTCCACTTGTTTGCGGACTTTTGCAACCACTTCCTCAATACGGGCAGGGTGAATACGTCCGTCAGTTACCAATTGGTGAAGAGCCAAGCGAGCAATTTCACGGCGAACCGGGTCAAATGCAGATAATACAATTGCTTCGGGAGTATCGTCAACAACAATTTCAACTCCGGTTGCAGCTTCAAGCGCGCGGATGTTGCGACCTTCACGTCCAATGATACGGCCTTTTATTTCATCACTCTCAATGTGGAACACAGTAACAGAGTTTTCAATAGCAGTTTCAGTAGCGACCCTTTGTATAGACTGGATCACAATTCTCTTAGCTTCTTTGTTAGCTGTAAGTTTGGCATCATCCATGATGTCATTGATGAAAGATGATGCTTCAGTCTTAGCTTCTTCTTTCAATGATTCTACCAGGCGGTTCTTTGCTTCTTCAGCAGAAAGTCCGGAAATTGATTCCAGTTTCTCTCTTTCCTGATGTTGAAGCTTTTCCAGTTCTTCTTTTTTCTTATCAACAATACCTAGTTGAACTTCAAGATTCTCTTTTACAGCTTCAGCTTCTGTTTTCTTACGCTGTATTTCTTCTTGTTTCTGGTTCAGAACAAGCTCACGTTGTTTTAACTTGTTTTCTGCCTGTTGAATCTTTTGGTTACGGAGAGCCACTTCTTTCTCAAGGTCAGCTTTCTTATTCAGAAACTTTTCCTTTACTTCCAGAAGCTTGTTCTTCTTAATAACTTCCGCTTCTACCTGCGCTTCCTTGATGGTGCTTTCATATTTTGTTTTCAGAATATATCTAAACAAAACGTAAGAAAGAGAGCCTCCCACGATAAAGCATAAAATTGATGCTATTATTACGTTCATTGCAATTAATTTATTTATAAATAAAAACGCACTACTTATACACGGAAGATATCTCTTTCCGGGCATTAGCAGTGCGGGGTTAATTTTCTCAAAAAAAACGGATAGATGTATTCTCGCTTTTACTCTTTTCTGAAGTGTTCTTCCAATTCCTGTGTCAGTTCTTCAATTTTATTAGTAAAAGGTGACGTATCATTCTTTTCTTCCAATTTCAGATTATTACATGCGAAATCAAAAGCAACCATCGACAAAAATTCTTTTGGACCATAAACTTTGGCCCCCGGCATTCCGGATGGTTTATATTTTGAACGATACACGTTCATTCTATCGTTTACCTGCTTGGCAGCTTTCCTGTACAACTCTTCCTCATCACGATTAATAGTCATTGTAAAGGATTCGTCTGCTATTTGCAGGTTTATTTTTATTTTATCGTTCATACACCTTCTTATTATCTGTTAATTACTCATTTAATAGAGCGATGCATTTGTCGACTTCCCGCACTAACTTAGACAATCTTTGCTTGGTATCTTTCACCTCACTGTCTGTTGAACTAATTGTCTTAGCTATTTTCAAATTGGCATATATGACTTCCAGCTCACTATAGTCACTTCGCAACCTTGCGACTTCTTCTTCTCTTTGTTCCAGAAGTTGCTTCATTTCTGTATTCTCACGCTTTAGTTCGCCATGCAAATACATCAAGTGTCTAAGTCTCGCCTCAAAGGTACTTAATAACTTTTTATCTTCCTCTGTCATTTCTATGCCCAAATTGTACACAAAAATACAATTAAGTCTGAAACTACAAAAATATTTCTACGAAAATTACTAATAATTGCTTAAAATAGTTTCAAATCGCCAATTTTTTCTTTTAAATTGGAATTATTCTGTTTGAATGAAAATTTAACTGTTACGTTGAATGCTTTGAATAAACTGCTTTTTATTTGAAACCGAATTGATGTTGTCTCTTATATATGACTCGTACAAGCTATTGAGTTAGCCTCTTGACACTAATGCTGATTAATCTGCGCATATTATCTAAATCCTTTAGAGTCATTTACTAATGTTTTTCACGTTTGTTTATTTATCTTTGCCGCATAAAAAAATAAATTATGCTGAAAGTCTTGATAACTCATGCCGTGAACGACGAACTGATCACGGTAAATTTGCCTGATTGTGAGGTTAAATACGTGCGTACCGGTATTGGAAAGGTGAAAGCAACTATCCGTTTGATGGATGCTTTGGCGCAGGAATGTCCGGATGTGGTGGTAAACATTGGAACCGCAGGTACGTTGGATCACAGCGTGGGCGATGTATTTGTATGTCGACACTTCATTGACCGCGATCTTCAGAAAGTTGAATGTCTGGGTCTGGAGCACGAAATAAATTCTTCTGCTTTGCTTATTGATAAAGGGTATTGCTGTGACTGGAAACCAGAAGGTGTATGTAATACGGGAGATAGTTTCCTGACCGAGACAGCCGGTTCACACGGTGATGTATTCGATATGGAAGCTTTTGCTCAGGCACAAGTGTGCCAAATGAAGAACATTCCTTTTATTTCCGTAAAATATGTAACTGATAAGATTGGTGAGAACTCCATTAAACACTGGGAAGACAAACTGGCTGATGCTCGTGAAGGATTGAGTAGCTTTCTGAATAACCTTTCTTTGGCCTGATTTTGTTTTTTAATAATCTAAATGAAGAATACATGCTCTCGTCTTTGGCAATAATGAGAAGCCTTTTTAAGCTGAACATTCTTTCTTTCGTATTGTTTTTAATAAGATACGGAGGAGATTATTCTCAGATAAAAATCCGGTAATTCTATTCCGTAGTTAGTAACATTGATTGTTTTATCTTTTAATCAATACTATATGGAACTATTTTGGGCTGTTATTCCCGTTTTACTCCTCATTGTTTTAATGGCATTCTTAAAAATGCCGGGAGATAAAAGTAGTGTAATCTCACTTGTTGTGACTATCTTGATTGCATTTTTGGCATTTCATGCCAAGGCAGATACAATTTTCTTTTCATTTCTGTACGGAGCATTAAAAGCTATTTCTCCTATTCTGATTATTATATTGATGGCAATATTCAGTTATAACATATTGCTGCATACTAAAAAGATGGAGATCATCAAACAACAGTTTACCTCTATCTCGTCAGATAAAAGCGTTCAGGTGTTATTACTCACCTGGGGATTTGGAGGATTGTTGGAAGCAATGGCCGGATTTGGCACAGCTGTGGCCATTCCTGCTGCTATCCTTATAAGTCTGGGGTTTAAGCCGATATTTTCTGCCGTGGTCAGTCTGATTGCAAACAGTGTGGCTACTGCTTTTGGAGCTATTGGTACTCCGGTGTTGGTACTTGCCAAAGAAACCAATCTTAATGTTTTGCATTTAAGTGCCAATGTGGTGCTGCAACTCTCCGTGCTGATGTTTCTGATTCCTCTAATCTTGCTGTTTCTCACCGATCCGAAAGTTAAATCTTTGCCACGGAATCTTTTCCTGGCTTTGCTGGTAGGAGGAGTCTCTTTTGTGGGACAGTTTGTCGCTGCCCGTTATATGGGAGCCGAATCTCCGGCAATAATAGGAAGCATACTTTCTATTATTGTGATTGTGACTTACGGTAAACTGATTGCAAAGAAAGATCAGGTGGCTACAAAGAGCCCAAAACTAAAGGATGTGGCTAATGCGTGGAGTGTTTATCTACTCATTCTGTTCCTTATTATCCTGAGCAGTCCGCTGTTTCCTTCCCTTCGCCATATATTAAGTACTCATCTGGTTACAAATATAGTGTTACCTATTAATGGTCATGATACCGCTTATTCAATTTCCTGGCTTACACATGCCGGAGTTTTATTATTTATTGGTACATTTGTGGGTGGACTTATTCAGGGAGCAACAGTAAAGAATATATTTGCTGTGTTATGGCGTACCTTTACTTTACTGAGAAAAACCTTCGTGACCGTCATTTGTCTGGTTGCTTTATCCACTATAATGGACAAAGCGGGGATGATTGGTGTGATTGCAATAGCTTTGGCTACAGCTACTGGAGCTCTTTATCCGCTTTTTGCACCGTTCATTGGATGTCTCGGAACCTTTATAACGGGTAGTGATACCTCTTCCAACATCCTTTTCGGTAAGCTTCAGTCCACAGTGGCCGGACATATTTCTGTGAATCCGGAATGGCTTGCTGCAGCTAATACAGTGGGGGCAACAGGAGGTAAGATTATTTCTCCGCAAAGTATTGCAATTGCCACTTCCGCTTGCGGGCAACAAGGAAAGGAAGGTGACATTTTGAAAGCAGCTATTCCTTATGCTCTGATGTACGTGGTTATTACCGGGCTACTTGTGTATATTTTTAGTTAGAATCTAATACGTGATAAAGTATAAACATAAAAAGAATTTAAACGAATGATGAAAATTGGTTTGTTTATCCCTTGCTACATTAATGCAATCTATCCTCAGGTGGGTGTGGCATCTTACAGATTGCTGAAGAGTTTGGGCCTTGAAGTAGACTATCCGCTGGACCAGACCTGTTGCGGACAGCCAATGGCGAATGGAGGATTTGAGGGAGAGGCGCTTCAATTGGCAAGGCGCTTTGATAATTTGTTTAAAGATTACGACTATATTGTAGGGCCATCTGCCAGTTGTGTGGCATTTGTGAAAGAGAATCACGCGGGTATACTGGCAAAAGAGCATCATGAATGTACCAGCTCAGGCAAAATATACGATATCTGTGAATTTATTCACGATATAGTGAAACCTACGAAGCTAAATGCTAAGTTTCCTCACAAAGTCAGCATTCATAATAGTTGCCATGGGGTGCGCGAACTTTACCTCTCTTCATCGAGTGAGATGAATGTTCCTTATTATTCCAAACTGCGTGATTTACTTTCATTGGTGGAAGGTGTGCAGATCTTCGAACCAAGTCATGTGGATGAGTGCTGCGGTTTTGGAGGAATGTTTGCTATTGAAGAACCCGAAATTTCCGTTTGTATGGGGCAGGATAAAGTAAAAGACCATATTGAAACCGGTGCGGAATACATAACAGGGGCAGACAGCTCTTGTCTGATGCACATGGAAGGAGTGATAAAACGGGAGAAACTCCCTATTAAAACAATTCACATTGTAGAAATTTTAGCTTCACAATTATGAGTACCAAACATTCCATAGCGGCAGCTAAGTTTGTCGCAAACAAGAAACAGGCAGCCTGGCATAATGAAACCCTCTGGATGGTGCGAGCCAAGAGAGATAAAATGAGTAAAGATATCCCGGAATGGGAACAACTCAGAGATTTGGCGTGTAACATAAAGCTATACTCAAACAGTCATCTGGAACAATTGTTGCAGGAGTTCGAGAAAAATGCAACGGCCAATGGTGCAATTGTTCACTGGGCAAAAGATGCGAAAGAGCATAACGAAATAGTTCTCAGTATTCTTCGTGATCATGATGTGAAGCATTTTGTGAAAAGCAAATCAATGCTGGCAGAAGAGTGCGAATTAAATCCATTTCTCATAGAAAAAGGCATTGAAGTTGTGGAAACAGATTTAGGTGAACGTATCCTTCAATTGATGGATGTTCCGCCCAGTCACATCGTTCTTCCGGCTATTCACATTAAGCGTGAGCAGGTAGGTGAGCTTTTTGAAGAGAAATTAGGAACAGAGAAAGGGAATTCTGATCCAACTTATCTAACTCGTGCCGCACGTAAACATCTGCGTGATAAGTTCCTGAATGCAGATGCTGCAATGACCGGAGCCAATTTTGCCGTGGCATCCACGGGAGATATTGTGGTTTGCACAAATGAAGGGAATGCGGATATGGGTACTTCCTGTCCTAAAATTCATATTGCAATCATGGGAATGGAGAAGATTGTTCCGGATCAGGAATCGTTGGGCGTATTTACCCGTCTACTGGCTCGTTCAGCTACCGGGCAACCCGTAACTTCCTATACTTCGCATTACCGCAAACCTCGTGAAGGAGGTGAATTTCATATCATTATAGTAGATAACGGAAGAAGTAAGATTCTTGGTCAACCGGATCATATCAAAACCCTGAACTGCATCCGTTGCGGTGCTTGTATGAATACTTGCCCTGTTTATCGTCGTAGTGGCGGTTATTCATATACCTACTTTATTCCCGGTCCTATTGGTATAAATCTGGGAATGCTTTATTCGGCTACAGAATATTTTGATAATCTGTCCGCCTGCTCTCTTTGTCTTTCTTGTTCACACGTCTGTCCGGTTAAGGTAGACTTGGGCGAACAAATCTATCGTTGGAGGCAAGAAATGGATAAGATAGGGAAAGCCAGCAAAGAGAAAAAGGTAATGTCTGCTGGCATGAAGTTTCTAATGGAACGCCCTATACTATTTAATTCTGCGCTTTGGATGTCTCCTGTAGTGAATGTCTTGCCTCGTTTCCTTAAATATAACTCTTTGAACGAATGGGGAAAAGGACGTGAGCTTCCTGAGTTTGCAAAAGAGTCCTTCAATGAGATGTGGAAAAAGAATAAAGTAAAATAACGCAAAGAAAAAGATAATTATGAATAGTAAAGAGTTGATATTGGAAAGTATTCGTAAACATACTCAAACAAAATATGAAAAACCGGAATTGTCTGTTGATGCGATTACTTATCCCGACAAACAGGCTAAATTCTGTGAGATGTTGCAGTTTGTAGGGGGAGAGTTTTTGATTTTAAAAGAAGGTGAAGATCTTAATGAAATGATTATGGGACTTAATCCCGATGCAAAAAGGATTGGTTCTACTCTTTCATATATTACCTGCAACACTTTTAATCCCGATGAACTGGAGAATTCCACGGAGCTGAACGGAACCGATCTTGCCATTGTGGAAGGTGTGTTTGGCGTGGCTGAAAACGGAGCGGTGTGGATGGATCAGAATGTGAAGCATAAAGCGCTTTATTTTATTTCCGAGAAACTGATTATTGTGCTGGATAAAAATAAGCTAGTGAATAATATGCATGAAGCTTACCGGCAAATGGAAATAGGACAATATGGCTTCGGTGTATTTATTTCCGGTCCTTCAAAAACGGCAGATATAGAACAAGCTTTGGTGATTGGGGCGCATGGCCCTAAAGGATTAATGGTTATATTGAAATAACTCTTTGTGCTTAAAAGCACGGAAGGAGAGGCTCGAACTCCCGACACCCGGTTTTGGAGACCGGTGCTCTACCAACTGAGCTACTTCCGTGTTTGCGGGTGCAAAGGTAATGCAATATTTTATATATGCAAGATATGCCCCTCTTATTTATTTCTCGCAGCTCTTTTTCTTCTGAATTCAGCCTTCATTTTAGCCGCACCCGAGCCATGAGTACCCTTGGCATAAGTTGTTTTCTTTGCTTTAGACTTTACTTTCTTGGGTTCTGCCTTCTTAAAAGGAGAAGTTTCTTTTCCTTTTTTAAAAAAAAGGCCTTCTGTTATTACTTTTTCAATATCTGAAGCCATAATCTGATTGTTCGTTTCTTTATATAAAATTGTAGCCCACACAATTGCGGGCTACAAAGATACGATTAATTTCTCAGGAAAGATTATGCTGTCTCTTCTTTTCTCTCTTTGGGGAGAATAAGGTTTAGCACTACTCCCAGAATAGCTGCCAATCCGATACCTGTCATGGAAAAACTTCCCAACTGAAGAACTGCCCCTCCAATACCTATAGTTAAAGTCAAAGACACGATAATCATGTTGCGCGGTTCGCCCAGATTGGTCCTTGCATGAATTAAGTTATTGATACCAACTGATGCTATCATACCAAACAATAATAACATAATTCCTCCGAGTACAGAATTAGGGATAACTTTAAGTAGGGCACTCACTTTACCTATCACTGAAAAAACAATTCCGGTTACTGCTGCAATGCGGATTACTGAAGGATCTGTAACCTTGGTTAGTGACATAGCTCCAATTACTTCAGAATAAGTTGTAACGGGAGGACCTCCTAATGTTCCTGCAATCATACAAGCTATTCCATCGCCAAGCAAAGTTCTGTGTAATCCGGGATCTTTTACATAATCCTTTCCAGTTACATCATTCACTGCATATATGTTACCTATATGTTCAATGACAGGAGCTATTGCAACAGGGATCATGAATAGAATTGCTTCCCATGAGAATTGAGGCGTCACAAATTTAGGCAATGCAAACCAGGGAGCATTTGCTACCAGAGTAAAATCTATTCCATAAAAAAAGAATGCAATAATAAACCCTACAATTATTCCGCAGAATATAGGAATTAATTTTAGTAGGCCTTTTCCTAACAGAGTGACTAAAATAGCGGTGCTTAATGAACATAATGCCAGTACCCAGTTCTCTTTTGCCATATTAACACCGGTTCCACATAATGAGATACCTATTAATATAATCACTGGTCCAATAACAACTGGTGGGAAAAGTGTGCGAATGAAACTAGTTCCTCTCCATGCAACAAGTGCACTCATTAAACCATAAACCAAACCTACAGCTACTAATCCTGAAAGGGTTCCTGCAAGCCCATATAGTTCAGTGGCTTTGATTATAGGTGCGATGAAGGCGAAGCTGCTGCCCAAAAAAATAGGAACTTTACCTTTCGTAACTAAATGGAAGATTAAAGTGCCTATTCCTGCGGTGCAAAGTGCTGTTGATGGGTCTAGTCCAACTAACAGCGGGACTAAAACGGTAGCCCCAAATGCCACAAAAAGAAATTGAACGCCGACGGTTACCTTTTGAAATGCGTTCAGTTGTTTGTTATTGTCCATAAAATAATTGAGGGTTAAATTAAAATCGGGCAAAGTTCGTTTTTTATTTCCATATTGCAAAATCAGAATTTAGATTTTTGCCTACTTTATTTTTAATATATCATTGAGTAAGAAAGAGTTTCTTCACTGAATCTTCAATTTATTAATGACTTATGTCTTTCCTTTTCTCTATTAATTAATGATTATAGTTATTATAAGTAATAAGTACGCCTCAAAACTCTAAATATCTTTTTGAATCTTTAAAATCACATTATGTTTCATATTGTTCTATTTAGAATTATTTATGTGATAATTTAATCTAATATTATCTATAATAAGCTTTAGATTGATATTAATAAACTTATTAATAGATAAAAGATAGTTAAATAATTAGTTTTGTATACATAATGTTGTATATTTGCAGAAAATAATAATAAAAAGATATTATAATAGTTATTTATATATCTTTATGGCTAAGAGAGTGAATCGTTGATTTGGAATTTTAAAAGGTCTGAGAGAGTTGTAATATAAATAATTTATCCATAAAGGTATCAGTGACTGAAGGATTTGGATGAAGCGAGAAGATAGTTAAGTGCACAACTAGGCTTCCACAATTATTCTAACTTAATATAGAAAACGAATGAAAAGAACGGTGAAAAGCATTTATATCTATTGTAGTTTCGTTTTTAGACTTAAATTCTAATAAATAAATCAATCAACAAAAATTAATAGTTATAGTTATGAAGAGAATTGAAGCAATTATTCGCAAAGCAAAATTTAGTGATGTACGTAAGGCTTTACGTGAGGCCGATATCGAATTCTTATCATGGTGGGATGTAAAAGGTCAGGGTAATGCCCGCCAAGGTCTTATTTTTAGAGGTGTAGCATATGATATCAGTGCAATTGATCGTATCTGCATTTCATTCGTAGTCAGAAATATTAATCTGGATAAATCAATTGATGCCATATTGAGAGCTGCTTATACAGGAGAAAGTGGCGATGGCAGAATCTTTATTTCAAGTATAGAAGAGTCAATACGTATACGTACCGGAGATAGAGGAGATGAATCTTTGTATGATAAAGATAAGAAATAAAGAAAGAATATATAGATAGGTTTAAGGAATTAATTATAGATAATATTATGAAGCGAAAGTTAGTTAAATACATAGTATTTTCCCTCTTATTGTTTTTAGGAGTTCATTCTTCTGCAATGGCGCAGGATTCGGTAACCACTGCTGTAGCAGATACAACAATGACTGCTGCTACTGCATCTCCGGTTGTTGCACAATCTGCAGCTACATTAGACTCAGGGAATACTGCCTGGATGATTGTTGCAACCATTCTGGTATTGTTAATGACTATTCCTGGGCTAGCTCTTTTTTATGGTGGGCTAGTACGAAAAAAGAATATACTTAGCGTTTTGATGCAATGTCTTATTCTTACAGGTGTAATAAGCATTATCTGGATTGCATTTGGATACAGCTGGGTGTTTGGTACTAGTTTTGCCGCATCCGGTAATCCATTGAGCTTTATTATTGGTGGGTTTGATAAAGTATTCTTGCATGGTATAACCCTTAAGTCATTATCGACAGGAAATATTCCTGAAACATTATTTGCTCTGTATCAATGTATGTTCGCAGTGATTACTCCCGCGCTTATCATTGGTGCATTTGCCGAAAGAATTAAGTTTAAAGGTTTTCTGGTATATGCAATTCTTTGGTCAGTTATTGTTTACAACCCTATGGCCCACTGGGTATGGGGCGGCGGATGGATGCAAAAGATGGGAGCTTTAGACTTTGCTGGTGGAACTGTAGTTCATATTAACGCAGGTATTTCTGCTCTTGTAATGGCGATTATGCTAGGCTGCAGAAAAGGATATAAAGCAAGAGAATCTGTACTTACTCCAAATAGTACTCCTTTTGTATTCATTGGTACAGCTCTTTTATGGTTAGGTTGGATTGGGTTTAATGCAGGAAGTGGGTTGGCAGCAGATGGATTGGCAGCTAATGCCTTCCTTGTAACCCACTTTGCGGCATGTGTTTCTGCTATTGTGTGGATGTCTTTAGAATGGATCATAAATAAGAAACCAACAGTTATAGGTTTTTGTACCGGTGCTGTAGGTGGTCTTGTTGCAATTACTCCTGCGGCAGGAAGCTGTGATGTTCTTGGAGCATTCTTTATTGGATTGATCACTCCTATAATCTGTTTTATAATGGTTGCTTATGTGAAACCAAAATTGAAATATGATGATACACTTGATGCATTCGGTGTACATGGTGTTGGCGGTATTATTGGTTCTATCCTTACAGGTGTATTTGCTACTCGTGTAGTTACAGGTGGCGGTGGTGCACAAGGTGCTTTGTATGGTGACTGGCATCAATTATGGGTGCAGATTTTAGTAACATTGGCTACAATAGTATATAGTGCTGTACTTACTATTATCTTATTTTATATTGTAAATAAGACAATAGGACTTAGAGTAACAAAAGAAGAAGAATCTGTAGGTCTTGATATTTCTCAGCACGGAGAAATAGCTTATGACGAAGAAGAATAATAGTTGATGGGTTGTTAGAATTTTAAGGTAAATTATTGCTTTTTTCAAAAGGGCATCTCTGCGAAGAGATGCCCTTTTGGGTATATATAAATCTGTATTGAAAACAAAAGAGTGCTTTATGTAATAATAGGCTAATAAACAAAAAATACAGGTTGTTTTGCGAATATTAATCATTTATGAACGGTTGAAAATATAGATGAATTCAGTTGACTAAAAAATAATATTGAAGGCATCCTTTCTCATGATGAGGCTTAATGTTATGAGTGTACGCCGGAACTAGTGGCTTAGTGCATGAAATACCGACCCTTTTTCTAAAATCAGACATCTTATTGACATGATACAATAATAAATAGATCAATTTATTTTATATGAACCGTCTTGGTTTTTAATGATTTTATAAAATTAATAGAATAACTTTTATTTTATCAGATAAATGCTATAATAAGTAGTGATTTGATTGTAAGTCTATCTGTTTTAAATCAAATGGATAGTAGGCATATCATAAATGTTATTTTGTAAACCAAAAGTTTTTATATTATATCAAAATGATTTATATTTGTAGAAAATAAAATGAATATGATAATGTAATAATATAAATACGTATCAAAATGTAATATTAAAATATGAAAGGTTATCATAAGCTGAGCCTTGATTTCTTAGAAGAAATTACTATGTTATTTTACAAACAATAAATACTAAAAGAACAATGAAAAAACGTAAGAAGAATTTGGCTATGATTGTAAGTTGTGTTACACTTTTGTTTCCTGTAGGTATAAATGCACAAAATGATACAAAAGTAACAGTCGGGGCAGATGTAGTAAGTGGTTACTATTGGAGAGGTGAAGATCTTGGAGGAATCAGCGTACAGCCGAGCTTAGGTATTACAAAGGGTAATTTTGCACTATCGGCATGGGGCAATGTGGGGCTGGATGAGAAGGATATGAAGGAGTTTGACCTTACCGCTGCCTACACAATAGGGAAATTAAACATCGGAATTACTGACTATTCTTTCAATAAGACTCCAGGAAGCAGTGAAGCAAACGCAAAATATTTCAGTTATGGAGCACATTCAGCTGAAAGTTCGCATGTTTTTGAAGGAAATATTGGATACAATTTTGGGCCATTCTCCCTTAACTGGTATACCAATTTTGCGGGACAGGACTACTATAAAAAGAAAGATGGGAAGAGAGCTTATTCTTCTTACATTGAGGCTGCAGCTCCTTTCACATTGGGCGGATTGGATATGAAAGCAGAAATAGGTTGTACCCCTTGGGATGGTGCATACACTACAAAAACAGATAAATTAGCAATAGTGAATATAGGATTAACAGCAAAAAAAACTATAAAAGTTACGGACTCATTTAGTTTTCCTGCTTTCGCAAAAATTGCTGTAAACCCAGAATCGCAAAAAGCTTACATGGTATTTGGTATAAGTTTTTAAAAATAACGTAATATGAAAAAGATTGAAGCAATTATTCGTACTTCAAAATTTGAAGAAGTAAAGGATGCTCTTAACAAAATTGGAATTGAATTTTTCTCATTTTGGGAAGCTACAGGTGTTGGAAATGAAAAGAATCTCCAGCGTACTTATCGTGGAGAACATGGCAGTACTGCATTAATCCCCCGCAGATTATTAACGATTGTGGTTCGTGATGAGAATGTCAGAAAAACAGTAGATTGTTTACTCGATGTTGCCTATACGGGGCAAATAGGAGATGGTAAAATCTTTGTTTCTCCAATTGACGAATCCTGGAGAATCCGTACACGCGAAAGTGGAGATGAATCATTATACTCAAAGTAAAAGATTAAAGAAATTCATTTAGCGACAAAATTCTATTAATAAAAAAGGAACTATGATATTAAGTAAAATACTTCGAAAAGAGGCATCATTTAGTCCAAGAGTGACAATGAGTCCGTCTGAAAAAATGAAACTGTTTCTGGCTGTTTTTTCAGGAAAAATAATAGGTATGGGTATGGTAATAGCGGCCATGATAATGCTTCCTGGGTTAATCGGATTATCAGCCAATGCTGCTGAAGTTTATACCGCACATGAAACAGCTATAATAAATTCTTTAAATACGGCTTGGGTGCTCGTTGCAGCAGCACTGGTATTTGGTATGCAAGCAGGTTTTGTTATGTTGGAAGCTGGTTTTGCCAGAAAAAGAGAAACAGTCAACGTTTTAATTGAATGTATTCTGGATACAGCCATTTGCGGAGTCTTTTTCTGGGCTATCGGATATGCATTCATGTTTAGTAGCGGAAACGGGTTTATCGGATACCACTGGTTCTTCCTGCAAGGAATGCCTGCTACTTATGGAACAACAGGCGTTGCAATTTTAGCACACTGGATTTTCCAATTTGCTTTTGCAGATACCGCATCAACCATTACCTCCGGTGCAATGATCGGACGTACCAGTTTCAAAGGTGATATTCTCTACAGTATTTGTGTTACCGGTTTCATTTATCCTGTTATTGGTCACTGGGCCTGGGGACCTGACGGATTCCTTGCGTTAATGGGAACTCCGGGTCACTTCTTGCCTACTTTAGGACAATGTTTCCGTGACTTCGCCGGTTCAACAGTAGTTCATACAATTGGTGGCGTTATTTCATTAGCTGGTGCAATTGTTCTTGGTCCTCGTATCGGTCGTGTGTTTTTGCGCGATGATAAAGATAAAGGTGGATTGCCAGCTCCCCACAGTTTGCCATTAGCAGCACTTGGAGCATTTTTACTTTGGTTTGGCTGGTACGGTTTTAACCCGGGAAGCACACTTTCAGCAATGGATTATGATGGAATCGGCCGTGTTGCTGCCAACACAACAATTGCGGCTTGTACCGGTACCTTTGGAGCCATGATATTAGCTTACTTTTTCGGACTTACAAAAGGTAAATTTGATACAAGTTTCTCGGTGAACGGATTACTTGGTGGATTGGTTGCAATTACATGTCCTTGCTATTGGGTTTCTCCATTAGGTTCTGCAATAATTGGGCTTATAGCTGGTTGCGTAGTATTCGGAGGTATTTATCTTTTAGAATATCTTCGTGTTGATGACCCCGTTGGTGCTTTTTCAGTTCATGGTTTAAATGGTATTTGGGGAACATTATCTCTTGGTTTATTTGCATCGGGGCAATATGGTGCAACCGGAGCAATGGGAGCCGACAATACAGCTCCTGTTACAGGCTTGTTTTATGGCGGAGGATTAAGTGTACTCGAAGCACAAGCGATAGGTAGTGCAATTGTAACGATAGTCACATTCGCTGTTGCAATGGTAGTCATGCTGATTGTTTCCAAATTACCATATCCATGGAAATTACGTATCGAACCTCACGGTGAAACATGTGAAGGTGGTATTGATGTATTTGAACACGGATCAAAAGCATATTATTAATTTCGTAATCTTTGAAGAATGATTCTGATGTCTGTTTGAATCAACACTTAATAAAAAGGCCGTCTCAACTAGTATAATTGAGGCGGCTTTTTATTTGTTTTCAATAACTAATAGTGAAACGCTCCTGATGGTGAGCCTGATTCTGCTTTTTCCTTAATTATCTGCAACTAAATTATCTTTCTCTAAGCAAAGCTTACCTGTGTGCGCCCACCTGTAGCAACATTGCCAGCTGACTTTAAAAGAATTTATAAAGGAATGGATCGAGATGATTCACCAATAAATGAAATCCATACTCCAATAATTAAAAACCATAGGCGAATAATCATGAAGGGAACTATCAGATACTTCTCGGTTCAAATTATATTTTAAGTAAGGTAAGTCTTGCCGTGTTATGTGGTTTGTGGGAATCAAGATATCAATGAGAAAATCTGCGCGGAAAAACATACCATCTTTTTTGTTTTTATAGGGGGTGGGATAAAATTGCCCGCGCCTAATAATCAGGTGTTTAATCTTTAAAATAAAATAGTAAGACAAAACTTAACCTTTTGCTTTTTTATAGATTAGTATAATGTCGTGTTAAAATGTGTTTCATGCCTGATTTTCAGTATGTAGTGAGGGCGTAAAACAGGCCGATAATTTGGTGATATTTATAATTATATACAAAATAGGATGGGTATTTGTCTTTATATAATGATTTAATAAGCAAAAGATAATATTTATTACTGCTTAACTATCATTAAAACAGATGATTATATCTGATGATGTTGTACTGTAAATTATTGTGTATTAAATAGATTATATTTTACTAGATTTTTTATGTTGCTTCATTAGCTCATTAAGGTTTTAAACATTATAGATACTTTATCTGTTTCTATAATCAATAATAGTAAGTAGCATGAAAACAATATTATCCCTTTTATTATCCGTAACTATGCCTTTGTTTACAGCTTGTGGGCAAGTTACTGATAAACCGATAAATACAGAGACTGTAAAGTCATTAGATTTGCAAAGATACATGGGCAAGTGGTATGAAATAGCCCGGTTCGACCATCGCTTTGAGAGAGATTTGGTAGGTTGTACAGCAGAATATACTCTTTTGCCGGATGGGAAAATTCAGGTGCTGAACAGCGGATACAAAAACGATTTTAACGGTAAATATAAAACAGCTAAAGGAAAAGCCAAACTTCCCAATCCTGCAGAACCGGGTAAGTTGAAAGTCTCTTTCTTTCTCTGGTTCTATGGAGATTATTATGTAATGGAGCTTGACAAGGATTATAATTATGTTTTGATAGGCAGCAGTTCGGATAACTATCTTTGGATTCTTAGTCGTACGCCTCAGCTTCCGTCGGAAACTCTGGAACTGATTCTTGATAAAGCGCGGCAGCGGGGATATGATGTCTCAAAACTTATCTGGGTAAAACAAAAAGAAGCGTTAAACAAAAAAACAATAAAAATGAAAACTTTGACTCCTGAGGAAAAAGCCGTTATAGTCAATAAAGGAACTGAACGCCCTTTTACAGGCATTTACTATGATAATAAAGAGAAAGGTACCTACTATTGCAAACAATGCGGTGCGGCATTGTATCGTTCGGAAGATAAATTTGATTCCGGCTGCGGGTGGCCTAGTTTTGACGATGAAATACCCGGTGCAATAAAAAGAATACCCGATGCTGACGGCAAGCGTACAGAAATAGTTTGCGCCAAATGTGGTGGACATCTTGGACATGTATTTAAAGGCGAAGGCTTTACTCCAAAGAACATCCGCCATTGTGTAAACTCCATTTCGCTTGATTTCGAACCTGCAAAATAAAAAAAGGATTTTGCATTACTTTGTTTGTTGAGTAGTTTTATGTTGCCAACTTATGGAGGCCCGGTAAATATGATAGCTCCGGAGAATCCGAAATCGGGGAAAGCCCTATATAACTGATAAATCATATTTTACAAGGCTAAACTTATTGCATCAATTCGTTTATTCAGCATTAGTTCTCCCGGGAATATTCTTATCTTTGCGAAACAAATTCCGATGTAATTTTATGGATGAGAATGTTCTCGAAAAGCTCAAAGTGCTTGCCGAATCGGCAAAGTATGATGTTTCCTGCTCTTCAAGCGGAACTACCCGCTCTAATAAAAGTGGCGGGATAGGGAGTGCTGCGGGGTGGGGCATCTGCCATAGCTTTGCCGAGGATGGAAGGTGCATTTCACTCCTGAAGATTATGCTCACCAATTATTGTATTTATGATTGTGCCTATTGCATAAATCGCCGGAGTAATGATTTGAGACGCGCTACTTTCTCTGTTTCTGAACTGGTTAATCTTACCATTGAGTTTTATCGCAGAAATTATATTGAAGGTCTGTTTCTTAGTTCGGGGGTGGTGCGTAATCCCGATTATACCATGGAGCGGTTGGTCAGGGTAGCAAAAGATTTGCGTCTGGTACATCGCTTTAACGGATATATTCATCTCAAGAGTATTCCCGGAGCAAGCCAGGAGCTGGTCAATGAAGCCGGTTTGTATGCTGACAGGCTCAGTGTGAATATCGAGATTCCGAACGAGCAAAGTCTGCAACGATTAGCTCCCGAGAAAGATTTTCAGAGTGTATTCAAACCTATGCAGTACATTCAGCAGGGAGTATTGGAAAATCTTGAGGAACGAAAGAAATATCGCTATGCTCCCAAGTTTGCTCCGGCCGGACAAAGCACTCAAATGATTGTTGGCGCAACGGCAGATACGGATAAAGATATACTTTATTTATCGTCTTCTCTTTATGACCGTCCAAGCATGAAAAGGGTTTATTATTCGGGCTATGTTTCGGTGAATGAATATGACAAGCGTCTGCCTGCACTTAAACAACCGCCTTTGGTTAGGGAGAATCGCTTGTATCAGGCCGACTGGTTACTTCGCTTTTATGAGTTCAAGGTAGACGAGATTGTGAACGATGCGTTTCCCGATCTGGATCTGGAAATTGATCCCAAATTATCATGGGCTTTGCGGCATCCCGAATCTTTTCCGGTAGATATAAATCGGGCCGATTATGAAATGATTCTTCGTGTGCCGGGCATCGGAGTAAAATCAGCAAAGCTTATTATAGCTTCCAGACGCTTTTCCCGTCTGGGAGCATATCAACTGAAGAAGATAGGAGTCGTGATGAAAAAAGCGCAGTACTTCATAACCTGTAATGAACTGTCTGTGCGTTCGGTAAATGATATGAATCCCGATGCAGTTCGTCGCCTGCTCACAGTTAAGCCTGGTAAAAAGGTGGACGACCGGCAATTGGTTTTACAATTTAAAGAAGAAGAAAATGACAGCCTTCATTTATGATAAAACTTTTGAAGGATTGCTGACAGCTGTCTTCGATGCTTTTTTTCGCAAAACATTTCCGGAAGCATTACTGGCAGAAGGAGAACCGTTGCCACTTTTTTGTGATGAGGCTCTTACCATTTGCACGGATAATGAGAAAGCAGATCGTGTGTGGAAAGGATTGCAAAAGAAACTTTCGCGAACTGCGGTTTCGTGTCTTACAGCATGCTGGCTCTCGGAACTGCCTGATATTGATATGCTTCTTTTCCGTTATATACGTAAAACCTTTGATGCACCAGCTTCCATTGAACTTAATTTTGGCGATGAAGATGTGCTCGAGGTATCTAAAATATATAAAAAAGTGGCTCAGGAAAGTGAACGTGTACTCCAGTTCCTTCGTTTTCAGAAAGCAGCGGACGGAACTTTCTTTGCAGCCATAGAACCCATGTATAATGTACTCTCATTAGTGGTGAACCATTTTCAGGATCGCTTTGCCGATCAGAAATGGCTTATTTATGATCTTAAGCGCGAGTATGGATTTTATTATAATCTTTCCACAGTAACGGAAGTACGTTTCGAGGACAAGGAATCCCATCTTCTTTCCGGCATATTAAGTGATGATCTGATGATGCAGGATGAAAAGTTCTTTCAGCAGTTATGGAAGGAATATTTCAAATCAATTACCATCAAAGAACGTATCAATCCCCGACTACACAAACAGCAATTACCTGTACGCTTCTGGAAATACTTAACAGAGAAACAGAAATAATCTCTATTAGCGTGATATGAATATTAAGAATGGAATATTATAAATTTCGGGTATTTGAAACGTGACATTGTTGTATTAGGCAAAGATTCTGAATATACAGAAAGACGAATTCAAAATTGGGTAAAACAACTTAAAGCAGAATTCAGATAGTTATATTCTTTTATGTTGATACTGAACGGATGAAATTAGAATTAACGAGCCTGGAAATAGCGTCATCTCCGGAATTTTCTTCTATGTATAGAGGAGCAGTAAATTTGAAATTACTACCCTTACCTAATTCACTTTCCACCCATATTTTACCACCGTGCTTTTCCACAAACTCTTTACAAATAAAGAGTCCTAAACCTGTTCCTTCTTCCCCGTCAGTTCCATTTGTAGTATATTGTTCTGATAATTTCCAAAGTTTAGCCTGATTTTCTGGGCTAATACCTATTCCATTGTCAGATACTGTGATAACAAGGTCTTTGTTTCTCTTTTCAGTATAAACAGTAATACTACCGTGGGGGAGGGTAAACTTCACGGCATTTGATATTAAATTTCTTAATATTGTTTTAAGCATATTTGAATCGGCAAAGAGAAAATTCTTTTCTTGCTCAATAAAGTTTATCGTGATTTTCTTTTTCTGTATTTGATTATGTAAACTATCAATCACTATTTTATATAAATCTTCAGGGAAGATCTTTTGAGGATTAAAAGCTAATTTTCCTAATTGTGATTTTGACCATAATAATAGGTCTTCTAATAAAGCATAGGTTTGATGACTGGTCTGATTAATTAATGTTATCTGTTCTTCGATTTCATCTATACTGAAGTTTTTCAGGTTTTCAACGAGAAGGTCAGAAAAACCTAACAATACAACAAATGGATTTTTTAAATCATGTGCAATGATTGAAAAGAATTTATCCTTTGTAGCATTAGCTTCCTTCAACTTAAGGTTAGCTATGTTTAGCTGATCTAATGTCAGTTGAAGAGTATGCTTCTCTTTAATCAGTTGCCGTTGTAGATTGGTTATTTCGCAATTTAGATCATACATTGATTCATTTTGTCTGATAAGCTCTTTTGCATCTGAAACACCAATAATAAGCAGCTCATTGTTTTTAATGAAAACCTGCGATTTGATGGATTTAACTTTGTCAGTCGATTGGTCTCCTAGTGTCAGGAATCCTTCATAGATCAGAGACGTTTCTCCTTTTTTTTGAATCAATTTATCAAAAGTGGGATTTATTAAACTTTTGTAAGGTTCATCAATGAAAAATGAAGTCATTGCTTTATTGGCAAAAATCAGATTTCCATCAGTAGAAAACAGTGCAACGCAGATATAGTTCTTATTGAAGATGGACAATTTTATTTCATCTATCCAGTTTGAAAAAAGTATGTTTATATGCTCTTTATTCATCGCTGTTATTAAAAATTTAAGGTTCTAATTTTTCAGAAATTGCTCAACTCTATATACATCAGGGGAATAGATTACGTTTTTACATTTCAATAAAGCATCATGTCCGCCCTGCCTGAATGCTTGTCCTCCAAGCATAATTGGAAGTTCAGCAAATTCATTCCTTATAGATCCTACTATGCTCTCTATTTTCGGCAAGTGAAAATCAATGTTCAAAGATAAGGCAATAAGATCGGGCTTAGTATCACTTATGAAGCTAATCAAATCTTTTGTAAGAACGTTTGCACCAAGAAAAAAGGTATTCCAGCCATTCATTTCAAAAATATCAGCTACCATTCTTATCCCTATCTGATGACGTTCATTTTCAACACACGCAGCAACAACCGTTTTATTTACTTTATTATTAGAAATAACTTTCGAAAATAGTTCATTTAATAGAGTATCGACTATTGCAGTTGCTAAATGTTCTGTTGCAACACCAATTTTACCGCATTCCCACATCTCTCCAATATCATAAAGAGCCTTTTTAATATGGATCTCAAAGATATCTTCAATTGTAACATTGCTGCTAAGTAAATTACCAATAATTTCAGTGCACTTTAACTTGTTCCCTGTAATTAGCGAATGAAGTAAATCATTATCTGCTGAATTGTTAATCATAGCTTTATTGTGTCATTGTTTATTTTGCTTATCTGTTTTTTAAGACTTTTGAAAGATAACAATAAAAAACTAAGAGTGTTTATTTTTTATCTGTAGATTTTCTATTTTTTTTGTTAAATTTTAAATATGCATGTACGGAATTGATTTGAAGGAAGTGCTGCGGCAATATTTACAAAGAATGTTACCATACCCTTAATAATTTCACCTCAAAATAAGAGCAAATCAAGGCTTTGCATATTTACTTCAGAACAGGTAACAGAATCCGGGAGGCCTGATTTTGCTGATGGTAAATCTTTATATCCGATTTTATAAAATCAGAATCATTGCAATGATAGATATCCACAAATTGCTGCGGATTTCTATCCACCAGTGGAAACCATGAACTTTGAATTTGAATCATTACCCGATGCCCTTTCATAAAGGTATGAGCTATATCTGTCAGCTTGAAAGAAACGGTTGTGGGTTTATTGGGAACAAATGCTTCAGGCTGTTCAAAACTATTCCGGTATCTGCCCCGCATCACATCACCACGAACCAGCATCTGATAACCATTCATCTGATAGCTTTGCCCGTTTCCCTCTCCATATACTTTTGCATCGTAAGAGAAATCATCCGGAAATACATCAATCAGTTTTACTACAAAATCAGCATCCGTAGTAGAAATGCTCACTTTTAAATCAGCAATAAGTTCTCCTCCAAGAGTAAGATCTTCCTTTAGTGGTTCCGTTTCAAACGAAATAACATCAGGACGACGTTCTGCAAACCGTTGGTCGTCAGTCATGTATTCTATACCCCTATTCTGTTGAATTCTGGCAGTATAAGGAACTGGGTTCGATGGATCGGAAGTGTATTCTGTATATGAACTTGCAGTATTAGGTGCAGTAAACTGAAGAGTTCCTTTATCACCTAAATATAACGGAGTCATTACCTTTTCTTTTGGCGGCCATGAGTCAAATGCCTTCCATTTATTTTCTCCGGAAAAGAATACGGTTGCTTTTTTCATATCCTCAACATTGCCTTTCCCTTTCAGGTAATAGTTGAAAAACTTATTTTCAGATTCCTTGAAATAGATTGAAGTATTACTTCCAAAGCGGATATTCCCTAAATAAGTACTATAATCAGACAGCCAGCCTCCATGATTCCATGGACCTATTACCAGATTCAGCTTTGTATCCGGACTTTGTTTATTTATCGTTTTGTATAATTCCCATGTACCATAACCATCTTCAGCATCAAATAATCCTCCAACTACAAGAACTGCCGGTTTAATATTGTAACAGCCATTACGGGTATTACGAGCTTTCCACCACGAATCATAATTGGGATGTTCTGTCACGTCGTTCCAGAATTTAATGCTATCTCCAAGCAGTTTTGTCAGATTCTTAATCGCTCCTGATTTTAAAAAGAAAGAATATTCATCAGTAGTATAAAAGGGTTTAGATCCTTCTGTTTGAGAAGCCGTTGGCAGAGGACGAGGACGATCTATATATGGTAGGAAACTAAAAGCATCACTTAGCATCAGTGCTCCATTGTGATGTATGTCATCTCCCATAAACCAATCCGTTACAGGCGCTTGCGGACAAATAGCTTTAATTGCCGGGTGATTGCTTAATGCAGCCATTAGTGAATAAAATCCCAGATAAGAACAACCGGATACTCCGACATTCCCATTGTTATCAACCGTATTTTTCAATAGCCATTCTACTGTGTCGTATGTATCACTGGCTTCATCTATATCTGTTTCCTTTTTCTTATTTGGATTAAACGGGCGGACATCTACAAAATTTCCTTCACTCATCCATTTTCCACGCACATCCTGAAATACAAAAATATATCCTTCTTTGGAATATTCACGCCATGAATTCCAAAGTTGATTATTCATCTCATTGCCGTAGTTCCCAATACTGTACGGGGTACGTGACATTAAAACAGGATGCTTCTCTGATTTGGAAATGGGTTCGTAAATTGCTGTATAAAGTTTAATCCCATCTCTCATAGGAATCATCACTTCTCTTTTTGTGTAATTCTCTTTCACCCATTTTTTATCAATAACCTGTGAATAAGATATTGCGAAAAAGGCTAGAAAAATAAACAATATATATGTGCGTTTCATATGATTATAATAAGTAATTATCAATATTATGTAGCAGACAAATATAATAGTTTTACTTTAAACAGAAGATATGTTTCAAAAGTATTATTCTGATTTTCAGTATATGAGTTGCTGATACAAAACTAATTGCTACCCTTCGTTGTTTATACATAATATAAATAATAAAAAGCTGTTATGAAATATGAGTTAGCGATTATTGGTGGTGGACCTGCCGGTTACAACGCAGCAGAAAGAGCTGCAGCGAATGGTTTAAAAACGGTCCTTTTTGAGAAGAATGCAATTGGCGGGGTGTGTCTTAATGAAGGATGTATTCCTACAAAGGCTTTGTTATATTCTGCAAAGATTCTGGATAATATAAAAAGTGCTTCTAAATATGGAATCCTGGCTGGCGATAATCCTGGTTTCGACTTTGAAAAAATTATGAGTCGTAAAGATAAGGTTGTAAAGAAGCTAACTTCAGGAGTAAAGATGAAATTGACTGCTCATGGAGTTTACACGGTTCAGGGAACAGCTTCTATTCTGGATGAAACAGAAGAAGGAATACGTATCTCTTGTGGTGAAGAGATCTTTGCCGTGAAATATGTATTACTCTGTGCTGGCTCAGAAACCGTTATCCCACCTATCAAAGGTTTATCTGAAACCGGATACATTACATCGAAAGAAGCATTGGAGTTAAAAGAGTTGCCAAAGTCTCTTGCCATTATCGGGGGTGGAGTAATAGGAATGGAGTTTGCCTCTTTCTTTAACAGCTTAGGCGTTAAAGTTACTGTTATTGAAATGATGCCCGAGATTCTTGGAGTAATGGATAAGGAAACATCTGCTATGCTCAGAGCTGATTATACAAAGAAGGGAGTCCGTTTTTTAGTTTCTGCAAAGGTTACAGAGGTATCACCGGGTAAGGTTTTTGTTGAAAAGAATGGCCAGACAGAAACAATCGATGTAGAAAAAATTCTGATGAGTGTAGGGCGAAGGCCTGTTACAGCAAATCTTGGACTTCAAAATCTTAATATAGAACTTCAAAGAAGCGGGGTAAAGGTCAATGAATTTATGCAGACAAGTCATCCGCGGGTTTATGCCTGTGGTGATATTACCGGTTATTCTTTACTCGCACATACTGCTATCCGTGAAGGTGAAGTAGCTGTCAATCATATTCTGGGAGAAGATGATAAAATGAACTATGATGCCATCCCCGGAGTGGTATACACAAATCCTGAAATGGCGGGGGCTGGAAAAACAGAAGAAGAGTTAACTGCAAATGGAGTTAGTTATCATGTACTGAAACTACCTATGGCCTATTCGGGGCGATTTGTAGCCGAGAATGAGCTTGGTAATGGACTTTGTAAGTTGATTATAGATGATAACAATCGTATTATAGGATGTCATCTGTTAGGAAATCCGGCATCGGAACTAATTGTAAACATGAGTATGGCCATTGAAAAAGGATATACAGTTGATGAACTCAGAAAGCAAATATTCCCGCATCCTACAGTTAGTGAGATTATTCGTGAAACGCTTTTTTCCTGATGATATAACTCTCATTAATAAATTAGAAAAGTATGCTTTGCATAAATAATCCATATACCGATGCTTATTTTAATCTTGCTGCAGAAGAATATTTACTTCATTCTTTTTCGGAAGATATTTTTATGTTGTGGCAAAACGAGCCCTCGGTCATTATTGGTAAACACCAGAATGTATGGGCTGAGGTCAATTTAGACTTTGTAAGAGAGAAACAGATTAAAGTAGTGCGGAGATACTCGGGAGGAGGAGCGGTTTATCACGATGCAGGCAATCTTAACTTTACTTTTATAGAGAATAACAGCAATGCTGATTTTGATAAATTCTCAAAACAGATTCTGAAAATTCTTGCAAAGGCAGGTGTTGATGCAAAAGCAGATGAGCGGCGATCCATTACCATTGATGGTTTAAAAATATCTGGTAGTGCTCAATGCATTCATAAAAACAGAGTGATGTATCATGCTACACTTCTTTTTTCTACAGATTTATTGAACCTTTCTGCTGCTCTGCTTAGTAATCCTGAACAGCTGAAAAATAGCAATATTACTCAACGCTCTGTTGCTGTGAAGTCGGTACGAAGTTCGGTAACCAATATCCGGGAATACATTCCCGGTTTGTTGCAAATTAAGGATTTTAAAAGATTAGTGATGAATTATTTCTTTGATAATAAGATGGGTAATCAAACCTATTCATTCAGTAAAGAGGATGAAGAAGCAATCAGGAAATTGAAAGAACAAAAATATTCCACATGGAACTGGAATTTTGAAGCGTCCTATATTAAGTGATTGCTTATGAAACATTTACTTGTTTATCCTTGTTTATAAAAATGTCAAAGTAAACTATGATGAATATACCATTTAAAAATTATTAGCTATGTCTACATTTGAAATAAAAATGCCCAAACTGGGTGAAAGTATTACTGAAGGAACTATAATTTCATGGTCTGTGAAAGTGGGCGATGTTATTAAAGAAGACGATATATTGTTTGAAGTGAGCACAGCCAAGGTGAGTGCTGAAATTCCTTCTCCGGTAGATGGAAAGATTCTTGAACTTCTATTTAAGGAAGGAGATACTGTTGCAGTGGGTACTGTGGTTGCTATTGTACAACTTGATGGTGATTCTGATGAAGAGAGTGCTGTAACATCTGCAAGCTCTTCTGCACCAATAAATAATGTAAAGGAAGAGGATGCCAGATGGCTTTCTCCTATTGTACTTCAGATTGCTCAGGAAGCGCAACTTTCTCAGGAAGAGTTGGATCATATTCCTGGTACAGGTTATTCAGGACGATTAAGTAAAAAAGATATTAAAGACTATGTAGATCAGAAAAAGAAAGGTGTGGCTGTTGCTGATATAAAACAGCCTGTTGAGGCTAAACTGGCAGCAGAGGTTAAACCCGCCACTGAATCTAAGACTACAATGGTTAGTGAAACAAAGTCGGCACCGTCTCCGTTACCTGTAATTCCTGTATCTGAGGGTGATGAAGTTGTTGAAATGGACTTTGTCCGCCGTATAATTGCCGATCATATGGTTCTTTCTAAGAATGTATCACCACATGTTACTACCGTGGTCGAAGTTGATGTAACCAAGCTTGTCCGCTGGCGCGAGCGCAATAAAGAGGCTTTCGCGCGTCGTGAAGGTATACCACTTACATACATGCCGGCTATTGTGGAAGCTGTAACGAAAGCGTTGCAGGAATTCCGTTATGTAAATGCTTCGGTTGATGGCTATCGTATGATTCTGAAGAAAAAAATAAATATTGGTGTTGCGGTATCACTCAATGATGGAAACCTTATTGTTCCTGTTATTCATAATGCAGATAAGTTAAGCCTCAGTGGACTTGCCGGCAGTATTGATACTCTTGCCGCCAAAGCCCGTAGTAATAAACTTTCCCCCGATGATATTCAGGGTGGAACTTTCACCATTACTAACTTTGGTACTTTCAAGAATATCATAGGTACACCCATCATTAATCAACCGGAGGTAGCTATTCTTGGTGTAGGTTATATTGAGAAAAAACCGGCTGTGGTAGAAACTCCCGAAGGTGATACTATTGCTATCCGTCACAAGATGTATCTTTCACTTTCTTATGATCACCGTATAGTGAATGGTGCTATGGGAGGTGCTTTTCTGAAACGCATTGCTGATTATCTGGAAAACTGGAATGCATGATTTACTGATTGAAGCATAATTAAAATACAGATTTATATGAAAAAGTTCGATATAAAAACAACTGATAAAGCGACTCTCAAAAAATGGTACCATCTGATGACGCTTGGCAGAGCAATTGATGAGAAAGCACCTGCCTATTTATTGCAATCATTGGGATGGTCGTTTCATGCACCTTATGCCGGTCATGATGGTATTCAGCTTGCTATGGGGCAGGTATTTACAAAAGGGGAAGATTTCCTGTTCCCTTATTATCGTGATATGCTTGCTGCGCTTTCTGCCGGAATAACTGCAGAGGAGATAATCCTCAACGGACTGTCAAAAGCAACCGACCTCACAAGTGGAGGACGACACATGTCCAATCATTTTGCAAAGATGGAGTGGAACATAGAGAATATCTCATCGGCCACAGGTACTCAGGATCTTCATGCTGTAGGTGTGGCTCGTGCAATGGTCTATTATGGTCATAAAGGAGTGGTCATTACTTCTCATGGCGAGGCTTCAGTATCCGAAGGGTTTGTTTATGAAGCTATAAACGGGGCAAGTACGGAATGTTTGCCTGTAATCTTCGTAATTCAGGATAACGGTTTTGGTATATCTGTTCCTAAGAAAGATCAGACTGCCAATCGTAAAGTTGCTGCTAACTTTTCCGGATTCAAGAATCTCAAAATCATTTATTGCAATGGAAAAGATGTGTTCGATTCCGTGAATGCCATGACCGAGGCCCGCGAATATGCTATCTCCACACATAATCCTGTTATTGTTCATGCAAACTGTGTGCGTATTGGTTCACACTCTAATTCAGATAAACAGACACTATATCGTGATGAAAATGAATTATCTTATGTGAAAGCTGCCGATCCGCTATACAAATTCCGGCGGATGCTATTGCGTTACGAGCGGTTTACGGAAGATGAACTTAAGAAGATTGAGGAAGAAGCAAAGAAAGAGCTGAGTGCATCCAATAAGAAAGCCATTGCTGCACCCGATCCTGACGCATCAACTGTTCTCGATTTTGTACTTCCTGAACCCTATCTGCCTAAAGTCTACACGGATGGAACTCACAACAAGGAGGGAGAAAAGACGAACCTTGTCACTGCCATCAATGAAACATTAAAAGCCGAGTTCAGATACAATCCTGATACTTTCTTGTGGGGACAGGATGTTGCTAACAAAGATAAAGGTGGTGTATTTAATGTTACCAAAGGCTTGCAACAGGAGTTTGGCATAAAGCGAGTATTTAATGCACCAATAGCAGAAGATTATATTGTTGGTACAGCTAATGGAATGAGTCGTTTCGATCCTAAAATACGAATAGTCATTGAGGGAGCCGAGTTTGCCGATTATTTCTGGCCGGGTGTAGAACAATATGTTGAGTGTACACACGAGTACTGGCGCAGCAATGGTCAGTTTGTCCCAAATGTAACAGTACGTCTTGCTTCCGGAGGTTATATTGGCGGAGGATTGTATCATTCGCAAACACTTGAAGGAGCACTAACCACACTTCCCGGTGCCCGCATTGTATATCCTTCCTTTGCCGATGATGCAGCAGGATTATTACGTACCAGTATGCGTTCCAAAGGATTCACCTTATTCCTTGAACCAAAAGCATTGTATAATGCCGTTGAGGCTGCCACTGTAGTTCCCGATGATTTTGAAGTTCCTTTTGGGAAAGCCAGAATTCGTCGTGAAGGTACAGACCTTAGCATTATTACTTACGGAAATACAACTCATTTCTGTCTTGCAGTAGCAGAGCGTCTGGCCAAAGAGCATAACTGGAACGTGGAGGTAATAGATCTTCGTTCACTGATTCCGCTTGATAAAGAGACAATCTTTGAGTCTGTAAAGAAAACTAGTAAGGTACTGGTAGTGCACGAAGATAAAGTCTTTTCAGGATTTGGGGCCGAGATTGCGGCAATGATCGGAACAGAAATGTTTCGTTATCTGGATGCACCTATTCAGCGGGTAGGTTCAATCTTTACACCGGTGGGATTCCATCCAAATTTTGAAAAAGCCATTCTTCCCGGCGAAGATCGTATATATAAGGCAGCAAAAGAGTTACTTGAATATTAATAAATAAGAAACATAAGCGATGAAAAAGATTGGATTATTTTATGGAACGAGTACCACCAAAACAGCTGCCATTGCGCAAAAAATACAAGAGGCATTTGGTCAGGCTGATTTAGATATCGTTCCAATAGAGAGTGCGTGGAAGGAAGAGTTTCTGACTTATAACTATTTGATAGTAGGCACTTCTACCTGGTTTGATGGCGAGTTGCCCACTTACTGGGATGAGGTAATGCCTGAACTTACAGCTTTAGAACTTCAGGATAAAAAAGTAGCGATCTTCGGTCTTGGAGATCAGGTTAATTATCCTGATAATTTTGTTGACGGAATAGGTGTTCTGGCTGAAGCATTTGAAACAGCCGGAGCAAAACTTGTAGGGCTGACCTCTCCGGATGGTTATACCTTTAATCAGTCTCATGCGCTGAAAGACGGTAAACTTCAGGGACTGGCTCTGGATATTGAGAACCAGTCAGATCAGACAGAAAAAAGAATCAAGGATTGGGTAGAACAGCTCAAAACTGAATTCAATTTATAATATTATTATCTAAATCAAAACAATTATGGCAACTAAAAAACAAGCAATTCCAGAGGGGTATAGTACATTAACCCCATATCTCAACATTAAAGGGGCAGTGGAAGCAATCGAATTTTATAAGAAAGCATTTGGTGCAAAAGAAATAACCAGACTGACAATGCCCGATGGAAGCATTGCGCATGCTGAGATAGAAATCGGTGATTCAAAGATTATGCTCGCTGAAGAAAATCTTCAATGGGGCAATCTTAGTCCGCTGGCATTGGGAGGTTCACCCGTTACCCTTTGTTTGTATGTTGAGGACGTGGATGCCGTGTTTGCACAGGCACTTAAAGAAGGAGCAAAAGTAATAGCCGGAATGGAAGTAAAAGACCAATTCTATGGTGACCGTGCAGGAAGCCTTACCGATCCTTTCGGACACAAATGGTCTATAATGACACATATTGAGGATGTCTCAACAGAAGAAATGCAAAAACGAATGGATGCTATGTTTTAATAAATTCCAGGGGATATCTCACCCCTGGTAATTTCACTTTAAAAATCAGGGTAGAGTAGGGGGTTATTTTCCCGGCTGCCCTGGTTCTTTACTTTCTTATATTCTTTATGCTCATATATTGTTTTTATGTGTTATATCTCGAATTTGCTTTTATCCATGGGTACAGCACCAACTTCCGAACCAAAAAGATTCAGAATCTGATTTACTTTGTCAAGGCGTAAAGATTGCTTTCCTCGTTCCAGTTCACGCACAAAACGAAGTCCAACTCCCGACTTCTCAGATAGTTCAACTTGCGTAAGATTATACTGCTTACGCATCTGCTTTACATATTTGGAAAGAGATAGATATTCCATATTATACCCGTTTGGGTACAAATGTAAGAATTTTAATGTAGATTGTACCCGATTGGGTATAAAATAAGGTGTTTAAATATCGGTTGAATGCAGTTTGTCTTTTTATGAAATAAAAAACGCCCTCCAAGTATGCTGCCATAAGGCAAGCCTGGAAGGCCTATTATTTAATTAGAAATTAGAGGATCTTTTGAATAATTAATTTTATAAATGCAATTTATTCATGTAAGAATAGCCAACTCAGACAATATTTCTTTTTTCAAAAATAGTATCTAAATGAAATTGCAAAAACTCTTTGCGTGGCTTAAACTTTTTAGGTAACTCAATTTTTTGTCCATCAATCGGAGCAAAATGCTTGTTATAAAATTCTGTTTCCTGACGTTGCTTAAGTTCACTAGAGATAAGTATTTTATAACTCTCATTAATTCCAATTAAACCTTTGTCATAAGCTCTGTCGTAAAGAGCAGAAAGACAGATTCCATTTTCAGGGTTGAGTCTTTCTTTTACTTCTTCAGACCAAGGGATAATATGCGAAGCTATTAAGAGATCTGGAACATCTATACCGGTAATGGCGCATCTATTATTGTAGTTACAAAGTACAATTTGTCTGAATATGTTTTGATTGACTCTGGTTCTTACTAATTGATTTCGACTTTCGCCTTTGAGTCCTGTTATGTCGGTTAAAAACTCTTTGAATTTGTCTTCAATAGTTTTGTTTTGACGTCCAGCAAGTATTCTCTCACTTTCGTAAAGTAATGATTCTTTGTTATTAATAAATTCATCCCATATTGGCTTACATTGTTTTAATCCACCAGTCAATCCTTTTATACCTCTTTCATGTTCAAAAGGATCGCAAGCTGCAAAATTACCTAGTCTGAGAGCTATTGAATTTGGAGTACGGTTTAGAATAGTAGCAAGTTCTATCACTTCGGGAGTGCTGTGGTGCATCTTTCCGAAGGGTAATTTAAGATATAAGTTGAAAGCTAATATCAATTCATCACGTGTCCATAGTATTCGCTGTGTCATTATTGAATATATTTGTGTATAATAGACTTCAAAGATATATATAATTTATTGTTAATGAATATTATCTGGTAATTATTTCTGCGTAAAAAAATATCTCAAAAATAGTAATCTATATAAAATAGTATTCCCATCTCTCACTAACTCTGTCATCCCTCACTATTTCCCGAGCAGAATTCATAATTCAGTTATTCTTTTTACAAGAGTAAGGGTTCACAATCTTCTATTACTAAAACATTAGTAAAATGCTCTTTAAACTTTTCTTTATGTTCTGTGTGAATAGGAATAATCTTCTTCGGCTTGAGCATAGTTACTATTTCTTTAAGTTCATTTAAAGAAGCATGTCCACTGGTATGTACTGAGTATAGGTTGTAGTTTTTAGCTTTAGCCCATTCTATGAGTCGTTTATTTTCATCTCTTTTTTCATATTCTTTCCAAAGAGAGGTAATCAGATTTCCATTAGAAGGAGTACATTTTTTAAGAAATTCCAAAACGCTTGGACGAACTACAACAACATACTTACCCGGATCTGCAGAAATCATCTCAGGCGTAACTTTATAATGATTCGGATCTAAACGAATGGCATAATTCCAATGACCTGAATTCTTAAGATTATTTGTAACATACTTAGGATAATAAACTCCCATATTATCATGAGAGTTCAGAAACGGTATTTTATTATTAAGTCCATGAATCTCTTTCAGAACATTAGCTACATATACATCAACCACCATTATCTTTTTGCTTTTCACACACGCTCGGTAAAGAGCTACAAGTCTGTCTATGTTTTGTCCGGAACACCATACGTAATTGATAGCGTCAGAGGTTGAACGAAATATACTCAGGAACTCTTCTTCTATATCTTTTTCTGTCTTTATATTGTAAACTTCATTATTAATATTTGTTCCTTCAAGAATCATATAGTCAACCTCTTTAGGCAGATATTTATAAAGTTTACTTTTAGGACCATGAAGCCTTATATCCCCACTATACAATATCCTTTTACCTTCAGCTTCTATAAGAAAAGCCATTGCATCATATGCTGAATGGTCTACCGTATAAGGAATGATAGAAATATCTTTAATTATTATTTCATCTTGTGGCTTGATCACCTTTAAATTCTTCATTTCCTTTTGATGAAGAAAGACATTGTTTATTTCAAAAATCTTTTTTGTTCCTTCACTGGCATAGACTGGAATAGATTCATCTAATAATGGTAGTAAACCATAATGATCCAGATGATAATGACTGATAAAAACAGCATCAATATTATCTTCAATACCGGGGTTATACAGATTCAAATTGTCTTCAGAAGCTTTACTATCTAAAGGAAGTCCAATATCAATAAGAATCTTTGTAGTAGCAGTTGCAATTTCCACGCAACTGCCACCTATTTCATTTGTACCACGATGAATTGTAAGGGCTAAATTCACTGTCGCTTATATTTTATATTATTATCTTTTAATGTCTGTTCTATTTTTTCTACTCTTATTTTCCTTCTTTCTTTATCTTGTATTCTTTTAGGCTCATTTTTATAATTTTCTATATCATCTAATGGAATAAATAATTCAACACTATCTGAAACATTGTAGTCATTTATATTAGTAATTTTCTGCAGTGCCTTTGGTAATATATCTAGTTCCTTTTTTAGTATAAATATTTTTTTATAGTAATCTTCTATGTCTTTTTTATATTTAATAATGAACTGACGATATTTTTCTAATTGCTGTATTACTTCTCCTTTTTCCAACTTATTTATTAGTCGTGAATCTTTTATACGTTTTATTTCGACAAAGACAATCTTTTTATTTAAGGTATCTAGCTTAACCAGATCTATACGAATATTTTTTTCTTCATTATAAGCAAATTCGGAATCTAAATATGTAGAATCCTGAGCAATGATTAAATCCCCTTGAATATGTTTTTCTAAATTTGGAATCTTTTGAATTTCTTTTTTTATTTCATTAATTATTATCTCATTAATCTTATTTACATCTTTGTTTACATAATTAGATTTTAGCTTAAGAGGATTATTAGGTATTTCATCGTGATTTTGGACGTATTTATAGTGAGTTAATGCATTATAACGTTTATTTGACCAATTAAGTTTAAACACAGAACTACCATTGTAATAAATGTTGATTGTGTTATCTTTTCTTATATCAATATAAAGTGAAGAATCATTTTTTAGAAGTTTCCACCATGAAGGATTTTCTTCCTTCAATTTTTCAAATAGCACATTGTTTTTATTAGTAAATCCCAATTTTTTCATAGATTTTATTTTTTATTATTTTAGACAAAAATATACTTTTACTCAACCCGTTCCTAATTTTTCTATCATTATTATTTGTAAAATATAACTTAATCAAATGATATCAATAATCCAATTAATTTTCTCCGTTAATCAGCCAGTTTAAGTCCACATCCTGAAAAGTCTGTTTTATTTTAATAATCATTTCTAATGAAGGGCTAATACGATGATTCAAAACAAATACCAACTTACTTTTTTCAATACCAGTGATATTACAAAAATTATCAATTGTAAGACCGTTATCATTAATTATTGTCTGTACACGATTCGCTATATTTTCCATAATCAGCGCTTGTGATGTACATGAAAATTTAATTATTTTTTCCATGTTTAAGTTCCCTTTCCAATTTATTGTTTTAATCATTAGCTGAAGTGCAATCATTACAAAAAAGTTATCATCAGTAAAATCCCTGTTTACATAATTGTTTTTTCTTCGATATTCATTTAGCAAATCATTAATCTCTTTAGCAGCTTGTTTATATATCAAAGCTTCATTAGGCTCGATATTTAATAAATAGCTGTTTTTGCCAACCTGAAGATGAATTTTATTATTTGCATTTTCATGTTTCATATTGTTTGTTTTATAATGTTTTAGTATGTCATCAACAATGGTTTCTATTATTTTCTTTGAGTGATAAATTGGTAATGCATTTAAATATTGGCATGATTACTATAAATCTTCAGTATTATAATACGAAGAACTTTTTTTTCTATTTTCATTGTTTTTTTGTAATTGTTAAATAAATTTCCTTCAGTGAGGTGTGTTTTAAAAGTCTATACTTGATATAATAATATATTATAAATGTGATTCGAAGATAGCTATGTTATCTTTTGTTTGATTATATATGTCTAATTATTTCTATAAACTCATAAGATGTTAAATATATATAATAAGATTCTTTTGTAAACTTTCCTATTGTGAAAAATAGAGAGGTATCGCGGTTCGTGATAATTAATGAGTATTTTTGTGGAAAACAATAGCAATTAAAATAAGTATTGTGCTATGTGTTATGAAAATTGGTAACAATTGTAAATAGTGGATAAATGCATATACTACATATATCAGATACTCATAGCAAACATTATTTGTTGCAAAGCCTGCCACCTGCAGATATTATTATTCATTCTGGTGATATATCCTTGAATGGTACAGAAAATGAAATAATTGATTTTATTGAATGGTTTGATGCGCTACCATATAAATATAAAATATTCATAGCTGGTAATCATGATGATTATTTATTTGGAGCAAATATAGAAGGTTTGAGCAGTAATTGCTTTTATTTGTGCAATTCCGGTATAACAATCAATGGTGTGAAATTCTATGGATTACCTATGTTTATGGAGGATCTAATTTCGGGTGATTATAATGAAAATATAAAAAGGATTCCATCAGATACCAATGTTTTAGTAACACATCAACCATCTTATGGCATTTTGGACTATTCTCTAAATATAAATTATGGTGATCTTTATTTGTTGCAAACCGTATATAAAATTCAACCAAAATATCATCTTTTTGGACATATTCATGATGCTTATGGTATTAAAAAATATAATAATACCACATTCGTAAATTCTTCGATTCTTAATGAACATTACGAAATCGTTAACAAACCAATTTTGTTGGAATACAGTTAAATTTTATAACATAAGATTAGCTTCATTTTTTTTGTTTTTTTTGTGACAAGAATAACCTTCTATCTTTTAAATCAAAAGTTTGATGCTTATAGATTACACAACTATCAGATTTTTAATGCAGAATTTTGTTATTTATCTCACTGTTTCTTTAGTTCAAATATTTCAGTTTCACCAGTTAAAGACATGCCGGTATTGTTTAAATGCCCCGATAACCAGACTGCTTGGTCTAATTGATTCATTTCTTTATATATAATTATTGCATTATTTTTGTCTATGCTATATCTATAAACTGACTTAAGATAATTATAAGGATTATCTCCATTTGTTGTTTCAGTATAATCGCATTCACTTTCGCTGTAAAATTCAAACCAATATGTTTTATCACCAATTGTTTGCGACCACTTGGTTCCAACTAGAGGATTGTTATCTTTTGAATCGTTATCTTTATTGCACGCTGTTAACGTTAAAAGTGGAAGGATAAGAATAAACAGTAAATTTTTCATAAGTTGGAAATTCGATAAATTAGGTTATATATTTGATTGCCGAAATAAATGATTAAAATTTCAACGAAGCCATCTTTTAATTGATCTCAAAAATATGAATATTTTTTTTATTGATTATTACTGTTAGAAATATATTTTTCCATATAATATCAAAGTGTTCTTAAATTACTATCTAACCATAAAAATTTTCATCCCTAACTCCCTCACCAACCACCCCATAAAAACCTGAAAACCAATAATAACCACTAGGTGAGAGATGCAAAAAAACTCTCACTCATCCCTAACAAATGGCCCCATCCCTCACTATTTCGGGTATAAAAATTATAAAAAAGCCACTCTTTTACCTGCTCTACAAAAATATTCAGATAAAAGATTGCTATAAGCACCAACAAATAATACCTCTATTTCAGAGCTTAGTAAATAACTTGCTGAGCCCTAAATGTATAATCAGTATAATTAAAATATCGTTCTTTCAACTATTTTTACTCCTGAAAAACAGATCGTTTTTCCTCTCCAATTGCTACTCCTTTTTTATCTTTATCCGCAGACTGATTCTTGTTGCTTCAACCCCCGTTTTCCCCGCAAAATCGCTAAGCAGATTGGTGCCCTGTGTTATCTCCATACATAACCGGAGTTAACTAATTTTTTGGGCAAAAGTAAGTGAGTTCTCAGATGAGGACTCATGGGTTCTCAACTGAAGGCCCATGGGTTCACAACTGAGAACTCATGGGTTCACAGATGAGTGCTCACTTAACTTCCTTTGCAAAATTTGTTATATCTGCCCGCGTAATTTGTTATATCTGCCCGCAAATCATGGTAAAATAAATTTATTAAAATTGGGCATAAATATTTGTTTTTAAGTAGATTGTGACATATCTTTAGGGTATAATTAATAAATAGAAAACATGAAAGCAACACAATTTAAAGGCTTATTGAGAAGAGAAACACAGCGAAATGTAAAACTATCTGCATTGATGGAAAATATCAAAACAGGGACGGAAGAACAACTTGTTATTAATTTACGACATTCTTTACAATATGTAAATAGAACGGTTCATTGCACGGCGGTTGATAAGTTGCCAAAGTTGTGTTTTGCAGCGGAATTTAATAAGGTTGATGCAAGGCAGGAAATGATTTATTATAATGGTGTGGTTTTACTGGAGATTGACCGCCTGGCGGGAGTGGAGGAAGCTGAGGCAGTAAGAGATGAAGTGGCGCGCTTGCCACATACACTTGCTGCGTTTATTGGTTCCAGCGGGAAAAGTGTGAAACTGCTTGTCTCTTTTATCCGCCCCGATGGTTCTTTACCGCAGACAGAAACGGATGCGGAGCTGTTTCATGCGCATGCGTACCGCAAGGCTGTGAGGTTTTACGAGGAACTGATATCCTATAAGGTAACGTTGAAACGTCCGTCATTGAATCATTGTTGTCGCTATTCCTGTGATTCGGGCCTGTTCTTTAATCCCGAAACGAATCCCATCCTCATGAAACAGCCTTGCGAAATGAATGCAGAGCTTATTAACGAGGGTACAGTGTACGGTGAAAATGATTCGTTGCTGAGGCTGATGCCGGGGCAGCAGTATAGAAGTGTGGTTTCATCCTTGTTCGAATCTTCGTTGCAGGCTGTTTATGAGGAGATGGGAGGCTTTCCGCAGGAGGGAGATATAAAGCCGTTTCTGGTGGCTTTGGCGGGGAACTGTTTTAAATCGGGTGTGCCGGAGGAAGATGTGGTGAAGGGGGCGATGCTTCATTTTGATCTTCTTAAGAGGGAAATGGAGTTGAGGCTGACGGTTCATAATGTGTATCTGGGTGGGAAGAATTTTGGTGGCAAGCCATGCCTGACTGCCGAGCAACAGCTGGCTGTGAAGACGGAGGAGTTTATGAACCGCCGTTATGAGTTCCGCCACAATACGCAGACTACCGGGATGGAGTACAGGGAACGCAATTCGTTTGTTTTTGATTTCCGCCCCGTAACACAGAGGGTGTTTAACAGCATTGCGCTCAACGCTCAGAAGGAGGGCATACAGTTATGGGACAGAGATGTGACGCGCTATATCTTTTCTGACCGCACTCCGCTGTTTGCTCCTATTGAGGATTACCTGTTTAAACTTCCTGCATGGGATGGGAAAGACCGCATTCGTCTGCTGGCAGATGCTGTGCCGTGTGAGAATAAATATTGGCGCGATTTTTTTCATCGCTGGTTTCTGTGCATGGTGGCTCACTGGCAGGGAATGGATAAACAGTATGCAAACAGTACTTCGCCCTTACTGGTTGGTAAACAGGGATACAAGAAATCAACGTTCTGTCTTAGCATAGTTCCGCCGGAGTTGCGTGCGTATTACACGGACAGCATTGATTTTGGCAGTAAGCGGGATGCCGAACTTTATCTCAATCGGTTTGCTTTGATAAGCATCGATGAGTTCGATCAGATAACCGTTGGTCAGCAGGCTTTTCTGAAACATATACTTCAGAAGCCGGTGGTTAAAACACGCAAGCCCAACCAAAGTGTTGTGCAGGAGTTGCGTCGCTATGCTTCGTTTATTGCCACAAGCAATCATTACGATTTGCTGACAGATACTTCCGGTGGCCGCCGGTATATCTGTATAGAGGTAACGGGAATTATAAAAATTCCGAAGGATATAAACTATGAACAGCTCTATGCGCAGGCGGTGAGTGAAATTCAGAGTGGAGAGCGTTATTGGTTTGACACTGAGGACGAAGCTGTTCTGATGGCCGGTAATGAGAAATTTGAAGTGCAGCCTCCTGCCGAGCAGCTTTTCTTGCAGTACTATCGTGCAGCCGGAAAGAATGAACCGTGTGAAAAACTGCTGGCTTCTGATATTCTGATCCGATTGCAGAAAAAGAGTGGTTTCAAACTCTCGGCTACAAAGATTACAACTTTCGGACGTATTCTGAGTAAGCTAAAAATTCCGCAGACTAGCTCGAACAAGGGCAGGCTATATAACGTGGTGGAGTGCTAAAAAAGTGAGGGTAGCCCCGGAAAGTGATGGTAGAGTGATGGATGAAAAACCATCCATCACTCTGTAATTAGTTTATATTCAGCGGTGTTTGCCTGAAAAGTGATAGAGTGAGGGTAATAAAATTTTTATGAGAAGTTATTGATACTTTTTACTTAAAAATTGTATTTTTGTCAACAGATATATCTAATACTAATAAACATACTATGAAAAAGATTTCATTTCTGCTCTCTTTTGCATTTGCCTTGGCAACACAGGCGCAACCCACTGCAAAACTAGGGGTAAACAGCATTGACGAAGTGGTGAAAGCCATGACGCTTCAGGAAAAAGCTCAGTTCCTGATAGGCTCTTCTATTACAAATTTCAACGGTGTAGGTGCTGTTGTGGGTAATACTATGAACTTAGTGCCTGGAGCTGCCGGAACCACTGTTCCTATTCCTCGTTTGGGTATTCCCTCAACAGTTTTAGCCGATGGGCCTGCCGGATTGCGTATTGCTCCAATTCGTGATAATGATAATTCTACCTATTATTGCACTGGTTTCCCTATTTCCACAGTACTTGCTTCTACCTGGAACACAGATTTGGTAAAGAAAGTGGGTGAAGCTATGGGTAACGAAGTGCGTGAGTACGGTTGCGATGTGCTGCTGGCTCCGGGAATGAATATCCACCGCAATCCTCTTTGTGGGCGTAACTTTGAGTATTATTCCGAAGATCCGCTGATTGCCGGTAAGATGGCTGCAGCAATAGTTAACGGAGTTCAGTCACAAGGAGTGGGTACATCTATCAAGCATTTTGCAGGGAATAACCAGGAAACAATTCGTACCAGGAATGATGCCCGCATCACTCAGCGTGCGTTGCGCGAAATTTATCTGAAAGGATTTGAAATTGCCGTTAAGGAAGCACAACCATGGACTGTGATGTCATCTTACAATAAAATTAATGGTACCTATACTCAGGAAGATTACGAATTGCTAACCACCATTCTGCGTGATGAATGGGGATTCAAAGGTCTTGTAATGTCCGATTGGACCGGGCAACGGAATACTGCCGCTCAGGTACATGCCGGTAATGACCTGATGATGCCGGGACAGATAGAACAGGCCAATGAAATTGTAGCTAAGATAAAAAGTGGTGAATTGTCTGAAGCTGATGTAGATGCTTGCGTAAAGCGTATGCTCCAATATATAATGCTTACTCCGCACTTTAAAGATTATAAATTTAGTAACAAGCCCGATCTGAAAGCACATGCTGCAATAACCCGCAACTCTGCTGCCGAAGGAATGGTGCTTCTGAAGAATAACGAAGCCACTCTGCCACTTACAGCTGGCCTGAAAAATATAGCACTGTTTGGTATCACCTCTTATGATTTCATTGCAGGTGGAACCGGTTCCGGTGATGTGAATAAAGCTTATGTGGTCGACTTACAGCAAGGGCTTCAGAATGCAGGCTTTGGTGTACAACCAAAAATAAAGGCTGTATATGATAAGTTCAGAGCTTATGAATATGAAAAACTTCAGGAAATAAACAAGCAACGTGGTTGGTATTTAGGGCCGTTACGTCCTGAAGAGCCTGTTATTGAAGAATCCTTTATAAATTTCCGTGCCGATGATTCCGATCTTGCTATTATCACTTTCGGCCGTAATTCAGGCGAAGGTAATGATCGTCGCATCAATGCCGATTTCGAGCTGAGTGATGCTGAACGTGCTTTGCTTACCAATGTAACCCGCGACTTCCATGCCAAAGGCAAGAAGGTTGTTGTTATTCTCAATGTAGGCGGTGTTATAGAAACAGCATCATGGAAACATCTTCCTGATGCTATCCTTTTGGCTTGGCAGGCAGGTCAGGAAGGTGGCAATACTGTGGCTGATGCACTGAAAGGAACAGTCAACCCATCCGGTCACTTGCCGATGACTTTCCCGATGGACTATACAGATCATCCATCATCGCGCAACTTCCCTGCCGGATTTGTTTCTAGCTGGGATGACGAGCAGAATGCTACTTTGCTGAAAAAGAAAGATGTTGGCTTTACCAATTACGAAGAAGATATCTGGGTAGGTTACCGTTATTTCAATACCAATAAAAAGGAAGTATCTTATCCGTTTGGTTACGGACTGTCCTATACTACCTTTAATTATAGCAATGCCGATGTTAAGAAGAGTGGCAATGATTGGAAAGTTACAGTGAAAGTAACCAATACCGGAAAGGTTGCCGGCAAAGAAGTTGCTCAGATTTATATAAAAGCAGCTCCCGGTGAAGTAAAGAAACCATTGTGCGAACTTAAAGCTTTTGGTAAGACTCAACTATTGTCTCCCGGACAAAGTGAGATTCTTACAATGACCATCAAGAACTCTGATCTGGCTTCGTTTAACGAAGGTAAATCTGCATGGGTAGTTGATGCCGGACAATACACAGCTCTTATTGGTGCTTCAGTAGCCGATATCCGTCAGTCAGTGCAATTTGCTGTAGCCAAACCACAGATTACCGAAGTACACAATGTACTGAAGATGAAGAATGAAATGAATAGGATGAAGTAAGACTGTATTAATTCTATAACGAAAAAGACGTGGTTCTCATTTTTGAAAGCCACGTCTTTTTTAATACAATTTACGAGACTAATCCCGATAATGTGATTTATAGAAAATTTATTTTACTCCCAACAATTCCACTTCAAAGATCAGGGTAGAGTAGGGCTTAATCTTTCCTGCAGCACGGGTACCATATCCCAGCATATATGGAATATAAATTATCCAGCGCGAACCAAGAGGCATAGCCTGCAAAGCTTCCTGCCAACCAGTAATCACCTCATTCACACGAAATGATTCAGGACGTTTACGGCTAAAAGAGTCGTCAAATACAGTTCCGTCAATCAGTGTACCTTTATAATGCACCTTTACGGTACTTTTCGCAGTAGGCACAGGACCTTTTCCCTGTAAAATGACTTTGTACTGCACTCCGCAAGGCAGTTCCATAACACCCTCTTCGTTCAGGTTCTCTTCCAGAAACTGCATATTTGCTTCTTTGTAATCTTTATGTTTTAAACTCATAATTGTTTTGTTTTATTATTGAATTATATCTGTTCAGGTATGTTTTCAGTGCAAATGTACTATAATTCCTTATATTTTTGCCAGTTTATTCCTGTCAAGGACTGTAACAACCCGGCCTTCAGTTTTGATAATACCTTCATCCTCCAGCTCCTTTATTATACGGGCAAGTGATGGGCGTTGTACCCCGAAGTACTCAGAAAGTTGAGTTCTTGTACGTTTAAGTATGAAGTAGTTCTTCTCCGGAGTAGTCTTTTCCAATAAAAAAATAGCCAGTTTATATTTAAGGCTTTTGAGAGATATCATTTGCAACTTCATTGACAGAAAAACAGCCATATTGGAATTTAGTGTCAAAAAGTTAATCATCAGTTTTTCATTATGAACCATTTCATTGAGCCAGTCCGATTTTGCTATTTTCAGAAAAGTACACGGTTCCATTGTTACCACATCAACAGGGTATTTGTTGTTATTCGCAAAGATAAAAGCCGGAGCAAGCGGCATCACAGCTTCCAGTAATTCTATTTCCAGCACATTTCCCTCCTGTGTAATCATTTGAGTCCGCACCGCACCTTCTACCAGTAAATACAAATAATTGATCACCTCACCTTGCCGGACTACCGTTTCACCTTTCTTGAAACTGATTTTAGCCTTTACATTTCTTTCTAAAAAAGCGTCATGCTCTTCCTTACTCATATTATTGAATAGCGGACAGATGGTTAAGTCTCTTTTATTCATATCTTCTTTATTTTGCAAAATTCGTATCTGCTAAGTAAACAAACTTAATTCAGGATGATATAATTTTTCCCGATTAAATATTGTTAAAAGCTTATTAGTGTAATCTGGGTTACAGTTTTTGGCTTGTCACTCACGTACCTTTGTTGCATAAGAAAGATGAATTGATCATCTGAAGAATTAGTACTATAAACCAATAAAAAATACAATTATGGATGAAGATGTTGAAATCTGCCATTGCAATGGCATAATGAAAAGTGAAATAGTGAAAGCTATCAAAGAAAAAGGGTTAACTACGGCAGATGAAGTGGGTGAAGAAACTACTGCCGGAACAGTTTGTGGAAGTTGCATTCCTGATATTGAAGATATATTAAATGAAGTAAACGGTTAAAGTTCAAAGGTATGAAAGATTTAAGGAGTATGAAGGTAGGTGATATTGTCACTGAAGATTTTAGGGCTGCAGAGATTTTTAAACGGGAAGGTATTGATTTTTGCTGTGGTGGAAATCAGAGTTTAGAACAGGTTGCAAAAGAAAAGAATCTGAATATAGCTGAAATTGAATATAAACTGAATAATCTGGATGAGGTAGTTTCAAACAGACAGCTAAACTATAATGACTGGAATTTAGACTTTTTGTGTGATTACATAGTAAATGAATATCATAACAAGGTTTATAAACTTTTGCCTCAATTAATGGCGTATCTGAATAAGCTTGTTCAGGTTCATGGAGCTAATCATCCGGAACTGAAAGAGATTGCTGATTTGTTTTCATTGGTAAATACTGAATTACCCATACATCAGCGACAGGAAGAAGAGGTGTTTTTTCCGGCTATTAAAGAAGCACTGCGCACTAATTCAGTGCAGGCCAAAGAAATAATTACTTCACAAATAGCTCCGATGATGGATGAACATGAACTGATAGGCGGTACAATAGACAAAATAAATGTGTTGAGTAAGAGGTATTCTGTTCCGGATGATGGTTGTAATACCTATCGTCTGACTTATAAATTACTTGAAGAGTTTGAAGATGATCTGCATACGCATGTGCATCTGGAAAATAATATTTTGTACCCTAAGGCATTAAACTTAACCAAATAGAGAGGGATATTCATTAAATATTCTGAGCAAAAACAGTGATTATGGAAAAAGCAAGTGACGAATTGAGACATGAGCATGAAGCTATTAAGATAGCTCTGAATGTCTTAGACAGTATAGCAACAAAAATTCAGCAAAGTGAAAATGTAGATGTGCAGGATTTAAAGGAATTAGTTGAGTTTGTGGTTCTTTTTGCCGACAAGAATCATCATGGAAAAGAAGAGGATTTATATTTCCCTTCTCTTGAGGAAGTTGGCATTCCTAAAGATGGTGGACCTATTGGTGTAATGCTTGCAGAACACGAACAAGGCAGAAGCAATATCCGTGCAATGAGAGAAAGTGTTTCTGAACAAAATACAGATCTGCAAACTTTTGCAAACGCTGCATTCTCTTATGTTGCTTTAATGAGAAATCATATTGAGAAAGAAAACAATATCCTGTTTATGATGGGCGATCGTATGATTCCCGGAAGCATACAGAATGAGCTATTAACAAAATTCAGAGAACATGAAGAAAAGGTTATTGATGAAGACAAGTATAATGAACTTCAGGCATTACTGGCAAAGCTAGCGAAGAAATATATTAGTTGACATAAACTATAAAGATGAATGTAAAAAGGCAGCAAACGAATTTGCTGCCTTTTTTGAAGTATTTTCAGTTTTTGTAGTTCTTAATTAAGTCCAAAAGATTTCATATCTTCTTCCACGGTTGTGATAGTCTGAACGCCAAAACTGTCCTGAACAATTTTTAAAAGGTTAGGAGTCAAGAAGCCAGGCATAGTAGGACCGATATGTGTATTCTTTATTCCAAGATATAGCAGGGCAAGATGAACAATGATTGCTTTTTGCTCGTACCAGGCAATATTAAAGATAATTGGTAACTTGTTGATGTCGTCCAGATTCAGAACTTCTTTTAATTTAAGCGCAACTACTGCCCATGAATATGAATCATTACACTGACCGGCATCCAGTACTCTTGGTATACCGTTGATGTCGCCTAATTTCAGCTTGTTATAGCGGTATTTAGCACATCCAGAAGTAAGAATCACAGTATCTTTTGGCAGTTGTTTTGCAAATTCAGTATAATACTCACGGCTTTTCTGGCGAGCATCACAACCTGACATCACAACCAGTCTTTTTATTGCTCCCGAATTTACAGCATCCAGAATCTTACCGGCAAGAGCCAACACCTGATTGTGTGCAAAGCCGATAGTTATTTCACCATTCTCAATTTCTGTAGGAGGCGGACATGTTTTTGCCAGTTCTATAATTTCAGAAAAGTCTTTATGACCATTAGCCAGTTTCTTATCAATAACTTTCCATTCGGGCATTCCTGCAGCTCCTGTTGTAAATATCCTATCGTTATAGGTGGTTGTTTTGCGTGGAGGTACCAGACAATTCGTGGTGAATAGAACCGGACCATTAAATGTTTCAAATTCATCAAGCTGGCGGTGCCATGCATTTCCGTAGTTTCCAACAAGATGTTTGTATTTCTTAAAATGAGGATAAGCATGAGACGGTAGCATCTCGGAATGAGTATAAACATCAACGCCTTTACCTTCGGTTTGTATTAATAGTTGCTCCAAATCATTCAGATCGTGTCCACTAATAAGGATACCAGGATTTTTACCAACTCCGATATTAACTTTCGAAATCTCCGGATTTCCAAAAGTGGAAGTGTTTGCTTTATCAAGCAAAGCCATCACCTTAACTCCATACTCACCGGTTTTTACAAGCCAGTCGAGCATATCTTTCAGGTTCATAGGTTTGGAGATCATGACAAGAGTCTCTTCCATGAAGTTGTATATATCCTGTTCTTCGAATCCCAGATTGAAGGCATGTTCCGCATAGGCTGCAATACCTTTTATACCAAACAATGTATACTGTTTCAATGCACGGATATCTTCGTCTTTGTCAAAGAACAAAGTGCTAACCTGCTTTGCTTTTTCATGAAAATCGGCTTCGCTTGTTCCTTTCCAGTCAAGTGCATCATTCTTTTCACTAATACTTGCTTTTGTTTTCAGGTTATCCCGGAGAGTGATGCAATCATTGATAGCCTTCATTATTGAAACGTTATCAAAATTCGCATTTGTGATAGTTATAAACAGGCCATTAGTAATATGTTTACTCTCTACGTTAGTATCTATCCCTTTTTTTCGGGCTTCGATAGTTGCAAATGCAAGACCCTGACACGCAAATATTAATAAATCCTGAATATTGGCGGTATCTTCTTTTTTACCGCAAACTCCGTTAATGGTGCAGCCCGTATTCTTGGCTGTCTCCTGACACTGGTTACAAAACATGCTCATAGTATTTCAGTTTTAAAAGTTAATATACAAAGATGCCGGTTCAAAAAATCAGTATACAATAAACAAGTAGAAAAATAATTAGTTTATTTACTTTTGGACTTTTACAGGTATATAACATATAGATATCACAAAATATAGAATATGTTTTACTTAGTTAAAGAGTGATTGATATTCCATATATACCCGTTTGGGTATAAATATATTGAATTAATTATAAATTGTACCCAAACGGATATAATTTTGTTGTTCAATTAGTAAATTATACCCAATCCCTCAGAAAGGAATAGTATGCAAGTGCAATAATTAGTAGTCTGATTTATTTCCTGGTTTAATATATTTATGTAATATTGTACTCTCAATTCATTTGATATGGCACCATTCTCAAAAGACATAAGAACTTATACCTTTCCCGAATTTGAAGGAAATAATCTTTCTTTTTCGCTCAGACGGCTTGAGGATTTGTATCGTATGAAACACGGCGAATCTGATATTCCGCACCGTCATGATTATTATACGATTATTTTTTTTGAGAAGGGAGCCGGAACTCATATTATTGACTTTACAGAGTATCAGATTGAGGATCACAGTATTTATTTTATTGTTCCCGGACAGATGCATCAGGTAATTCCTACTTCCGAACCTAAAGGATGGACAATGAAATTTACCGATGAGTTTTTAATATCTAATTCTATTTCTGATAAACTGATAAACGGGATTTATCTGTTTAATGAATTCGGTCAGTCGCCTCCATTGTCAATCAATGAAATGCAGATGCCTGTCTATCTTAATATAATTTCTCAGATAGAATTCTTTTCTAACTCACTTGAAAGTTACACTCAGGAAGCCATCGGTGCACTAATGAAACTTTTCTTTATACAGAGCAATAATCATTGTTCGGTGTACAAGAATAATAACCCGCAGTTGCAGGAAACTACTAATCAGCTGTTGCATTCGTTTAAGCAATTGCTGAATAAGCACTATGCCTCCATGCATCTGGTGGCCGATTTTGCCAATAAGTTGAATGTTACAGCCGATTATCTCAATAAAACGGTGAAAAGCATTACCGGCAAATCTGCCAAAGATCATATTCAGACTAAGATAATTATTGAAGCAAAGCGTTCACTGCTTTTTAGTGAGATCAGCAGCAAAGAGCTGGCTTACGAACTTGGTTTCGAAGAATCGGCCCATTTCAATAACTTTTTTAAGAAAATAACCGGTCAAACACCCTCCGAATTTCGGGTTTTAGCACGTCAGTCCTGATTTTTGCAATCATTCACCTGATTTCATTACTTCGTTCGGCATATCACTGCCGTATCTTTGTCATATCAAATTCAAAGAGAGTTTGAGTAATAAAAAAGAAGAGGTATGAAAACAATATTGCATAAATCAGAAACACGCGGGCATGCCAATCATGGCTGGCTCGACACCCACCATACTTTTAGCTTTGCCAATTATTACAATCCCCAACGTGTACATTTTGGTATGCTTAGAGTACTCAACGACGACCAAATTGCACCAGGAGAAGGTTTCGGCAAGCATCCTCATGACAATATGGAGATAATTACCATTCCGCTTTACGGCGAACTGGAACATAAGGATAGCATGGGCAATCACGGCGTTATCACTACCGGCGAAATTCAGGTGATGAGTGCGGGAACCGGCATCTTCCATAGTGAGTTCAATAAGAATAAGGATAAAGAAGTCGGCTTACTGCAAATATGGGTACTCCCGAACAAAAAGAATGTAACACCGCGGTATGATCAGATTACCTTGACCGATATTCAGAAGCCCGATGAATTTTATCAGATCCTTTCACCTAACTCCGAAGATCAGGGAGTATGGATTTATCAGAATGCCTGGTTTCACCTCGGTGATTTGTCTGAAGGATGGAAAGGAACGTACCAACTGAAAGATAAGAAGAACGGTGTTTACTTCTTTGTAATAGAAGGAAAAGTAACAGTTGCCGGACAGGAGTTGAACAGAAGAGACGGACTAGGTGTTAGTGAAGCAGAGTCAATAGAAATAACAACATCCGCAAAAACAAAACTGCTGGTAATGGAAGTACCAATGCAATAATCAAGTTAGAAATATTATAATTTAAAAATAGACATTATGAACACAATTAAAAAATTCTTAGCAACAGACCAACAATCATGGTCATTATTAGTAGCACGTTTGGCATTAGGCCTTGTTATATTACCTCACGGAATGCAAAAAGCCCTCGGACTCTTCGGAGGATACGGCTTTTCCGGCACACTCGGAGCCTTTCAATCCATGGGAATGCCCCTTCTCATTGGAGTTCTGGTAATTTTGGCAGAATTTGTAGGAAGCATAGGTATTCTTGCAGGTGCCGGAACCCGCTTTATGGCTTTCTCTGTTGGTCTCACTATGGCAGGTGCTGCTGTCCTTGGCGGACATATCAACAATGGTTTTTTCATGAACTGGTTCGGAGCGCAAAAGGGCGAAGGAATTGAATACTTTATTCTTGTTGTTGGTTTGGCTCTTGTTCTTCTCATTGGCGGAAGCGGACGCTATGCTGTCGATAACCTTATTTCAAAGAAACTGAAATAATCAATTACAATTTTAGTAAGAAACGGATAGCTTCCGTATTAAATAGTGCTTTAACTTAAAAAGAATGAATATGAAAAAACTGATTTATCTAGTCTTATCTGCAATACTTTCATTCACGACAATAGTAAGTGCAGAAGCTCAAAATGTAAAAAAGAGCACAACTCCTAGTCAAAAGGAAATTAATAAATTGCGTGCAGAAATTAAAAATTTGACAGCTAATAATGCTGTTATTACAAAAAATCTTGTTACTTTTGATACGCTTGACTACACAGTTTTCAGCAATCAACAGTGGGTTCGCCTACACGAAAGTCATGCCAAAAATATTAAGGTAAATTGGCCTGATGGGCATTTTACTATTGGAATTGAACGTCACATTGCCGATTTGAGTGCTATGTTCGTTTATGCTCCCAATACACAAATTAAAGAACACCCTATTCGTTTTGGATCAGGTAATATGACTTGTGTAACCGGTGTAATGACAGGTACTTTTACAAAACCAATGCCTATAGGTGATGGAAAATTTATCCAACCAACCGGCAAATCTTTCAAATTACCGATGTGTACTGTAGGAATATGGAAAGACGGAGTAATGATTGAAGAATATCTATTTTGGGACAATCAAACCTATATGAATCAGCTAGGTTTAGGAAAATAATTACTTAATAAAAAGTATTAACTTTAAAAACAAAAAAAATGGAACCAAAAATTGCCAAGAAAGGACCTTATGAAGTAGAGTTGGAAGCAGGTAAAACATATCACTGGTGTACTTGCGGTGAAAGCAAAAATCAACCGTTTTGTGATGGTTCACATCACGGAACTGAGTTTAAGCCACTGGCATTTGAAGCCAAAGAAACCGGTAAAGCTCATTTATGCGGATGTAAACACACAAATAATCCTTCTTACTGCGATGGATCTCACCATAAATTGTAATTGAATATTGAATTAATATCCTCAAAAAGCACTTTTACACTAAAATATATAACTATTTTATTTGTTGTGTTTGTTGTAAAAAGATTAAAAAAGGCAGTAATTTCGGTTACTGCCTTTTTTAATGAAGTGGTTTAAATTGGGCAGATACTAAATCTTTCTCGTATTATCCCTTTGTGTCTTCTAAACTGAACAGATATTCCCCTATAATATACTTAGCAAATTGGTATCTTTGCATTGTAATATAGAACGCAAAGATTTTTTCGTTTACGAATTTGTTGTTCTATTATTTTTTCTATAACATGCCATGTTTATCACGTTTAATCGGTTCAATAGCTAAAATAAAACAGATTCATAATATAAATAAAAAACAAATGATTAGAATATCTACCTGGGGATTGCTTATTTGTCTATTTTTTAGTACAGGATGCAAATCGGAACACAAGTATGTTTTGCAGCCCGTAAACGAATATAAAGAGTATATAATAGATGCTGAGTCTGAACTCTCGACTTCGAATCTCTACACTTTCGAAGATCATGGAAAAGAGTATCTTACTTTTCCTGTTCACAACAAAAGAGCCATATTGATTTATGATCTGGTGTCTGGAAAGTTAGTTCACAATTTCTTTTTCAATGTAGCTCCTCCCCGGGGGATAGGGACAGAACTTTATGGCTATTATGCAAAAGATCTGGGGCATATCTATGTTCCTGACTTTATGCAAAAAGTAATTTATGAAACTGACACCACCGGCGTTTTCAAAAAAATAATTAATTTCAGTACTACTGATGACGGCCTGAACCCTATGCGTGCATACTATAATAATCTGCATAATGTTCAGCTAACTTTTATAGGCAATAAGCTCTATATACCCCAACAAATGAACGCCAATCTAGGTAGCTCATGTGTAGAAAAGAGTCCGATAGGTATAACTGTAGATACGGTGAACGGAGATGTTCGTAAGCTACCCATGAATTTTCCACCTCTTATTACTTCGAAGGAACTAAGGAACTGTATAGAAGGAAGCCTGCCTTATAGCGAAACATTCGATGGAAAACGCTTTATTTACTCTTTCAGTATGGACGAAAATCTGTATGTAGTCTCCCCAGATCATCAGAAGATACAAAAGATAAAAGCCAAAAGTTCAGATATACCTGAATTAAAATTCAGAAAGATCCCATCTGATTTTTCTAAAACATTGAAAACAACTTGCGAAATGGCTACTTACGGAAACATTATCTATGATAAATATCGTCAGGTTTACTATCGCTTTGCTTATCCCGAATCAAAATTGGCAGACAATGAGGACTACTTAAAGATTTTAAACTCTGGTAAGAAAGAGTTTTCAATCATTATTCTGGATAAAAACTTCAATATTTTAGGTGAGACCAAATTTCCTCCATTCACGTATTTGCCCCATATCTTTTTTATTAGTAAGGATGGCCTTTATTTGAGTGTTAATCATTTTAAACGAGAAGATTTCTGTGACTGGAAACTTCGTTTTCAGAAAATTGAGTTGATAAAATAATAACCTTATTTCTGAAATAAATAATAGAGTTTTAAGTAAATAGATTTTTCCGTATTGTGATAAAATAAAAAGGCCGCGTCAAAAAGTTATATCTTTTGGCGCGGCCTCTAAATTTTTATTTCCTCAAATCTAATTTGGGGTTACATTTTTTCTCCATCTAGGGTCACCGATACCTAATTTATAAATCTCGTGATTTCTTACTGCATCAGTATTTTTGTAATAAAGACCGTTGAGGTCGTACTCATGCATATTAACATCACCGTTTTTGCCTAGTGAGTTCGGACTTACCATCAAGTCAGCAGGAGAGATACCTACCACACCTGTCTTAACATCCGTTTCACTTTTGCCATAAACATTATATTTACCGGCACCTTGGCTCGTAGAGCTAAATCCATTGGAAGAAAATATACTACCACTGTTCAAATTTGTATTTGTAGAGTAATTATTCCTAACGTAGAAGTTTACTCCGTTGAAGTTACGGATATCCATACCTTGCAGATACATAGACCTGGTGTCGCCATCAGCCTTATGCTGAATGAACAGATTCTTTTCAACAGTAAATGAACTGTTTGACGGATTGTAACGCATACTGAACAATAATCGACCATTAGAGCGAGTACTGAAGTTGAAGAATGTATTGTTTGACACATTAACATTCCATTTTACATCAGCTCCCCAGGATCTGTTCTTTGCCTCAGAGAGGAACATATCACGTGGGCTGTCAATGAATGAACAGTTAGTAATATTCATGTCATTGTATACCGTTGTGTTATCGTTGGCAGCATCTTCCTGAATCCAGGCATATCCACGTCCATTGCTATCATACAGACCGCAGTTATAGAACAGGCAATTGTCTGTAATCCAGTGACGGACAACTCGGTATGAGTTACCTTGGAAACGAACCCAGCCACGAATCATGCGTTGGAACTCACAATTACGAGTTTCAAACGATTCAAGAATAAAAGGCATAGCCTGTGAATATTGATTGATAAAGTAGTTACCCAAACCTGTAGTAGCAGTAGAAGGCTTGTTCAGAAAATTATAGGCCTCAGGAGCATCAAATTTGATGTTATCAAATACAATAGATTCCACATTAATACCACCCATCTCACCATTCATCGCATTACGTCCGAATGAGAAATTACAGTTATAAGGATTTCCATTTGCATCTTTACCAACACCCATCAGTACGGTAGCCTTTTCTGGACCGGTAGTTTTCAGAGTGAAGCCCTTTGACATGGTAATGGTATTTTGCATGTAATAAGTCTTTCCACTTTCAAGCAGGAATACAGTACCTTCTGCCAAAGAATTGTCCGACATGTAATTCTGTAACACAGTATCTATCCGGCATGCCTTATAAGTATGTGCACCCTGAATTGTGTCATTCGGGTCATAGTTGTATTTGATGGTAATAGGAGCACCTACTTTACCTTTCATACGCACCATAACAGTGTTATACAGACGGTCCCAATAGCGCTTAACTCTGTTGTTCAAACCATTAACAACGTACACAGCATTTGGAGACAGACCCTGAACATCAACATAACCTCTCTGAATATCCTCTGGAGTTAGCTTTATGCTTTGCGATGGCAGATTTTTGTTATCATAAGAAGGTGCAACTGTAATCTGGTCCAACGGGAATTTCCCGTCTATGGCTTCCAGATTGACATCGTTAACCTTTTCTGTCAAATCAAAATTTATACGCATAGTAGTTTCTGTAACGTCACCTACAGTTATTACTTTGGGAATATTGCTACCACGTGTCAAAGTTGTATAACCTATATAGTCAGAAGGATGTGCTCCATCTCCATAGCCAAACCATTTGGAATTGTAGGCTTCACCTCTTTTCGACAAAGTCTGAATAGCAAATCTAAAGGCTACTTCATATTGCAGATCCGGAATAGTCATACTGAGAACATCCGGACCAACAACTGTATCAATAAGACAATCGGTATCAAACGAGGTTCCCTGTATGACCATTTTGATGCGATACCCTGCTGCTCCGTCAATACCAAACCAATTCAGATACACATCATTTTTAGTGCCCTGTTTTATACCGCTTGAATAAATATCGTTGCTAATGCCTGTAGTCTTATAGTCTCTGAACATCGTCATGAATTCTCTGTCAGAGTCCTTAGGGCCTACCAGATCTTCATCCTTACAGGAATAAATGGATATTGCCATTAGGATGGCTGTAAAAAAATATAATAATTTATGTTTCATAACGTCTTTATTTAATTAGTTATATCCGTAGTAGTTCTTGTAAACACCGTTACTTTTCTGAATAGCACTGTTAGGTATTGGAAGAATATAACGTACGGGAGGTAAGTTATTCTTGTCCATCATTGGGATAAAGGTGCCATACTCGTCAGCCTGAATAAAACCACGGAATGAGAATCTACACTGGTTGTTCGGGCATGACAAGCCTTCGTTATACCATTTGTAGAAATCGGCAACTTCATACCCTGTCCCTGGTGAATAAGCAAAAGCATACGGATTGTAGAAATCAATAATCTGTAGAGTTGTATTGGGGTAGATTTCCGGATTTTTAGGGTTGTCCGCAATCTTATAGAACATCTGAAAAGGATAATTATCAAATTCTTCTGTTCCCTCAACACTGTTGTCACCACCGGATGCACATCCCATTGCATAGTATCTCATGAAGCTTTTGTAAACAACTTCTGAATAAAGATTCCAGCGTACGAGGTCTTTCCAACGCATATTTTCACCACCAAATTCAAACTTACGCTCATCAAAAATCGCTTTAAAGAAACTTTCTTTTGAAGCAGATGCAGTTGCTACATAGCTATTCACTTTTTCTGCGCGGTCTTCTGTCTTAAATGCACGGTTCCGTACCTCTTTCAAAGCAGCAATAGCTTTAGCACCATTGGCACCTGACACACCATCTTCAAGTTCGTTAACAGCTTCAGCATACATCAGCAACACATCAGCATAACGCATATATGGATAGTTAATACCTGTATTTCCTTTACTGGAAACGCCAAGTGCATTACCCGGTGATGTCCAGAACTTAGACCATTTGTTTGCATGAACGCTATAATCATTACGTACAACAGGTTTTCCGTCATAGTTATAATACCACATACCTACCGTCTGGTTCAAACGAAGATCATTACGATCGAAGTCATAGCGGTAAAATGCGTTCAGGCGAATACCTCCGCCGCTTTCTCCCCATACATTGATATCAGTGGTAATACCATTCAATGTACTTCCACTTGGACCATGTTGATAGCCTACAGAGCCGCTTCCGTTCTTTAAAAAAGGAATTTCAAAGATTGGATCGTCACTATTGTCAACAAGATAGTTACATTCATCAACAAATACATCTTTGAATGATTTCGTCAAATGATGCGTGGATGAACTGATTACAGAATCGGCATAGACTTTCGCAATTTCGTAATAGTCTTTATAATCATTCTGTCGCTTCATAGTACCCACATTCTGTGGATTGGTTTCATCGGGATAGAGTGAGTAACCACCTCGGGTCAAAGCCATACGAGCAATCATGGCATAACAAAATTCGCGTGAAACACGTTCTATACCATCAGTATTCTCTCTTGCATAATGCAAATGAGGAGCAGCTTTTCTCAAATCATTGATTAGTGTGGTCAGTATCTCATTTCTGTCAGTTATCGGAATAACCAGATTGTCGCCCAAGTCATACGAAGGAGTCAAAGTAAAAGGTATATCACCGCAAAGAACAACTAAATCGTGATAAAACATGGCTCTCAGCACTTTAGCTTCTGCCAATTGCGCATGAATAAGAGTGTCACCTTTCAAATACAAATCACTTTTTTCCACGCCCTTAACAAAGATATTGGCCCGTTCTATTCCAGTGTAGGCAGCAGTCCACGCTTTAGAAATGGCAGAACCATTTTGGGTTCCATCAAAACATTTAAAGTCAGAGCCACCCACATTTCTGATTTCCGTGCTGAAAGCAGAAAATTCTACGTCGCTATTAAGCGCAAACGCATTCATGTAAGCATCCCCATAAGTGTCACCAGACATTAATGAAGCATAGACAGCGCTCAAATTTCGGTTGATTTCATCTTTGCTGCCAAAGACGTAATCTTCACCGTATTTGGAATCTGAACTAACGTCCAGGTAATCAGTACATGAGGATAAGCCTGCCAATGAAAACAGGGCGATAAGTATTAATTTATTTTTTTTCATGTTGTAATCTCATTTATAGCGGGATTAGAATGTAATATTTAAACCAAATAAGAAGTTACGGCTTCGTGGATAACGGTTGTAATCCACGCCCGGAGTCAGACCAGTCTGCACGTCCACTTCAGGATCATATCCTGAATATTTGGTCCAAAGGAATAAGTTATAACCGCTTGTGTAAAAACGAAGGCGTTCAATGCCTAAATGCTGGCTCATTCTCTTAGGTAAAGTATAACCAATAGTTACGTCTTGCAAGCGAAGGAAAGAACCATCTTCAATAAATTTATCGATAGCCACTTTCTTACCTATATCAACAGGGCTAAAAGTCGTAGCCTTAGAGTTGATATCAATATACTCGTCTACACACCAATAGGTGTTGAGCATACGATCACCCTGGTCATTGGCATAACGCCAGCGGTTAGGTTCTGCAAATTCGGCCAATACATTATAGTAATTATTGCTGTTTCCCTCAAACGAAGATAAAGTATAACGAGTAGCGTTATTTACATCGAAGCCATACATGTATGCAAAGTTACATGAAAAATCAAAACCCTTCCAGGAACCATTAAAACCGAAACCTCCGCTAAACTTAGGATTCGTATTACCTATAACTACCTTATCATTGTCATTAACAATATTCACGTCTTGTTCGCCATCCACACCATCTACAAAGTTTTTGAACTTGAGTTTACCTGGCGCTGTACCAAATAATGCATTACAATTTACGGTACCTTCTTTGGCTTCATAATTATAATTGTTTGTCTTGTTGAACTCATTGAATCCGTAAAGGCCGTCAGAAACATAGCCATAGATAAGTCCCAGCTGATCTCCTACTTTAAGGCAGTAGTCATAGTCGGACGATTTCCAGCGAGACGACGTTGCCCAAATCACATCATCTACACCATTCAACTTGTCAATACGAGTTTTATTAGAGCCGAAAGTGAAATTTCCGTTCAATTTGAAATCACGATTGTCCACAATGGTTGCGTTGATAGTTAGCTCAAAACCGCGGTTAGTAACCTGACCAATATTCTGCATCTGCCTGGTGTAACCAGCTGTCAAAGGAATCTCACTTTCATAAAGCAAGTCGTGAGTGGTATTCCAATATATTTCCGGAGTAACAGTTAAACGCTCACCAAATAAGCCTAGATCGATGGCGAGGTTGCGCGTCATAGTTGTCTCCCATTTAATTTTTGTATTCGGGAAAGTACTACCGCCTGCATTGACATAGTATTCATAACCTTTTTCATTCTTTTCACCCCAACCAGGGCCACCTGATGAATTAATTACATACTGATAGCGCCACATGTCGTCAGTTATACGGTTATTACCTGCCATACCAACAGCCGCACGGATTTTCAAATTAGAAATAGATTTTATATCCTCCATAAACTTCTCTTTTTTCACTACCCATGCACCCGATATAGCAGGAAAGTATCCCCATTGGTTGCCCGGTGCAAATTTTGTAGAACCATCAGCACGAAATGTAGTGGATACCAGGTATTTGCGATCGAAGTTATAATTAGCCTGACCAAAGAAAGAGGCTGTTCTGTCAGGAGATGAAATGTAAGAGGTAGAACTATAAGGAGTACCCAACCCCATATTGCTTAAAGCTTTTGTAGGACTGATTTCTTTCGGTAAATAACGAACATTGAAATCACTTCCATGACTTTGCGAGTGCTGCACTTCCTGACCTAGCAAAAATGATAGGTTGTGTTGCTTATTCAAGGTAAGGCCATAACTCAAAGTGTTTGTCCAGATATAGTTGTCCGTTCTATTATTATTCTTATCAGCTACAGGGCGTTTATCATAAGCGCCTGAAGTAAGATAACCCCAGAAACGATCCTGGTTAGAAAAACCCATACTCAACATTCCTTCTGTACGAAATTGAAGTCCTTTCATAATAGCCCATTCCAAAGAGACTTGATTGGTAAAGGTATAAGAGTGCTGCAGGTTATAATTCTGATCAATTTGTCCTTTGGGATTTGTCAACTGGAAAAATTTCTCTTCTTCCGGGTCAATTGTTTCCGGAGCACGGTTCGCAAAGTCGCGCAACCCGTTGGTTGGGCGATAACGAAGAATGTCAATGATACCACCATTACCTACATTATCAGCGCCGGCACCAGCTGTACGGCGATAACTTATACGCGAATTGACCAATAACTGTACTTTTGGAGAAAGTTGAGCGTTAAATTTCATATTCAGGTTGGTGCGACGCACCCCTGAACCAATCAACACACCATTCTCGTCATTGTGAGTCAGTGAGGTGTTAAATTTCAATTTCTCGCTACCACCCCCTACAGTCACATTATACATATAACTCATAGGATGACCACCCAAAATTTCGTCCTGCCAGTCAATACCTTGCACATTCTTGTAGAGATCAAAATCCTGAGGATGACCGAAGTTATCACGGAACTTGTAATTTTGGGTATTATCACCTACCACATTATCATATTGCAATTTTACATAATCGTACGGATCCAGTAAATCCAGTTTGCGGACAAGTGATCTTACTTGAGCATAAGTATTGAAATTGACAGATAATTTACCTTCCTGAGCCGACTTGGTAGTCACAATTATTACACCGTTACCACCTCTTGCTCCATAGACAGCTGTCAAAGAGGCATCTTTCAATACATCTATTGATTGAATATCAGTAGGAGGAATATCATTGATATTATTAGCCTGAAAGCCATCGACAATATAAAGAGGCTGATTACTTTGTGTTACTGACGTACCCCCACGAACCCTGATGTTAATTTCGGCTCCAGGTTCACCATCTAGGGTAGTAACTTGCACACCGGCAATCTTACCCTGAAGAGCTTCAGCTGCCGAAGCAACCGGTACGCGAGCCAATGAAGCTCCTGAAACGGAACCTACCGAGCCGGTCAAGTCGGCTCTCACCTTACTGCCGTAGCCGATAACTACAACCTCATTCAAAGCAGTTTGGTCGTCTTCCATCGTGATTTTTATTACTTTTCCTGCTACTGCTGTTACTTCCTGTGGCTTCATACCAATGTATGAAATCACCAGTCGTTTACCGGAATCTGAAACTTTCAATGAAAAGTCACCGTTCAGATCGGTTGTCGTTCCATTTCTTTTAGAATTTTTTTCTAAAACAGAAGCTCCAATAATTGCTTCTCCGGAACTATCCACCACCTTACCTTTTATAGTAACGGCTTGAGCAAAAAGTTCTGGCGGTACTGATAGCATAAATATCAATAGGAGTAGTACCCACCGAAAATTTGTTTTGTTAATCATAGATTAAAATGGTTTTTTTAGGGACTTAAAATTCTGTCTGTTTGTATTCAATAACAAGTCCCTATTAGTCATTGAATACAATTGAAAATGATTTTAGCATCGTGAACTAACCGTTAACGTGTCTTTAACGGCTTCTGGCTTTCGCTGTGGTTTTGTGGTACATTTGTGTTTTTCTGATTTCATTAGGTTTTATAAAAAAAATAAATATTTAACAAAATTAGTATATTTTGATAATTCCAGGGTGTAATAAATGATCTAATAGGTGCAATAATTAGTTTCAATAGTTCTTTGAGGCAGGAGATATGAATGTCTCATATAATCTATCTTCCGAGTCTGGGTGCTGGTTTTAGCTATCTAACCACAGTGCTGGATTTATTTGACAGGAAAGTTTTTGGTTGGAGTATTAGTGATTCCATATTATACCCGTTTGGGTACAATTATAGAATTTGAAGTGTAATTTGTACCCTTTCGGGTATAATTTTATGTCTTTATAGGTCGTTTATACCCGATTGGGTATAAAATAAGGTATTTAAATATCGGTTGAATGCTGTTTGCCTTTTTCTGAAATAAAAAACGCCCTCCAAGTATGCTGCCATAAGGCAAGCCTGGAAGGCTTATTATTCTTTGATACAATCTCTTTATAGTCTTACAAATCTACTTTTTAAATAAGAAGTGTCAATACAACTTATATATAGATCATTTTTTAATTTACTCTTCTTGTTTTTTGTCATAGATGCTAATGATATCAATTAATTCTTTTGAGTAATTATAAATGTCGTCTAAACTCGAGATTTCATTCTTTGTTTCTTTTTTGTTTTCGTCGAAAGTGGCTATGTATTTTTTATTTCCATTAAAGTACATTCTACAGATAGGTTTTCTATTATTGTTATCAAATAGAATAGCAAAATATGTTTGAGCATCTCTATAAACAATTCTAGAAACATCTGTTACAGAACGAAGTATTGCCTTTACAACCATATAACTTTCAATTTCCTCTTCAGTAGTTATGATTTTACTATCCTGTTGTTCTTCTGAAATTACAGTTATGTCTTTTGCTTCTGCATCTTCTGTTTGCATAGCTGATTTCAAACGTTCAGAGATCAAGTCATTTATGTAACTAGCTATAGAACGTTTTGTTAAATCTGTAAATTCCTCTAAAAGTTTAGCAGTAATAATACTATCGTAAACTTGCTTTGCGAAGTACTTAACAAATTCAGGATTTGGATTAGAGAATTCTGCAGCCAAAAGAGTTTTCAATTCACCCGTATATTTTAATTCGCTTGCAGAGCTAAGAATTCTATCAATATCAAAATATGATTTATGGAACTTTTTTAATTCCTCAATCTGATTATCTTTTATATCGGTTATGTCTATTTCTAAGAATGGTTTTTTATCCATTATATTAGGTTCAATAAGATCTGTATAGAATTTATAAACGATTCCATTAGTTAGCAATCCGAATTTAGCTTTCGATACATGGAAATATCTTAATAATTGATTGTCGTTCAAAGTTAGGTTTTGAGTCCAGTGTTTACATTCAATCAATAGGATTGGAGAACCATCTTTCATGATTGCATAATCTACCTTTTCTCCTTTTTTGGTTCCAATATCACAAGTCATTTCTGGAACTACTTCAAGAGGGTTAAAAACGTCATAGCCAAGTGAATTAATAAATGGCATGATAAATGCATTTTTTGTTGCTTCTTCTGTACAGATGCTGTCTTTAAGCTTCTCAACTCTGTTTGAAAGTTGATAGATTGAATCTTTGAAATCCATAGTACAATGTTTTAGTTCTTAATAGAAAATTAATTTAAGGAATATTTATTGTAAAATATTTATAAATCACAAGTATAACTATTTTATTTTGCAATACATCTAATTTTTATAAATTAATTATCTGTTATGCTATAATGTTACAATAATAAGATGTAATTTTCCTCTCTTTTATCATAGTCAGTTTAATTATTATCACTTATTATTTTTTTGTTGATGATTATTATCTGATAACTATTTTCCTATTCTGATGAGATTATTCATAATTACAATCCATACACAAACGGTTCTTCGTCACTTTAGGTGCAAGCTATTAGGTTTTAAACGCAATGAGTTTGACATTAAGTAGTCTATAGCTTGCCCTATTAAACATCTGCCTTTTGATGGCCTTTATTTTATTGACAGTTCCTTCCAAGAGTCCGTTGTTCAAATAAATATCCATTGCATTTTGCACCGCTTGTTGGTCTGCTTTTATTCCACAAGCAAATGTCTTCATGGCTTTTGAATCACATTCCATAGCCTGTTTTATCCAATTTTCCAGAGACCATTGCTTGGGATTTCCTTTTATCATTTCCCTGAATCTCAATCCTAATGTTATGACCTGTTTTATTAATGGATTCTTCAATAAAGCAGTAAGACTTTGCACGGCGGATTCCCCTTTCAATATAAATCTCCGTATACTCCTTATTGATGCATGTTTTTTGTTTTTTCTTTCAGCTATATTTTTGTTATATTTCCTGATTTCCCGTAGCTCTTGCTTTATTTTGTTTCTGATTCCTATCGTGGCAGCCGAGATTGCAATCGTATCCATTTTGCTTTCCATTTTCTTCTTCAATTTCTTTATATCCGTACATCCATGGCTGATTTCCAAAGCCAGTTCATCGACATGTTTTAATATACTCTTTTGCTGCGCAGACATATAATCCTTGCCTGTATGGTGACGTACCAAACGCCAGATAACCTGTGAATGCACTCCTAATTGGCGGGCTGTTTCTGAAATGCTCATTCCTTTTCTGATAAGGCTATCTGCTTGCACAAACAGGTTCAGTTTATGTCGATGTCTGGCATCCCCCAGGCCATAAAGAGCTTCCATGATTTTGGTTCTGCATTCTTCCGTGGAGGGATAAGAATAAGTTTGCTTATGTACACTTAGCCGCGATAATGAGGCTATTTCTTCCGTCAGAGCATCCACCAGATTCTTTATCAAATGGAATCTGTCACAGATTTGGGTAACACCGGGTAGGATACGATTAATAGCTTCAACAAAGTTTCGCCCCCGGTCTCGGGTTATATATTGTATCTGAGGATTATTTCGCAAGAACTGCTCTAATTCATCCCCCTCCCGGCAAGGAAGTACCGCAATGGGACGATGGGTCATCTGGTCTACAATAACACTCCCATATATATGCCCTTTCTTCTGTGCAAAGTCATCTATACCTATAGCCACAGGTAGAGAATTACTACTTTTTGAGGGCAATTCCTTGTGAGCACTCCGTAGACAGGCAGATTGACTGCAGAAGATGTTCTGCCCGTGTAAAAGCTCACTGGCAGTACGGGATGTGACTTTTAGAGATACTTCACGGATACGTTCCTCTACCTCCAGAGTGTTGCGGCCATAGGGAGAAGCCAGGCAGGAATGGTCCTCACTAAAGACCTTGCGGAGACAATGCTCATTTCGGCAACGAAATTTGCGGGTTTTGACCCGTAGAGTCAGGGGATGATTAAATATTTCTGAGCCCTGAAGTTGGCGTATATAGTGCCCATGTAAGCTTTGACTCAAACAACCACAGGCCGGACAGCGGCTACTATTAGAGTTACGGGACAATTCTACAGTGTACGATTTTCCACTTATAGAGACTCTATCCTGGCGATAATGGGGAATATGAAGTTTAAAAGATATAGTTGATTTCTTTTTGTTAACATTGACGTAAATAGGCTTATTTGTAGTAACTTTGCCAACTGTAGATATGCTTTGATTCATTGGAGTCTTGATGCTTTGGTCAGCTTAAAGATACTGATTTTCAAGCATATCTACAACTTTTTAAACACTTCATTCTCTGATAATCAGATAGATACAAATCTTTAGATGGCTTAATTATAGAGGTTGTTAGAAATTTCAATAGAACTTCCCTTTATCACGACTTTTGACAATATCATGACTTTAGATAACGGGGCATAATATTCAAGATAGAAAAACATTTGAAATGCCTATGAATAAAGACTTTTATCTGAATAGCTTGCACCTAAAGTGACGAAGAACCACACAAAAACGATTCTCATCCCTCACTCCCTCACTATCTCTTACAACTAATTGACAAACAATAAATTACCCAGTGATGGATGAACTTTCATCCATCACGCAAGCATCACAAAAGGGGGCTACCCTCACGCTTTAGTGCTCGTTTTCCATGAAAAATGAACAAATGTGGCACTCGGAAACCTGTCCTGGGGCATTTAATCCTTATCATCTGTTTTGATATACATAAATTTATTTGTATAAATGAGATGTAAAATTTGTGTATATAGATTGTTTACTCTATTTTTGAATGATAATAAAAATGGATTACTCAATGGGTTGGTGGATAGTATTTGAGAGTGAGGCTAGCCAGTAGAAGTATGCATTAAATACTTAATAATAAATTGATATGGAAAATGTTGTTTTTATGAGAATGGCCAAGGAATCCCTGAGAGATAAATGGGGATTGGCTATCGGAACTTTTTTTGTGTATGGATTGATAATCGGTGGCTTTCAGTTCAATTATTCCTATTTCAATATGTTTGGGGGGCATCTTATTACTCCATTTACAGGAATAATAAGTTTTATAATTGGTGGTCCGTTAACTCTTGGTGCTGCAATTTTTTCTTTGGCTATATCAAGGAATCAGGAAGCCCGCTTTGAACAGCTGTTTAAGGGTTTTAATAATTTTGGAACAGCATTAGGAGCATATATTCTAATTGGCATTTTTACCTTATTATGGACGATTTTGTTAATAATACCGGGAATCATAGCTGCTTTATCTTACGCAATGACTTTTTATATTATTGCTGATGAGCCCTCTATCCAAATAATGGATGCGATTAATAAAAGTAAAAAGATGATGTATGGATACAAATGGAAATTTTTCTGTCTGAATCTTAGATTCTTTGGATGGGGATTGCTTTGTATCCTGACATTAGGAATAGGCTTTCTTTGGCTCTTCCCTTATATGGAAGTTAGTTTCGTGAAATTTTATGATGATATAAAAGGAAATCAAGAGACTGCAGAAAATACAATCAACCTATAAAAGGCTTATTTCTATTATAGGGTTCACACATATCACACCGCCTCTTTTGAAAATACTCTTCAAAAGAGGCGGCGTTTTTTTCTTAGACCTGGCAGGTAATCCAGACTAGAAAGGAACAGTATACCCCAACGATACCAATAAATTGCCAATATGGTTACTGCCATCTTCTGGATACTTTTGAATATTGGTCAATCCGTATGCTCCGCGTAAGTCTAAAACCAATTCACCAATTCCAACTTTCTGTGTTAAACCGATGCCACCTGTTAAACCCATATTCAATTTATGGATTTGATCCTTTATATTAGTATCAGCATCAAGTGAAACCGGGAAAGGCTGACCTGTTTGCGGATCAACTGAAATAGCTTGAGTTCCTTCCGGGTCGGCATAAACAATACTTGAACCTCTTGTCTTTTGATTGGCATTCAACAAAAAACCGATATAAGGACCGAAATCCATATAGAAATGAGAGGACTTGCTCAATGGGATGGAGTATTTTCCCATTACCGGCACTTCCAGATAATTGAGAATGGATTGGTTTTTGAAGTTTGCATAGAAGAATGTTCCAGCCGGAACCTGAGGATTAAAGGATGGACCGTCAATGGCTTGCATCTTATTCCGTTGTCCGCCTTCGCTGGAATAAAGCAGATCGGCACGCCAGGCAAAGTGTGGGCCGGTGTTCCATGAGACGGTTAATCCAAAAGCGCCTCCTTCACGTGACGACCAGTTCTCGCTTAACGGATTGCCGCCACCGCCGGTGAGTCTTGGCATATTGAGGCCAACAAATGCTCCAACTTTAAGGTTTGATATGTCCTTGTCCGATGATGATTGAGCCATTGCCATAATTATCGGACATAATAGTGCTAATGATATTACAATGATCTTTTTCATGAGTTATTTCTGATTTAGGCTAGTTTGTATTCTTCTCTTATTTTATAATAACATCAGGGTATACAATTGGTTGATGAAAATAACTATTATTTGTTGTGATAGTCGCTAAGCAAAACTATAGGCAGACTTATCTCCATAGGTGGCGTAAGCTAATGAATTTACAGGTTTAATATAGATAAGCCCTCAACTGAGAACTCATGGGTTCACAGCTGAGGGCTCATCGGTTTTCATATGAGAACTCATGGGTTCTCATATGTGAACTCACTTAACACTCCTTTGAAAATGGGTTAGGTTATTAGGGAAAATCAATTAGATATGCCCTGATTTATGGTAAAAAATAATTTCAAAAATATTTATTTTTATGCTTGTTTTCTGTCTGTTTATGCTATATCTTTATATCCGAATTCTAAAAAATAAGATATGAAAATTACTCAGTTTAAGTCAAGTGGAAAAGGGAAAAAACAGAAAAGTGTAGAGTTGGTAACGCTATTGGAAAGCATGAAAAAAGAGAGGGCGGAGCAATTGGTTTATCTCTTTCGGCATTCGTTACAATATATAGACAGAAAAACACGCAGTGCACATGTGAATAAAATCCCGGAACTGAGTTTTGCTGCTGAATTTAAGAAAATGGATGCGGGGCAGGTGATGGCTCACTATAATGGGGTGGTGTTACTGGAGGTTAATCACCTTGCAGGAATGGAGGCTGCGGCTTCTGTGAGAAATGCGGTTGCCCGGTTGCCGCAAACGCTGGCTGCTTTTGTGGGTGCAAGCGGTAAGAGTGTGAAATTTCTGGTGGCTTTTACTTGTCCCGATGGTTCTTTGCCGCAATCCCAGAAGGAGGCGGAGCTGTTTCACGCGCATGCTTACCGCAAAGCGGTGCGTTTTTATGAGGAACTGATATCCTACAAAATTTCACTGAAACGCCCGTTGCTTAATCAGTGCTGCCGTTTGTCTTATGATCCTGATCTGTACTTTAATCCGGAGGCAAATCCCATTTTTATGAAACAACCTGTTGAAATGCCTGCCCTGCCTACCTATGAGGAAGCGGCAAGGGAGGAACTTGATCCGTTGTTGAGGCTTATGCCGGGGCAACAGCTTAGTGGCATTGTGTCTACCTTGTTTGAATCGTCTTTGTCGGCGGTATATGAGGAGCTGGGACGCTTCCCTGAGGAGGATGGAGATATTAAACCTTTCCTGGTGGCACTGGCGGCCAACTGTTTAAAGTCGGGAATCCCTGAAGAGGATGTGGTGAAAGGCGCGCTGCTGCATTTTGATCTTAAACAGCGGGAAGTGGAGCTGAGGCTCACGGTGCACAATGTATATCTGAAAACAAAGGGCTTTGGAGGAAAACCGTGCATCAGTAAAGAGCAGGTGATGTCTGTAAAGACGGAGGAGTTTATGAAACGCCGTTACGAGTTCAGAAATAATACGCAAACAGGAGTGATGGAGTATCGCGAGCGCAATTCTTTCTTTTTTGATTTCCGCCCTGTGTCGCAGTTGGTGCTCAACAGCATTGCGCTCAATGCTCAGGAGGAAGGACTTCAGTTGTGGGACAGAGACGTTACGCGGTATGTTTATTCCGACAGAACTCCGCAGTTTGCACCCATTGAAGATTTCCTGGCCGGGCTGCCCGAATGGGACGGGGAAGACCGCATTCGCCTGCTGGCCGACTCGGTACCGTGTAAAAACAAGCACTGGAGAGACTTTTTTCATCGCTGGTTTCTGTGCATGACGGCGCACTGGAGAGGAATGGATAAAATGCATGCAAACAGTACTTCACCTTTGCTTATAGGTAAGCAAGGATACAGAAAATCGACTTTCTGCCTTAGTATTCTTCCGCCGCAACTACGTGCGTATTACACGGACAGCATAGACTTTGGCAATAAGAATGCCGCGGAGATGTACCTTAATAGATTTGCGCTAATCAGCATCGATGAGTTCGATCAGATAAGTACCCGTCAGCAGGGATTTTTAAAGCATTTGCTGCAAAAGCCGGTGGTGAATACCCGCAAGGCTCACCAGAGTGCCGTGCAGGAACTTCGCCGATATGCTTCGTTCATTGGCACCAGTAATCATTATGATTTGCTCACTGATAATTCGGGCGGTCGCCGGTATATCTGTATAGAGGTAACCGCACCCATCGTTCTTCCCGAGTCTATAAATTATACTCAGCTTTATGCGCAGGCACAGAGTGAGATTCTGAGGGGCGAGCGTTATTGGTTTAACAGTGAAGATGAGGCTATTCTGACTAAAAATAATGAGGCTTTTGAGGTGCAGCCTCCTGTAGAGCTGTTATTTCTTCAGTATTACCGCCCTGTAGAAGAGGGCGAGACGGGCGAAAGACTCCGTGCGATAGAGATTCTTACAAGGTTGCAGAAAAAGAGTGGCTTTAAACTCTCGGACACAAAGATTGGTACTTTCGGGCGTATTCTTACTAAGCTCAATATTCCGCTGAGTGAGACAAACCAAGGTAGGAAATATTGCGTTATTGAATGTTAAAAAGGTGAGGGCAGGCCTCTGAAAAGGTTGAACCGTGACAGATGAAAAAGCATCAGTCACGGTTCAACTATTTTATATTAAGTACTTTACACGTAAACGTGAGGGAGTGAGAGTAGGTTTGCGTTTTTTCGTACCAATTACTAATTTGCGATTTTAAAATCTTTGAGTTGGATTGTTAATATTTTCATGTACATTTGTTCTATTGTTTGTTGAATAACCATTGAATTAACAAGTGCTATGAAGAAAACGCAACTCATCATATCTTTTTTTATTTTCTTTTTAACCGGTATCTCTGTCTATGCACAGCCTGACTTTTTTACCAAATACTATTTTAAGAACTTAAATATCAGAGATGGTCTGTCACAGAGTACAGTAAATGCTATTTTGCAGGACAGCAAAGGCTTTATGTGGTTTGGAACAAAAGATGGGCTCAACCGGTATGATGGTTTGTCTTTCCGTGTTTTTAAGTTTGATGCAAATACGAAAAAATCTATAGGGAATAATTTTATAACAGCACTTTATGAAGACCAGAATGGTAATATGTTTGTGGGTACTGATGCCGGCTTATATATATATTCTCCTATAACAGACTCTTTTAAGCGTTTCTCATTAAGAAGTGCTCAGGGAACATCTATTGAACATTCTGTTACTTCTATTATTAGTGATAAAAAAGGAGGTATCTGGATTTCTGTAGATTCTCAGGGGCTTTTTTACTATGAACCTACGCGGGAAACTCTTATTAATTATTTTTCCAGCAAATCAAAGAAATTCATCTCTGCCAATATAACCCGCTTCTGGTTTGATGATAATGGTACTTGTTGGCTTTGTTTGTATGATGATAATTTATATTATACCAAAGATCATTTTAAAACACTGAAACCTTTTGTTGCTGCTGATGGGAGCCAGCCCTTTAAAGATGATATTATCAATAAGCTGGTTTCAGGACCTCATCATTATTTGTATGTTGGTTCTTCGAAAGGTGGATTGAAAGAGATAGATTTAGCAACAAACAAGGTTCGCACTCTTTTATTAAAGGATGAATCAGGAGAAATAATTTATGCGCGGGAAATAGCCTTTTATTCCAAAGATGAAATTTGGGTAGGGTCTGAATCGGGATTGTTTATTTATCACCTGAAAACAGGAAAGTTTACACACCATACTTGTGTGAATGGTGATCCTTATTCACTTACTGACAATGCTATTTATTCTTTGTTTAAAGATAAGGAAGGGGGGATGTGGATCGGTTCTTATTTTGGTGGCATCAACTATTATCCAAAACAATACACTTATTTTGAGAAGTTTTATTCTTCCGGAAATACAAACAGAGATTTAGGAAAGAGAGTCCGGGAGTTTTGTGAAAGCAACGATGGCACTATATGGATAGGGACCGAGGATAAAGGACTGTTTAATTATAATCCGGCAACGGGTGCTATTAAGCCGTTTACAAATCCGGCTATTTATCACAATGTTCATGGTCTTTGTCTGGATGGTGACTATTTATGGATTGGTACATTTGCCAAAGGGTTAAACCGCCTGAACTTAAAAACAAAGGAGATAAAGTCATACCACAAAGGAACCGGACTTAATACGTTAAGTGCGAATGATATTTTTACTATTTGCCGTTCGGCTTCGGGTGCACTCTGGATTGGAACAACTTACGGGTTGATGCGTTACAACAGGCAAACGGATGATTTTACCCGCATTCCGGAGTTGAACGGAAAGTTTATTTATGATATAAAAGAAGATGCGCATGGCAATTTGTGGCTGGCTACTTACGCTAACGGAGCTTATAGGTATGATATAAACAAAAAGAAGTGGAAGAACTATCTGCATAATGAAAATGATAACAATAGTCTTCCGTATGATAAGGTAGTGAGTATCTTTGAAGATAGCCAAAGACAAATATGGCTGACAACACAGGGCAGAGGATTCTGCAAGTTTAATCCGGCTTCGGAAACATTCACCAGATATGGTTCCAAAGATGGATTGCCTAATGATGTGATTTATCAGATTGTGGAGGATGAAAACGGAATGTTCTGGATTACTACAAATGCCGGACTGGTAAGATTTAATCCTCAGACAAAAAGTAGTAAAGTATTTACTGTGGCTAATGGACTGCTGGGTAACCAGTTTAATTTCCGTTCGGGTTTCAAGGCTAAAAATGGAACTATTTATTTTGGTAGTATAGACGGATTTATTTCTTTTAATCCGGAAACGTTTTCTGATAATAAATATATTCCATACGTGGCTATTACCGACTTTTTACTCTTTAATAAATCAGTTTTTGTAGGTGATGAAGATTCACCGTTGAAAAAAAGTATTACTTACTCTGATGCAATTGTGCTTGATGCTGATCAGAACTCTTTTTCTCTTAGGATTGCAGCATTAAGTTATCAGGCTCCGCAAATGAATCGGCTGATGTATAAATTAGACGGGTTTGATAAAGAGTGGCTTTCTGTTACAGGAAACTCTCTTATCACTTATTCAAATCTCGAATATGGTGATTATGTATTCCGGGTAAGGGCGTCAAATAGTGATGGTGTATGGAATAATAAAGAGACAACTTTGCATATTAAAATTCGTCCGCCGTTTTACCTTTCGGTGTGGGCTTATTGTTTTTATGTATTGTTCATTTCGGCTTCTGTTGTATATGTGATTTCTTATTTTAAGAAGAAGAGTGAAAGAAAGCATCAGCGTCAGATGGAGAAATTTGAGCAGGAAAAGGAGCATGAGATCTATAATGCTAAAATTGATTTCTTTACGAATGTGGCACACGAAATCCGTACTCCGCTTACTTTGATTAAAGGTCCGCTGGAGAATATTATTCTGAAAAAGAATGTGGATGCAGAGACAAAAGAAGACTTAAGTATTATGAACCGGAATACTGAACGACTTCTGAATCTGACAAACCAGCTTCTCGATTTCCGGAAAACAGAAAGTCAGGGCTTTCGCCTCAGCTTTATAAAATGTAATATTTCTGATTTACTGAGAGAAACTTATCTTCGCTTTACACCTTTGACAAAGCAAAGAGGGATAGACTTTAAACTGAATGTGCCCGAAACTGATTTTTATGCTCATGTGGACAAAGAAGCATTTACTAAGATTCTTAGTAATCTGTTCAATAATGCAGTGAAATATTCGGAATCATATATTCATGCAACGTTGGTAGTTGACTCTTCTCAGCAGGAAGCTGCTATTTTTAGGGTGCGTGTTGTAAATGACGGTCAGATTATTCCGGAAAGTATGAGGGATGAGATTTTTAAACCTTTTGTACGTTACGATGAGAACGGAATGAACAAACAAACTACAGGTACAGGAATAGGACTGGCTCTATCGCGCTCTTTGGCTGAATTGCATCAGGGAAGCCTGCGAATGGATAATGTTAGTGACTGTAACAGTTTCTGTCTCACACTACCGGCTGTTCAGAACCGGATTATCAATCTGGACATGGAGCCTGTAAACACTCAGAAAGAAGATATTAATTTGACTGCTAAACCGATAAAAATAGGTAATAATAAGTCTGTTGTTTTAGTTGTTGAAGATAATCCGGACATGCTTTCATTTGTAGTAAAACAGCTTTCTCCTATTTACACTGTTTTAACAGCCGTAAATGGAAAAGAAGCTTTGGAAGTGCTTGATAACAATTATGTTAATCTTGTGGTAAGTGACGTGATGATGCCTCAGATGGGGGGCTTTGAACTTTGCAGGATTATAAAATCTGATTTGAATTATAGTCATATACCTGTTGTTTTGCTGACTGCTAAAACAAATCTGCAATCTAAAATAGAAGGGCTTGATTTGGGTGCAGATGCTTATATAGATAAGCCTTTCTCTGTAGAATATTTGCTGGCAAATATTGCCAACTTAATTCAGAACCGTGAAAAGCTGCGTCAGGCATTTGCAAAATCACCATTCCTGGATGCTAACACGATGGCAATGACTAAGGCGGACGAAGAGTTTCTGGAGAAACTAAATGACATTATTCAAACCAATCTGCATAACCCTGATTTTAGTATTGATGATATGGCTGATACATTCAATATGAGCCGTTCCAGCTTTTATAGAAAAATAAAGGGAGTACTTGATTTAACTCCCAATGACTATCTGCGTCTGGAACGTTTGAAGAAAGCTGCGCAATTATTAAAGGAAGGAGAAAACCGGGTAAATGAGATTTGTTATATAGTAGGTTTTAACTCTCCGTCATATTTTTCTAAATGTTTCCAGAAACAATTCGGAGTGCTCCCTAAAGATTTTGTTGCCTGATATACATTCTGTCATTCAATGAATAGTGTTATTACTTAATTGTCTCACTATCTGAACTGAAAGTTGTATTCCTTTTCATTTTTGGCACGAAAATTCTATTTAATGGGACGTTTGTTTTATCCAAAAATTAAGCAATGTTATACTTTTGTCACAAACCAAAATATAATATTATTATGATAAAACAATTTCTCACTCTAATAACTCTGACTGTATGTATATCCGCTTCTGCCCAATGGAAGCCTGCCGGAGATAAAATAAAAACCAACTGGACTGATAAAATAGATATTAATAAGGTATTGCCTGAATATCCTCGTCCTATTATGGAACGCGATGAATGGCAAAATCTGAACGGACTATGGAACTATGCCATTTTATCGGCTGGAAAGTCTGTTCCTGATAATTATGATGGAAAAATTCTGGTTCCCTTTGCTATTGAATCATCTTTATCGGGCGTTGCAAAAGAACTGGGTGATAAAAACGAATTATGGTATCAACGGGAATTTACTATTCCTGCCAAATGGAATAAAAAGAAAGTCTTACTGAATTTTGGAGCTGTTGACTGGAAAGCAGACGTATGGGTAAATAATATTAAGGTAGGACAACATACTGGTGGATATACTCCCTTTTCCTTTGATATAACATCAGCGCTTACTAAAGGAACTAACAAATTAGTAGTAAGGGTATGGGATCCTGCAGATAAAGGCTTTCAGCCTCGTGGAAAACAAGTTGCCAGTCCAAACGGCATTTGGTATACTTCAGTGAGTGGCATCTGGCAAACAGTTTGGATAGAACCGGTTTCGGAACACTACATTACAAATGTGAAAACAACACCAAATATTGATAATAATAGTTTAAAAGTAGAGGTTGCAACAGATGCAAAGATTGCAGCAGATAAGATTGAGGTTAAAGTTTTTGATGGTAAACAGTTGGTAGCGGTGGCAACCTCAGTAAACGGTTTTCCCGTAGAGGTTGCCATGCCTTCCAATGCTAAACTCTGGTCTCCTGATTCTCCTTTCTTATATACAATGAAAGTTTCTTTATTTAGTAATGGTAAGCTGATGGATCAATTAAACAGCTATTCCGCTATGCGTAAGTATTCAACAAAACGTGATGATAAAGGGATTGTTCGTTTGCAACTGAATAACAAAGACTTATTCCAGTTTGGTCCTCTGGATCAGGGATGGTGGCCTGACGGATTGTATACTGCTCCAACTGATGAGGCTTTAGCTTACGATATACAAAAAACAAAGGATTTTGGGTTTAACATGATCCGTAAACATGTAAAAGTGGAACCTGCCCGCTGGTATACTCATTGTGATCAGCTAGGTGTTATTGTTTGGCAGGATATGCCTAGTGGAGACAGAAGTCCGGAATGGCAAAACAGACAATATTTCAATGGTACTGAAATGAAACGTTCGGCAGAATCAGAATCCAATTATCGCAAAGAATGGAAAGAGATCATTGATTATTTATATTCTTTTCCATGCATCGGTACCTGGGTGCCTTTCAACGAAGCATGGGGGCAGTTTAAATCTCCTGAAATTACAGAGTGGACAAAACAATACGACCCTTCTCGCTTAGTAAATCCTGCCAGTGGCGGCAATCACTATACTTGCGGTGACATTCTTGATTTGCATAATTATCCCGGACCCGAAATGTATATGTATGATGCACAGCGTGCAACTGTACTTGGAGAGTACGGAGGTATTGGTCTTGCATTGAAAGATCATCTTTGGGAGCCTGATCGTAACTGGGGATATGTTCAGTTTACTACCTCTGAGGAAACTACAAACGAGTATGTAAAGTATGCAAAGCAATTGAAAGAAATGATAGCCCGTGGTTTTTCTGCTGCTGTTTACACACAAACTACTGATGTGGAAGTGGAGGTTAACGGACTGATGACTTATGATCGGAAAGTAATTAAATTAAATGAAAATAGATTGAAAGAAATAAATAAAGAAATATGCGGAAGTTTAAATCACTAATAATAACTATAATTACTAACATGAAAAAACTGAATGAATGAAAAAAATCTTTGTTACCTCATTATGAACGTTGAGCACTGCGTAAAAACAATGCTTTTAATTCAAATTTAAGGTTAAGTTTACACATCTTAACTTATTTAAAAATCTAATTATTATAGAAATGACTAAAAAATTATTGATTTTATTACTGACAATATTTACGTATACGGCGCAAGCGCAAAACGTAAATGTTACTGGTAAGGTGGTTGACACAAAAGATGCTCCACTTATTGGTGTAAGTGTTTTACTCAAAGGTACTAAGGTAGGTACTTCTACAGATCTGGACGGGAACTTTCTGTTGTCAGGGAAAAAGGGACAAACTTTAGTTTTCTCATATCTTGGAATGGATACAAAAGAGGTCGTTATTGATGGGAAACCTCTGGTTGTTGTTCTTTCTGATAATACCAAAGCTCTGGAAGAAGTGGTAGTTATTGGTTATCAGACAATCAAGAAAGCCGATTTGACCGGATCTGTGTCCGTCTTTAAACCGGAAACAATGAAAAATACAGTTGTTACAGGAACTGTGGCTGATGCGCTAGCTTCTTTACCAGGCCTTTTTGTTCGTTCATCTGGTCAGCCAGGAGCAGAAGGTATGGTAGAAATACGCGGAACATCAACATTTGGATCCAGCGCACCATTATATGTAATTGATGGTATTGCTGTTGATGGTGGGGCAAACCGGGATTTTAACTTTAATGATATTGAAAGTATTCAGGTTTTGAAAGATGCTTCTGCTGCAGCTATTTATGGTTCACGTGCCGCTAATGGAGTAATTATTGTTACTACCAAAAAAGGAAAAGAGGGTAAAATGGTTATTGATGCTTCTGCAAAAACAACATTGCAATGGCTTCCCCGATATAACTTGGCTGATAAGAGTCAATGGACTGAGCTGAATGATATGGCTTTTAAAAATGCCGGATTAAATCCTGCAAACCATTATGATGGTAATACGAACTGGCAGGATGTAGCATTTAAAACAGGTATTATACAAGATTATAATGTGGGATTCTCTGGTGGTGGATCAAATAGTAATTACTATATATCTGCTAACTACCAAGGCAACTCCGGTGCAACAATAGGCACAAAGAGCGAAAGATTTACTGTACGTGCAAATACTTCTTCTCAACGTGATTTTGGAAAGAATGTAACTTTCAGAATTGGCGAAAATGTGATTGTTAGTAATTATTCCGTTGATGAGCTGAATACTAATCCGATTATTGATGTTTACCGTATGCTACCTACAATCTCAGTATACGATAAAACACATTCCGGTGGATTTGGATATGGAGACGGCCAACGTGATGTTACCTTCGGAACAAATCCTGTTGCGATTGAAAATCTGAAGAATATTACTAATGAAAATCTTAGAGTAAGAGGAAATGCCTATACAGAACTTGAATTTTTAAAATCATTTAAATATCGTTTTAATTTTGGGTTTGAAAGTAGTTCTGATTCATACATGAATCTTCGTAAAATAGGGAACTGGACATATAACCAGCCTTATGATCCTTCTTCGCTTAACAGAGCCAGAGGCAGATCTAATTCTATGGTATTTGATAATACTCTGGAATATAATAAGACTTTTGGGAAACATAATATTTCAGCTGTATTTGGTTCCAGCTTTATGAATAATTATTATGAAAAAGTATGGGGAACTAAAAACGACTTGCTGACAACTGGCGATAGCTATTTTGATCAGCTGGATGCTGCTTTGAGTAACCCAAAAACAGGTAGTTACAGAGATATGCAGAAGTTGTTCTCTTTATTTGGACGGGTAAACTATTCTTATGATGACAAATACCTTTTTAGTGCTACCATTCGTAGAGATGCATCGTCTAAATTTGGTTCGGATTATCGCAATGGTGCATTCCCTTCAGCATCTGTGGGTTGGAGAATAAGCAAAGAAAAATTCTTTAAAGTAGACTGGGTAAATGACTTGAAGATCCGTGCAAATTATGGTGTGCTGGGTAGTTCTAACATCGGTGTTTGGGATTGGGTTTCATATATTAATGTTTATCCTCAGGTTATATTTGGTAAAGATCAGCATATTGAAACTGGTATGACTCAGGTAAAATTAGTAAATCAAGACTTAAAATGGGAAGAATTGTCACAAATGAATGCCGGTTTTGATGCTACTTTATTTGATAATCACCTGGATATGTCATTTGATTATTATATTAAAACAACAAAAGACATTCTTACTGGAATGCAGATATTGATGTCTACTGGTAATAATGGTGGAAATCCAATGGTAAATGCTGCTTCAGTACGTAACTCTGGTGTTGATTTGTCTCTTACCTGGAGAGATAAATTGGGTGGTATGAATTATAGCGTAAACTTAAACGGCTCTTATCTGAATAATGAAATTTTAAAATTAGGATATGATCGTCAGTATTTTACGCAATGGGATACTAAATCTTATGTAGGAAAATCTATAGGTGAGTGGTATTTAATAAAAACAGATGGCCTTTTCAGATCTGAAGCTGACGTGCTGGCTCATACAAACAGTAAAGGTCAGTTAATTCAGCCTAATGCCAAACCTGGTGATGTACGTTATGTAGACTATAATGATGACGGACAGATAACAGATGCAGACAGACAACATTGCGGTTCTACTATTCCTAAATTTCATTTGAGTTCTACAATAAACCTTGAATATAAAGGATTTGATTTAATGGCACTGCTAAATAGCTCGTTTGGAAATAAATTGTTTAATGGACCAAGAAGTGCGTATGACAGATTTGATGATAACTCTAATTATCGTGCAAATTATGATCCATGGAGTCCGACAAACGTTAATGCAAAAGATCCCCGCCCTATCTATGGCGATGCGCGTAATGTAAGAGGTGATCAGGATCGTTGGTTAGAAAATGGAAACTATGTACGTGTAAGTCAATTGGCTTTGGGATATACATTCCCTAAATCTTTAATAGGTCAGTATTTTCAACAAATCAGACTGTTTGTTAATGCTCAGAATTTGATTACATTTACTAAATATACAGGACTTGATCCTGAGTTTATTAACACAAATATATGGGATCGTGGTTATGATGGAGGTTCTTTCCCAAATCCGAAAGGCGTGACATTCGGTGCACAAATTAAATTCTAAAACAGGAGAAGAAATGAAAAAAATATTTTATTTATTTATCATCAGCGCTTTAATGAGTGCTTGTGATGTCAATGTTGATAATCCCAATACACTTACTACAGCAACTTATTGGAAAACTGAAACTGATGCGACAAATGGTGTAAATGCGATTTATAATATGTTTTATAAACCAGGAACTTATAGCCGATGGATGTGGTTCAGACTTGATCTTACTTCTGATGAAGGTGGCAGCTCAAGTCCTTGGGCGGAATTGAAAGAATGGACTCAGTTCAAATACAATAATTATAACTTCTGGGAAGGGAATGCATGGACGTATCGTGATTGTTATGAAGCTATCTATAGAGCTAATCAGGTGCTTGCCAATGTTCCGTCAATTGAATTTAGTGATGCAAGTACTAAAACTAAATTACTCGGTCAAGCTCATTTTTTGAGAGGATTGTATTATTATGATCTTGCATTATTATGGGGTAGTTCAAATGCGAGTCTGCCAATTGTACTGGACCCATCAAAACCAGGAGATAAGCCTCAGGGATATAATGAAACAGACGTTTATAATCAGTCTATTTCGGATTTAACAGAAGCTGTAAACTCACTACCTGAGTCATGGAATGACTCAGAAAAGGGACGTGCTACAAAAGGTGCGGCTTTAGCACTCAGAGCTAAATGTTATATGCAACAACACAAATGGAGCGAAGCTAAGGCTGATCTTTCCTGGTTGGTTACCGGAGCAGGGAAACAGTATTATAATTTAGTTGGATTTGAAGATAATTTCACAAAAGATAATGAAAATAATGCTGAGTCAGTTTTTGAAATTCAGTTCTCTGATGTTCATAAAGCACCAGCTGGTGATGGTGACTTTGATGTTGATCCTAATTTAGGGCTTAACAGAGGTCAGTTCTTTGCTCCTCCGGGTATTGGATGGACTGATGGTGAACTAAGACCTTGGCTTGTTACTGAATTTAAGAAGGAAAAGGACCTGAATGGTAATTTTGACATTCGTTTGAAATATAGTGTGTTTTATGAAGGTATGAATAAGGATTTTGCAAATAATAATAAAATATACCGATACGATCTTAATGGAGCTAATGCTAATATATGGAATGAACCGAACTGGAAAGGAAGAGTATTCTTTAGAAAATATGGAAGTGATTATTACCGTGATTATGATGATTATTATAACCCGACTAATGTTCGATTAATACGCTATGCAGATGTTTTATTGATGTATGCTGAGTGTCTCGCTAATTTGCCTGAAGGTGACCTGAATGAGGCAATTGCAATAGTAGATAGAATCCGTTCAAGAGTAAACATGCCAAGTCTGGCTGTTAATCATCCGGATGCTGTTATAAACAAAGCAAACTTCTTAAAACGTTTACAAATGGAACGTTCATTGGAATTGTGCTCTGAAGGACAACGATGGGCTGATATAAAGCGTTGGGGGCTAGTTGATAACGCTTCTGGAATAGAAGAATTGAAACAACGGGATCCTGATTTTAATAATTTTGTAATAGGAAGACACAGATGTTTGCCAATTCCATCTGATGAAATTAATAATAACAGCAACCTGACTCAAAATCCGAATTACTAATTTAGTATTTATAAAAAGATGGTCGTATATTGTATCTTAGATGATCTACGACCATCTTATTCTTTTAATTAAAAATATAAAGATGAAATACAATTGTCTCAGATTTATTATTCTTTTAGCCTTTTTATCAATTTGTACTTCATGCAAGTCCAATGATATTGATAACGAAAACCTGGCTTCAGTGCTTGTACCCTTAGGCGATCCTTTTATTCTGTTGTATAACGATACATATTATGCATACGGAACAAGTGCAGAAAATGGAATAGAAGTTTTTACTTCTACTGATCTGAAGTCGTGGAAACGCCCGGAAGGAACAAATCAGGGGTTAGCGTTGCATAAAGATGATGTATGGGCTGACAGGTGGTTCTGGGCTCCGGAAGTATATTATGTGAAAGGGAAATTTTATATGTATTATTCTGCAGACGAACATCTTTGTGTTGCTACATCAGATTCTCCTTTAGGTCCTTTTAAACAATCTGTTCAAAAGCCTATGATAGAGGATGAAAAATGTATTGATAATTCACTTTTTATTGATGATAACGGGAAACCTTATCTCTTTTTTGTTCGTTTCAACGACGGGAATAATATTTGGGTAGCAGAACTCACTGATGATTTGTTAAACATTAAAACTGAAACAATGCATAAGTGTATTAATGTCTCTCAACCTTGGGAAGAGGTTTGGCCAAGGGTAAATGAAGGACCTTTTACAATAAAGCATAATGGTAAGTACTATTTGACTTATTCTGCAAATAGTTACGAAAGTCCTTTTTATGGAATAGGCTGTGCTACTGCTTCTGATTTGATGGGTGAATGGAAAAAATATGACTGGAATCCGCTGCTTCAGAAACCTGGGGATTTAGTGGGTACGGGTCATGGAGCCATTTTTAAGGATAAAGATGGAGTGATGCGTCTTGTCTTTCATGCTCATAGGGATAAAACAACGATTCATCCGCGGGCTATGTATATAACTACAGTGCGTTTTGAAGATAAAAATGGGGAGGATGTACTCTCTGTTGATAAGAATTACATAACTCCAACTTTAACGGTAAAAAACTAAATGATGGTAAAAAGTAGGATAATATATTTTTTATTAATTTTTCCGTTTTTGAGCTGTTCAGCCTCAGAAGAAGAATCATTCATTAACAAACAAGGTGATCCGGTTGATGGCATTCGTATAGCATGGGATTATAATTCTATGCAATGTCTGGCTTCTTTAGGCGGGTATCCTCGTATACGTAAGTTAGCTGATAATTCTTTGATGGTTGTTTATGATGCCCCTAATGGAAACGGAGAACTTCGTCGGAGTGCTGATAATGGAAAGAGTTGGGGTGAACCGGAAACAGTTTTCAGACAACATACTTATACAAATAATGAAGGACTTTCAACTACAGTAAATATTGCTAATTCTGAGTTGACACAATTACAGAATGGAGACTTGATTGTTGCTTGTAATTATCGTCCGGCAAAAAATGAAATTGCGCCTTTTGCTATTGTGATTCGCCGAAGTAAAGACTTAGGAGTAACATGGAGCGAGGAACAGATTTTGTATGAAGGAGGCCTTCGCTTTATTGATGGATGCTGGGAACCTTCTTTCCTGCAATTACCAAATGGAGACCTTCAGATTTATTTTGCAAATGAAAGTCCGTACCGTAATTCAGATGAACAGGAAATCTCTGTTTTGACATCACATAATAACGGAATAATCTGGGATAAAGATATTAAAACAGTATGCTTTAGGGCGGGTCACCGGGATGGGATGCCAGTAGCATTAATCTCAGGAAATGATATATTGGTTTCAATAGAAGACAATAATGTTGGTCAGTTTAAGCCATATATTGTACGCAATTCTATTGCTGATAACTGGAAGGCTCCTGTTTTGGGCAATTCTTCTTTGAGAGAATCGGCTTTGTTAAAACCATTGCCTGAAAATGTGTATGCCGGAGCTCCGTATTTAATGAAAATTCCTACAGGTGAAGTCCTGATGTCTTATCAAACAACTGGCTCAAGGTCTTCAAACTGGGAACTTTCAACTATGGAAGTTACAATAGGTGACAAGAATGGGCGTAATTTTAGTCGGGCAACAAGGCCCTTTGATGTTCCTTTAGACAAAGAAGCAAAATGGAACTCGCTTTCTCTTTTAGATGAGAGAACCGTTGCTGCTGTTGCATCTACTAATTCTTTCACATCTTCAGTAGGGGTATGGATGATTAAAGGATATATTCTTTCTGATGTGCAAGCTGGGAAAAAGACTGTTGTTACTGATGGTGTTCTGACTAAAGAGGAATGGGGCGATTCTTTTCCTTTGTTTGTAGGATCTAAAGGGAAAAGTAATATTCAATCGGGAATCTGTTATGACGAAAATAATTTGTACGTAAGTCTTGCTGTTCATCCTGATGGTGACCTGATTAAGCAAATCTCTTTAAGCTTTGATCCAGAGAATAATTGCTTAACAATGCCCGATAAAGGAATTTATAAAATTGATTATAAAAGTGATGAAGGCATCAGCTTTTACGAAGGTAATAGAGGAGGGTGGAAGAAAATTGATTCTAAAGGGATTGTTGCTAAGGTGAATAAAGATGCACAGCAACAATACACGTTAGAGTATGCAATACCTTTTTCTGCATTAAAGAAAATTGATAGAAAGCCTATGCGGATTAATCTTATGCTGGAAACATCTGCATATAAAGAGTCGTTGATAAATTCTACACCAGAAGCAACATGTTCCTGGATGAAAGTTGTGTTTTAAGTATTAAAGAAAGAATGAAAAGAAATCTGTTATTATTATGCATTGTGCTTAACAGCCTTGCATGTTCTTCAAAAGGAGATCCTCAAAAAAACATTGAGACAAGATATAAAAATCCTGTTTTAAATTTCAGTCTTCCGGATCCAACAATAATCCGGGCTGACGATAAAAGCTTTTATCTGTACGCTACAGAAGATATCCGTAATTTGCCAATATACAAGTCTACTGATTTAATTAACTGGAAATTTGCAGGCACAGCGTTTACAGATAATACTCGTCCCAATTTTGAACCTGGCGGAGGGATCTGGGCTCCTGATATAAATAGGATTAATGGTATTTATGTTATGTATTATTCGATGTCTGTTTGGGGAGGTGAATGGACCTGTGGTATTGGAATAGCCACAGCAAATACACCTGACGGACCTTTTATGGACCGGGGAATATTGTTCAGAAGCAACACTATTAATGTTCAGAATTCTATAGACCCTTTTTATATAGAAGATGGAGGGAGAAAGTATCTCTTCTGGGGCAGTTTCCATGGAATATATGGAATAGAGCTTGCTGAAGATGGACTTTCTGTTAAATCAGGAGCTGAAAAGAAACAGGTTGCCGGTACAGCTTATGAAGGCACTTATATTCACAAAAAAGATGGTTATTATTATTTGTTTGCTTCTACAGGAACTTGTTGTGAAGGTTTGAACAGTACTTATCAGACGGTAGTAGGTCGCTCAGAGAATCTTTGGGGACCTTATGTTGACAAAAATGGGCAGGAAATGCTGAACAATCATCATGAGGTTTTGATACATAAGAATTCAGCTTTTGTAGGCACAGGCCACAATTCGGAGATTGTATCTGATGATGCCGGACAAAACTGGGTGTTTTATCACGGCGTTGATAAAAAGAATCCTGAAGGCAGAGTCCTTTTACTGGATAAGGTTAACTGGGTAAATGGTTGGCCCTCAGTGGAAACTGATTCTCCGTCTCTTGATTCTGAAAGGCCTTTATTTAATAACAATAAAGATTAATTTAAATGATTATGCTAAAAAAGAATATCATTTCTATATTCCTCATGTTATCAGCACTGGGGGTGATGGCTCAACCTTATGATGCCTCTCATATATCGGCTGCTATTGCTTTGAAGATTCCGGGAAATCCATCAGTTAATTACCCGCTGACTGTGACTTCAAACAGTAATAGTAGCTATAATTTAAAAATGGTTGCCAAAGAAAAGATTCCTGTTAGTATTTTACAACAAGTATCAGAACAAAATGGGATAAAGAAGATTACGATGCAAATTACTGCTTTAGAGAATATCTATTTTAATTATTCTCAACAATTTGCAACAGACTCTCCTCATAATGACTGCCTGTTTTACATGCCCGGATTTTGGTACAGACGCAACCTTCGTTCGCCGAAAGAAGCTCCGTCTTTTCATACTTCGGATAGTTGGACAGTACGTGAAGATCGTTTGAGTACACCTCTTACAGGTATATTTAATGAAAAGAGCGGAGAATATATCTCTGTTATAAGAGTAGATTCATTTATAAACGAGGCTTTAATTACACACAAAGAAGGAGAGGTGATTCTTTCAGGTAAAACATCAATTGGTTTTACCGGTTTTGAGAACATAAATGGGGTTGCATCTCTGTCTTTTGGTTATCCATATCAGGAAACTCCTAAGAGTTATATTCGAAAGTTAACATTGGCTCCATCTATAAAATCTTTTCAATTTTTGAAAAAGGGGGAACATATTATAATAACCTGGAACATAAAACAAGGTAAAGCGGAAGATTTTGCAGATTTTGTAAAACAGACATGGGAATATAGTTATGATACATATAAACCAATGGAGGTTAATACCAATTATTCTGTAGATATGATGAAACGGGTGATGAGCAATTTCTTTATCAGTAGTTTTGTGGGCGATAAACCTTTAAAATATTATTCAGGAGTTGGTTTGAGAACGGATGATTGTAAAAGTACCGGTTCAGCAGAAGTTGGCTTTGTTGGTAGAATTTTACTTAATGCATTCAATGCACTAGAGTATGGTAAACAACAAAATAGAAAAGAACTTCAGGATAATGCTTATGAAATTTTTGATAGTTATCTGAAGAACGGTTTCTCAGAAGCTGGCTTTTTTAAGGAATTTGTAGATTACAATACAAATTATGAAGAACAGATTCATAGCATTCGTCGTCAGTCTGAAGGAATTTATGCGATGCTTCATTTTTTGCAATATGAGAAACAGAATGGACGAAAACACCCGGAATGGGAAAAACGTATAAAAGGGATGTTGGATATATTTCTTAAATTACAGAATAATGACGGTAGTTTCCCGCGTAAATTTAAAGATGATTTGTCTGTAGTAGATAAGAGTGGGGGTAGTACGCCATCTGCAACGCTTCCTTTAGTAATGGGATACAAATTCTTTAAGAATAAACGTTATCTGGAGAGTGCTAAAAGATCTGCTGCTTATTTAGAAAATGAACTAATCTCAAAATCAGATTATTTTTCATCAACTTTAGATGCTAACTGTGAAGATAAGGAAGCATCATTATATGCAGCAACAGCGACTTATTATCTGGCATTAGTCACTCAGGGAACAGAACGACAACATTATGCATCATTGGCTAAGAAAGCAGCATATTTTGCTCTTTCCTGGTATTATGTGTGGGATGTACCCTTTGCTCAGGGGCAAATGTTAGGCGATATCGGTTTAAAAACCCGTGGATGGGGAAATGTTTCCGTAGAGAATAATCATATTGATGTTTTTGTTTTTGAATTTAATTCAGTGCTTAAATGGTTGGCAAGAGAATATAATGAATCTCGTTTTACCGATTTTTCTAAAGTGATAGAATCATCAATGAAGCAACTTTTACCTTATGAAGGAAATCTTTGTGGTGTTGCAAAAGAAGGATATTATCCTGAAGTAGTGCAGCATACTAATTGGGACTACGGGCGAAATGGTAAAGGCTTTTATAATGATATTTTTGCTCCAGGATGGACTGTTGCTTCATTGTGGGAATTATTCTCTCCGGGACGTTCAGAAACATATTTAAAATAAAAAAGACTGTACAATGAAGAAATTAGGTTTGATATTAGGGCTTGTTTTATTAATAGGTTGTTCTGCTGCTAAGAATAATGCTGAAACAGTTTCGGCTTCTGGCTTAAAACAAAGTAACTTTCAGACATTAATCAATGGGAAGAAAACCTCCTTATTCATTCTGAAGAATAAGAATAAAATGGAGGTGTGCTTAACCAATTTTGGAGGGCGCATTGTATCAATAATGGTACCGGACAAAGATGGAAAGATGAGAGATGTTGTTTTAGGATTTGACTCTATTCAGGATTATATTAAGTACCCTACAGACTTTGGAGCAAGTATAGGTCGTTATGCTAATCGCATAAATAAAGGGAAGATTACAATTGATGGGGTGAATTACCAATTGCCACAAAATAACTACGGACATTGTTTACATGGTGGCTTTAAAGGTTTTCAGTATCAGGTCTATGATGCAAAGCAAATAAATGATCAGAAAGTAGAATTCAGTTATTTATCAAAGGATCTGGAACAAGGATTTCCAGGAAATGTGACTTGCAAAGTCACATTTTGCCTGACAGATGATAATGGCATTGGTATACAATATGAAGCTAGTACAGATAAAAAGACGATTGTGAACATGACAAATCATTCCTATTTTAATCTGGATGGCGATCCTTCTTGTTTAAATACAGATTATTTATTGACTATTGATGCTGATTCATACACTCCGGTTGACAGTACATTTATGACTACAGGGGAAATACTTCCGGTTGAGGGAACTGATATGGATTTTCGTATTCCTACAGCTGTTGGGTCAAGAATCAATGATTATAGTTTCAGACAACTTAAAAACGGTAATGGTTATGATCATAACTGGGTATTAAATACTAAAGGAGATGTTACCAAAAAGTGTGCTTCACTTAAATCTCCTAAAACAGGAATCGTTTTAGATGTTTATACTAATGAACCCGGTATTCAGGTTTATACAGGCAATTTCCTTGACGGTACATTAGTGGGAAAAAAAAGGATTGTTTATAAACAACGTGCTGCCGTTTGTCTGGAAACGCAAAAATATCCTGATACACCCAATAAGCCCGAATGGCCTTCTGCTATACTTAAACCGGGAGAAAAATATTTCAGCCACTGCATATTTAAATTTTCAGTTGACAAATAAGAATTCGTGATTGAAAAGAGAGAACCGTGACCGATGAAAAAACATCCGTCACGGTTCAACTATTTTATATTAAGTACTTTACACGTAAACGTGAGGGAGTGAGGGCAGGTTCGCGTTTTTTCGTGGTTCTTCGTCACTTTAGGTGCAAGCAAACGGTCTCAAATGCTTATTTAATAAAGACTCTACATGCTTTTTAATAAGCCATTTATTGAATCTGATAAAAAGTTGGTAAAAGCACTATAAATAAAAGGCTCAATGCAATAGCTTGCACCAAAAGTGACGAAGAACCTTTTTCGTACCAATTACCATATTTTCACTATCTGATCTTCGGCACGCCACATTTTGTCACCCTTCTTCACACCAAAAGCTTTATAGAACTCGGGCATGTTTGACAGCGGACCAAGGACTCTCCATTTGGCAGGTGAGTGTTCGTTGCTTTTTACCTGGTTTGAAATGGCTTCGGGACGTATGTTCTGCATCCATCCAAGTGCGTAGCCAAGGAAGAATCGCTGGCTGGGGTTCAGTCCGGCAATCATTTCATTCTTCTTGTATTGCTTTGTATTCTTGAATGCTTCGAGTCCCATCACTACTCCGCCCAGATCGGCAATGTTTTCTCCCTGTGTCAGTTCGCCGTTAATGTGCAGCTTGTCAATAGCTACATAATCATTGAACTGCTTTACAATCATCTTTGTTTTCTGGGTAAACTTCGTTTTGTCTTCGTTTGTCCACCAGTCACTCAGATTTCCCTGTTCATTGTATTTGCATCCCTGATCATCGAATCCGTGTGTAATTTCGTGTCCGAAGGTTCCGCCTATAATACCATAGAGTATGGCATCGTCGGCCATCTTACTTTCGTATCCGGGAACGATGATGTTGCAACCCGGAATAACGATTTCATTATTCGACGGATTGTAATATGCATTGTAGGTTTGCGGTTGCATTCCCCATTCCTTGCGGTCAACCGGTTTGCCGTATTTGTTTATCATGTAGTTGAATTCCCACTTGTTGGCACTCATTACATTCTTTACGTATGATGAACGGTCAACGTTCATGGCACTCAGATCTTTCCATTTATCAGGATAGCCCACTTTCATAATTACCGCATTGAGTTTTTTCAATGCTTTCTCTTTGGTAGGAGCACTCATCCAGTCGAGCGCTTTGATGCGTTGTGCAAAAACCGCTTTGATGGAGTTTCCTATCTCTTCCAGTTTCTCTTTGGTTCCTTTAGGAAGGTATTCGTTTACATAAACCTGACCAATAAGTTCGCCGAGTGAACCATCGGTTTGCCCAACCACACGCTTCCATCTGGGCTTGGCTTCTTTTACTCCGCGAAGGGTAGTAGAATAGAAGTTGAAGTTTTCCATGTAGGTTTTATCATCCAGATAGTCAGACAGCCCGTTGAGCATGTGGAACTTAAGGTAATTCTTCCAGTCATCAATAGTGTATTTCTTCAGGTAACCGTTTAATGCGGTAAGGAATTCAGGCTGACCAACAACTACTGTGTCCACCTTTGCCAGTCCCGTGCCGCTGATGAAAGCTTTCCAGTCAATGTTGGGAGTAGAGGCAGCCAGTTTGGCAAAGGTTATTTTGTTATAGTTGGCCAGCGGATCGCGGGTATCTTCACGTTTGCGTGATGTTTTAGCCATTGCCGTTTCCATTTCCATCAGCTTAGTAGCAGCCAGTTTGGCTTTCGCCTTATCATAACCCATAATGCCGAACATATTGCCAACGTAGGTTACAAACTTTTCGCGGATGGTTTTGGAGCTGGCATCTGTATCTACATAGTAGCTTCGGTCGGGCATGCTGAGTCCGCCCTGAGTGATGTAAACCTGATACTTGCTGCTGTTCTTATCGTCCTGAGTAACATACATGCCAAACAGCGGAGACGCTGATACAGTATGAATGTAAGACGCTTCTTTAATGATGCCGTTCAGATCCTTTATATTATCTATTTTGGTAAAATCTCCTTTCAGATCGCTGATACCTTTTTTGTTCAGTGAAGTGCTGTCCATTCCGGTGAAGAAGAAATCGCCTATTTTCTGTTTGTTGCTGCCCTTTGGTGCATTCTCGAGGTCGGCAGCCGATACACATATCTTACGAACCTGCGCGTTTATGGTATCCTGAATAAGCTGGAATATCCCGTTGCTCTGCTCGCTGGCAGGAATGGGGTTTTGTTTAAACCATTTGCCGTCGGCAAACTGAAAGAAATCATCTCCGGCTTTTACCGTTGAGTCAATATGCGCAGCCAGTGCATCACCCTTCTCGGATGAAAATTTGCCTTGCTTGCACGATGTTGCCGCGGTTGCCATGGTGAGGCAAATCAGGGCTTTGAACATTTCCTTTTTCATATAATTATTATTTATCTGTTTCTATATGTCGTAAAGAAAGTGAATTTATTGCAATGCTTTCAATATAATTGACTGTGCATGGCATTAAAAAAATCTCTTAGTAGTGCAAAGGAATGGTTTTATCTTAAAAAACATATACTTCGTATAAAAATAAATTTTGGTAAAATAAAAGGATATATCTTTGCAGCCGGATAAAACAAAGGTATAAAACTATTCTAAGCGATGAATAATAATTTTTTTAAGGTAACATTGATGGCGTGTTTGGTGATCTCGTGTTCCGGAACGGTTAGTGCGGAAAATGATCACACGTTGAAAGCGCCGGCTGCTTCGGAGAGCGCAAAACGGAAAACGGAGATTTCGGGGGTTATTAAGGATACGGAAACAGGAATGCCGTTATCGGGTGTTAATATCTACATAAAGGAACTGCGAACCGGGACATCGACAAACGACAACGGGGAATATCTGGTATCGCTTCCTCAGGGTGAATTTACTTTCAGGGTGTCTTGCGTGGGATACAAAACCAAGAGTGAACGCGTAACAATACCCTCTTCTTCTAAGGTAAACTTTGGCATGGAATCGGATACTAAACTGGATGAAGTTGTGGTTTATGCCAACAAGAAGGATCAGAAAGTAACCAGTACCAACATGGGTGTGGAAATGCTCAGCATTGGCGAGATAAGAAAGATGCCGGCATTGATGGGAGAGGTGGACGTGATAAAGGCTATTCAACTTTTACCTGGTGTTCAGGCTACCTCGGAAGGTGGATCGGGATACAGTGTGCGTGGAGGATCGGCGGATCAGAATCTTATTCTTCTTGATAACGCTACGGTGTATAACGCTTCTCACATGTTCGGGTTCTTTTCTGTGTTTAACAATGATGTGGTGAACAATGTGGAACTTTATAAAGGCGATCTTCCCATGAAGTACGGCGGACGATTGTCTTCTTTACTTGATGTGCAGCTGAAGGATGACTATACCGGAAAGGTAAGAGGTACCGGTGGTATAGGTTTGATATCAAGCCGCCTGATGGTGGAAGGTGGATTGGGAAAGAAGACTTCGTGGATGGTTGGGGGCCGCAGAAGTTATGCGGATCTTTTCCTGAAACTATCTTCTGACAAATCGTTGAATGAAAGTTCTATCTATTTTTATGACCTGAATGCCAAGATTACTCACCGGTTTTCTTCTAAAGACAAGTTATCACTGAATACGTATCTTGGTAAGGATAACTTTGGCTCTTCTGTAGGACAGTTTGATTATGGTAACAGGGTGGCTTCTTTGACCTGGGGACATGGTTTTAACGAGAACCTTTTTTCTAAACTGAGCCTAAATACTACTAACTATCATTATACTCTTCAGTCTAAAATGAGTGACTCGAAGGTGAAGTGGAAATCGGATATCACAGATGTAACGTTAAGATGGGACTTTGATCATACTGTTTCAGATGCATTGAAGCTGACTTATGGAGCATCAAGTACTTATCATAACTTTAATCCGGGACTGATTACCCGTCCCGGTTATAATGATTACAAGATGCCTTTGTATCATGCATTGGAGCATGGGGTATATGTTTCTGCTGAACAGAAACTGATTAAGAATATGACTGTGAAATACGGACTTCGATTGTCTGCTTTCCAGAATATGGGTAGCGTAACTTCTTACTCTTACGGTGCAGATCATAGCGTGAGCGACTCTGTTTACTACGGCTCCGGTAAGGTTTACCATACTTACTATGCGCTTGAACCAAGAGTGGGAGTGGTGTATAAACTAACAGAAGCTTCTTCTGTGAAAGCAAACTACGCCCGCAACACTCAGTTTATTCAGCTGGCCAACAGTTCTTCATCGGGTTCTCCGCTCGACTTGTGGTTTCCTTGTAGCCCTAACGTGAAACCTCAGAGGGTGGATATGGTATCTACAGGATACTTTCATAACTTTAAAAAGAATGAATATGAAACATCGGTAGAGGTGTACTACAAGAAAATGAATAATGTGGTTGACTTTGCCGATCATGCTCAGTTGTTACTGAATTCAAAGCTTGAAGGTGAAATAAGGGTTGGTACAGGACAGGCTTATGGTGTGGAATTTATGGTGAGAAAGAATACCGGAAGATTAACCGGATTCATAAATTATACCTTGTCTCGTTCGGAACGTACTATTCCGGAAATAAACAAGGGGAAGACTTATCTGTCTCCGTACGACAAAACGCACTGTGTGAACTTGTCTCTTTCTTATGAATTGTCTAAGAAATGGAATGTATCGGCCAACTGGGTTTATTCTACCGGTAATCCAACCACTTACCCAACCGGACGATTTGAGGTGAACGGTGAATATTTCCCTATCTATTCGGGAAGAAACGAATATCGCAGACCGGACTATCACAGGTTAGACCTTTCGGCAAACTATGTACCTAAGCACAATCCGAAAAAGTTGTGGACGGGTGAATGGAATTTCTCTCTGTATAATGCTTATGGTCACAAGAATCCGTGGATCATTACGTATGATCAGAATACCCCTTCGGGAGTGCCGGATGCTAAGATGACTTATCTTTTCGGGGCTGTTCCTTCTATTACTTACAATTTTAAATTCTAAAAGCGATGTTACACAATAGATATTTTTCGGGCATCTCAAAATGCTATAATTATTTTTCGTATGTGTTCAGAGTGTTCTCTGTCTGTCTGCTGGTGCTGCTTGCCAGTTGTACAGAGACTATTGATATTAATACGGATAATTCAAAACCGGTGATTGTTATTTATGGTACTGTTACGGATGAATTGACTTATCAGGAAGTGAACGTAAGCAGTTCGGCCGGTTATTTTGATAATAAAGTTAACCCGAAGATTTCGGGCGCAAAGGTAACTATCACTTCGGGTAGTGATGTGTTCTCTTTGAAAGAAGTAAGCGGAACTCCGGGATTATATCGCACAACAACTAAGATGGCGGGTGTTCCCGGACGGACTTATAAACTGAAAGTGGAGGTGGATTACAACGGTGACGGAGTAAACGAGGTATATGAGGCTACTGCTGATATGGAAGGGAAAGTTCCTCTTGATTCTATTGAAGTAGGACGGCAGCTGCTTTCACAATACAATTATTTTCCGGTTAAGATATATGCTCAGGATCCTTCAACAGAGGATTATTACCTGTGCCGCTATGAAATAAATGACTCTGTATACAATAAAATAAGCCGGTATATAGTTTTTGATGATACAAGTATTAACGGTCAGTATATTGATGGAATACCTGTGGGCTACTTTCCTGATGTGAAAGATAAGAGCAAATACAGTGACAGTGATGTGAAGGAGATGACTTTTATGGCTGAGGGTGACTCGGTGAAGTTTCAGATGAGCCGGATAACCAAGGAATATTACAGGTTTCTGTTCCAATGTCAGCAGGAGAAGAATGGTGAAGATCCTTTCTTTGGCGGGCCGTTGAGCAACATTGATACGAATATATCAAACGGAGGTACAGGATATTTTGCTGCTTTTGCTGTTTCAGAGGCGAAAGGAGTGGCTCCTAAACAAGACAAGTAATGAAAAGTAAGATTAACGATTTCTCAAAAGATTTTCTGACAAATTTTGCCACAAACAGAAAGTACAGAGGGTTGCATCACTTGTCTTTGTTACTTTTTGTACTTGGCTTTATTCTTACCGATACACAGAAAAATTATACAGGCAACTGGGATATTTATGTGAATGCTGCCATGTTTAATTATTTTGTTGGAATCATATATTTTAATATGTATGTGCTGGTTCCCAAACTCTTATTCAGGGAAAAGGCGGCTTTGTATCTGCTTACCATGGCAGGAGTCACATTTGGTACTTATTTCTTTTTTCTAGGTGTGGAGTATTCTGTATTAAGACCTTATGAATTAGTTCACAGGCCTTTCAATATTCCTGATATGATGGTAAATCTTTTGGGCTTTTGTTTCCTTTTTAGTGTCTTTATCGGACCTTCTACTTTCTTTAAACTGCTTCAGCAATGGATGAGAGATACTAATCGTATTCATGAACTGGAAAAGGCTACTATAGAATCGGAACTGGAACAGCTAAAGAAGCAGGTGAATCCGCATTTTTTGTTTAACACGCTGAATAATGTAAATGTGCTTACTCAGACTGATCCGGAAAAGGCTTCGCAAGTGCTTACCAGGTTAAGTGATTTGATTCGCTTTCAGTTGTACGACAGTGTGAAGGAACTGATATTTCTGAATGCGGATATTCACTTCCTGACCGATTATCTGAATCTGGAGAAGATACGGAGAGATAATTTTGAATTCAGAATACATACAAAAGGAGAGGTGGCTAGTCAGCTTATCCCTCCGCTGTTGTTCATCCCTTTTGTAGAAAATGCAGTTAAATATAGTCTGGATTCAGAAAATAAATCTTACATTTACCTCGATTTCGAGGTGGAAAGAAATGTGTTGTATTTTGTTTGCATTAATTCGAAACCTGACAAAAAGATTCAGCCTTTGAAAAGTGGCGGTCTGGGACTTGCAAATGTAAAAAGACGCCTTGAATTGCTTTATGATGCGAAGTATTCTCTTGATATAAAGGAGGATGAAAATACTTATCAGGTGAACCTGTGCTTAATCCTAAAAAAATAGACTGATATGAATTGTATTGTGGTTGATGATGAACCTTTGGCCAGAGAAGGAATGGGACTTCTGGTTAAAAAGACTAAGGAACTGAACCTTGTTGCCAGTCTGAATAGTGCAGATGCTGCGGCTAAGTTTATGCTTTCAGAATCTGTTGATCTGGTTTTTCTGGATATTCAGATGCCGGGAACAAATGGCATTGAATTTGCAAAATCGGTTTCTCAGAACACACTGATCATATTTACTACTGCTTATGCTGAGTATGCATTGGATAGTTATGAGGTGGATGCTATTGATTATCTTCTGAAGCCTGTAACCTTGAACCGTTTTCAGAAAGCGGTGGACAAGGCTGTTTCTTATCACAGCATGTTGCAGTCAAAGGTGAACAGTCACATTGAATCCGTTGAAACGGATTTTATATTCGTAAAGTCGGAACGCCGGATATTTAAGATTTACTTTAAGGATATTCGTTATATTGAGGGACTGAAAGATTATGTGGTGATCTATACTCAGGATGCGAAGATTATTACGGCCATCAACCTGAAAAATATATATGAACAGCTGCCGCATAATATTTTTATCCGTGTAAGTAAATCGTATATAGTCAATCTGTCTCACATTGATTCTCTGGATAATAATGACATTCAGATTGGAAGTCAGAAAATTCCTATCGGCAACAGTTTCCGGGATTATCTTTTCGATAAATTCATCTCTAAAAAGATTCTGAGCAGTAAATAACAACTCTGCTTGTTCTATGGCAGATTACATCTTTATAGGAAATAATAAAATAAGCGCCTGTATCAGATTACTGAATACAGGCGCTTTCTACATTGAAAAAATAAAGGTTTACAGTTTAATATCCCATATTCCGGCACTCTTTTCCAGTTCTACCATGGCAGATGCATAGTTGAACAGTGTTTCGTAATAGAGTGCCTGAACATCATCATAAGTGCGCTGAGCATTCAGTACTTCGAGAAGGGAAACTTCTCCACGGCTGTAGCTGTATATTTTGCCTTTCAGTACCTGATTGGCTTGCTCCAGCATACCATTTTCATAATGTTCCACCTGTTTGGTCAGTGACTCATACTGATGATATGCTTTTAATATTTCATTCTGAACCTGCAATACTGCCTGATCATACTGAATGGATGCTTGCTCGGTGCGATGCTTTGCAGCCAGGATAGCACCTTTGTTCAGTCGGGAGAACTGTAACGGTATAGCTATTCCTGCTGTTACTCCTGAATATGCAGGCGCTGGTGCATCTTCGTTCTTTACCTGTGCATTGTGGCTCACTTCCAGAGATACATCAACATCCATGTTTCTTTCACGGCGTGCTACCTTCAGGGCACGGTTGGCTACATCAATATTTTGCATGGCTGCGGTAATGTCCGATCTTGAAACAGTTCCCTGTCTGATTAAGTCTGGCAGGTCGAAACTGCGGCGGGCAATATGCAGCGATGCATCAGGACGGAAGAGGAGAGAAGCGTCTTTTGTTCCGGTATACACCGAAAGGGATGTAAGAGCATTCTTCGTCTCTGATTCCGATTGCAACAGTTCATTGTACATAATCCCTGCTTCAAGCTTGCTCTGAATAGCGTCTATCTCCATGATCTTTCCTTTAGAAAGACGGATGCTGTCTGACTTTGCCAGCTCAAAGATATTCTGGTAAGCATTCTGTTTAACCTTGTACAACTGATCTTGCTTCAGTGCTTCCATATAGGCAACGGTGGCATCTGCCCTTAGGTTGCGTAAGTAGTCGGCAAGAAGGGCTATGGTAAGAGAACTCTCACTGCGAGCCAGTTCTACTGCTGCTGTTCGTTTGCCAAAAGTAACTGTCTGCGAAATGGATACAGAACCTCCGTATCCCATTTTCTTTTTTGCTTGCTCGTTATTGAAGTAGCTGAATCCCAGTTGCGGGTCATTTCTCACTTTGGCAGCAATGGCTTCTGCCTCAGATATGCTGACGTTTAGCTTTTCGGCAGCATATTCCAGATTGCCTGCATTTACTTTCTCCATATATTGGGAGTAGGTGAGCGGTTGCACGGATGTCTGCGCGTTACCTTGCAGACATGCCATATAGATTAGTGCACATGTAACAATGTGCTTTTTTATAGTTATTTTCATACTTTATCCTGATTAGATTCGTAAAGTTTCTGTTGTTCCTCCTCTTCCTGTACTCTTTTCCGTTCCAGTTTAAGCTGATGATTTTCTATCATGAAATAGAGTGCCGGAAGCACATAAAGAGTAATGACTGTAGAGAACAGCAATCCGTAAACAATTACAGTGGCTAGCGGACGTTGCACATCCGAACCGATGCCGGTGGAGAAGGAAGCAGGCAGCAGACCGAGTACAGCAACAGTGGCTGTCATCAGTACCGGACGGAAACGGTGACGGGTTCCTGTTACTACTGCTTCATAAAGATCTTTTCCATCTTTGCGGAGGTTATTGATATGTGATACCATAATCACTCCGTTCTGTATGGCTACACCAACCAGTGCAATGAAACCTACAGCGGAAGACACATTCAGCGTCATGCCTCTGAGGTTGAGGGCAAGCATACCTCCGAATACAGCCAATGGAATGACACTCATTTGTAAAACAGCCTGGCGGAACTTGCCGAAAGCCCCGAACAGCAAGAGTAGCATAATGCCAAGAGCGAGCGGGATGACTACTGCCAACCGTGAATAGGCGCGTTGCTGATTTTCAAACTGTCCGCCCCATTTGATATGGATATTCTGTTTGTTGTACTCCACGTTCTTGTCAATCTGTCTGTTTGCTTCCTGCAGGAAGGAGGTTAAATCTACTCCGCGGAGATTGACACGTACAGTGAGGTGGCGCTTGTTCATTTCACGGGTAATGGTACTGGCTCCGGTAGTCATCTTTATCTGTGCAACCTGCGAAAGAGGTATTTTGACTCCCGAGTCGGTGGTGAGCATCAGGTTACCGATCTCTTCAGGCGTGCTTCTGCTTTCTTCATTGAAACGGCAGGTTACATCATATGATTTACTTCCCACAAAAATCTGAGAAACGGAAGTACCTCCGATAGCCATCTCAATAAGATCTGTCACATCGGATATGTTGAGTCCGTACTGAGCAATCCGGTCTCTGTCAGCAATAATTTGCAACTGTGGCAGGGGAGGTTCCTCGTCTATTGTCACATCTTCAGCTCCTTTAATACCTTTCAGCGTCTTTTCCACTTGTTCGCTGACACGGCGTGTGTCGGCCAGATTTTCACCGTAAATCTTTACGGCAAGGTCACTGTGCGCTCCTGCAACCTGATCCATCACCATGTCGATAATGGGCTGTGAGAATCCTACGGTATATCCCGGCATCTTTTTCAGTGCTGCCGACATTTCTTCTATCAGATCGGCTTTCTTCTTTCCGTTTTTCCATGTGTCGTAAGGCTTTAGTCCCACGCTGCATTCCACATGCGAAAGTGAGAAAGCATCAGTTCCGGCATCATCACGGCCTACCTGTGTCATTACGTAAGACACTTCATCAAACTTCATGATTGTTTTACGGAAATCTTCAGCCATCTGTTTGGACCTGTCAATGGAGATTCCCGGAGGAAGCTGCATCTGAACCCAGATAGAGCCTTCATCGAGCGGAGGAAGGAAGTCTTTTCCTACTGTGTAACTGAACACTCCGGCAAGTAAAAGGATTACTGCAAGAGGTGCAAGAACTCTTTTGGGTTTTTTCAATATATTGACAGTCTGCCTGTGATAGATATCTGACAGTTTTTCCAGCCATTTATTCTTATATATCTTGCTTGGCTTACGATAGGCCATGAATGCAAGTCCTGGTATCAGGAAGAAGGACACAGCCAGAGCTCCCAGCAATGCATATCCCACGGTATAGGCCATTGGGGTAAACAGTTTCTTTTCAATATGCTGGAAAGTAAATAGCGGAAGATAAGCAGTTATGATAATGAGCGTTGAGAAAAGAATAGGCTTGGCTACTTCGAATGCCCGCTTCATAATAGACTCTTCCTGCAGTGGTACAAGTGGATTGCTTTCCCGCTTTTTCAGGATGGTTTCCATCATTACAATGGCTCCGTCCACCAATATACCAAAGTCTATAGCTCCCAGTGACAGCAAGTTGGCAGGTATGCCGGTTACGTGCATCAATATGAAGGCTATCAGCAATGACAGTGGAATGGTCAGGGCTACCAGCAAAGCTCCTCTCCAGTTACCAAGGAATACAATAAGCACAAGTACAACCAGTATCATTCCTTCAAGTAAGGTATGTGAAACGGTGTGTAGTGTGGTTTCTACCAGATTGGTGCGGTCCACGAACGGATGAATTGTTACTCCTTTAGGCAATATGGAACTATTAAGCTCATTTACAGCCAGATGCACATCTTTCAGAACCGATGAAGGGTTCTGGAAACGAAGCATCTGAACAATGCCTTCTACCCCGTCGGTGAGGTTGATCTTTTTGTCGCAGTAGCCAAGCACGCCTTTGCGTTCCAGATTACCGTATTTCAGTTTACCTACATCGTTGAGGTAAACAGGAACACCGTTCTCTGATTTCAGAACTACCTGTCCCAGATCGTTCAGGTCTTTTACAAGCCCTATCCCACGTATCACATAACTAAGATCGCCGCGGTTAAGAATACTACCTCCGGCATTGATATTGTTTTTCTCTATCTTATCTTTGATATCAGACAGTGAGATGTTGTATTGCTCCATTTTATGCGGATCAACCTCTATCTGATATTGAGTGGTGATTCCTCCGAAGTTGCTCACATCGGCTACACCGGTAACTTGTTTTAACCGGGGAATGACCACCCATTTGTTGAGGTCGGTCAGCTCTCGCAGGTCGTGATTCTTGCTTTCCAGCACATAACGGAATATTTCACCCGTAGCAGAAGTGAGCGGATTAAGTCCCGGAATGGCATTATAAGGCAGTTCCACATCACCCAGACGTTCCTGAACCCGCTGCCGTGCCCAGTAATCATCTACACCGTCTTCAAAAACAAGAGTAATGGTCGATATACCAAAAGAGTTCCGGCTTCGCATCACTGTCATTCCTGGAAGTCCGTTCAGTGTCCGTTCGATAGGAATACTAATTTGTTGTTCTATCTCCTCTGCAGCCAGTCCCGGAACCTGTGTTACCACCTGTACCGTAACATCGGCAATATCCGGATACGCATCAATGGCCAGCTGATCCCATGAATAATACCCGATAACGGCTATAAAGCAAAACACGACAAACATCAGACCTCGCCGATGTATTGCCAGATTGATTAACTTTTTCATACCTCTTATCGTGCATCATTTAGATAGAAAGCTCCTTTGGTGACTACATACTCTCCTGAATTAAGCCCGGAAAGTATAACCAGTCTGTCATTCGTTGCAGAAACAGTAGTCACTTTACGTTTTACATACTTATTCTTTCCGGCAGATACAAGCACATAATTATTATCTTCCTGCTGCAAGACTGCTGAGGCTGGGATGAGTATTTTTGGGGTAGGGGCATCGGTCAGTTTTACGGTACCATACATTCCTGGTTTCATCTGGCGGCTGACATTGCTGCATTCTATAAGTACTTCTACAGAACGTGTATCTTCGTCCATCATTTCACTGATGTGATAAATCTTTCCTTTAACCTCTTTTCCGGGCAAAGCAACCAGAGAAATTCCTACTTCGGACAGGTTACGGATTAAACTTACGTCTTTTTCTTTTACATGAGCAACCACCCATACTTTATCCAGATTGGCAATGATGGCTACTGGCTCTGCATCTTCTTTGAGGTACTGTCCAAGTACGATGTTACTTTTTACAACCTCTCCCGATATTGGTGAACGCACTACCAGCGGACGGCCTAAGCTCAGCTGATTTGGGTTGATACGATAAACCTGCAAAGCTGCTTTTGCATTCTCGAAATCTTTCTTTTTTAGTTCGTAATTAAGTTCGGCTTCTTCTTCTTCTTTCTCAACGCCCACTTTATTCAGAAGTAGGTCTTTCTCTCTTCTCAGACTTTTGTATGCCAGTCCCATTTCCTGCTTTGCCTGATAATAGGCTTTTGTTGTTTCAAAGAATCCCGGTGAGCTGATTTCAAAAATTGGGCTTCCAGCTGCTACCTTTTGTCCCAGACGTACCAGTGATTTTGTTATTCTTCCGGCAAATGGTGAAGCTATTTCTGCATAGTTGGTTGGAATGGCCTTTACCACTCCCGATGTAGTGAAACCTGGATAGTAGGTTTCCGGAGTAGCTATAGTTGTTTTTAACTTTCCCGCTAAGGATGACTCATTGGATACAATGATAGTATCTCCCTGAACCGTGAACTCACGGCTCTCTTTTGCATCTTCTTTTTGCTTACATGAAGATACAGCTGTTGCTATCAGCAACAGGTAAACATATTTTTTCATAAGTTTATTGCTTAAATAATTGAATTGCTAGCCTTGATAATAAACAAGGGCATCTGTCTCAAAAAATTAAGCAGTAAAAGGAGGAGCACGTAAAGGGTTAGAGGTCAGACTCCTTAAATGAATGCAGACAATGTTCTTCGGTGAATGAAGAATGCGGTATAATAATCTTATAAAGCTTAAAAAGAAAGCTGAATAAGCAGTAAGCAGAATAACTGATAACAGATGGATAGTCTCGAATTCAACCTGTGAGTGGCTATGCCCGGCTTTGTAAGGGTGAGAGTGAGAAATGAGCCCTTCAGCTGTTTCGTGAGTGTGAAAAAAGAGCGTTGTTCCCCCGTAATAGCTTACAAAAAGAGCTATCAGCAGTATTTTTGATATATTAAGAAGCCTCTGTTTCACGAAATATCTCTGTTTTGGGTGCAAAGATAAAGATTAATTTAATTGTTAATACATAAAAGAGCCTAAATGCATTGTTTTTTCTATTAACTGAGCATAAAGGTTTGTCTTGTGTAGTTTCTATTTCATTTTAGTTACAAAAACAAACAAAAAAACAGAAGAATCTTACTTTTTGGATAATAATGACATTCCGATAGGAAACTAACAGATTCCTATCGGCGGTAGTTACCGGAATTATCTTTCTATAAATTTATTTCTAAAAGATTCTCAGCAATAAATATCCGGATGGCTGTCATTATTCAATAGCGGTTCACTTTTACAACTTTTTTCCTTACTGTGGCTGATGGTTTTCTTGTTTTGCTCCATCTGCTTGTAATGCGGAAAGAGGGTAGGTGAGGCTGGCTGTACCATCCATGGTTGGTTCATTGCTGGAATAGTCGCCCACACAGTCATGGTATACCATCTCATTGGGCTGGAAGCGCTCGTAAGCCTGTCCATCAGTAATAACTACACCTCTAAGATTTTTAAAGATATTGGTGTATACCGGACCATCGACCAGTCCTCCGGTGGGATTCCCCAGTCCCATGGCTGTGATAGATGCATGTGGCTTCGATGGAAAATCTCCGTTTTTAGGAAAATCTATGATCATGCTTGTTCCCCACGGATTGCATCCTAAAAGCCAGTCCACTAATGATGATTCCATCTCCTCATATTTGCAGTCGCCACTCAGTTTTCTGTACAACCTGCATTGTGTAATCATGGCTGTAACCAGATTGTTTGAACACCAGATAAATGGCACTCCAACAAGAAAAGGTGATTCCTTGCCTTTCTGATATACATTTTCGATGCCGGAACGCAGATTTCTGATAAACTCTTTACTCAATCGTTCGTTGCCATCTGCCCTGGCCAGTAAATAATGCCCCATATTCATAAATGGATACCATTGATAATGTCGTGCACTGTCGGCTCCCATCCATGGAGTAACAGGCTCTTTTCGGGCATATTCAACAGCCGCATTAAGGTATTTCTTGTCTTTTGTTACATTGTATAACTGTGCTCCCGCCAGTTCCATATCGTCAGTCCAGTTATCTTCCTCATAGATGTATGGAGACTTCACAGAGGCAGTCTGACAAACTCCCGGATTTGCTGCACCAAACTGGTAAGCATCATCGGCCTTGCTGCCAATCTCTTTTGCTAATTCCGGGTAGAAGGGTTTAAGTATCTCTGCCCCCAGTGCAAAGCAGGATGCAAATTTGCCGGCGGTTGAGGCTACTCCTGTTGTGGCGTTTGTAAACGGGCCGCGAACCTGTGGCTTTCCTGTGCAGAAGTAAACCGGCCGGCCTAGGCCTGGGCCGTATCCGTAATCTACCTTATCTTCAGTAGGTAAACGGAAGTTGGCATGGTCACGATCATCGGCTATCTGATTATACATCTCTCCCTTGCCAGGATTCATACGGTTTAGCCAGTCCAGTCCCCACTTTATTTCATCCACAATATCAGGAATGCCATTGGCACCAGCCAGTCCGGCTGCATCAAATTCGTCCTTAAAGGATTTTGGATTTTGCATATAGGCAAACATCATCTGATACATGGCATTTGCAGAGGTAGTAGTATACTGAAGATAATCGGAAGCATCATGCCAACCGCCCCGTACATCAATCTTTTGTCCGGTTTTGGTTGGATGATAAACAATATATCCGTCGTGTGTGTGGCAACTGTCTTTCAGGTAAGGGTTATATCCGCAACGTTGGAATCTCATGTAATTAAGCAATACGTCGGCTGTTCCGTTATATACCTTCGTACCTACAGGGAATACCGATGATTTATACTTTCCACATGTAAGGTAGTAGTTGCCGGCAGTCTGGAAGGAACTGAAATCGAGTCGGTAAACACTTCTCATTTTACCGAATAAAGCCACTTCTTTCAATGAACTGAATTTCTTTACACTCTTTCCGTTTGTTGCATTTACCAAAGAAAAATCTTTGAGATGAGTTTTTTCTTCACTCATAAATACCGCTACTTTTTTGGAGATTGGTAGGTAACCCACCTGATTGATTCTGATCCAACCCTCAGCTTGTGCATATAAGGTAAAAAGTACACAACACAGGGTAATGATACATTTCTTTGTTTTCATCATAGAATTTTATACGTTTTTATATTCAGAAATAGCTTAATCAGTACGTTTATGGGGATTGCTATCATTCTCATACTGATAGAATTAAGGATTGTAATGTTCGCAAATTTAAAAGAATGTTTCAATATGTCCAACAAAATAGGATGATAAGTTAATGGCTTTGATATAAAAAATATTTCTGAATATTAATTTGTGTTTAAATGTAAGTTGGACGAATAGTTGTTTGTATTCAATTTATATAAATTGTTTAAGGTAGTGTAGTCTGTAAATAGTATCTTTGCTTTCAATTGATAAGAACCTTAAAAACAGAATAAATGGATAAAGAAATAGACCTTTCGGTTAGCTGCTACGGTGCAGTGAAAGACTTGCATTATGATGTAGCCATCCTTCCCTGGGGAGCAACAGAACCTCATAACTTTCATTTGCCATATCTCACAGATTGCATTGCACCTAAAATGATAGCTGTAAAAGCAGCATCCGTTGCATTAAAAGAATATGGTGTTCGTTGCATGGTAATGCCACCCATCTCTTTGGGATCTCAGAATCCGGGTCAACGCAATCGTAGCTTTTGTATTCATGCCCGTTATGAAACCCAGTATGCCATCTTAACAGATGTGGTTGCTTCTCTTTATGAACAGGGAATGCGAAAACTTATCATTTTGAACGGGCACGGAGGCAATAATTTTAAGAACATGATTCGTGATCTGGCTTTTGTGTATCCCGATTTTCTTATCGTTCAGTCTCACTGGTTCTCTATTCTACCATGCAAAGGTTATTTTGAAGCTGAAATTGATGATCATGCCGGGGAACAGGAGACTTCTGTAATAATGTACCTACAGCCTGAACTGGTAGATTTGACAATGGCCGGAAGTGGGGAGTCGCAACCGTTTGCTATTCCTGCATTGAACGATAAACTCGGCTGGACACCGAGACACTGGGATCGTGCAACAAAAGATACGGGAGTAGGTAATCCGGAAAAAGCAACAGCACAAAAAGGTGAAAGATATTTGGCTGATTTGGTGCCTTTAATAGCCCGATTGTTTGCTGAAGTTGGAAAGGGAGAGCTCTATTGATTGAAGTAATATTATACTGAAGAAAAAAGATGAAACAATGGAGATATATTCCCTTCCTTGTCTCAAATTTGAAATAGCAAAGCAAGCCATTTTCACCTATATTATCAGTACAAATGGCTTGCTTTGTATGTTGAGGATTCTCGTTCTTTGTTTATCATTTGCTCTTTACCGGAAGTCGTTCCCAAAGCCATGATGGAATCATTCTCCAGAAGAATACGATACAGGCATATCTTCGGTCAATTACCGCAACCCTCTTTTTATGATTTAGCGCGTGGATAATGCGGCTGGCAACGTGATCAGGCTTCATTAATAGCGGGTAATTTCTGTCCTTCAGCAGATCTGTCTGAACAAATCCCGGGCGGATGTCGGTGAAAGAAATGTTCAGCTTCTCCATTCTTGACAACTGAGCCAATGAATCGATATAGGTGTTCTGAAAACGTTTGGTGGCTGAATAGGCTGGGGCAGAACCCAAACCTTTTGTGCCAGCTATGGAACTGATTACAGCCAAATGTCCGCCTCCCTGTTCCTTGAAATAATGGAAAGCAGCTGTAACCAGACGGATAAATCCTCCCACATTGGTTCTTGCCGTATTTATTTCAATGTCGGGTTTTAATGCAATGTTCTGCGAACCAATTCCCGAGCTAAGCAGAAACAAGTCCATTCCACCTAGTTTGTCAATCAACAGTTGCAGCTTCTCAGGAGCATCTTCCTTTGTTACGTCTAATGCCTGAATTTCTATTTTATCAGGATTGGTAGCACGCAACTTTTTCAATGCCTCTTCTCGTCTGCCGGCAATGCCAACATGCCATCCTAGTTTCAGATAACCTTTTGCCACCTCGTACCCAATGCCGGAGGTAGCTCCTATAATAATTACTTTTTTCATCTGATATATGTTTTGGAAAACACAAAAGTAATAAAATAATAAATTATTATATTTATATTTGTCTGCAATAAACTAATCGTTTCATAATTATGCAATCTCAGCCAAAAGTTATACTCATTACAGGAGCCTCTTCGGGGTTCGGAAAAGTCAGTGCGCAAATGTTGTCCGAACGTGGACATATTGTTTACGGAACCAGTAGAAAACAGACCGATAACCAAGGTAAAGTAACTATGCTGGCTATGGATGTCACTGATCCCGCTTCTATCCAGCAGGCACTTAGCCGTATTTATTCGGAACAAGGAAAGATAGATGTACTTATCAACAATGCAGGTATGGGCATTGGCGGAGCATTGGAACTGGCAACCGAAGAGGAAGTTGCTCTGCAAATGAATACAAACTTCTTTGGAGTGGTAAACATGTGCAAAGCAGTGCTCCCTTATATGCGCAAGGCTGCAAACGGAAAAATCATCAACCTTAGCTCTATAGCCGGTGTGATGGCAGTTCCTTATCAAGGCTTTTACTCTGCCTCTAAGTTTGCCATTGAAGGATACAGTGAGGCATTGGCATTGGAGCTACATCCATTTAATATCAAAGTGTGCCTGATAGAGCCGGGAGACTTTAATACCGGATTCACAGCCAATCGCAATATTTCGTCTGCTACATTAAACGATAAAGATTACGGAACAAGTTTTGCCGAGACACTGGCCCTTATCGAGAAAGCCGAAACTCAGGGGAGCAATCCCATAATGCTGGGTGCAGCAATCTGTAAGATTGTAGAGAAGAAGAATCCTTCCTTCCGTACGCTTGTAGGTCCGATGGAGCAGATCCTGTTTGCCCGTTGCAAAGGTTGGCTACCCGATAAACTGATTCAATTTGTATTGAGAGGATTTTATAAAATAAAATAATTGTTTGTCAATTTAAAAACTTAGTGATATGAAACTTAAATATTTAATGCTTATGTTTGGAATGCTCTCAACGAGTTTTGCATCAGCCGGTTCTTTTGATACCGATACATTTAAGACTAAAAGTAACAAAGAAGTTATTATCACTTTCATTAAGCATGGAAGCCTGATGCTGACTTACAACAAACAATCTATTCAGATAGATCCTGTATCGGAATATGCTGATTACTCTGCTTTCCCAAAAGCAGATGTTATCCTGATCACTCATGAACACGGTGACCATCTGGACCCAAAAGCAATTAGTATTCTGACAAAGAAAGGAACCTCAATTGTAATCAATGAGTCTGCTCAAAAGAAACTAGGCAAGGGCACGGTTATGAAAAACGGAGATAAGATTAAGATTCTCGGTAATATAACTGTTGAGGCTGTTCCTGCTTATAACACGACTCCAGGTAGAGAAATGTTTCATCCCCGCCATCGTGATAACGGTTATCTACTTACAATAGACGGATTGCGTATCTATATCGCAGGAGATACCGAAGATATCCCGGAGATGAAGGAACTTAAAAATATTGATGTTGCGTTTCTTCCGGTTAACCAGCCATATACAATGACTGTTCCTCAGGCAGTTCATGCTGCAAAGATGTTTATACCAAAAGTCCTTTATCCCTATCATTTTGGTAATACAGATGTGAATAAGATAAAAACAGAATTGAAAGGCAGCGGCATTGAAGTACGGATCAGAAAAATGCAATAGTTTTATTGTGAATCACCAAAAATGTTCTCGGAATTCATCAATAAATCGACGTACTGTGTTCTTTTATAAACAAGAGAATCACTAGTGAGCTTGTTATTTGACAGCTTTCCTCTAAATTCATCGATGCTATGATAGTTTTTAATATCCATCCAAGCCTTTAATTCTTTTTTTATAGTATCAATTTGTGTCAAGCTATTTTTGTATACAGTACTGACTACCTGTACACAGGATGAACCTGATAATATCAGTTTGATAACATCAACGCCTGTAAATACCCCATAACTGCTACATATGTCAGCATGAATATTTTCGAATAATAACCCAGAGTATCTCAAAGTTTTTTTGTAGTCTCCTTTTTTAGAGAAATTGAATGCTTTGACATGCTTCTCCTTCATAATATCAATATCAGGTTGGAAAAATGAATTGAACAGAACAAAGGCATCCACTCCAACCAGGTCCATATTCTTAATAAAATTAAGAATATTAGAATAGTCTGGACTCAATTTTATACTAACTGGAATTGATGTATTTTGCTTGATTTTTTTTACAATATTGATTTGCTCCTCTTCAATATCTTTTGCTTCTTTATTGAAATCAAAAGGGCTGTGATAAAAATTTAGTTCAATACCATCAACTCCTGTTTCAGATAATAATTTAGCATATTCTATCCACGTATCTTCATTGATTACATTAAGACTGGCAATAACCGGAATAGATAAACTCTCTTTTGCTTTCCTTATATTCAACAAGTGTTCATCACATCCTGCATATTTAATATTGGGATGTATTGTGAGCATTTCTGCGTTAATATCATTAAATTCAGTTAGTTTCTCATCCAATCGCAGTCTCTCGAGTTGTATTTGTTCTTCGAATAATGACTTATAAACAACTGCAGCAACACCATGTTCTTCAGCCTTTTTAAGTATATCTAAATTTTTTGTCATACTACAGGCTCCTAAAATGATCGGATTATCTAATTCGATCCCCATATATTTTGTTTTAAGATTATTCATAGAAGTATTTTTTTTAGTGAAATTCAACTTATTAGGCTTTGTAAAAAGAATGTCGGTAGTTCTTTTTTACATAGTATGTTGGTTTTTAATTTATTATCTATAATAATAACAATCCTAAAATGTGTAATTTACTATGCATTTAGGGTAATGTATCAATAAAGTTTATTAGCTTAAAAACACTTCAATTCGATGTAATGTTCCATGGCTTTCAAATGATTAACATCATTTATTCTTTTTATTAAATGAATTTTCGTTTGCTCATTATCCGCTATTTCATTGGGCCTATCATATCTCAATAGCAAAGATGAGCAAATTGAAATTTTATTTTGAATCCGGGAATAATTTGCCTATCAGATTTATCATGTCTTTGGGAACATTCGGATCTTTCATTGCTTCGCGTATTTTTTGTTTCTGTCTAGGCGTCAGAATGGATACTATTTATTCCAAATAACCTTTTACCTGCAGATATTCCTTTTTGTACCTTTCTATTCTTGCAAAGTCCTTCGCAGTGGGGTGGGGTATGCGTGATAAGTCCATGTTATGGATCAGATCATTAAGCTTAACCTGGCAAGCCAGTTTGCTATGTTTAAACCGGGCAATGTACACTTCCCGTGAAAGCGCGGTCTGACTGTTCAGTAATTCCAGAGCCATTTCAATGTCTTTTACATCCTCTTTTTGCAGCAAGTCGCCACATCTCTGTTTTAGCATCTGCATCACTTGTTCCACGCTACAGGTAGTATCTTCCGCCACATCGTGCAGATAACCCACCACTCGCTCTTTCCAGTCGGCTCCGGCTTTACTAACAGTTGTCAGATGGCTTCTGAAGTAATCAATGCCGGCTTTGTCCGTTTGTCCCAGATGAAGCTCTTTTGCAAGCCTTGCTGCTTCTTCCACTATTTTATCATTAGAGCTGAATGAATTGTTTTGAATTACTTTTTCCCCAGTCATAAATAGAACTAATTAAGAAGGTAAAACATAGAATTCAGATTATTTTTTTGTATCCGGCATCAATTTGCCAATCAGATTTATCATGTCTTTAGGGGCATTCGGATCTTTCATTGCTTCGCGTATTTTTTGTTTCTGCTCGGGTGTCAGAATGGATACCATTTGTTTCATAACATCGCCCAGTGAATTGAGAACCTGCAATACGACTTCACTTGCCTCTTCGTTATATTGTTTGCCGAGTGAATCGTCCGGTTGATCGGCCAGCAAATTCATATTTATCTTCTGAAGAACCTCAAAAAGACGTGGAAGAACAGTTGGTAAACTCTTGGTCACAGAATCCTTTAATGCCATAATCTGCGTCATCTGTTTAGGACTCAATAAATTAGTTGTGTCTTTAGGTGCAGGAGGTGCAGGCTTGTTCCATTCAGCAACCTTGTCATTTATCTTCAGCTTCTTGCTGGCTGTGAATGTGCGGTTCTTAATATCTTTACCATCTGCTTCCTTTTCCACGCTGTTCCAACTGCCAAGTGTGTACTTGTAGGAATATTCTTTATTCATAAAACAGGGAACCTCTATGGTGTAGTGTTTGCTGTCAATACGTTTCATGCAACAACTGCTGTCCGATGGGTTCCAGTTGTTGAAAGTTCCGGCAATAAATACGGTAGAGTCTTCCTGAATACCCGCTCCGGGTAGTTCAACTGTAAGGCGGACTGTACACACCTGTGCTTTTGCATAATTTGACGTTGTTAATGCACCAACCAGGCATAGCAGGATGCACCAGAAATGTTTTTTATTCATCAGAGTTGTATGTTTTTAGAGAATTAGAATTTTAATTATCTGTAGTTAAACTGTTTAACCATAAAAAACGTTGTAAATATAATAGGAATTTTACTATGTTCACTATGCTAGTTTAAATATTTATTCTTTAGAGGGTAATTTATTTTGTGGTTTAATGGGAGGTTTGTAAATGTATTGTTTGTTATAATCAATGATATATTTATGCTTAGACAAGAAATCCGATCCAATAATTCCAATAATGTCATAACCTGCAAGATTTATTTTTTCTCTCAGAGATTTAATGTCCAGCATCAGGAACTCGTGTGCCACCCCATTTATAGGAAGTCTGATTGTGTATGAAACATTTCTGCTGGTTCTTTCTGAGAAAGACTGTAATCGGATAAAATCAATTTTTCTGATGTATTCAATTAAATTGTTATGGTCAAAAATCCATGTAGAATCAATAATAGAAAAGGTAGCTCCTGTATCAACAATGAAATATTTTCTTCCATAAAACCCCAGATACAATTTCACGATAGGTATATTGTTTCTTGAACCAATACCAATGAATTTAATAGAATCAGAGCCGGAATATTTAACAGAATCTTCCAACGGATTTTTCATTTTATAAGAAACAGCATTGTAGCTGCTGCATCCTTTGAAAAACAGAACGAACAGTAAGCCGATAAGGACCACATGAATAAACAATCCGTCCTTTTTCATTTTCAGTTAAATTAGTTTCACATTGCTTAAATTTAGAACAAAACAAATGGATACTAAGTTTGCTTGAAAATGGTTAAATCTGCTGATTGGTATAAGTTGGGGATGTCTTGCTGATCAGTTAATAATTTCGGCTTTCCATTAAATTTTCAGGAAAAAGTCTGTATCATCATAAGAGAATCTTATTAAATCCCGTTTAGGACCTCCGTCTTCATTCTCATCTGTTCTTTTGTGCATATCATTCTCATCAAATTCATACTCAAAATCACTGTTCCCTATATAAACTAACTGCTTGGAAAAAGTATCATATTTTAATTTTACGTCGCCTATCTGAGACATCTTTTCGGAAAAGAAATCATATTTAATTTCTACATTACCTATTCTTTCTACCCGTTCAGAAGCGAAATTGTATTTAAATACCTTGTCTCCAATTTTAGAGATCTTTTTTGAACCAAGATCATAACCTATTACAAGGTCTCCAATTCTTGATATGTTATTGGTGAAAAAGTCATATTCAATTTTATATCCATCAATTCTTTTCAGGTGTCCTCCTTTTGACAGATTGCGCGATGGCTCAAATCTCAAATCACCGCTTTCACATTCCGGATCACGATATTGACTAATCTTCTTAATATTTCCCATTTGATCAAACGTGATAGACGAATCATGGAGTCTGATTTTAACAAAGAAATCGCCAACCAGATCTGTGTATACGGTTAGATGCTGAGCATTGGCAACTGTTGTAAATAGAAATAGAATAAATGCACTGATAATGTACTTTCTCATATTATTCTTTGTTTAGTTTTGTCTTATTCCGGGCAGTCTTTTTGTGTGAGTGGGCTTCTATTTATTCCACCTCTTAAACTTAGGAAACGCCTCTTTCATCATAGCAATAGCCTCTTCTCTGGAAATAGGTTTCTCAAGTCCTTTGTTAAACTCATCCAGAAATTCCACACAATGAAGAATCATTTCATTCATTGTGCAATCCTGAGTAAAATCTCCTTTTTGGAAACAGTAAGTACAATAATCATTGTTGTGGCTACCATCGGCATTTGTACCAAGTAGCTCGTCGGATGGCATAGGCATTCCGCAGCTTTGACAGATTCTTTCCATAATAATTAATGTTTATGATTACGTGCAAATATAACTCTTCTTTATGAAATACAAAGTAATTGAATAGTAAATTATTATTAATAGATGTCAGAGCGATTTTCTCCTTTTACTCTTCTCCTTCATTCCAGTAAAACTCCAAAGCACCGGAAGGACATTTCTTTACTGCTTCTATAATCTTCTCAGTTGAAGCGTTTTCAAGTCTTATCCAAGGTTTCTCACAAGGTTGGAATATATCCGGGCTGTTATTAACGCAATTGCCTGAATGCTTGCACTTCTGTGGTTCCCAAACAACAGTTATTTCACCATTGCTAAAGTAATGCTTTTTATTTTCCATATTGCATGTTTAATTAGATAGATTATTCTGAAGTAACGAAAAGGCAATCTGTAATTTATGCAGATTGCCTGATTAAGTGGTATGAGACCTTACTGATACATTGTAAATCAGCTTTGCTGCATTGTAACATTTCATTCTTGTTTTGTTACCACATTCTTTAGTTGTTCTTTCAACTTTTCAGCTTTGCATTTTGCAGTATCTACAACATCTTTAAGCTCACTTTTTGATTTAGTGAAACATTTATCAGCACACTCATTAATGCATTCAAACTGACCGTCATCCTGCAACTTACGGATAATATACCCTAATGTACATCCAATAGCTAACCCCCAAATAACTCCTTTCATAGTTTTTAGTTTTTAATAGATTGGTAGAATAGGTGAACTAAAAATATAACATATTGAGTGCCCGGTTTGTTTTTATGCTGAACATATTATATATTTGTTTGTTATCAACATGATTGTTTTAACCACTAAAAAATTATATAGTATGCCAATAAAAAGAGTATGGCTTGATGAGAGCGAAAATGAGTGTATATCTTGTGGACTGTGCGAAGCAACATGTCCCGAAGTATTTGAGGTGCCTGATAAAATGGTTGTAAAACCAGGCGTTGATTTTAATCTGTATGAAGAAGAAATAATTAATTCAGCAGAAGGTTGCCCCAGTGAAGTTATTAAATACGAATAACTATTTTTTTTCTACAGTTTAAAAAAAATAGTTTGTTACTTTGTGTACGCATAAGCTTTGAGTATTTAATTGTTTAAGTTTGGTACCTCAAATATATTAATACTCTTGGCTTATGCTTTGTTTTTCTGCATATTAATTACAAACATAGGGACTGCTACTAACATTTGCTATTTGCCACTGCTGGATGGGCTTTCAGGCTGGTTGAGAAATCCCAATTCTTTTTAAATACTCAGTAGGGCTTTCACCAAAATATTCTTTATAACACTTGCTAAAGTATGATGGAGAAGTAAATCCCACTTCGTAACAAATCTCTGCTATCGTCATATCTGAAGAGGATATCAGTGTAGATGCTTTTTTTAAACGAGCTATACGAAGTACCTCATTGGGTGCATAATTTGTCAGAGCTTTTATTTTTCGATAAAGTTGCACTCTGCTTAGTCCCATTTCTTTGCCCAGATCTTCTACATTGAGTTCAGAGTTGCTAATCCCCTCTTCTATGAGTTTTTTGAATTTCTCGACGAATATTTTATCCATGTCGCATATGGGTTCCTTTTCGAGTGCATTATTATCACCAAAAAATTGTTTCAGTCGCTTGTGCCCGTCAATAAGATTCCGAACGCGTGCTGTAAGTACCTGCGAATTGAATGGCTTGGAGATATATGAGTCTGCTCCATTATCAAAACCTTCAATGCGTTGCTCATCAAGAGAACAGGCTGTAAGAAGAATTATAGGGATGTGGCAAGTTTGTAATTCACCTTTCAGACGACGGCAGCATTCTATACCATCCATGCCAGGCATCATTATATCGCTTATAATTACGTCTGGTACATATTTCATAGCCTTACGGATACCTTCAGCTCCGTCTTTTGCTTCTATCACTTCATATTCTTGCTGAAGCAGTTGGTGTATGTAAGAACGGATGTCGGGATTATCATCAATAACAAGTACTGTCTCACAATTTTTAGAATGAATTTCAGTAATAGAGGGTTCGTCCGGCATTTCAAATAATAGTTGTTGAGTTTCGGAAGAAATAGCTGTAACTGAAGCTGCTTCACAAAACAAATCCTGTTCAAAAGGTAAGTCTACGGTAAATATAGTGCCTTTCAGCTTATCACTTTCCACCTGAATATTACCCTTGTGCATGTCTACAAAGGCTTTAACAAGTGCCAGTCCGATGCCGGAACCTTCGTGGTGCAAATCTGTTTTGTAGAATCGTTCAAAGATGTTCCGAATATGTTCAGGAGAAATAGCAGTGCCGCTGTTAGCAATAGTGAAACGTACATATTTATTTCCTTCCTGTTCTATAGTAAGGAGATTCACATGTATTATTCCGTTCTCTGGTGTGAATTTAAATGCATTGGATAGCAGATTAAAGTAAATCCGTTCCAGCTTCTCTACGTCAACAACAGCATGAAAATCCGTATTTGGAAGAACATCAAAGATAAATTTTATATGTTTCTTTCTAACAGCTGCGCGGAATGCAGAATTCCATTCTTCAAATGAAACTGCGAGATCAATCTTATTTAATACTAACTCCAGCTTCCCGTTCTCAAATTTGCGGAAATCCAATATTTGGTTCACCAGACGCAGCAGAATATTGACATTCTTTTTAACCAATTGCAATGATTGCTGTTGGTTGTTAGTCAGGCTTTTATCATCAAGAAGTTGATCAATAGGATCGGCTACTAAGGTAAGAGGTGTACGAAAATCGTGTGATATGTTAGTAAAGAATACCAGCTTGGCATTTGTAGCCTCTTCCAGTTGTTTAGAGAGCTCAATTAACTGGTCTCGTTTCAATTCTAATTCTTCCTTTTGATTGGTAATTTCGTCGTTTCGTTTCGATAGTTCTTTGTTTAGTCGGTTTTTGACACGTAACGACATCCATAAAATCATAAACATCCCTGTAAAGAGTATGAGCACAATAAAGCTTGCGTATAAAACAATTTTTTGTTTAGCATAACTAGTCAGATAGTCGCCAATACGATTGTTGAGAAGTCCTATTCTTTTTTCGTTCTCGGCAATATGATCGGTTTGCAGCTTCATTACTCTGGCATTGGTTTTGTCCACAATGGCAGTGCTTAGAATTGTTTCCCGCGGATATTTCTTTTTTTCTAGTATCTTCATTGCTATTTGCATTACACGATCGCCTCCCGTTGGATAGATAAAGGTTGCATCTAGTACATTTTTCAGCACAAGGTCTACACCGAAATCTTTGCCGGGAAGGGCATCAATACCAATAAAGGTAGTCCCTTTCTCTCTCTTGTTTTTTCGTGCGGAAAGGTAGGCCCCGGCAGCCATACGGTCGTTGTGGGCAAATACTACGTCAATTTTTGGATAATGATTTAGAATGAAATCCATTTTTTTTTCAGCCTGAATTTGAAGCCACCCGGCATCTTCTTTACACAGTAAAGAGATTGAAGGATATTTGCTCATAGCACTCATAAATCCTTGGTGACGGTCAATAGCAGGTGTTGAACCGCTCAGACCTGTTAGTTCGGCAATTGTCCCTTTTCCTTTAAGCTGTGCTGCGATATAATTACCTACAGCTTTACCAATTTCATAATTATCAGCACCAACAAAGGCTGTATATTTATCGGAAAGAATTTTGCGGTCTACTACAATGACAGGAATCCCCTTGTTATAAGCTTCTTCAACGATTGGCGTCATAGGAGCCGCTTCGTTTGGGGCAACAATCAGAAGATCCACTTTTTTATTAATAAAGTAATGAATGTCGTCTGCCTGCTTTTGGTTATTATCTTTGGCTGTACGTATTTCAACCTTAATGCCATTGTAAAACTGTGCTTCGCGAAGTATTTCATTGTTCATCTTGTGCCGCCATTCATCATCGCTGCACTGAGATACACCAATAATGTATCTGGAAGAATCTTTCCTGCACGATGATGACAGAATAGTAAGGATTAACAAAATAATAAAGGTTGTGTATTTCATTGTTTCCCACGATGTAATTAAGGTACAAAGATAAAAATAATAGGAGCATCTGCAACAGATGCTCCATAAATAAGATTAAATATTATTATCGAAAAATCACTGTAATTGTTTTTTTAGCATTTCAGGCAGTTGGGGCATGGCTCCACTTTGTGTACAAATATAGGCAGAGACTTCCACGGCTAGCTTATGCGCTTCGCGGATGGACTTGCCTTTTAAAATTGAAGCACAGAATGCAGCGGTAAATGAATCACCGGCTCCTACAGTGTCGGCTATGCTAACCGTTGGTGTTTCAAGGAAAGAAACCTCTTCCGGTGTAAATACATAACTGCCATTTGTTCCACATGTAAGAATCAGCATCTTTAAGTTATATTTGGCAATTAGCATCTGACAAGTGTCCTGAAGGTCAATGCCGGGATAACCAAAAATACGAGAGATGATAACTAGTTCTTCGTCATTTATTTTGAGTATGTTGCATTTGTTGAAAGAATTCTCAATAATCTCTTTGTTATAAAAGTTCTGACGAAGATTAATATCAAAAATCTTGCATTGTCCTTCTCCGTCGGGCATGGCATCAAGAAAGCGGTTTATTGCTTCTCTTGATACTGCGCTACGCTGCGCCAGAGAACCAAAACAAACGGAACGTGTAGAAAGGGCAAGAGTTTGCAAGGCTTTAGTAAATGGGATGTTATCCCAGGCTACTCCTTCTTTAATTTCATAACAAGGCACACCTTCAGCATCCAGTTCCACCTGAACAGTTCCGGTTGGAAAGTCTACTTTCTCCAATTGATATTTCAGATTCTTTTCATGAAAAACATCTAGTATTTCATTGCCTAGAGCATCGTTGCCAATAGCACTCACTACACAACTATCGAAGCCAAACTGTGATACATGATAAGCAAAATTTGCAGGAGCTCCACCTATTTTTTTTCCTTCAGGCAACATATCCCAAAGTGCTTCACCCAATCCAACAATTATATTATTCATAATACTAAAATTTAATATTTTTTGTTAATAATAAAAGATAAACAACTCCAATGGTCATAACTAAAACAGCACCAATCTGGGCTAACATTATATCAGATACTATCCCCATCACAAGCGGAAATATTGTACCACCAAACAATCCCATGATCATCAGTCCGGATACTTCATTCTGCTTGCTGGGTTTGTGCAGCAATGCCTGAGAAAAGATAATGGAAAATACATTAGAATTACCGAAGCCAATCAACCCTACGCAAGCGTATATAGTTATTTTAGTGTCTACAAAGTAGAGACCACCCATACCTATAGCCAGCAGAATAACACTTATTGCAAAGAATATCTTTCCAGAGACTTTAGTCAAAATAAAAGCTCCTGAGAAACATCCGATGGTACGGAAAAGAAAATAGACACTGGTGGCATATCCTGCATCAGCTAATCTCATACCTAAACGTTCAATCAGAATTTTTGGAGCAGTTACGTTGGTTCCTACGTCAATACCCACATGGCACATAATACCAAGGAATGACAATAAAATAAGTTTATCGCCCAGTAAAGCGAAGCATTCGCCAAAACTGGAGCTTTTTCCTTCAACTTTTTTCTCTTCAATTGATGTAGTGCCAAGAACTACAATTGCAATAATTGCAATAACGGTAAAGATGGGGAATAATATTTGCCAATAAGAAAATTGTATTGCACCCCAAGCTGCAAGGATTGGTGCCACAAATGAGGCAATGGCTTTTACAAACTGTCCTAAGGTCAAAGAACTAGCCAATCTTTCGCCACTTACTATATTGGAAATAAGCGGGTTGAGAGACACCTGCATCAATGTATTACCGATCCCTAATAATGAAAAAGAAATCAACATACCTGGATATGAATGGTTTATAACAGGCACAATTAATGCAAGAACTGTAACAACAAGACTCAGCAATACTGTTTTTTTTCTTCCTATTCGGTTCATCAGCATACCTGTTGGAACAGAGAATATCAAGAACCAGAAAAAAACCATTGATGGGAATATATTTGCCTCTGTGTCAGTGAGACTTAAATCTGCTTTTACATAATTAGTAGCAATACCTACAAGGTCTACAAATCCCATTGCGAAGAAACAGAACATCACTGGGATAAGTTTAGCATATATTTTTTTTGTATTTCTCATGAATTTGGATTATTTTAAACTGAGTTTATATGTATTAAACGAAACAACATTATAAGAACCGCCTTTCGCATAAAAACTAATACGATTATAGGGCTCAGATGGAAAAACAAGATTTGTCATAGCAAAACGTCCTCCATCACCAAAAGCTTCAAAGCTCGATTTATCGACAAACAATCGGAGTGTCATCTCTTTATCATTCATCAAGGGAGCAGTTGTTACAGCTGGGAATTCTTTGCTAAAAGAGGTTATTCCACTTTTTGTTCTATCAATAGAGAAACTCTTCTCCACCAAATTATAGGTTACATCCACTACTTCTCCTTTAGAATTAAAGAGTTGAAAACCTATGATTTCTGCAGTTTTATTTTTTATGGTCATTTCTATTTCATATGCTCCGGAATTATCTGCCAGTAACTTATCCACATTGTACGTCCGATCTACTTTAAATGACTTCTTTTTAATCTGTTCGCCACGTAACTTCAATAATTCGGGAGAAGGAGTACTCTTCAAATAGGTTTCACCTTTATAAGTGTAAAGACTTAAGTCGCGTGGAACAGAGTTTGCACTACGATACTGTTTCGTAGGCACATCATTAGCATATTGCCAATTACTCATCCATGCCAACGCTATGTGGCGTCCTTCTAATGCATTACTCCAGGTAACGGCTGCATAGTGATCTTTTCCCCAGTCCATCCATTTATTCACATTCGGAGAATCATTGATGAATTTTTTTCCATCGAATTTACCAACAAAATATTGTGTAGCTGACCCCCCAAATGGTCCTCCTGGATTTATATTACATATAAGTACCCATTTTTTCAGTTCGGTTCCTTCAACTGGTAATTCAATAAGATCAGGACATTCCCATACACCACCGTGTGCACCCTGGCCATCGCCAAAACGACTCTCCATAGCCCACTCCTTGAGATCGGAAGAGGAGTAAATTCTCATTTCTTGTCCAGCTGCAAGAATCATAATCCACCTTTTTGAAGGTTCATGCCAAAATACTTTCGGATCACGAAAGTCACGTGCAGTAGAAGTCAGAATAGGGTTACGGGCATATTTGGTAAATGTACGGCCATTGTCAAGGCTATATGCCATGCTTTGCACCTGACGATCGCTGGCCGAAGTATAAAAAGCCACAATAGCTCCTGCGCCAAATCCAGCCGTATTATCTTTATCAACAACGCAACTTCCACTAAAAACGCTTCCCAATGCATCAGGGGCAATAGCTACAGGAAGGTATTCCCAATTCACTAAGTCTTTGCTTACAGCGTGTCCCCAATGCATATTTCCCCACATGGAACCATAAGGATTATGTTGATAGAATAAATGATATTCTCCATCTTTATAAACCATTCCATTGGGATCATTCATCCATCCGTAAGCTGGTGTAAAGTGGTAAACAGGACGGAAGGCTTCAATATTTTTGGTATCAAAGGAATCAGCTAGTTTCATCTCTTTCCAGCATACTGCAGAATCGGATATAAATTGAAAATTGAAGGTTATGCTCTTATTCTTATAAGCCGAAATATCAACAGGTACAAAATAATCAATTTTAGTCATTGCCAGACGGATATTGATTGTTTTTACCACATCATTATTAACGATCATATATAGTTTAGATTCTCTAGAGGTTTCCTGAACTGGCAATAGCAGATATTTTTTGTTGGCATCAATCTGCACAATGCTTTGTTCATCTCCTAAATGTTTAATCACTAATTGTGGATTAGAAGCCTGACAAGACAAAAATAGGGTAAATATCCCCATTAATAAGGAACTAAAAGATCGCTTAACTGTTTGGCATAATTTACTTAATGAAATCATGTTTTTATTGGTATTAAATTCAATTAATAAATAGTTGCTCGGGAAAGCATATTGCAAAGAAAGAAAATAATAAAACAAAGTGATATAAGAATTGTTTCATAATGTATTAAATATGATTCATAGCTCTATTAAATTTTATGCATGAAACAAAAATAATCATCTTTGAAACAAAAATTATAGTTTGCTTAAATGGAAATCATTTCCTTTACCACATGAAATTTAAGCCGGGAAAGCTTTTCTTGAGAATTGAATTTTTTAATGTTAATCTTTTTTAATCTATAATGAAATATGAGAAATCTTATCATTATGATTTTCCTTCTATCTTTCTGTGGAATATTAAATGCACAGAATATTACTATTAAAGGAAATGTAAAATCAGCAATTGACGGTGAGCCTCTTATCGGTGTAAATGTAAGTGTTAAAGGTAAGGCCGTTGGGACAGTTACAGATGTCGATGGCAATTACCTGTTATCAGCACAGAAAAACGAAACACTCACCTTCTCTTACATTGGGTATGATAAACAGGAAGTTCCTGTGGGTGCACGAACTACGATTGATGTCATTTTAAAGGAATCTGCCTTGGTATTAAACGAAGTTGTGGCTGTAGGTTACCGTACGGAACGTAAAGCTGACCTGACCGGTGCTGTTTCGGTAGTGAAAGTGAACGATATGATGTCCGCAGCCGAAAACAATCCGATGAAGGCGCTGCAAGGACGTGTTGCTGGTATGACGGTCACTTCAGACGGAACACCAAGTGGAGCTGCCACTATCCGTATTCGTGGTATCGGAACGCTGAATAACAATGATCCGTTGTATATTATTGATGGTGTACCTACCACTTCAGGTATGCATGAACTCAACGGGAATGATATCGAAAGTATTCAGGTGCTTCGTGATGCATCTGCTGCAAGTATTTACGGTTCACGTGCGGCAAACGGCGTCATTGTTATAACAACAAAGAAAGGAAAGAAGGGCGTTGTCAAGGTAAACTTTGATTCATCTGTCACAATGTCCAATTATACTAATAAGATAGATATTCTTAGTTCAAAAGAATACGCCCAGGCTATGTGGAAAGCATCTGTAAACTCTGGCAAAAATCCTAATGACAATAATCTTGGTATCCGTTATGATGAAGGTACGGATGCTTCGGGCAACAAAGTGCTTAATAATGTCTTATTCCCTGAATATTTGGACGAAGCAAAAACAATGAAACCAGCAAATACAAACTGGTTTGATGAAGTAACACGTACAGGTGTGGCGCAATCATATAATCTTTCAGTCAGCAATGGAACAGAAAAAGGGAATTGCTTTTTTTCACTAGGTTATTACGATAATGAAGGCTTAGTGAAGTACACTGATTTTAATCGTATCTCTGCCCGTATGAATAATGAATATAAACTATTGAATGACTATATTACAATAGGAGAGAATTTTACGATAAATCGTACTTCGGAAGTGGCACAACCTTATCAGATTATTGAATCAGCTTTAATTGCTGTTCCGTTTATTCCGGTACGTACTGAAGATGGAAATAATTGGGGAGGTCCTATCACCGGACTTCCAGACCGTCAGAATCCTGCCAGACTAGTGTACGATAATAGAGATAATCGATATAATTACTGGCGCACATTTGGAAATGCCTATATTAACATTCAACCTATTAAGAAACTTAATATTCGTTCCAGTTTTGGTTTAGATTATGGTAATTACTACAAGAGATCTCTTACATACAGCTATAATACTGGTTACCTTCAAAGCGATAAAACAAAGTCGGTATTAGAACAAGCTCACTGGACAAAATGGACTTGGTCAAACACTGCTACTTATGATTTTGAAATAGGAAAGAACCGTTTTGAAACCATGTTGGGTATGGAAATGTTCCGTCAGGAAGATATTAATTTTTCCTCTTCACGTGAAAACTTTGCTGTACAAACGCCCGATTATATGTGGCCTGATCTTGGAACGGGAACTAGTGAAGGTACCGGTATTTCTACCGCTTATTCATTGGAATCATTCTTTGGAAAAATAAACTATGCGTACAATGATAAGTATCTTGCTTCTGTTACATTACGTCGCGATGGCTCTTCACGCTTTGGTAAGAATAACCGCTGGGGTATGTTTCCTGCTTTCAACTTGGGTTGGAAGGTTAATCAGGAAGCGTTCATGGAAAATACACATGACTGGCTGTCGGATTTAAAACTACGTTTTGGCTGGGGGCAAACTGGTAACCAGGAAATGGCAAATACAGCTATTTATGACATATATGTAACCGATTACGGAAAAGGTGATCCTACCTGGAATGCAGTTTGGGGTACGGCTTATGATTTCAATGGAACAGGTTCAGGTTTACTGACTTCTGGTTTTAAGAGAACTCAGCTTCAGAATTCTGATCTGAAATGGGAAACAACTACACAAACTAATGTTGGTCTTGACTACGGGTTCTTTGAACAGGCTCTCTATGGCTCAGCTGAATATTATATAAAGAAAACAAAAAATATTCTTTATATGCCTGGTTATGCTGCCATTATGGGTGAGGGAGCCAATAAATGGTACAATGGTGCTTCCATGGAGAATAAAGGCTTCGAATTCACTTTAGGTTATCGCGGAAAAATGAAATTTGGTTTGCAATATGACATTACCGGCAATATATCAACCAATGCAAATAAAGTAACTTATCTGCCTGAATCGGTTAAAAACTCTTATGGTGGTAATGGTACTTATGATAATATTTTGGGACATTCAATAGGCTCTTTCTACGGTTATGTAGCCGATGGCATTTTCAAAACACAGGAAGAGCTTGACCAGCACGCCAAACAAGACGGTAAAGCACTGGGACGCATTCGTTACCGTGACCTGAACAATGATGGCGTTATTACCGACAAAGACCGTACATGGATTGGGGATCCATTCCCTGATTTTGCTTACGGTTTGAATATCGATCTTTCTTATAAGAATTTTGATTTAGTAATGTACTTCCAAGGTATTCAAAATGCAGATGTGATTAACACAGTAAAATATACCACCGACTTCTGGAGTGTATCAGATACTCGTTCCAATAAAGGTGCACGCTTGCTAAATGCTTGGGATCCAGTTACCAATCCAAATTCTAATATTCCTGCACTATCATATAGCGATACCAACAACGAATCTCGTTTTTCCAGCTATTTCGTAGAAAACGGTTCGTACCTGAAACTCCGTAACGTTCAGCTAGGATATAATATTCCACAGCAAATATTACAAAAAATAAAGCTTAATAAGTTCCGCGTTTATGCCAGTGCACAGAATCTCTTTACTATTAAAAGCAAAAATTTTACAGGTGTTGACCCTGAGAATCCAGGATGGGGTTATCCTATTCCTTTAACTGTAACCTTTGGTGTTAATGTTTCATTCTAAAAAAGACAAATACAATGAAAAAAATTAAATATATCGCTTTGGCTTTCGCCACAGTATTAGTACTCAATGGTTGTAACTCCCTCAACGAAACTCCGCAGGGAATTCTTGACGAGGAACAAGTGAAAGGTCCTGGTCAGATTGAAGGGCTGGTAGCTGCTGCTTACTCTTCATTAGGAAATGATCATTACGACAAACCTTTCAGTCTCTGGCCCTATGGAAACGTACGTTCAGACGACGCATATAAAGGAGGTAACGACGAAAACGATATTGCAGACTTCCACTTCTATGAAATATCAGAAAATATCAAATCAGACTTTGGCGAAGCTAACGGATTATGGTTCTTTATATATGAAGCTATCTCCCGTACCAATTCAGCATTGAGCGTATTGAAAACTGTTGATAAAACTCAGTTTGCTAATAAAGATACCCGTATGGGAGAAATGTATTTTCTTCGCGGACATTTCTATTTTATGTTGAAAGAAGTATTTGGACACATTCCCTTTGTAGATGAAGATACTCCATTAGACGATTATGTCAATATTCCAAATACATTATCTAATGACAAACAATGGGAACTTATTTGTAGCGACTTTAAAAAAGCCTATGACTTGCTGCCAGTAGCACAAAGTCAGGTAGGACGCGCCAATAAAATTGCTGCAGCCGCTTATCTTGCCAAAGCAAGCCTTTTCAAAGCCTACAGACAGGACGATAAAAATAACGTAACGGAAATCAATGCCGAGGATTTGAAAGAAGTGTTGACTTACACCGACATAGTTATGAATTCTTCTTATAAACTAGAGCCAGATATCGCCTGTAACTTCCTACCGGGAGCCTATCAGAACGGCGAAGAATCACTGTTTGCTGTACAATACTCTACCGGTGATGGTACTATGTTTGGTCGTCTTAACTGGGGTGATGTACTTTCTGTACCAATGGGATTGGGATGCTGCGATTTTCACAAACCGAGCCAAAACCTTGTAAATGCCTTTAAAACGTCTAACGGATTACCTGAATTTGATTCTTTTGATAATACAAACTATGACAGTTCACTTGATAAGGTAGACCCACGCCTTTATCATACGGTGGCCCTTCCAGGAGTTCCTTATAAGTATAACGAAAGTCTGATTTACGAAGAGAAATGGAACCGTAATCCAGCCGTTTACGGACTGTACGCATCTTTGAAAGAGAATGTAGACCCAACATGTGATTGCTTTGTAAATGTAGCTCCGTTCTTTGGCAATTCCAAAAATAGAATTGTGCTACGTTATGCTGATGTAGTATTGATGCGTGCTGAAGCTCTTATTGAGCTAAACCAAGAAGCAGAGGCTCTTCCACTTATCAATCAGATTCGTGAACGCGCCAAGAATAGTACCACATTTATTCCTTATGCCAAGAATCTTAATATATCACAGTATAAGAATGGTGTAAACTGTGTCTGGAATAAAGATTTTGCCCGTCAGGCACTTCGTTGGGAACGTCGTCTGGAACTTGCTATGGAAGGAAATCGTTTCTTTGACCTTGTACGTTGGGGTATTGCCAGCCAGGTAATGAACAGCTACTTCAAGACCGAATCAGCCCGCCGTTCATTCCTTGCAGCTGGTAAGTTTGATAAGAACCAGGACGAATACATTCCTATCCCGCAGCAACAGATAAACTTTACAAACGGAATTTACCAGCAAAATCCCGGATGGAAGTAATTAAGATTAAATATATATCATTTAAAGAAATATAAAATGAAAAAGACTATATATATACTCTTTTCGATAATGATGGCATTAAATTTTACTGCCTGTAACGTAGAGTACAACGGAATAGATAACTCCGGTGAAGTAAAGATAAAAACTTTCACTGCGAATGCCAAACTTGAGACATTGAATGAAACAGCAGGTTTAATTGAATTGGTATTTCCCACGGCTACTGATTTGACAAAGATTACGCCTTCAATCACTCTCTCGGAAGGGGCACACATTGCCAGTCCTGTGAATCCGCAAGGCCCGATAGATCTTTCTAAACCAATAGTTTATCGTGTTGTAAACGGAAATATTTATCATGATTATAATGTTGTGGCTTCTCATGTAAGCGATAAAATAAAAATTCAGACTTTTGCCATTGGTAAATACAAGGGGATTATTGACCATGCAAAACGTACTATAACTGTGCTTTATCCAAAAGGTGAGGATGTAACAGCCTTGACGCCAAAGTTTACAGTTAATGACGGTGCTAAAATTGTATCTCCGACTGCTACGACAATCGATTTTACTGAACCGGTAGATTATAACATCTCTTATCTGGACGAAACATTTACGTACAAAGTAACAGTAGTACCTACAGATCTTACTCCGGTAGGATTTTTAGGAGAAGCCGCCACAGCAGGTGAAATCACTAATCTGGATGAAAAAGCTGCATGGAACTGGCTGTCTGAGAACTTTGTAGATCCCGTTTACATTTCCTTTGATGCTATCAAGAAAGGGGCCGATTTAACTAAATATGGTGTACTTTGGTATCACTGTGACCCTGATAAATTTGAAATTCCGTCTATTGCTACCGATGCAACAGTTATTGATGCGTTGAAGAAGTTCCACGCACAAGGAGGAGGTTTATTACTTACTTCTGCAGGTATTTCTTTGGGAACGTCACTCGATATTGCCAAAAATGGGAAAATGTGGAATAATGACTGGGGATATGGAAATAGTCCTTCAACCTTAGGTGAAAACTGGGGTATGAGATTCACCGGTCACGAAAACCATCCTATCTTTAAAGGTCTGCGTATGGAAATTGGAGAAACATCACGCTTCTACATTATGGGCAAGGGAGTGAAAGTAAAAGGGCACAATGCCATCTGGAATTTTGATACATGGACGGGTTACAATTTCGACGTAGCTAAATGGCAAAACGAGAATGGTGGTAAACAACTAGCTAGTTTCTATTGGGACGACGCTATGAATCAACGTTCCATTATTAATGAATACGAACGTCAGAATGGCAATGGAGCTACTATCACTATTGCTGTGGAAAGTTATGACTGGTATAATGAAGATGGATCACCTGCTAATTCTTATCTTGACAACCTTGAGATTCTGACTGGAAATATTTTGAATTACCTGGCTAAAAAATAAAATTGAAAAATTATGAAACTGAATTATATAGTAACAACTCTCCTTTCACTTGCAAGCCTTACGGCTTGCAGTGATCAGGAATATGTATGTAACGATCCTAATGCAGATCTTTCTGCTCCTGCTTATTTCGATGTAAACGACTTGCACCAAACGTATACTTCTTTCTGGAAACCATCCAATGGCTGGGTAGGTGATCCGATGCCTTTTTACGAAAATGGGAAATTTAATGTGTTCTACTTGTTTGATGCACGTGACGGAGCTGCCACTTTTCACCCTTGGGCTAAGACAACGACAAGCGACTTTATGACGTATCAAGATGACGGTGAAGTAATCCCTTGTGGAGCGGACGGAAGTCAGGAAGATGCTTTGGGTACAGGTTCGGTGATAAAAGTGGACGATACTTATTATGCTTACTACACTGCACACAATGCAAATCTTAATCCTGCCGAGAAAATCTATTTAGCTACCTCGAAGGATATGAAGAAATGGACTAAACAGACGAATTTTTCTCTTCAGGCTGCCAACGGATATGATGCTAACGAATTCAGAGACCCATTCGTGATGAAAGAAGGTAACGTTTATAAGATGTTCATTACTACCCGTGGCTATGTGGCAGCAGTGAATGACTGGCAAGCTGTTATTGCACAATACTCATCTACCGATATGATGAACTGGAAACTAGAAGATCCGTTCTACTATAATGGAGAACGAGTAATGGAATGCCCAGATGTATTTACTATGGGTAATTACCAATATTTGGTATACTCTAACTGGGACTGGGCTAATAATGACCGGAAAGTGCACTATCGTTATCGGGTTGTAGGAACTAACGACTGGAAAACACCTTCCTATTCAGCTCTTGATGGTATTGCATACTATGCCGGAAAGACTGCAAGTGACGGTACAAATCGTTTCTTATTCGGATGGTGTCCTACTCGTAGTGGAAATAATGATACCAGTGATTATGGTTGGGCAGGATCTTTGGTGGTTCATCAGTTGACACAAAATAGCGATGGAACGCTAAACGTAACTATCCCCGCATCGGTTGATCAAAAACTAAAGAATGAAGTTGCTCTAAAGGCCTTGGTAAATAATAATGCGCAGGTGCAAGATAATAGTTATACGTTGAATGGTACAAGTAGCAAGGCATTATCCCTGTTTGATCGTCAAAATGGGGTATATAAAATTACGGCTACTGTAAAAGCAGGTACAGCTACTCGCTTTGGTTTTGAGTTTGGTGCCGGAGGTTCACGCAGTGAAGTACATGACTTGGTTTTCGACTTAACCAGTAAAGAATTGAAACTGGACTACATAAAAGATGGTAGCGTATTGGCAACGAGCACTTCTGTACCTCTCACAATACCTGAAAATAAAGAATTTAAAGTGGTAATTGTGGTGGAAAATTCAGTTTGTGTTATTTACGTAAACGGTGTTATTGCACTTAGTAACAGAATCTATCAAATGAATCAGAATCCTTGGGGAATATTTGCAGAAGGCGGTAATGCAACATTCTCAGATATAAAGCTTAGCAAGTAAAACGTTTTTTTTATAAATAAATAAAGATAGGAGGATATATAATCAATCTGCCTATCTTTATTTTTTTTCTTATAGTTCTTTGTCCCTTCCAATCTGCTCTCTTTCCCGGTTATTTTAAATAAAAAATAAAATCATCTGCTACCTGCTACTAAAGTAGCATTAATTGCTTGATAACTAATAAAATAAACTGGTAGCAGATAAACTTTCTATACAATTCATCTGCTACTAATATCTATTATCTGCTACTAACCGGATATTCCAGTTATGCTATGATTTTGGAAACAACAGCCTGTTCCGTTTTCTCTAACAATGTTTCAAAGTCGTATTCGCTCACTTTTATAGGAGTTTGAACCGTAAATGTTAAGTTGTTGCCAATTCCCATCGGGAAAGAACCATATTGAAACATTTTCCAGGAGTTGTTAATTGTAACAGGTACCACATAGGCACTTGGTGCATATTTACATAAAATCTTCACACCATTAGGAGAGAATCTTTTTGGCTTTCCATTTTTAGAACGAGTACCTTCCGGGAAAATTACCGCCGAACGACAGTTTGTCTCAATATATACGCCCAGTTTTTTTATAGCAGGCAATGCTTGCTTCGGGTTCTTTCTGTCAATCAACACCGAACCGCCGTAATTTAAATTGAAAGAGATACTTGGAATGCCTTTTCCCAGTTCAATCTTGCTAACAAACTTGGGATGAAACTTTCTGAAATACCAAACGAATCCCATAATATCAAAAAGACTCTGGTGGTTCGACACAAAAATCAAAGGTTTACCTTCGGGGATGATGTCTATGTTTTCAACCTTAGAACATGAAAACGTAAAAGACATTGTTTTTAGCAGAAAAAAGCCTAAATAGTCTACACTTTTTTTATGTGCTTCGTATCCAAACCATTTTAGGCAAACCCACTGAATGGGGTGAAACACACAGACCACTAACAAAAAGAAAAAATAAGTAAGTAATGATAAAGGGTAAGATAATAGCTTTTTCATTTTCCAAAAATTTTCTGCAAAAATATGAATTTAATAGATATCATCCATCACTTTGTTGTGTTAAATCAATGCACAGAATAATAAAATCTGAGCTTCATGTTTCCTGGCTATTGTTATGGCATCTTATTTAGTTAGTTACTCATTTCTTCCATTTTAGCTAAGTGAGCCTTCAGCTGTGAACCCATGAGCCCTCAGTTGAGAACCCATGGGACTTCATCTGAGAACCCATGGGTTCACAGATGAGAACTCACTTATATCTCTTTGCAAAATTGGTTAACATATTAGGGGAAATCGGTTAGTTCTTTAGGTGTCTTATGGTAAAAAATAATTAAAATAAAGTGCATATTTTATTTGGATTTCGTATTCTTTTTGCATTATCTTTATGCCACAAATAAATAAAACAGATATGAATATAACACAGATTAGAAGCTACGGAGAGAAGAAAACACAACGTATGGTAAAGCTTGCTGCTTTATTAGATAGTATGCAAAATGAGACTAATGAGCAGTCGGTTTTAATTATGCGACATTCTTTACAAGTGTGCGGAGATACAGAGCGCAATATTTATGCAAAAAAGCTCCCGCAACTACTATTTGCCGCTGCATTTAAGAAAGAGAACGAAACGCAGGTGATGAAGGAGTACAACGGACTGGTTTTGTTGGAAGTCAATAACCTTTCCGGCATGGATGAGGCTGCAAACGTTCGCCATCTTGCATCGGAATTTCCACAAACGCTGGCTACATTTATTGGCTCCACGGGGAAGAGTGTGAAGATACTTGTTCCTTTTACCCTTCCCGATGGCAGTTTGCCGCAAACATACAGGGAAGCGGAGCTGTTTCATGCGCATGCCTATCGCCGTGTGGTCCTGCTATATCAGTCTCAGATACCTTTCCCCATAACAATAAACAAGCCGTCACTGGAGCATAGTTGCCGTTTTTCTTATGATCCCGAACTATACTTTGCGCCCCATGCGCACGCCATTCAGCAGAAGCAGCCCACGGAAATGCCTGCCGAAACCACTTATCAGGAGGCGGTGCAGGAAGAGAGCAATCCTCTGCAGCGACTTATTCCCGGATACGAACGAAGCAGGATTGTTTTCACACTGTTTGAAACCTCTTTGAATGCCGCTCTGAACGAATCTTCAGGCTGTTCGAAGGAAGAAGGATTGAAGTCGCTTTTGGTGGCACTGGCCAATAACAGTTTCAAATCGGGCATTCCCGAAGAAGATGTGGTTAGTGGTGCAATACTTCATCTTGACCTGAAAGATAAGGAAGTAGAAGTGAGGCAGACCATTCACAATGTTTATCTTATCGGGAAGAATTTTGGTGGAAAGCCTTGCATTCGTCCCGAGCAGACTATGGCCATGAAAGCCGATGAATTTATGAAGCGCCGTTACGAGTTCCGCTATAACACGCAGACCACCGAGGTGGAGTACAGGGAGCGCAACACATTCTTTTTCGATTTCTGTCCCATCACCGACAGGGCGCTGAACAGTATTGCCCTCAATGCCCAGTTTGAAGGTCTGCAACTGTGGGACAGAGACGTGAAACGCTATGTTTACTCAGACCGCGTGCCGTTATTTTCACCCATTGAACACTATCTTTCCGCACTTCCCAAGTGGGACGGGAAAGATCGCATCCGCACTTTTGCCAATGCCGTGCCGTGTGACAATCCGCATTGGGCCGACTTTTTTCACCGCTGGTTCCTCTGCATGACGGCTCATTGGAGAGGAACCGATAAAAAATACGCCAATAGCACATCACCGTTGCTCGTGGGTCCGCAAGGATATGGCAAGTCCACCTTTTGCCTCAATATCCTTCCGCCACAGTTGCGCACCTATTACACAGACAGCATCGACTTCAGTAAAAAGCGCGATGCCGAGCTCTCCCTAAATCGGTTTGCGCTGATCAACATTGATGAGTTCGACCAAATTAGCGCAGGCAATCAAGCATTTCTGAAGCATATTCTTCAGAAGCCGGTGGTGAACACCCGCAAACCGCACAAGACCGCTGTGCAGGAGCTTCGCCGTTACGCATCATTCATAGCCACAAGTAATCATGCCGATCTGCTGACCGATAAATCCGGCGGCCGTCGCTTCATCTGCATCCTGCTAACCGGAAAGATAGACGACACGCAAGTTATTAACCACGAGCAACTTTATGCCCAGGCAATCAGTGAGATACAAAGTGGAGAACGCTATTGGTTTAATGCGGACGATGAAGCCATACTAATGAAGAAGAATCAGGAGTTTGAGCAAACCCCAGCTGCCGAACAACTTTTCCACCAATACTATCGCACCTCCGCAGCAGGCGAGGAGAGTCAAAAACTTCTTGCCGTGGAGATTTTTACTCAGCTGCAGAAGAAAAGCGGCATAAAGCTCACCGCCACAAACGCCATTCATTTTGGCCGCATCCTCAGAAAACTGAATATTCCTAACCGAAGGATTAACGGGAATACTTATTATGATGTTGCGGAACGCCCAATTTAGTGGGAGATAGCTCTGTTTTGTAGCAGATAATCAGGATTTAGTAGCAGATGATTAGTTAAACTATTTTATCTGCTACTAGTTGAAAGCCCTTTTGTGAGGGCTTTTTGGGCGTTTTGGTGGAGGATGGGGGAGAGTGTGCTGTGAAAACATTGTTTGGTTGCAATGTTTGTAACTATGTAAAAGATGAGGGTAGGCCCCTCGTAATCGGCTTACAGGAGCTGGTTGCAAACCAGTGTATGCTGCTTTGTTAAAGAGACAAGGTGGTGAACGATACATGAAAAGGCGGTATAAACCGTCAGGTAACTATACAAGAGATGACCGCAAGGGAACTATTGATGAAGCATCGAAAACTCCTTAGATGATGTCAAAACCGAATCTTTCTGCCCGATTCGGGATAAATTCAGAAGAAACCTGCTTACTGTCTGAGTGGCATCCGGTGTTAAGATAGCATGACTTGTATAGAGGCTTTTACATGGAACGCAGGAACCTGCCTTAGTATGTCAAGGGAGAAATTCAAGCAGTAGCCCTGCAAGAATCAGCGTACCAATGACTAAGTGCAGGGACGGACTGTTCCGTAGTAGTATGGAAGTTTCTGTAATGGAAATGGAGCGAAGGGAACAGCTTATTCGGCAAATTACAATTGTACAACTATTAAATGTAGGAGGATTCAAATGCAAAATGCAAAACCTTATGAGATTTCAAAGTATTTAATTATGGAAGCTTTCCAAAGAGTGAAAGCAAACCATGGGAGTTCGGGAATAGATGGTGTAACGATTAGTGATTTTGAGAAGAATCTCAAAGACAATCTTTATAAGATCTGGAACCGCATGAGTTCGGGCTGTTACTTCCCTCCGTCGGTAAAATTGGTAGAAATACCAAAGCCGAATGGAGGCAAGCGTCCGTTAGGTATACCTACCGTTGGAGACAGAGTAGCTCAGATGGCTGCTGTTATAATACTTGAGCCACAAGTAGAGCCTTGTTTCCATGAGGATTCTTATGCTTATCGGCCAAAGCGTTCCGCACACGATGCTATTGCCAAAGCTCGTGAGCGTTGCTGGAAGTATGACTGGGTGTTAGACATGGATATAAGCAAGTTCTTTGATACGATTGACCATGAGTTGTTGATGAAAGCTGTTAAATTACACACGGACTCTCAGTGGGTATTGCTTTATATTGAGCGTTGGTTGAAAGTACCTTATGAACTTAAAGATGGTAGTCGGATAGAGAGAGATAAAGGTGTTCCGCAAGGTTCAGTTATCGGTCCTGTTCTAGCCAACTTATTTCTGCATTATGTCTTCGACATGTGGATGAACAGATATCATTCGAATGTTCCTTTTGAACGTTATGCGGATGATACTATCTGTCATTGTTCTACAAGAGCCCAGGCCGAAGCACTGAAAGTCTCCGTTCAACAAAGATTTGCCGAATGCAAATTAGCCTTGAATGAAGATAAAACAAGGATTGTTTACTGTAAAGACAACCGTAGGAAAGAGAACCATGAAGTTATTTCGTTTGATTTCCTTGGATATACCTTTCGTCCCCGCAAAGCGGTGGATAAGAACGGTATATCATTTACAGGCTATCTGCCTGCAATCAGCAACAAATCAATGAAACGTATTCGTGAAAAGATACGTAGTTGGCAGCTTAAGAGACACACGTTTCATAAGTTAGAAACAATTGCAGAAAAGATTAATCCAGTGCTTCGTGGATGGATAATCTATTATGGGAAGTTCTATCCAACCCGACTCAAAATCCTTTTAGAAGAAGTGAATCGACTCTTAGCCAGATGGGTAACGGCCAAATATAAGCGCTATCGTGGAAAACTGCGTCGAGCTTTTTACTGGTTGGGGAACATCTCTGAAAAGGAGAAAAGCCTATTCTATCATTGGGCATGGGGCGTTACACCAACATAAAATATATGGATATCTCATACAGGTTGAATAAGAGGAGCCGTGTGACGGGAGACTGTCACGCACGGTTCTGTGAGAGGCTTGAGCTGAAATGCTCAGGCCTACTCGACTAAATTGGAGAAATTACGATAAAGTGCGGAAAGATTATTTTATAATAGACATGCAAGGTATAATATCTCCTTTTTATCAAGTAAAATCACTTTATAGTTAAATATGTATGTTATAATAAACTTTAAAGTGGATAACTTTGTTTCTTAGATTAGAAATCCTTATTTTTGTTTCCAAAAGAACGGATGATAAAATCAGAGCAAGAAGTTGAGGCATTTCTCCGACAATTCAAACCTAAATTCAGCCTATGGGGAATTATATTCTTAAATAGAGATAAGAACATTGAGGCTTTGAAATTACTAGGCATCACTCCACATGCCAGAGAGGAAATTATCAAAGAGATAGAAGTTAATGATTATGTTGAGACTATTGATGCTATTGGTTCTGGAGATATGTGGGTGTTTGGCAAAGATTATGATGGAACAGAACTGTATATTAAGATATCTATGGGTAATACCAATAACAAAACCATTTGCATTTCTTTTCATACAGCAGAATTCCCAATGAACTATGCATTCAAATAGTATTTTAAAACAAATGAACATGGAAAGATATGTAGATATGGTTAGTCCTTTTACCGGTGGAAAGGTTAAGGAGGTTAGCATTGTAGAAGAACATGAGTTCCGAAAAGAAACATATTCGGTACATGTCTGCTATTATATATGCGAAGACACCGGGGAAAAGTTCACTACTACGGAACAGGATGAGCTCTTATTCAATGATCTTTATTCTCAGTATCGAGTGAAGCATGGTATTCCTTTCCCTGAAGAAATCAAAGAAATCCGATTACGCTATAAGTTGAATTACTCCCAAATAACAAGAATATTAGGATTTGGAGCTAATCAGTATGCCCAATATGAAAATGGACAAATACCATCAGAATCAAATGGGAAAATGATTCTGGCTATACAAAGCAAACAAGTGATTTTAGGACTTCTGGAAGCTAGTAAAGAGGAATTTGAGATAGACGAATATCTAAAAATATCAGAAGTAATAAGTTGTGCTTCCGATAAAGTAATGTGTTCAGCACAACAGAGTCTTTTTTATAAAGATATTAAGCGTTCTGTTTATAATGGTTTTAAGCAGCCTAATGTGCAAAAGCTTATAGAAATGATAAAGTACTTTGTATGTAATTCTAAATGGATATATCCTACAAAGTTGAATAAAGAAATGTTTTATGCCGATTTTTATCATTACAAGCGTTTCGGCATTTCAATCAGCGGACTTAATTATCAGGCTATTCAATTTGGGCCGGTTCCGGTTCATTATAATACCATTTATGATAACATTGATGCAATAAATAAAGAAATAGTACTTGCTCACGATATGGAAAGTACATGCTTAACTTGTGATGAGTATGATTTATCGTTGTTTGATGAAAAAGAAAAAGAAACATTGGAGACGATTGTTCGTATCATCCAGCCTATGAAAACGGATGAGATTGTAGATGCAAGTCACAAAGAAGATGCATGGATCAATTACTCTCTGGGAAATAAATTGATTCCATATTCTGAAGCATTTAGTTTGAGGTTGATTTAGGGATTATCCGCTTTATTCTAAAGGCCTCGAATTCGAGGCCTTTAGAATTAGGATTGAATAATTACTCTCACAATCCAATTCACGCTGCACCTGACTAAGTGCAGATTTTATGGTTTCTTGTAAAATAGGAAGAATTTATTTTTTTGATTATCTTTTTCTCTAATTCGTAGGTCTGTTTTAGTAGATTTTCGCCCAAATTTAATCCTGCGCTTTATAAAATATTGATTGCTGTGTCTAATCCTTTTATTTGTTTACCATCAGCTTTTACATTTTAATGTTAAGAATATTTACTTTCAAGCTGTGTTCGGCTTGACTTTTGTAGAACCAAACCAATAGGGTATTTTAATTTCTAAAATTTACCCAAAATCGTACAATCCGTGGTATCTATTCTTTGTGAATTAGCACTAAATTCCTTTTTTAAATTTTGCAGATCATCAAGCCCCAGACTTTTATATAAAGATTCAGCATTGTCAATAATACTATTGTGATGATAAATTAGGCATCTTTCTATATCTTGAAAAGAAGTTCGAATCGGTTGAATATAATCACTACTAAAGACCATTTTTTCAGTTTTTTCATTCTTTATTTCTATTTTAATATGATGCTCGTCTAGCTCATCGATAATAAAGCCACCTTTGTGTTTCAACTGATTTGCCCAATTTGCTAATGGATACTCTGTCTTATTATCACTACCTCTACCATTATAGAAATCACGAAATTTAGTAAGAGGAATGTCTTTCTTTTCACTAATGATTTTATCAATTTCTTTTCTGAATATTGATTGCTTAGACCAATTGCACTTTTTTAACTCTTGTGCATAGCCATCCTCGGATGTAAGCTCACTGAAAAAATCACCTCCAAAATAAACAATTTGCAACAAATAATCATAACAAGCATTGTAATCCAGAATGGCGTGTATTAAATAATAAAATCTATAATTTTTTTTCGCTAAGTCATGTTTACCATCTGAAGCATAAACGTGATGGTCTTTCTTCATCCCCAAAGTAAAAGAATGCTGAGCAAAATCAAAGAGATGTTGAAATTCTTCGAACTTAACTAAAGCAACACCCAATCCTATTTCTTTTTTATGGTATGTTTCGAGTTCTGCTATTGGATTAGGCCGCAAATAATATCTTTTCAATTTTTTTAGTTCCATTTTATTCTACGTTTTATTGTAAATACGTCTTCTTTTGATAGCTTCAAAGATACCATATTTTTACAATTATTCTTAGAAGTCATTGTATATTAGGTTAAAGAGTTTTTCTGGATGCAACGATTTTATTTGATGCATTTGTATTTTTTAGTTACGGATATAATTATAAGAATAAATACATCAAATTTGTAGGCCTGTATTAGTAGGCTTTCACCCAAATTTTATCCTGCGCTTTCAAGTTTGGAGCGGTTTATATCTTTGACTGCTAAAATAGTAGAGATGTATCGAATGATTAATATTTCTTGAAGTTATACTTCTTTCTCAATTCTTTCTGCTCTTCCGAAGAAAGAGAAGTGAAATAAGCCTTCCATCCCGGACAAAAGTTGATATGCCAACGCCAAAACTTACCGATAAATGATTTAGGGTTCTTTTCAAATTTAGCTCTTAAGGAGCATTTGCTACAATTTGATTCCATAGTTTTTAATTTTAGTCATTTATTTAAAGAACAAACTAAATATTCTCTATTTTTCCAAATACCAATTCCTTCAAGTTGTTGATGGTACTACACTGTTTTTTGAGTTTGGTCATTGGTTTATCTGTTTAATTGGAATTGCCTTTTTTTTTCATTTTGATGCCTTGTCCCAATTGACTTGTAAGGCCTTTTATTGTTTTTATTAACATATCTGACATATCGCTGTTAATGACATTTAGTTCTGACAGATTTAGTTTATAAGCCTCTTTTTTCTCACCACAGATCTCAATGTTAACATCTAAAAATCCAGTATAATTAGTTTCATGCCAGTCGGCATAAACAAGTAACATATCCTTGTTTCCCAGCGGCTCAATATTTAATATTGCTTTGTCAAGATCCTTTTTAAGATGAGAATACCAATCGATATCTGTTGTTCTGTCTAAAGAAATAATAACCTTAACATCATTTGCAAAAACGCCAGAGTAATTTTTGATGCGTAAATAAACAGATCCATCTGATTTTACTAATGAGGGCACGATTTTGGGGCTATTTTGTTCTGCCCATTGACGTTTTAATTCAGACAATTGATCTTTATTCTGCCTAAGAGTTTTCCATGTAACGATTGCCATTATAGCAGTTGCAATTGCTCCAATTCCTGTAGCTATTGCACTAATCAATGAAATCAAAGATGTCTCCATATCTTATTTGTCACTTTATTATTAATATTTTTAAATTGAATTCTGAAAGAACCTTCATCACATTCAATAAACTTTGATAATTGTCCACATTCTATTATGCTTTACTGGTTTAAATCTCATTAAATAGATTTTTTACATATTGAATTTTGGTCTGCTTACTTCACATATTTCTATCCAATTATTATATGAATTATTTTTATATAGGTTTATAAGCCATTATTATTTTTGGATTAATGTAATACTAAATCTGAGTTTTTAGCTTTAAAATTTCATTGTCAAGATTCAATATAAAATTGTCGTATTCTGATGATATATCAATAAGAATCTCATCTAATCCACGATCTGATGTTCTTTTTCTTTCTATTAAGAATCTTATAATTCTACCACTAATATACTGAGCTTTGTTTGCATATAAATCTATTAAATATCGGGGATATGTTCATGAGATTAAATTATTCTTTCTTCTTGTTATTCAAGGCTTTTTTTTCTTCGCTTTTTAATCTTCGCTCTACTTTCTTTACGTCTTCGGCTGTTGGTAACGATTCAGGTATAATCCCTCTGTCAAGTAACATTTTTCTTACAGCCAGATTATTGTCAATGTGCTCACGCTCTATGGCTGGAAGTCCTTCCAAGTCTTTCGACTGAACGTTTACACTGGTCATTTCTGCTGCAAAATCCTTAGCTTTAATACTAATTGTGGGAAGAAAATCAGCAACCGGACGATTATCAGGAATACCCATTTTACGTTTCAGTTGAGCTGTATTCAGTCGAAACAATGCCTGGTCTCCTTTTGAACGAATAATAGCAAAGCCTTTATCATCAACTCCTCTTTCATAGAGTACTCCTGATAGACGTCTTTCTGTTTCTTGTAATTTCACACGAGCCTTTACACGTTCGCCTTCTAATAGACGTTGCTCAATTAACTCTGCCCTACGTGTTTGCACAGCAAAATAAGTTTGAGCAAAGGCAATCTGCTCTTTGCGAGGATCACCATTTTGAGCTACTAAATAACAAGCATAACGGGTTAATAGAATATCATCTATCTCTTTTTCAGCACCTGAACCAATTGAGACCATCTTCCTGACGTCAGGAAAATGGTCTTCGACATTTTGTTCTGCATTTTTGCATGCTTCTTTTGCCTTTTCAATTACATTAGCAAAGTTCTCCCACTTGCTATATCCAAGAAGAACCTGCAATTCGCGAGCGCTCCAACATTCCACACCTTCGAATTCTGCGGATGCTTTTTCAAACTGCTCGAAAAGAGCTTTTATTTCACTTGTTTTCATAATGTTATTGTATTCTACTCTTCTTTTTTATTTACTATACCAAAAGGAATATGTACTGCAGGTACATTCTTTAAATTTGATAAGTGTCCCATTTGGTCATCAAAGAACATGTGGGGATGCATTATATCTAATATTCTTGATTTGTCAATACCCCCTAGAAAGAATGCTTCGTTTACATCAACTCCCCAACTTTTTAATGTTTTTATTAAACGCTCGTGAGATGGAGCATTGCGAGCTGTTACAATAGATGTTTTTAGGACACGTTTATATTCAGGATCCTTCTGCTGTCTTTTGGCTTCCATCTTTTGGAAGAATGATATTTTTTTGAACAAATCTCCAAGTAGACCTGGCTCTAAAGGCTCATCTGCACAAGCTTCTTCATGTTTGTGGAATGCTTCCATCCCATCTTGTTGATATATCTTCTCAGCTTCGTCTGTGGCTATAACTCCATCGAAGTCAAAGGCTATTCGCAACTCTAAATCTTCATCATCATCTGAAATGCTTGATTGTAAGACTTTCCCTGCTGCGAAACCTTCCTTACAAGCTGATCTGATATCAGATTCTTCAGCAGAAAGGAAAAGAGATGCATTGTAAGCAGGTAAATATTTATAAGGACTTCCTCCAGAAAAAAAAGCAGCTCTAGTAATATCTAAGCCATAGTGTTGTATTGTCCGAAAAACTCGCAATCCTGTTTCAGGACTATTTCGGGATAAAAGGACAACTTCTATAGGTTTTTCTTCACTGAAAATTTCATTTAAGCGTAAAAGCCGCTTTATGAAAGGATATGCAACACCTTTATTTAAGTGATTATCAATATTCTTCTCTTGAAATTTTTTGTATTCCTCAACACCTTGCTCTTTGTAAATTCTATGAGAATCGGTCAAGTCGAATAATGCACTTGATGCTACAGCAACTACAAGTTTTTTTTCTATTGGGTATGGCATTTCTTTTTGATTAATAGTTAGACCAATTTTGCATAGCAAACATCCTCATACCATTGGCTGGTCTGTGCCAAGGATACAGTTTCATAAACTCTTTTTCTGCATCATAAAAGCCGGAATCCGTGTAGAGGTCTATGAATTCTTAATGTTAATAAGAATACTTGCAAATGTATAAAATAATTTTTCACAATAAAAGTAAAAAGAAAAGATAAATAATATCCAAGACGTTTATAGTCCATCATCGCCTGCTCAATAGAAAGCTCCGGATCTTGGATATGGAATCCTCCGTTTTGATTGCATTTAGCTATGTTTTGTTCTGAGATTAGTTGTTCTTATTAATTAAGTTCACCACCACTTTAACCATTGTATCTTTTTCTTCTGTTCTGCTTTCTGCAATCATCAAAGTAAGGGCTACAAGTGTGTTGTTACCAACAAGCATTGAGCCGTCAGCTTTATAAAGAATTTTATTTTTCTCTAAGAACCACAAAAATAGAAACGCTGCAATGCGTTTGTTTCCATCACTGAAAGAGTGATTTTTTGTAACCAAATAAAGTAACATAGCTGCTTTTTCTTCAACACTCGAATATAATTCATTGCCATCAAAGGTTTGATATATCTGTCCGATGGAGCTCTTGAATGACTTATCTTTCTCATTGCCAAACAGTCCACTATTTCCGAATTTATCTCGTAGTGTGTAAATAGCCTCCATTGCGTTGTCGTAATTTGCCCTAAAATGTACGTGAGCAGTGGTGCTTTCTATCTCTAATTTTTGATAGTCGTACCTATCAAGGGTATCTAATGCGTAAGTGTAATCTGTAATAACTTTAAGTAGACCCGTGGCTTCGTCTGCTGATAAACTGTGAGCATCAAGAACATTAGATAATAATTTTACAGCACCTTTTAATTCCTTTAATTGCTCTGCTTTTACATTTTGATTAATGGCATACCCCTTTACTAAATACTCTTTCAATATCTTGTTCGCCCAAATACGGAATTGAGTAGCATTCTTAGAGTTAACCCGATAGCCAACGGAAAGAACGGCATCAAGATTATAGAATGTGGTTTGATAATGTTGTCTACCATCATTCCCCATATGTTCCAAAATGGAACATGTGCTCTTTTCTTCCAGTTCGCCAGATGCAAAAATGTTTTTGAGGTGCTTGGTTATAGCAGGACGTTTTGTGCCGAAAAGCTCTGCTATCTGCTTTTGTGTTAACCAAATAGTTTCATTCTCCAATCGTACGTCAATGGCGGTTTGCCCATCAGATGTTTGATATAAAATTATTTCACCTGTGTTCATAATATTATTTTTCAATTTGCATATTGTCAATTAATAAAACGGTCAAGTTCGATTCACAAGACGAAGATGTAATATTAATCTTTCTTTGAAGCTCTTTTGCGTTGCTTCAGATTCAAGTCTTGTAGCGCTTTGCCCATCGTATCTTCTTTGGCTAGCAGTAGAATATCATCATCCAACTGCAGAGCATAAAGAATTCGTAAATAGATACCGATAGCAACAGTTGGTAATCCTTTTTCCACACGAGATACTGTTAACGGCGAACAAGTGGCGCGCTCTGCTACCTGAGCTATGCTCAAATTCCGCCTGAGGCGGGCTAATTTGATTTGCTCACCTACAATCTGCATTTTTTGTTCAAGTTTTCGGGGTAATTTAGTTCCCATGGTGCTCTTTGCCATATAATCAATCTATCATATAATATACAAATATATTGTTTTTTATTTATTATATGATAGATTGAGCTCTTTTTTATATGTTTGAGTGAACTAATAATTCTTATTCAGATTGCACTCATAGTTTGAAAGTTTCATCTTTACATCTGCTGCACGCATTTTCAACTGGTGACGATTTGTCACCGTTTCATGTTCTTCGAGGTGTTAAAAATATATTCTAATTATCGGGTATACGATTACTTTTTTCGGATTGGCTGGCAAATGAATATTGATACTATCATAATAAAGCATGTATCCAGATAAAAAGCTAAATACCTGTTAATTATATACTAATAATTAATTTTATTATAATTATAATAATTATATTTGCAATAAAATAGAATGGTATGAATACACTATCAATAATGAACCCTTTTGTGGTTGGCAAATATATATCTGACAGATATTTTTGTGACCGTGAAAATGAAACTAACTTCCTGATTAAGCAGGTAGAGAATGGGCGCAATGTTGCTTTGATTTCTCCTCGCCGTCTTGGAAAAACGGGATTGATACATCATTGCTTCCGTCAGGAACGGATACAAGAGAAGTATCATACTTTTTTTATTGATATTTATGCCACTACTTCACTTTCTGAATTTGTGTATCTGTTTGGAAAAGCTATTTACGAAGAATTGAAGCCGATGAAGACCAGCTGGAGTGAAAAGTTCTTTCAGATTATCAGCTCCTTACGCGTGGGCTTCAAATTAGACAGTGTAACTGGTGAGCCTGGTTTGGATATTGGACTGGGAGATATACAGACACCTCAAACAACTCTTGATGAGATTTTCGAATATTTGGAATCGGCAGATAAACCTTGCATTGTAGCCATTGATGAGTTTCAGCAGGTGGGGAGTTACGAGGAAAAGAATATCGAGGCTCTGTTGAGGACCAAAATTCAGCAATGTAGCAATACGATGTTTATTTTCTCCGGCAGTAAGCGATATTTGATGAGCAATATGTTCAATTCTCCTTCCAAACCTTTCTATCAGAGTTCTATGGGAATGAGTCTGGAGCCTATTCCACTAGATGTTTATGCAGAGTTTGTTAACCGCTTATTTGAAGAGCGCGGAAAGCATATCGAAAAGGAAGTAGTTGAAAGCGTTTATGCGATGTTCGATGGATACACGTGGTTTATTCAGATGATGATGAACGAACTTTTTTCGTTGACTGAATATGATGAGTGCTGCGGACTGAGTAAACTTGAGGTGGCACGAAGGAATATCATTCAGACTCAGGACAGTATTTACAAGGAGATATTATTTAATCTTGCAACCAAACAGAAGTTGGTGTTGCAAGCCATAGCCAAAGCAAAAGAGGCACACAGTATTACTTCTGCATCTTTTATTAAGAAGTATAATTTGCCATCCGCCAGTTCTGTTCAGGCTGCAGTCAAGGGGTTGATAGAAAAGGATTTGATTACACAAACAGACGGCATTTATCGGGTGTATGATTACTTTTTTTTAGATTGGCTGGCGAATGAATATTGATATTTAGTGTTTTTCGCTTTTAAGGGTGCAGGTACTTGTGCACTATAGAGGCAATAGCACATCTATTAAGGAGCTGTTTGTTTTTTGGAACAGCCCCTCTTATATTACATATCAGATAATAATAAATTTATCTTTACTTGTCTGACAGAATGCACATTTTTCATCAACTTTTGCATTATCATAGGTGTTGCCACATACAGGGCATACCGCATATACGAAAGGCAATTTACTTTGAGTGTGAGCTTTTAAAGCTTCTGATGCAGCAGCATAAAATTCTTGATGTTTTTTTTCTGTGTCAAACGCCCAAGTAAACGATTTTACAGCTTTATCTACTTTTTCTGCTTTGGCTTCTTCCAGGAACTTCGGATACATGGTTGTTGTCTCATAAGTTTCCCCTTTGATTGCTTCCTGAAGATTCTCAGCTGTAGTTTTTACTTCAAACTCAGGTTTAAATGCTTCCATTTTCTCACCCAGTTCTTCTAATACTTTTGTGTGATTGGCTGCATGAATAGATTCGGCCTTTGATGCAGCTTCGAATAGTTTAGCAATCGTATCGTTTCCTTCCTCTTTTGCTTTTTGCGCAAAAGCTGCGTATTTAGCACTAGCAGTGGTTTCACCTTTAATTCCTGCTTTAAGGTTCTCAATTGTTTTAACCGGCTTTGGTCCGGTACAACTTGCAAGGGCAATGATACCCATTGCAGCAAAAAATAAAAATTTCTTCATTTTCTTGGTTTTAAAAAATTAATATTAAAGAGGCATCATATAATTATAAACTAATGTACCACCAAAAAAACCAGTAATACTAACAGTAATGGCAGCAATGCCATACAAAATAAAAGAAATCCATTTAAGTGTGCTGTTCTCTTTTTTACCTGAAGCAAGCATTAATCGTATAACTGAAGTTACAATAAGCAAACACATCGTAATGAAGGCAAATAATTCATGAGACTCCTTAACAGAACCTGCTGCGCCCGACATCTCAGACGTAAATAATTCTCCGGATAACCATGTAACTACAGTAGCCAATGTACCAGTGACCAGCAAATACAGACTCAGCTTTGGTAAGCACAATTCCTTTTTAATAATTAGAGAAGCTAATTCAATAATGAATCCAAACATGACCAATGCTATTGGAAAATGAACCAGCATAGGATGAAGATGACTTGTATCAAACATAACTTTAAAAATATTAAGAGATTAATAGAAATAATTATCTGATTAAAAAAACAGCATTGGATGAATTATCAGCTTTCATAGTGCTGTCTGTTATTTATCTGTTACTCGCTTGATTCTGAGTAACAAATAAATAAAAAATAATGCAATAAAAAAAGTAAATTAAAAGAAATTTTACATGATTCACATTTTCTGCACGAAATAATGACATACACTCTTAATACCCGGCATTCTGAACTAGTTGCGGATTCATCCCTTTTACTTTTTCTGGAATAGGGAATACGGTAGTGTATCCGTTCTCTTCGTTTGGTAGTTGAGGGCGACTGCTGTATGCTCTTGTAAATTGGGCGAAGCGTATCAGGTCTTGTCGTCTCCACCCTTCCCAAGCTAATTCCAGTTGCCTTTCGGCTAGCAAATTCTCTAAAGTTGCTTTCCGGGCAGGTGCGGCAACACGATTACGAACCTCATTTAACTCTGCATCTCCGTTTTCACCATTGCGGACTTTGGCTTCGCTTTTCATCAGCAGTACATCTGCATAGCGGAACAAAACAATGTCATTCTCCATTAACTTACCGTCTTTTGTTCCCGTTGCGTCTACTTCATACTTCTTCATACGTGCACCCGCTGTTTTCTCATAAGGAGTATTTGAAACATCCAGAAGCACTTTCCAGGGGAAGTACTCCAATACTGTTCCGTTATCCAGCTTCACCACGTTTCCTTTCAGATCATACACGATTCCGGCAAAATAGCATTTATCAAAACGAGGGTCTATTGTCTTTGTACCATAACCGAACGTATTGAGTGCCTCTATAGTAGCACTCGAACCGTTTTCGCCTCCAAGTCCGTAGGCTTTGGCATGGTTGTAATGACGGGAACGGAAAAGATACTGCATCTGGTTAGTATACATTGTTTTATTCATTGGGATAGTAAATATATTCTCATTAGATGATTCATTGAATACTGCAAAGTTGCTTTCGTATTGTGTCTCTAGCTGGTATACCATTGCAGTGATCATATCACAATAGGTGGCTGTTGCTTGCCAGGCATTCAAATGTTTACCATCCACTTCGAAGTAAATTGATTTTCCATCTGGATGTATATTGTCTGTCCAGCTATTATCTGTATATATCTCAGCATTTAAAGTTAGTTTTGCCAATAGAAAGTAAACCACCGGACGAGTCAGACGTCCGTAATAATCTCCGGGTTGGTTGCTGCGTGTTGCACTTAATAGGGGGGCGGTTGCCTGCAATTCTGCCACCACAAAGTCGAATATTTCTTTCCGTTCTTTCTGGACCACCTCTTTTATTGGGGTAGATGAAGACAGCACCAGTGGAACTCTTCCAAACAAATCCATCAGATAATAATAGTACATGGCACGCATGGCACGTACTTCCGCTCGGTAAGCTGGCAGTTCGGCATCTGAATGTGTCTCTGCAAAACGGTCTATATCCTCCAAAGATTTGTTGCAAAGATTCACCACTTTATAGAGATATTCCCATGTAGCCTGAATAGCATCATTATCCGTTCCCCATTTATGCAGAAACAACCCTTGCCAGAAGCCGCCGTCATACCAGTCACCACCACGAGTAGGCATAATAGCCTCGTCTGTAGTAAATGTATTCAGGTCATATACTCCGCGTCCTGTACCTTGTAACCCCTGACTGTCATTATATCCACCAACATACGTGTACAATGAAGCCACAGCATTGAGGTAGACATCTGAAAGTGTTTTGTAAGCTTCCTCTTCAGGTAGTTTGTCACGTGGAGTTTCTTCCAGAAATTTGTTGCATGCAGCAGATAGCATTATCAAAATAGCGCATGAGAAAACATAAATATACTGGCGTTTCATTTGAATTTCCTCCATTAAAAATTAATATTCAATCCCAGCGTATAAGTCCTTGCCAACGGATATCCACGTTTGTCATCCAAACCAAGCGTATTATTCACCGTTGAACTGTTAATCATGGGCGTAAGTCCGGAATATCCGGTAATAGTTCCCAGATTATTGACGGTAAACGCCAGGCGGAGAGACTGGATATACTTCTTTACTTTTTGTACAGGCACGTTCCATCCAACCGTTAGATAATCGAAATTAACGTAATCACCCCGTTCCAGCCAGTAATCTGTTGCCGTCTGGTCTTTGATGTTGCGTTGCGGAGCTTCTTTCATAACGTTATAATCCGGGAAAATATTCATATTCATATAAGTCAGTGAAGTACCGTTATAGATTTTATGCCCGAAAGCTCCGTTGATCTGTATTGAGATATCCCAACGCTTGTAACGTAAACTGATGTTAGACCCCAGCAAAGCTTTGGGTACCGCCTGTCCTGCCACATAACGATCTTCTCCGTCTTCCAGACTGATTCCTCCTCCGTTCAGGTCTGCGATATCATACACTGATCCGCCGTTGGAGCCAGTCACCAGCCCTTTGGAGTGCGGCAGGTAGAATACGCCCAACGGTTGTCCAACTACCTGATATACAATATTGTTATATCCTCCGTGAAATCCGGCACCGTTAAGACTTGCCAGACTTTTGTACTTAGAAGCCGAAATAACTTCTCCGTTGTAATAACCGCTCAATGAGAGCAGTTTGTTTTGCTGAAAAGTAATATTGGCGTTGATATTCAGTTCCATATCCTTGGCTTTCAGAGGCGTTATTCCAATTGCAATTTCTGTTCCGCTATTTCGCATAGAACCGATATTTGCCAATAATGTGTTGTAGGTGAAAGGAGGCACACTCACATTATAAAGATAGAGCATGTCTTTTGTTTTTGACGTATAATAATTAGCCGAAAGTAACAAGCGGTTATCGAACAAAGCTACGTCAATTCCTGTATTGAAAGTATGCTTTACTTCCCATTTCAAGTTTGGATTTGTATTCCGTATATCACCCAGCGATACCACAGAAGAAGATCCCACAGGAATAACTCCGTTGGGCTTTACCAGATTCAGTGTTGTGTACGAATCAATTCCGCTCTGATTTCCTGCCAATCCGTATCCGATACGAAACTTCAGGTTATTTACCATCGGCAGGTGCTTCATGAACTTCTCTTCGCTCACCACCCAGGCAGCCGAAAAAGAAGGAAAGAATCCCCATTTATGATTTTTTCCAAATTTGGAAGAGGCATCTGCACGTGTATTAACAGTAAGAATATAACGATCAGTAAACGTATAATTAAAGCGTCCTAGAAATGATATCAGACCAGGATTCTCATAATAGGAATTTGTTCCTTCCCACAAACGGATTGCTCCTGCCTGCAAGTTGTTGTACCCAAATAGGTCTGTGCTGAAATTCGTCACTGTGGTGTAGAAACCGGTGTATGTTTCTTTTTGCAATTCAGCCAGTACCAGTGCATCGAAGAAATGTTTTTTCCAGTTCTTTTTGTAGGTTAGCATCATGTTACCAAGCAATGACTCCTTTTTTCGTGTTCCTTTATAAGCTTGTCCGTGTGCCCATACTGAGGTAGGGAGATATTGTGAGTTCTCCACAATATTATTGGTGTACGCACCAAACATTGCCAGTTTCCAGTTTTCGGACAGGTGGAATGTCAGTCGGGCATGACCACTGATATGCGAAGTAGCATCATCATCTTTCACCTCCATCCAAGCCAATGGATTAGTAATCTGGCTGGCATTCGTGATCATGTCCCAGGAGTCTGTTTCCGGGTTCTTATGATTGGGGAAAGTAGGATTGAAAGTGGCTGCCGAATAGAATGTCTTTTGATAATCGAATAAATTCCGATTCTTCTGAACAGAGCCAAACATTCCCAGGTCACATTTTATAAAACCGTCGAAAACTTCCTGCGTCATGTTCATATTGGAAGTCAGAATCTTCATATCTTCGTTCAAAATCACTCCTTGGCGGTTCATAAACCCCACTGAAACGCGATAGCTGGAAGCCTGAGTTCCCCCATAGAAAGCGACGTTATGATTTTGCTGCAGTCCGGTTTGCTCTATTTCTTTCTGAAAATCAGTACTGTTGCCTTTATCCAGAATGGAAATGTTCCGGTCGAGCGCCATATTCCGGAATTCATCGGCAGAAAGCATTTTCAGATTCTTATAGACTGAGGCAATACCGAAACTGCTATTATAGCTCACTCTTGTCTTGTCACTGATTCCTTTCTTCGTTGTTACTTCGATTACGCCAGAGGCACCGCGCGAACCGTACTGTGCTGTTTCGGAAGCATCTTTCAAGATGGTGAAGCTCTCTATATCAGTAGGATAAATAGAAGCAAGCATACTTAAATCACCGAAAACACCATCTACAATAATCAACGGATCATTTCCGCTGGTTAATGAGGTTGTGCCACGTAACCGCACAGCATCCAAAGCTGCCGGGCTGTTTGTTCCACGCTGAATAGTTAATCCGGGAACTCGCCCACGTATAGCGTCCAAAGGGCTTGTTATTTGTTCCCTGTTCATCTGTATCTCCGTAATTTTCTCTACAGAGCCCGAAACATTCTTTAGCTTTCCGGTAGCATATCCTACCGTAATCAATGAGTCGGACGGAAAAACATCTGCCTTCTGCGCTATTGATGTATCTGGATAGATAGATAACAGACAGATACTTAAAATCCACCATTTGTAGTGTTGTGCCATGAGTCCTGATTTTAAGGAATGATATTGTTATAACAAATGAAACCTTATATATGCTCAATTATATTAGTTATATTTCTGTGTTGAAATCTGTAACGATCATTGAAAATTGATTATATTTGGGTGGACTAAGAAATGAAAGATTATGAAGATAGAACATGATAAAGAAAGAAGAACTTTCCAAACTGTGGTTGATGGTGTAACCGCCTATTTATCTTATCGGCTATTAGACGGCGGTTTAGATATCCGCCATACTATTGTTCCCGATGAAATAGGGGGTAGGGGGATAGCTTCTGCTTTGGTAAAGGCAGCTTACGATTATGCTCTGGAAAATGGGTATAAGCCTGTGGCTACTTGTTCGTATGCAGTGGTGTGGCTTCAAAGGCATCCGGAATATAATGGTAAAATAGGAAATGATTTTGGTGGAGAAGGTACCTGTGCGTTATGAACTATAGAAAATAGAAAACAAAAAAGCTACCCGGAACTCAATATTCCAGATAGCTTTTTATTAAGGTATGTTTATCTCTTAAAACTTATGAGAATTTAGGTTCTTGTCAACCAACATTCTGTCCACTGCTTTCAGGTCGAACTTCACTTTGTGCTTAGCCTTTAATTTCAGGATAAACAGATCTGTTGTGCCTTCGTTACTTTGTTTTCAACACTATTGTTGAACTATAAGCTTTTGTCTTTACCGTAAGCTTAGCATTTCCCCTCTTCTTGGTGCTACGAACGGCGCAGATTGCACGTCCTTTCCACGCCTTACATTGAGGGGTAACATAAGGCTCCATGTCCTTCATATCGGCAGTACCTGTGGCAAGAATTTGTACAGGACCAGTGACAGAGAATTGGAGTTCGTCTGAGGCATCAGGTACAGGAATACCATTCTTGTCGAGCAGCTGTACTTCTACCCACACGATGTCCTGACCATCAGCTTTCATCTTAGTAGCTGTTGGGGTAAGACGTAGTTGTGTGGCTTCTCCTGATGTTTGAAGTGTCTGGGAGGATTCTGCTATCTCTTTGCCATTGCTATCCACTCCTACAGAGCGAAGTGTGCCTGGAGCATAGTTGAGCGTGAATATGGCTTTAAACTCTTCAGAACGGGTTGTTTGCTTTTCACCAATCAACTGATCATTATAATAGAGGCGCACCTTGGGATAACGAGAGTAAATTTCCACATCAATAGCCTTTCCTTCGTGTCCCTTCCAGTTCCATGATTCCCATGTGGGCCAAACTGACCAAGAGGTCTCCTTGAACTCACCAATATAACCCTGAGGCTCTTTTACTGCCATGTAGAGTGAAGGTTTGTCAGACCAAAGAATCTCGCGGTAATGAGAGATAGGTTTGCGCCAACCGGTAACGTCTATGTCGCCACAGTAGGCACCATGCCAAGGGAAGTGGTCACCCTGCCAATTCTCGCCCTGGTTCTCGCCCTTATAGTGCCAAGCACCGATGCTGCTTTCGCCAACATAATCCAAAGCAGTCCACACGAAGTCACCAATAATATAAGGATGGTCTGCCACCGTTTTCCAGTTTGAGAAGGCGTGACGAGGGAAGGATTCTGTCTGCCACATTATTCTCTTAGGTACTCTCGCGTGGTCGCTCTCTGCCTTGTTTATCATGTAGTTATAACCTGTAATATCAAGTGTTGCTGCAAGCGGATCGTAGATTTCCCAATCACTGTCCCAAGCTGCCAGTGCCTGTGTGACAGGACGTGTAGGATCGAGCTCGCGCATACGATCGGCAAGTTTCTTCGAGGTCATGACAACCTCCAGCTTCTTGCGCTCAATAACCTCATTGCCATTGCTCCAACTGATGATGCTTGGATGGTTGCGGTCACGCAGTACGAGAGCATCAACATCGCTCTTCCACCACTGATCGATGAGTGTGTGGTAGTCGTACTTGTTCTTCTCGTCACGCCATCCGTCAAACGCCTCGTCAATGACCATAAGTCCTATGTGGTCGCAGGCACGAAGGAACTCTGGAGCAGGAGCATTGTGCGAAGTGCGTACGGCATTGAATCCGGCACGCTTCATCAGTTCAGCCTTTCGCCATTCAGCCTTGTCATAAGCCGCAGCACCCAGAATGCCATTGTCGTGATGAATGCAACCACCGTTTATCTTCACTGTCTTGCCGTTAAGAAGGAATCCCTTTTCTACTGAGAATTCTATGGTTCTGAAACCATGCTCTACGGTGAGGTCGCCCACCTTTATATCATAGAGCACAGGATGTTCAGGACTCCAGAGATCCACACTACGGTAGGTACGCAGTTCGTCAGCTCTTCCCTCGTAAGATATTCTTACTACAGCAGAGTCGGCCTTCGTACCATCGGCAGAGATGCCATACACCTTATCCGTACGGACAAAGAGTTTCCAAGGGTCATTGATATGGTTCATCACTCGCTCCTCGAGCCACACATGGCGATAGATGCCACTGCCCGAATACCAACGACTGTTCTTTTGCTGGGCATTGTCGACGCGCACAGCAACCGTATTCTTTTTGCCGTTGAGGAGATGGTCGGTGATATCTACATAGAACGAACTATAGCCGTAAGGATGACCTCCAGCAAGCTGACCGTTGACGTACACCTGAGAGTTCATGTAGACGCCTTCGAAGTAAAGCAATACCTGCTTTCCTTTGGCTGATGCAGGAACCGTAAACTGCTTTCTATACCATCCAATGCCGGTAGGAAGGTATCCTCCGTCGCCACCCACGGGGTTGGTTGCGTCAAACTTTCCTTCTATACTCCAGTCATGGGGTAAGGTAAGGCTACGCCATTGGCTGTCATCATAAACTGCTTGGGATGCCAGTGAGTCATTACCAAGGTTGAAACGCCACTCATCGTCAAAGAGAGTGCGGTTTTGTGCTGATGCAGAGGCAATGCAAAGCAATACACACAGATTTAAAAAGAATCTTTTCATGTTATACTATTTTGTTTTATTTACCGATACAAAAATGCGAGAAGATATTTCCTAAAATCTCATCATTAGAAATAGTTCCGGTAATCTCTCCTAAATAGTGCATACACTCACGGATATCCTGTGAAAGGAAATCGCCTGAAATATTATTATGTAAACCATCCTTTACACGATGGATTGCTTCCAGTGCGTGGGTGAGAGCTTCGTAATGACGAATGTTGGTTACAATTACATCATTCTGAGTTACACTTGGAAGGTTGGCTGTTTTTACAAGTAAATCTTCTAACTCAATTGTCTTTACACGGTTCTTTGCGGAAATAAAGATATGAGTGGATTTGTGCCTGGTAGCCAGCTTCTCCAAATCGTTTTTCTGCTCTTCAGTGATGAGGTCGCTTTTGTTGAACACCATAATTAGCTGCTTGCTTTTACATTTTGGTTTGATTTTGGCAGCCAACTGTTCTATCTGTTCGTGACTGTCGGTTGCGGCAATCATGCAGAGTACTATTTCTGCCTGATCGAGTTTGAGGAAGGTTCGCTCAATGCCGATGGTCTCTATTTTATCATGTGTTTCGCGGATACCAGCGGTGTCGATAAAGCGGAACAGGGTTCCTTTGATGGTAATGGTATCTTCTATCACATCGCGGGTGGTGCCGTGAATATCACTGACAATAGCTTTCTCTTCGTTGAGCAACACATTGAGTAGTGTGGATTTTCCTGCATTAGTCTCTCCGATAATGGCTACGGGAATACCGTTCTTTATGGCATTACCCACATTGAAGGAATCGGCAAGGCGTGCAATTACATACTCTATGTTTTCCGTCAGTTTAAGAAGTGCGTCGCGGTTTGCAAATTCCACATCTTCTTCACTGAAATCGAGTTCCAGCTCTACCATGGAAACAAAGTTGAGCAGTTGAGTGCGAAGATCGGTAAGCTCTTTGCTGAATCCGCCACGCATCTGACTCATGGCAAGACGATGAGTGGCAGCTGAAGAGGAGGCGATAAGATCGGCTACTGCTTCGGCCTGACTGAGATCCATCTTTCCATTGAGGAAAGCACGTTGGGTGAACTCTCCCGGAAGGGCGGAACGGCAACCTTTCTCTATGAGCAGTTGCATAACCTGTTGCAGAATATAGGATGAACCGTGACACGAAATTTCTGTGGAATTCTCACCGGTGTAAGAGTGCGGGGCGCGGAAAAGGCTGACCAGCACTTCGTCTATCACTTCCTCGTCCTTGCATATCCGTCCGAAGGTGAGGGTGTAAGCTTCCTTTCCCTGCAGTTTGGTTCTTTCCTGTATGGGGACAAATATGGAACTGGTTATGTCAATGGCATCGGGGCCTGAGACTCTGATTATTCCAATAGCGCCTCCTTGAGCGGTGGCTATTGCACAGATTGTATCTTGATTTATCATCTTTTTAAATTCTATCCAGTACGGTTTTAATTAATGTGTCGATGGAGTTCTTGTATCCGGTATTTGCTTCTTTGATAAGGCGGTTGGCTATAACCATGCATACGGTCATAGCTTTGTGTCCCATCAGTTTGGCTAGTCCGGCAAGGGCAGAACTTTCCATTTCGAAATTGGTAATCTTGAAACCGTTATATTCAAATGATTCTACTTTTTCGTTTTGTTGTGGATCGGCTAGTGGAACGCGAAGTTCTCGTCCTTGCGGTCCGAAAAATCCTCCGGCGGCAATGGTTACTCCGTTCACCATGTCTCCCTGGTTAATGCGGGCAATAAGTTCGGCATTGGCATCTATCACATAAGGGGCGCAGAGTAGGGGAGACCAGTTCATGTGTTTCTTGAATGCTTCTTCAAAAGCAAGGTCACATGCTCCATTTCTTCCTGCGTAGAAATTGAGCAGTCCGTCGAACCCGATTGATTTCTGTGAACAGATGAATGTTCCTACCGGTGTGTTGGGTTGAAGTCCGCCACAGGTACCTATACGTACAAGTTCCAGTTGTCGGAACTCTTTTTTCTCTTCGCGGCTTTTAAAATCTATGTTGGCTAGTGCGTCAAGTTCATTGATCACAATATCTATATTATCGCAACCTATTCCGGTAGAAAGAACGGTAATTCGTTTTCCTTTGTAGCTTCCGGTGATTGTTCTGAATTCTCTGCTTTCCACCTCGCACTCTTTACTTTCAAAGTGAGCGGCCACGGTGGCTACTCTGCCCGGATCGCCAACCAATATTACTTTGTCTGCCAGTTGTTCCGGTTTCAGATGCAGGTGAAAAACTGATCCGTCCGGGTTGATAATGAGTTCTGATTCAGCAAAATATTTCATATTGTTTCTATTTTAGGTCAATATATAAAAGAAATGTTGCCATAGCTGAGAGTACAACAATGGCAACACTATAAAGCTATCGGATTTTATTCGCCAGTCAAAGGCTTCTTTGGTGATGAAGATGCTGGCTTTGCAATAGTTTCGCGCATTGAAGTATCTGCTTCTATGTTCTTTATTTTGCAATAATCCATGATCCCAAGATTGCCGCTTCTGAAAGCATCTGCCATAGCTTTAGGAACTTCGGCTTCGGCTTCGATAACCTTGGCACGTGCTTCCTGTGCTTTTGCTTTCATTTCCTGTTCGGAAGCAACAGCCATTGCACGGCGCTCTTCAGCTTTAGCCTGAGCGATATTCTTATCGGCATTAGCCTGATCTATTTGTAGTTCGGCACCGATGTTCTTACCAATATCGATATCGGCAATATCAATGGAAAGAATCTCGAATGCAGTTCCCTGATCAAGTCCTTTATGTAACACTACCTTAGAGATGCTGTCCGGATGTTCGAGTACATCTTTGTGGCTGTCTGCCGCACCAATAGAAGCTACAATTCCTTCACCAACACGGGCCAGAATAGTATCTTCACCGGCTCCACCCACTAATCTTTTAATATTAGCGCGAACGGTTACACGTGCTTTGGTAATTAACTGAATACCATTCTTTGCTACAGCGTAAACGGGAGGTGTATCTAATACTTTAGGATTAACAGACATTTGAACAGCCTGGAATACATCACGACCGGCAAGGTCAATGGCTGTTGCCATCTGAAAAGATAATTCGATATTTGCTTTTGAAGCAGAAACCAAGGCGTGGACTACTTTTTCCACGTGTCCTCCTGCAAGATAATGTGCTTCGAGTTCATCACGGGTGATGTTGCTGAGACCGGCTTTGTGCGCTTCGATCATTGCAGGTACAATTACATAAGGCGGAACATTACGGATACGCATTAAGAAAAGTTGTACCAACGACATATTTACCCCTGATACTTTAGCTGAAAGCCAAAGAAAGAAGGGTACGTAATGGAAGAATATTGCCAGGAAGATAATTCCCCCTCCAATAAGGAGCATAGTTAAAATCATAGGATCCATGTTTTTTTTGTATTATTATATTGTTGTTTGCTTTTGTCTCTCTACAAGAATGGCGCCATGTGCAATGCGATTCACTATGATGGGCGTTTTTTCTTCAATAAATCCATCGACAGACTTTACTTCCACATGATGTCCGTTAATCTCTGCCATTCCAATCAGGGCCAGGCGTGTAACGGAAATACCGGTATCACCAACTTTCACGCTTAGTTCGGCTTCATTGTCTACGGTAGAGGTTATATTCTTTTTCAGAGCTATTTTATCAAGCGTTTTGGACTTCATAAATAGTATTAACGTACTCACACAAGCTATAGCAGAAGCTGCCAATGTGATGAAGCCTGCAGTGTTTCCTAAATTGGAAAAAGCAAAGTAATTGGCATAGATCAGACAAATGAATGCACCGACCCCTGCAAAGCTAATGCCAGGGATGACAAAAATTTCAATCAGAAATAAGATAATTCCTGCTACAATAAGTCCGATTATAATTAATATGTCCATTTTTATCTTTTTGCCAAATATAAGGAAATAATATTAAAAACAGCTCTATTTTCGAAGGAAATTATTTTCTTCGTTACGAATACTTATTTCCAATGTTTTTACTTCCTGAGCAATTTGTTCCACTCTTTTTTCCAAATCAAGAATGCCAGGGGTAAGGGCTTTCTTTGTTTCCTGATTTGCTCCATTAAAGGTATCGCGTTGTTTCTCCAGTTTTTTTGTCTGCGCATTAAAATCGGAGAGTGTTTGTTGCCAGCTTTTTACCAGCTCAACCGCCTTTGGAGAGGTGAAATCTTCAAGCTTAGTGTATGTGATCTGATCATTGATTACAAACTCAAATTCAATTTTTTCTGTTGATTTGGGTGTATGACTTCTTGCGGCTTCAAGTCGTTCTTTTGCTGCTTTCACCTCTGCATTCTTGCCATTCCAGCTTTCTTTTAAGGAACTGATTCTTGCCAGTGAGATAAGTTTGTTGTTTTCCATAGAGTCGTAATCATAAATTTGCTTAGACTCATTAGGGATGAATATGTAAATACAGACTTTATCTTTAGGCTGATAACGGTCGGATGCGAACCATCCAAGATTGTTATATTCATCAATCACGTACATATAGTCGTTGAAAGGAGAGTTAAAAGGCATACCTACATTTTCGGGTTTCAGGTATGTGTCTGTTTCACTGTTGTAACGGGTAACAAAGATGTCATATCCGCCCATTGAACCTTCGCCTTTAGATGCATAGTAAAGGGTGATTCCGTCTGACATGACAAAAGGATAATTGGTATCTTCGCCCGAATTTATGTTTTTGGGAAGCTGAGTGGCTTCACTCCATTGATTAATCAGTTTGGTTTTGGTATAGATGTTTAAATGGCTATTCTTTCCATTATCTCCATAATAAAGTTTATTGCCCAACTCGGTTTGATAAACCATGCCTTCATTGTTACCTTCGGTTTTAAAGAAGTTGTTGAAGGGATACAGGTTGCCGGATTCTTCACTTATCTTATATGCACTTAAAAAGCTGTTTTTATCAATCACCACACTATCAATAACTGCAACCTTTTCTACCCCTTTAACCATTTGGGCTCCTAAACTGATCTGCTTTAATATGTTCTCATATTTCTCCGTTGGAATTTTGTTTTTGGTCAGCATCAGAATATAGATGTTGTAATTCTCTTCAGCTTCTTCATAGCGATATTGTTCGCTGTAAAGTTGACCTAAGTAACGGAATGCTTCCTGTATTTTTTTGTTTGCACCATTGACTAAATACTTTTCGGCTACATCTTTTTCTCCGGTTTCATAGCAACACGCACCATACCAGAAATTATAGTTGGGATTTCCCGGAGCGCTTTTTACATATTTCTGGAAGACTGGTTTAGCTTGTTGATATTGACCACTTTTGAATAGTTCTTTTGCCTCTTCCAGAGTCTGAGCCGAGAGAGTGAATGCAGAAAGGCAAAGAAGAATAAATATTACATGTCTTTTTCTCATGTTACGTTTATTTAATTACGAAGTTCAAAAATACGAAGTTTTTAGTTATTATACGAATTCAGGTTATGCTATTATGTTAATTCTTCTTTAAAACACTTTTTAGTGTGCCTTTTCAGCTTCTTTTCATGTAATTTTGTGCCCAATTTTAAAAGTATGGCACAGTTTACGGAAGAAGAAAAGATATATAGGCGTGTAGAAACGCGGTTTAGTAAGGGAGTGGTGAAATATAGACTGATTGAGGAGGGAGACAAGATTCTGGTTGGTCTTTCCGGTGGAAAAGATTCACTGGCCTTGCTGGAGCTGCTAGGGCGTCGTTCAAAGATATTAAAACCAAAATTTACCGTGGTGGCGGCTTACATTGCCATGACTAATATTCCTTATCAGTCTGATGTGGAATACCTGAAAAGTTATGCGGAATCTTTCGGGGTTCCTTTTGTTTATAGCGAAACTTCTTTTGATGAATCTACCGATACCCGTAAATCACGCTGCTTTCTTTGTTCCTGGAACAGAAGAAAAGCTCTTTTTGCTGTGGCTAAAGAGCAAGGGTGCAATAAAATTGCATTAGGTCATCACATGGATGATATTCTGGAAACACTGCTGATGAATCAGGTTTTTCAGGGTTCGTTCAGTACTATGCCCCCTAAACTTGTGATGCGTAAGTTTGATATGACGGTTATTCGCCCCATGTGTCTGATTCCTGAAGCGGATCTTATCGCATTGGCTGAAGTACGTAATTTCAAGAAGCAGAAAAAGAATTGTCCGTTCGAAACACAGTCTCACCGGTCTGAAATGAAAAAGGTTCTTCGTCTGTTTGAAGAGATGAATCCGGAGGCTCGTTACAGTCTTTGGGGAAGCATGAACAATGTTCAGAGTGATCTGTTGCCGGATGAAAATATTTAATATAAAGGTTTTATAATAATACGTTATGCAAGGACTTTATTCTATTTTACTTTTAGTTGTATCGAATGTTTTTATGACATTTGCCTGGTATGGGCATTTGAAACTGCAGGAAGATAAGGTTATTAACAACTGGCCTTTAATTGCTGTTATTGCGTTTTCGTGGAGTATTGCTTTGGCTGAATATATGTGTCAGGTTCCGGCAAACCGATTAGGATTTACAGGTAATGGTGGTCCGTTTTCTTTAATGCAGCTAAAGGTTATTCAGGAAGTTATAACTCTTGTTGTCTTTACAATATTTTCCACAATGTTATTCAAAGGTGAATCTTTTCACTGGAATCATTTAGCCGCAGGAGGTTGTTTAGTGATGGCGGTTTATTTTGTTTTTATGAAGTAATGTGATCTTGATTGGTTGTTATGGAATTTGAATTCTAACTCCCGACGAAAAGCATTAAGAGTATAGAAACTTTTCAATCCATTCCTCAATAAATAGAATCCATAAACCAATAGTTCGCATATTATTCCTCAATAATTTAAAGAAATACAGGACTGGTTTTTCAAAAACGTAACCGGATGTTGAGCAGCATCCGGTTACGTTTTTTTTATAGGTCTAAAAAGTTTCGCTCGCATAAGGCATATAGAAACAGAAATAACAATGTGTTAATAAATGTGTATTCAACTCTGGGAAGAAGTGTATTTTAAGGGCTTAAAATACAGTTAAGTATGATTTTAGAGGATAATAATTGTTGATAATCAATCATGTAACACATTTTAACTCAAAACGAAGAGCAAAAACAAGAAAATCCCGCCTGATTTTCTGTCCTACTATTTTATTTTCAGAAATAAACAATTGATTATCAGCCGCGGGCAATTTTATACCACCCCCTTAGAAAACAAAAAAATAGCATAGTTGCCCGCGCACTTAAATTAGAGCTTATCATCATAAATATTTGTGGGCATCAATACTTTTAAATTCTCAATAAAAAAGGCCAGACTTTTATTAAAGTCCAGCCTCTTTGAATTTATAGAATGAAATATTTTTTATGCAATAGATTTGCTTTTTAGTTCCTGATCCATGGCAGCAGCAGCTTTACGTCCGTCACCCATAGCAAGAATTACCGTAGCACCACCTCTCACAATATCGCCTCCGGCATAGATGGTCGGAATAGAAGATTGCATATTATCGTTAACATTGATGGTTCCTCTTCTTCCCACTTCCAACCCTTTGATTGAGCTGGGAACAATAGGGTTAGGAGATACACCTACGCTGACAATAGCAAGGTCAATATCAATTGTTTCAGTAGCTCCTGGTATGGCAACCGGACTTCTACGTCCTGATTCATCGGGTGCACCAAGCTCCATTTTTTGCAAAATAACCTGTTTTACACGTCCTCGTTCGTCAGCAATATATTCAATAGGATTGTGCAGAGTAAGGAATTCGATTCCTTCTTCCTTTGCATGCTTCACTTCTTCCAAACGGGCAGGCATTTCTTCTTCAGAACGGCGGTAGATAATCATGGCACGATCGGCTCCCAAACGTTTAGCTGTACGAACAGAGTCCATGGCTGTGTTTCCTCCTCCGATAACTGCCACATTCTTTCCAAAAGAAACAGGAGTGTCCGATTCCGGATTTGCAGCATCCATAAGGTTTACACGAGTAAGGTATTCATTGGATGAAAGAATATTAATTGAGTTTTCACCCGGGATATTCATAAAGTTTGGAAGTCCGGCACCGGAAGCAACGAAGAAACCTTTGAATCCCTCTTCCTGTAATTGCTCAACGGTTATGGTTTTTCCTACAATACAGTCTTTGATAAAGGTAACTCCCATCTTTACGAGGTTATCAATCTCTACATCTACAATGCTGTTTGGTAAACGGAATTCTGGAATACCATATTTTAGTACTCCTCCGATTTCGTGTAATGCTTCGAAAACTGTTACGTCATACCCAAATTTAGCCATATCACCAGCGAAAGAAAGTCCTGCAGGACCAGATCCTATAACGGCTACTTTAATACCATTGCTTTCATCAATATCCGGAACGGAAATTTGTCCGCTTTCTCTTTCGTAATCGGCAGCAAAGCGTTCAAGGTGACCAATAGCCACTGCTTCTTTACCCATTTTTTGAACATAGAAACATTGGGATTCGCATTGCTTTTCCTGTGGACATACACGTCCGCATACTGCAGGCAGTGCACTGGTTTCTTTAAGGGCCTTAGCTGCTTCAAGGAATTCACCGCGCTCAATGTTCTTAACGAACTTAGGAATGTTGATTTCTACCGGGCAACCAGTCATACAGGTTGGGTTGGCACAGTCCAGGCAACGTTTAGCTTCTTGCATTGCTTGTTCAGGAGTTAATCCCTGATTCACCTCTTCGCGGTTATGTGAGCGGTATTCCGGATCAAGCTCATTCATGTGAACACGTGGAATATCGGTACGTTCTTTTGCTTTCATGCTTTTGCGTAACTCTTCACGCCATGGAGCATTACGGTTTTCTGTATGCTGACTTTTGGTAATTTCACATTCCTGTGATCCGAGCTTCTTGATTTCTTCTTTTTCAGCTTCTTTAAATGCTCCCATACGTTTGATCATCTCATCAAAGTCCACCTGATGAGCATCGAATTCAGGACCATCCACGCAAACGAATTTGGTTTTTCCTCCTACAGTAACACGGCATGCTCCACACATTCCTGTTCCGTCAACCATAATAGTATTCAGGGAAGCTTCTGTAGGAATCTCATATTTTTTAGTTAATAAAGAAACGAACTTCATCATGATTGCCGGTCCGATAGTGAAGCATTTGTTCACTTTCTCACGAAGAATAACTTCTTCCACACCGTTTGTTACCAGTCCTTTTTTACCATAAGAACCGTCGTCGGTCATGATAATAACTTCATCAGAGCTTTCGCGCATCTCTTGTTCCAGAATGATAAGTTCCTTTGTACGTCCGGCAAGAACTGTGATAACCTTGTTTCCTGCTGCTTTCAGAGATTGAACAATAGGAAGAAGCGGAGCAATACCTACACCACCTCCGGCACAAATTACAGTTCCGAAGTTTTCAATGTGGGTAGCTTCTCCCAATGGACCTACCACATCGGTAATATATTCGCCAATTTCGAGGTTACATAGTTTTGTCGAAGAAAGTCCCACTTCCTGAACTACAAGGGTAATTGTTCCTTTTTTAAGATCGGCACCGGCAATGGTTAGCGGCATACGTTCACCTTTTTCTCCAACACGGACAATAACAAAATGTCCTGCTTTGCGGGAGCGGGCAATCATTGGCGCTTCAATTTCCAGCTTGAAAACTTTCTCTGAGAAATGTTCTTTATTAATTATTTTATTCATAAAAGTAGAGATGTGAAATTTATATTAGATTATTAGCATCAGGATGACGTTATTGGCAAAGGTAATCTTATTGTTTTTTAAATCAAAACGATGGAGATAAAAAACAAAAGCGTTTCACTACAGTTAACATAGTGAAACGCCTTGCTTTTATTGTAAAGATCCCTTTAGGGAGTAACTTAGTCGATAATATCAAATCCGGTGTAAGGAACCAATGCCTTTGGTATGCGAATACCTTCAGGAGTCTGGTTGTTTTCAAGCAATGCGGCAACGATACGTGGCAATGCAAGAGCACTACCATTTAATGTGTGGCAAAGTTCTGTCTTCTTATCACCTGTACGATAACGGCATTTCAAACGGTTAGCCTGGTAAGACTCGAAGTTTGAAACTGAACTAACTTCTAACCAACGTTCTTGGGCAGCAGAGAATACTTCAAAGTCAAATGTAATGGCTGAAGTAAAGCTCATGTCACCTCCGCAAAGACGGAGAATACGGTAAGGTAATTCCAGCTTTGTTACAAGGTTTTCAACGTGAGCAATCATTTCTTTCAGTGAATCATAAGAGTGTTCTGGCTTGTCAATACGAACAATTTCCACTTTGTCGAACTGGTGTAAACGATTCAATCCACGTACATCCTTACCATAAGAACCAGCTTCACGACGGAAACATGCTGAGTAAGCACAGTTCTTAACCGGAAGTTCGTTATCTGTAAGAATTACATCTCTGTATATGTTGGTTACAGGAACTTCTGCTGTAGGAATCAGGTATAAATCATCCTGGTTATCGTGATACATCTGTCCTTCTTTATCAGGTAACTGTCCTGTTCCGTAACCGGAAGCAGCATTTACCATATAAGGAGGCTGTATTTCAAGGTAACCAGCGTTACGGGCTTCGTCAAGGAAGAAGTTAATCAACGCTCTTTGCAGACGAGCACCTTTTCCTTTATATACAGGGAAACCGGCACCAGTGATTTTTACTCCAAGTTCAAAGTCGATAAGATCATATTTCTTGCAAAGATCCCAGTGAGGAACTGCATCTGCAGGAAGTTCTGGATTTACTCCGCCCATCTTTTCTACTTTATTATCGTCGGCACCATAGCCTTCAGGTACAGAAGAGTGGGGGAGGTTAGGAATTGTGCAAAGGAGAGTCTGAAGTTGGGCTGCTGCGTCATTCATAGCTGTTTCCAAAGCTTTGTTTCCTTCTTTGATTTCGCTTACTTTGGCGCGTGCCGATTCCGCCTCTTCTTTATTTCCTTCCTTCATCAGTTTTCCGATGGATTTTGAAATAGCGTTAACTTCGGCAAGATTCTTGTCCAGTTCATTTTGTGCGGCACGTCTTTTCTTGTCTAACTCCAGCACTTTGTCAATGGCTTCCTGTGCGCCTTTAAAGTGTTTCTTTTCCAGACCGCGAAGTACCTCGTCGGTCTTTTCTGTAATAACTTTAAGTGTAAGCATATCTTATACTGTTTTATAGTTTTTTTATTAGGAGCCACAAAGATAAATAAAAATCAGTTAAGATGATATTTATAATCTTTCTAATCCTTTAAATAATAAAAAAAGTTCCCGCAACTAAAATAGTTACGGGAACTTTTATATCATTAAAACAAATTTCTTTGTTTATGCTTGAGTTGTTTCAGCAGGAATGATAGAAACGTATGAACGATCTTCTCTTCCTTTCTTGAAAGTTACAACACCATCTACTAATGCGTAAAGAGTGTGGTCTTTACCCATACCCATGTTCAAACCTGGGTGATGTTCTGTACCTCTTTGACGAATGATAATGTTACCGGCTTTGCAGATTTGTCCACCGAATATCTTTACGCCTAATCTTTTGCTATGTGATTCGCGGCCGTTCTTAGAACTACCGACACCTTTTTTGTGTGCCATTTCTTCTTAAAATTTAATTTGATTAAGCTACTACTTCCTTAATGTTTAACTCTGTAAATTGTTGACGGTGACCGTTACGCTTTCTGTAACCTTTTCTTCTCTTCTTGTGGAATACGATTACTTTATCTCCTTTTACAAGGTGAGAAATTACTTCGCATACTACTTTTGCACCTTCTACTGTTGGGGCTCCTACAGTTACTGCACCATCTTTGTCTACTAACAATACTTTGTCAAATTCGACAGTCGCTCCGTTTTCAGCGTCTTGTATGTGGTGAACATACATTCTTTTTCCAGCTTCAGCTTTGAACTGTTGGCCGTTGATCTCTACAATTACGTACATCTGTTATATTTTGTTATACAGGTTCTCTCCGGAAGGTGGATCTTAATTCACTTAACACCACTTATTTACCTTAACGCGGAATAATCAGGGCACAAAATTACTGATTCTATTTTAAATGAACAAGTATTTATACGAAATTTTAAGGGCACTCACTGTTTTAAAGTAGATTTAACGATATTGCAGAGTAAATTTTATGCTGCATTGCTTATTGCTTCTATTAATTCTTTCCCTATAAGTTTTGAACAATTGGGTATGGTATTTCTCTTGTCGAAAAAACTGTAGCCGAATTCTTTCTTGAAAGCTTTGATAAGTAGTTCCGGGTGTTGGTTGTATTTCGCAGCAATAACCTCTATCGCATTAGTGATGTCCCATTCTTTTTTTGCTTCAATTAAAGTGCGCAGGTGCAGGTACGAAGAAAGTTCCATGCCGGTGACATTGGAAAACATTTGTTTGAATACCTTAAAGGGATAATTCATCTCTGTGGAAATATCAGCAGGTTTTAATCCGTCTTCAATGTGCCATTCAATATAAATCAGTGATTCAATTATAATATCTTCAATTTTAATAGTCCTTTCCATCGTGAAGTTATTTATTAATTTGATACTGCGAAATTGGGAATAATATTTGGTATGTGTTTGTCTATTCTTGCTTTTTGTCTGTTTATTATACGAAAGCTTGTTTTTATACTACGAAAGTATATTTTAACTCCCGGCTTATTTACCCTACAAGGTAGATAAGCCGGGAGAATTTGTTCGTGAATTATTGCCTTATTTTACAGGCTCCACTTTATAGCCTTGTTTCTTAAGTAAAGAAATCAAGCCGGCTTTTCCGGAAAGGTGTAGCGCTCCGACAGCTATAAAAGAGGGATTCTCTTTCATAATAGCAGGCAGTTTAGTAGCCCATTCTTTATTTCTGTTATCAATCATTCCTTCTCTTTCTCCTGGTATTGGATCACAACTTGTTCCTTCTTTTTCTTTTGATAGTTGATCCATTTTTTCAAGATCAAAAGAATAGTATGCGTTGGTTAGTTTCTTTGTATCATTGATAACCTTAGCAGTATCACTCAATGCACATACCAGTTGACGTGCCTGGCGTTGAAGAGATTGAGAATCGTAAAGTAAATCCCGCTGGAATTCCAGAGTTTCGAGAGCTATCACTTTCTTTCCACTTTCTTCTCCTTTAGTCTGAAAGTATCCATCCAACTGTTCTTTGGGGTTATAACCGGGAAGACTTTTGGTAGCGATAATCATTGCTGCCATTGTACTGATAAAGGCTGGCTTTATCTTTGGAGCCTGACTAAGGTCAAATCCCACATTTGCCTTTAAGAAGGCATTTATAGTTTCTAACTCTTTATCAGTAAATAGTAGCTGGGCTGTAGTGTCATTGGTGATAAACATCTTTTCCTGCATCTTTTTTGCACTCTCCGGAGATTGTGCATCTTTCATGTTTAATTCGCCAACAACTTGTGTGGTAGCATCGAAAGCTCCTTTAAATCCAGCAATCTTATCGAGAATGGAAAGAGGAGCAAGGTGGTGAGTCCCGAATATATAGGATGGTTTTGTTAATCCATTACCGGAAACTTTCCACAGAAGTGATTGTGCGTTTACTGCAATTGAAAGGAATAAAACGCATGTAAGAATGAACATTTTTTTCATAGTTGTATTTATTAAGTATTAAATTGGGCTATTATATTACTCGTCCTCCGGTAATCCAGTTTCTGGCATAGTAACTTTCTTTCAAACTGCTGATTATAACTCCTTTGCTGGTGCTGGCATGAACAAATTTATCTTCTTTGAGATATATGCCTACATGGGCTACATTTCCTTTTGACTGTCTGCTGCTGAAAAACACAAGATCTCCTTCTTTTAAGTGACTTCTGGAAATGGGGTAACAGTTCTTTTCTAATTGCCCGACAGTATTTCTTTCCAGTCTCTTTTTATATACATTCTTGTATACCTGACAGATAAATCCGGAACAATCTACTCCATGAGCATCCATCCCTTCCGGAAGATAGCTGACTCCAATCCAATTGGCAACTTCAACATACAACTGTTTGTTATCCTCCAGATTGATATCCATTCCTAATCTGACAGAAGTTTTAGCCAGTGCCTGATAGTCATAAGCCGGAGCTTTGGTACCACAGGAACTTAAGCATCCTGTTAAAAGTACCAATGCAAACAGAGGAAACAGAAATCTTTTCATCAGATTATTCTACGTTGAAGTAATCTTCCAGTTCTTTTTCTGCAGAGTTATCTGTGTTATCTATATCACGGATAATCTTTCCATTCTCGAGCAATGCAATGCGGGGGCAGATATCTGTTGTATGGTTCAGGTTGTGACTGGAAATAAGTATGGTGGCACCTGTTTGTTCATTAAAATCTTTGAGGATATGTTTAATGATGGATTGCGAACTAGGATCCAGGAAGTTGAACGGTTCGTCCAGAATAAGTAATTCAGGATGATGAATCATGGCTGAGATGATACCTATTTTTTGTTTGTTTCCGGCAGAGAAGTTACGGATATACTTTTTTTGTCCTACAACTTCTCCATTCATGAATCGTTCAAATGTTGTTAAACGTTCGTCAACTTCTTCTTTCTTTAGTCCGTACATCTTTCCAATGAAATAGAAATACTCTTCAGGAGTGAGGTAGTCAATAAGAAAACCTTCGTCAATAAACGCTCCTGTAAATTTCTTCCACTCTTCACTTTCGCTGGAATTAATATCGTTAATTTGAGCCAGGCCATTGTCAGCCTTAAGTAAGTCAAGGATCAGACGAAAAAAGGTTGTTTTACCAGCTCCGTTATTTCCTACTAATCCTAGTATGTCGCCATTGTTGATAACGTAGTTTTCTATATCGACAGCTCTTTTCTCTCCGAAATTCTTTTGTAGATTATTGATTGTTATTGTTGCCATAGTTTGAATGTTTTTAATTGATAAATGATTTGAATAAAGAAACCTGGTTTATTTAGTGTCTCTGAATCCTTCCATATTCTTATATCTTCTTATCATAAAGCGTTTATAGATATTCATAATCCAAAGGTTTGAGGTAAACGTTAAGCTCAATCCTATAACTAATAATATCCAAAGACTAATAGTTTCTCCCACTGCAATTCTAAGTAGGTTGTTTACCAACATAGGAACACCAAAAGCCATAATACTTATTAAACTTTGGAAACCAGTTCCTGTTGATTGACGACCTATGAGACTTTCGTTCAGCGGAGTTGTTTTGTTATTGTAAACGGCCAACTGAAGAATTATGAAATAGATGAATCCGGTAGTAAAGAAGCTATATGATACAGCCATCAGCACTGATATTTTTCCCATTACCATTGCGGGGATCATCAGAATAAAAGGGATAATTACTGCAAAACTATAGAAATAGTATTTGGCTCTTATCAGATTGTAAATAGATTCTTTACGGCTCATTAAACCATCAAGATAATTTCCTTCGAAACTCATCACTTGTGTGAGCATCAGAATTCCAAGAATGGCAAAATTATAGATTCCTACGAAACTTTTGCCGAATGGTCCTTCGTAGGAGGGGGTAAAGAGCATTGCGGTAAGCATTATAATAAGGAAGCATCCCATACGAAACATGGATTTGCTTCTTTTATTTCTAAACAATAGTTTGAGTTCAAGGCGGAAGTATTCTCCAACTTCTCCGTAGCGTTCAAGAAATTTATATTCTGAAACATGCTTCACTTTGGTATCTTCTGTCTTGGATAGTTCAGCATACAGATTCTTGATCATGATAGTACGGTTAATCCAGCATAATCCAAATATTACAATTAATATGCCAATAAATCCTAGTGGATTGTGCTTGATGAAACTTTCCCCTAAGTTCATTGTAAAGGTACTGATAGGGTGTTCTAAAGTAAATTCTGCTACACCCAAAACTGCATAAAAAGTGATGGGGATCAAAACAAAGTATGTCTTTTCATTTATTAAAGTGCGGCAAATGAGGTACCAGTAGTTATTTAATATCATTAGTAAATAAAAGCCCAGACAGTAGGTGATTACCCCTGTTATTCCGAATAATCTGAAAGTAGTAATAAAGGCAAATGGAACAATCATAAACAGCCAGAAGGCATTGTATCCATCTGCTCCTGATTTTAGAAGGAGATAGTTGAAGAGTTTGTTTTTCCTGACAGGTAATAACAGATAGCGTTTTATTTCCTGGGTGGGTGTTTTTTGAAAAGCAAAGCGAAGGAGGAAATCCAGAATAAGAACAATAAATATTCCTCTGTTCATGATGTGGTAGGGCTCCATGGTAGGGAATTCTTCCGAAAAGCCAGTTCCGAATAATATGCCAAAGAAAACTAAGTAACCAGCCCAAAAGAGCATCATAAAATACATGTAGAATTTTCCGAATTTATTCTTTTCAAACATGGGATGCCGCTTTGCTGCAAGTTTGGCATGTTTCCGTAATTCTTTTAAAAGCATATGTGAAGATGTATTTGTGGTAAATAAAAAAGGGGGAAGGTACTCTAATAAGACCTTCCCCTCACTTTTTAATTATAATTATTTTGCTTCAGGTGAAGTCATAGTAACTTCTAATCTATTCTTTTGACTGAACAGACTATTTGCAAATTTCTGCAGACTGCTGATAGTAACTTTGTTTACAAGTTCTTCATAGTTTGCATTCATATCTATTCCGGTATAATAATATTCATCGATATTTTTCAACCAGTAACCATTCTCTTTCAGGTTTTCTTTGTGCTTTTTCAGCATATATTCTTTTACCTTATCAAGAGTCTTTTCTGATGGGCCTTCTTTAGCCATTTTATCAGCTTCATCAAAAACAATTTTCACTAGTTTATCCTTTTTGGCAGGATCAGTCTGGAATACAATCTGAAGTGAGAATTCTTCTTTCGGGAATTTAGAAATATCTCCGTTTACGCTAACTCCGTAAGTTCCACCTTCTTCTTCACGTATTTTCTCTGTATAGACAATACTAAGAACTTGCTCAAGCATACTCATCATAATATCATTCTCTGATGAATATTTGCATTTTCCGTTATAGAAAGCAAATACGGATGCTTTGGCTGTTTCTTGTTTCTTCATGAACTCTTTCTTGATTTCGCCTTTGCACATTTCCATTTTGATATCTTTGAACGTTTCTTTCCTTTTGATAGAAGGAAGTGAACCAAGATATTGTTCTAATAATGGTTTTGCAGCTTCAATATCAACATTACCAACCAGAATAAAGGTGAAATCACTTGCATCTTTAAAACGATCATTGTATAGATCCATACATTTCTGGTAATCAATCTTATCTATCATATTTGCTTTTAATCGTGTAGCTCGTGGGTGATTACCGTAAACGCCAAATGTGATAGAATCATTGAAAGCAATCATCGGGTTTGCTTCCTGGTTCAACAGGCTTGCTTTTGTACGAGTCTTAAAAGAAGTAAAGGCATCTGCATCCATTCTTGGAGCTGTAAACGTAAGATATGTCAGCTGCAACATTGTTTCCAGATCTTTAGGTGAGCAGGAACCGCTTACACCTTCAGTATTTGTTCCTACAAAAGGACTCACTGATGCTTTCTTACCAGCCAATGCTTTTTGTAGATTTACTGCGCTAAAGTTTCCTAATCCGCCTAGTTCAACTACATCGTCCAAGGTCTTGATATTGATAATCTCAGATGAAGGTATTAATGAATTTCCTCCCAGACTTACACCTTTCATGCGAATCTCGTCGGCTTTGAAGTCTGTCTTTTTAACGATAACTTTCACTCCATTAGATAATGTAAGTGTTGTGGTTCCGTAAATAGTATTTTCTTTTGAAGAAACAACTTTACCTGGTTTCGGTGTTTTAGAGATAAGTGGCTCGTTAGATACTTTATCTACATATGCGGTAATATTCTCAGCCTTTACATCTTTAAGTATGGAAAGTATCTTTTCTTTTGTAGGGTAAACCAATCCTTCCTTATCAGGGCCAAAGATTGATACAACCTGATTGCTATCTGCAATGAATGATTTCATAACCTTATTAATCATATCAACAGGCAGATTAGGTGCAATCTGATTCATTAACGAATATTCATCTTCTATACTTGGTATAGGTTCATTATTAATGAAGTTGTTTACGTACTGATTAACGTAGCTGTCATTCTTTTTTTTGTTGCGTTCGTTGAATTCAGATTCAAGACTGCGTAAGTATTCTGCACGGGCACGCACGTATTCTGATTCAGTGAAACCAAAGCGATAAGCTCTTTCTATTTCGCGAAGCAAAGTACTTAAAGCAGTTTCAACTCCGTCTTCTTTACACACTGTAATACCGGTAAATGCATCCTTGGTTTTTGAAACAAAAAAGTTATCGTCATATGTATACCCTTGAACAAATGGTGGGGTTGCAGACTGAACCAATTCATTTAAACGTGCATTCAGCATATTGCTGATCATTCCTTTTGCATAGTTTAAAAACAAATATTGCATATTGTTCTTTAAAGAATCAGGATAGGATTCATGCTTGTTAAACAGCAAAATCTGCATATTAGTCTGTTCCTTATCCTTTTCAATTATTACAATTGGTTCCTTATTGTCAGAAACAGGGTAGTAGGTACGAAGAGCTGGTTTTACAGGTTTTGAAACATCTGCAAATGCCTTTTTAATTTTTGCTTCCACTGCATCTACATCGATATCACCTACAATGATAATACCTTGTAAGTCCGGACGATACCATTTTTCATAATAGTCGCGAAGAGTCTGATATTTAAAGTTATCAACCACATCCATGGTACCAATTGGCATACAATCGGCATACTTTGTTCCAGCGTACATTAAAGGCAATGCTTTTTCCTGAAGACGTTGCATAGCACTTCTACGTGAACGCCACTCTTCGTGAATAACGCCACGCTCTTTATCTATTTCTTTATCTGATAATAACAAGTCGTTAGACCAGTCATGCAGAATAAGCAGACAAGAGTCCAGAATTCCTTCACGTGTAACAGGTGCGTTTGAAATATTGTATACAGTTTGATCGATACTTGTATATGCATTGAGATTTACACCAAATTTTATTCCCACGCTTTCACACCAGGGAACAATACCTAATTTGCTATCAGTTCCCGGAAAATTCTTTGTGCCATTAAATGCCATGTGTTCCAGAAAGTGAGCTAAACCTCTTTGTTTAGGTTCTTCAAGAATAGAGCCTACTTTTTGTGCAATATAGAAATCGGCCCTTTTCTCATTTGTTGTGTTTTTACGGATGTAGTATGTCAATCCGTTGTCTAGTTTACCAATTCTTACATTCTTGTCAATAGGAATAGGGGGCATTTGCTGTGCAAAAGCCGAGCCTGTGCATAACAGAAACGCGCCAATGAATAAACTGCTAAATAAATGTTTCATGTTTTGTTATTAATTAGTGTATTATATTACTTTTTTATAAGGTTAGTCGTTTTGTCTGTTGTAAAATCACAAAAGGAAGTAACTTTTTTTATCAATATAAAGAAAACTCCCCGATAAGGTCGAAAAAGATTATCGGGGAGTTCTGAAAATAGTTTGTTGTTTATTATAACTTATGCTCAGAGAGGTATCGTTCTGCTTCCATAGCAGCTTTACAACCACTACCTGCAGCTGTTGTAGCCTGACGATAAATTGGATCGGCTACATCACCTGCTGCAAATACTCCCGGAACATTTGTTCGTGGACTATTTTCTTCAGTGATAATATATCCTATAGAATCTGTTTTAAGGTAAGGAGCGAATATCTCAGAATTTGGTTTATGACCAATAGCGAGGAAGAAACCATCTATGGCAATGTCATAACGCTTTTCATCTGATTCTCCCATCCGTTTTACAACGTGTGCACCCTCCACTCCATTGTCTCCAAAGAGTCCTAATGTGTTATGTTCAAACAGTACTTCAATTTTTTCGTGGTTCAAGACACGTTCCTGCATAATTTTTGATGCTCTGAGGAAAGGTTTACGAACAATCAGATATACCTTCTTTGCTAATCCAGCTAGATAGATAGCTTCTTCACATGCAGTGTCACCACCACCAACTACAGCAACGACCTTCTTGCGGTAGAAAAATCCGTCACAAGTAGCGCATGCGCTGACACCCATTCCGGAATATTTCTTTTCATCCTCAAGCCCCAAATACTTAGCGGTAGCTCCGGTAGCAATTATTACAGTTTGTGCTTCGATTACTTTTTCTCCTTCAATTGTTATTTTGTAAGGTGCTTTGCTAAGATCGGCAGCAGTGGCAAGTCCGCTTCTAATATCTGCACCAAAACGGGCAGCCTGTCTTTTTAAGTCGTCCATTAATTGATTACCGTCCACTCCATCAGGATAGCCAGGGAAGTTTTCCACATCAGTGGTTGTTGTAAGCTGTCCTCCAGGTTGTAATCCTTCATAAAGGATAGGAGAGAGGTTTGCTCGTCCTGCATAAATTGCAGCTGTATAGCCTGCCGGTCCAGAACCGATAATAAGGCATCTTGTTTTTTCTATTGCTTCCATATATATTTTCTTTTTTTTATCTTAAATCAATGATTTCCGCATTTGGATAGTTCTTTTTATTGAACTGAAACAAAGAATTAGAAAAAGATTGTTTCGTTTGATATCCGGTGACTGTAATTTCGCTTTTATTTTTCTGTTGCTCTAAAGTAATGTGTTGAGGCTGATAGTTACTTTTAGAGATCAATAAAACAATACGTGAAAAAGAATGCTTTTTATTTTCCGGCGTAAGTGTAACTTTATAATTGTTACCAACAGTACCGTTGTATTGGTAATTGAAACCTCTTTTGTAAATACTTAATAAGGCATAAGGATTCATGCTCTGAAGTTCCTCTTGAGATGGTAAGCTGATGTTTACCTCTTCACTGTGTTTCAGATAACTCCATTGAGTCTTTCCGTCAAACCAGGTTGTAGCATCATTTGTATTCAGCAGGAACTTATTATTCTTCATTTGCAATACACCTTTGGTTTGTCCGCCGCCAGCTTTAATGGTAAATGTTGCTTTTATTCCTCCGGCATTTGCAAAGGCAGCGGAAGTCTGATCCAGAATCTTTTTAGCCTGTGCATCTTTTTGCGCAAAGCAAGGCAAAATTATTGCGCTAATCAGTAATGTAATAATATACTTTTTCATTATTCTTATATCTTTAAAATGATTTACTGCAAATAACGGTTTAACTTCTTAAGTTGTTCAGTCTCATTTCTAAATCCGTTTCATCAATACACATAACCTGTCTGGCTTTACTTCCTTCTGATGGTCCAACAATACCGGCTTTTTCCAGTTGATCCATGATTCTTCCGGCGCGGTTGTAACCAATAGAAAATTTGCGTTGGATAAGCGATGTTGACCCCTGTTGATGAATCACAATCAGTCGGGCTGCATCTTCGAACATTGGATCAAGTCGATTCATGTCTACATCTCCAACGCTGCTTTCACTCTCTTCTCCTACATATTCAGGTAGGTAGAATGCAGTAGTGTAACCTTGCTGGCGGGAAATGTAATTGGTGATTTGTTCCACCTCCGGAGTATCAACGAATGCACACTGCACACGAACCGGATCGCTACCCTGAAGGAATAGCATGTCACCACGGCCAATCAGTTGGTTAGCTCCCGGACGGTCAAGGATAGTACGTGAGTCCATCATGGACGAAACACGGAAAGCAACACGAGCAGGGAAGTTGGCTTTGATAGTACCTGTAATGATATTGGTTGTTGGTCTCTGAGTGGCAATAATCATGTGGATACCTACGGCACGTGCCAACTGAGCAATACGGGCAATTGGTAGTTCCACTTCCTTACCGGCAGTCATAATCAAGTCACCAAACTCATCAATAATCACCACAATATATGGCATGAATTTATGTCCTTTTTCAGGATTTAGTCTACGATTGATGAACTTTTCGTTGTACTCTTTAATATTACGGGTATGTGCCTTTTTAAGCAAATCATAACGCGAATCCATTTCAATACAAAGAGAATTTAGTGTCTGCACTACTTTGGTGAAATCAGTAATGATTGCTTCTTCACCATCAGGTAGTTTGGCCAGAAAATGTTTCTCTATGGTTGAATAAATACTGAACTCTACTTTTTTCGGGTCGATTAGTACAAACTTCAGTTCTGCCGGATGTTTTTTATAAAGCAATGATGTAATGATAGCATTTAGTCCCACTGACTTACCCTGACCAGTAGCTCCGGCCACAAGCACGTGAGGCATTTTGCAAAGATCCACCATAAATATCTCGTTGGTAATGGTTTTACCAAAAGCAATAGGTAGCTCATAACTGGATTCCTGGAATTTCTTGGAAGAAATAATGGAATGCATGGAAACAATCTTTGGATTGGAGTTTGGAACTTCAATACCAATGGTACCTTTTCCTGGAATCGGCGCAATGATACGAATACCCAATGCGGACAGGCTAAGAGCAATATCATCTTCCAGTCCGCGGATTTTAGAGATACGTACACCTGCTTCCGGAGTAATTTCATATAGAGTAACGGTAGAACCTACAGTCGCTTTAATGGAACTAATTTCAATACCAAAACTCCTTAGCGTGCTGATAATCTTATCTTTATTAGCAGTCTGCTCCTCCATATTAATGGCTGGCTCACTGTTGTCGTACCGTTTCATTAATTCCAGAGTTGGGTGGCGGTAGTTCTCCAGATCAAGTGTGGGATTATATTGTCCTAAATTAGAAGCATCATATCTTTCTTCATCATCAGATCTAGGAGACTCAATTTTGAATTCCGGTTCTTTGTCTTCCAGCTCTTCTTCATTCTCCTCGGTAGAATTTGTGCTATCTGCTTCCTCTTCATTTATTATATTTGATTTAACCCAGTCATCAGTCGGCTTCTCTTCTTCCGGAGCAATAATTTCCATCGGTTTAGAGGCAACAGCTTGTTCAAAACTATGATCTAGCTTGAAATTAAGCGTTTTAGGTTCTGGATTTGTAAAATCCTGAGCGTTATTCTCGTATGCTGCGACAGGTTGTACTTTCTCTTTTTTCTTTCTGAAATTAAGTTGCATTAATCGTCTGATATAGATTATAGTTTGCGCACTAAGATAGATTAGAAAGCAAAGTGCTGTAGCCAGAAGAAGCAATGAAATTCCGGGAATTCCAATTTGTGAAATCAGCCAGTTACTGACATTGTATCCGTGCAATCCTCCAAGGTAAATAAAGCTATCTTTATAGGTATCCATGAATGCAAAGCCGAAAAATACGGAGCCCCAGATAAGAAATAGCGAACAACCAATAAACCATTTCCAAAGTCGGAAAGTTCGTACTCTCATCAGTTTCATGCCGGTAATGGCCAGAAATAGCAATATTATATAAGAAGATACCCCAAAACAATCGTTAATCAGGTAACTCGCCAATTGTGCTCCTCGTGATCCTGCATAATTCTTTATGTGATTATCAATAGACGCTAATTGCTGTGTGCTGGGATTATCAAGAATACTCTGATCTGCAGCTCCAGTAAAGAAAAAAGATGTAAATGCCAGAAGCAAATAAACTGAAAATATCACCATTAAAAGGCCAAAAATAAAATGGATGGTCTCGTTCTGAAAATGATGTGTAAAATTATTAGATGCTACCGGCTCCATTGCCGGACTCTTATCTGTTTTTTTCTTTGCCATGAAGAATTTTTGTTTTTAATGTTTTATTCTGCAAAAATAATAAAATAACATTAGTTGGGGGAAGAATATCCTAAAAAATATTCGAAGGAATAATTGTGGCTATGTTGTACAGAATAGGATGTTTTTTGTACAGAACTATAATTTGTTTTGTACAAAATCATATGCAATTATGTACAGAGAAAAATGTTTTATTAGTGATGAGTAAAAAATATATCAATGAGAATAAAAACCAGTGCACTTATTCTTCAAGTTAAAATACATTGATTTGCAGTTTGATTCCCTCTTTTTTTGTTAACTTTGCGCCCTAATTGAATAAAAGTATGGAAAAGGATCATCAAGTGATATTCAGCAGAGACGTTGTGGAATTTGTAACTGTGGCCGCCGAGTTTTGCGCTTTTTTGGAGCGTTCGGAGGGTGCAAAGCGGAGTCCTTTTGTTGATACAACTTTAAAAATTTTGCCATTGCTTTATCTTAAAGCATCTTTATTGCCCGATTGTGAAATGCAGGGAGATGAGGCTCCCGAAACTTATGTCACTGAAGAAACTTACGAAATTATGCGAATGGATGTTGCTTCCATTTTACGTGAAAAAGATGATTATCTGGAAGTCTTTCTTCCGGAAATGGCATATAGTGATACCCCCATTAAGAAATGTATATCTGAGGATTTAGCCGATATTTACCAGGATCTGAAAGATTTTATATTTGTCTTTCAACTGGGTTACGATGAAACAATGCATGATTCTTTGGCTATTTGCAAAGAAAACTTTGGATTGTATTGGGGACAAAAGCTGGTTAATACTTTAAGAGCCTTGCATGATGTGAAGTTCAATGTTGATAATGAAGAAGATAACGAGGAAGAAGAGGGCAACCTGAACGAAGAATTATGATTGTAAAAAGAACAATAACAAAGGATGATATATCTGAAATGCCGAAGGTTAATTTCGAAGGCAAAATAATAATGATTTGTACTGAGAAAGATGCAGAGCGAGCGGTAGACTTTTTGAGCAAATATCCTGTTTTGGGAATAGATAGCGAGACAAAACCCTCTTTTGTTAAAGGGAAGTCACATAAAGTATCCTTGCTACAGATTTCAACGGACCAGCATTGTTTCCTGTTTCGTTTAAATCTGATAGGCTTTCCTAATGTATTGATTGGCTTGTTAGAAAATCAATCAATTGTAAAAGTAGGACTTTCTTTAAAAGATGACTTTATGGCTATGCACCGAAGAGTCACTTTTAAACAACAGAATTGCGTTGAATTGCAGGAGTTTGTGAAACCATTCGGCATACAGGATAAGAGTCTGCAAAAAATATATGCAATTCTTTTTGGTCATAAAATATCCAAATCACAACGTTTGTCTAACTGGGAAGCTGAGACGCTAAGTCCTTCTCAACAGTTATATGCAGCTACGGATGCGTGGACTTGCCTGAAGATTTATAATTTGCTTCAGGATTTGCACCAAACAGGTGATTATGTAAAAGAAGAAATAGTAGAACCGGTAATTGAAGAAAAAGAATAAATAAATGGCTTACAAAAGAGTTTATCTCAAATCAGGAAAAGAAGAATCGCTGAAGCGTTTTCATCCGTGGATTTTTTCAGGAGCAATTCATCACTTTGATGGAGAACCTGAAGAGGGTGAAATTGTGGATGTGTATACTTCGAAAAAAGAGTTTATTGCTTTAGGACACTTTCAGGTAGGCAGTATTGCTGTGAGAGTGCTTTCTTTTAAACAAGAAGAAGTGAATCCGGAGTTCTGGGTTAGAAAGTTTGAAGTAGCTTATGACTTGCGTAAAAGAATAGGATTGGCTGAAAATCCTACAAATAATACATTTAGGTTGGTTCATGGTGAAGGTGATAATCTTCCAGGACTGATTATTGATATTTATGCAAATACTGCGGTTATGCAGGCTCATTCCGTGGGGATGCATGTTTACCGGATGGATATAGCCAATGCACTTTCTCAGGTATTGGGAGACACTATTGATAATATTTATTATAAATCGGAAACGACGCTCCCATTCAAAGCGGGCTTAGGACAGGAAAACGGATTTATTAAAGGAGGCAGCTCAGATAATATAGCTCAGGAATATGGTTTGAAGTTTCATGTAGACTGGCTGAAAGGGCAGAAAACAGGATTCTTCGTTGATCAACGTGAAAATCGTGCGTTATTGGAGAGATATGCAAAGGGGCGTTCCGTATTAAATATGTTCTGTTACACCGGTGGCTTCTCTTTCTACGCTATGCGTGGTGGAGCAAATCTGGTTCATTCAGTAGATAGTTCTGCAAAAGCGATAGATCTGACTAATAAGAATGTAGAACTTAACTTCTCAGGTGATGCTCGTCATACAGCTTATGCCGAGGATGCCTTTAAGTATCTTGATAAGATGGGCGATCAGTACGATCTGATCATTCTTGATCCGCCAGCTTTTGCTAAGCACAGAGATGCTTTACGCAATGCATTGCAGGGATATAGGAAATTAAATGCCAAAGCATTTGAGAAAATCAAACCGGGAGGCATTCTGTTTACTTTCTCTTGTTCTCAGGTGGTAACGAAAGATAATTTCCGCACATCAGTGTTTACTGCTGCAGCTATGTCCGGTAGAAGTGTGAGAATTTTGCATCAACTAACACAGCCGGCTGATCATCCGGTAAATATATATCATCCGGAAGGAGAGTATTTAAAAGGCTTGGTTTTATACGTAGAATAGCCTTGATAATATAAAATCTGAAACTATGTAATAAAGAGTGTTAATATTTAGGTTGTTTTTGCTGATTTATAATGTTGTATAACATAAATCATTTATATTTGCACTGTGTTTTTCATGGTATTAGATTTAAGGTTAACAAAGATTGGTTGTCGGGAGACAGCCTTTTTTTTTGTATAAATGTCAGGATTAGAATTCGTCATCCAAAATTAATCCCTATATTTGCTCCACAGTCTTAATTTGGATTCAAAGTGGATAATAAAGTAGAACTTCGGGTATTAAATATTTCCAACAGTCAGTTACAGGCAAATGCTTTTGCACTAGTTATGGAAGAAGTGGACGGACCTCGCCAGTTGCCTATTATAATTGGTTCTATCGAGGCTCAGGCCATAGCTCTTAAGTTGAAAGGACTTAGCACTCCTCGCCCTTTCACTCACGATTTATTTGTAACCTTCGCAGAATATCTTCAAACAAAACTGGAACAGGTGTTTATCTATAAAGCTAAGGATGGAATTTTTTATTCTTATCTTTGTTTTGAGAAAGATGGTGAGCAGTTTAAGCTAGATTCCAGAACATCAGATGCTATTGCTTTGGCTCTGCGTTTTGATTGTCCCATTTACACTACCGAACAAATTCTCAGCTCTGAGGGATATATTCCAGAAGTGGAAGATGTGGAGATAGAATCGGAATCGAGTGATACGCTGGATGACTTGAAAGAATCTCTTTCGCAGGCTGTAAAAGATGAGAATTATGAACTAGCCTCTGCCCTACGTGATGAGATAAAGCGAATGGAGCAGGAAAATCAATCGTTTTAATTCATAGATTACACAACAAAAACAATGCATGTATTTTATACCCCCGATATTTTAGTAAAAAATGAGTTGCCTGATGAAGAAGCTCAACATTGTATTCGCGTGTTGCGTTTGTCTCAAGGTGATGAGATTATGCTGACCGATGGACACGGTTCTTTCTATAAAGCAGAAATTAGCATGGCAACCGGAAAGAAATGTTTTGTTTCCGTTATTGAAAGAATTCAGCAGGAAAAACCTTGGCCGTGTCATTTGCATATAGCAATGGCTCCAACAAAAAATATGGACCGCAATGAATGGTTCGCAGAAAAAGCTACAGAGATTGGCTTTGATGAGCTAACCTTTCTTAATTGCCGCTTTTCAGAAAGAAAAGTAATTAAGAATGAGCGGATTGAGAAAATATTAGTCTCTGCCATAAAACAGTCATTGAAAGCAACTCTTCCCGTATTAAATGAAATGACCGACTTCGATAAATTCATCTCCCATGATTTTCCAGGACAAAAATTTATAGCTCACTGCTATGAAGGTGAAAAACCTTTGCTAAAGGATGTAATTCGTAAAGGAGAAGATGCATTGGTGCTTATAGGACCGGAAGGAGACTTCAGTCCGGAAGAGGTAGAAAAAGCTCTTGCAAAAGGTTTCCAACCTATTAGTCTCGGTAAATCCAGGCTGCGTACGGAAACAGCTGCTCTGGTTGCATGCCATACCATGAATTTGATGAATCAATAACTTATATTAAGATACATATGAATAAACTTAAATTCTTTTCCCACTTATCAATACTGTTAGTGGCAGTGTTGTTGCTGGGCTCTTGCTCCAAAGATAAAGAGTATACAAGAGTTATTCCCTTAAATGCTCCACTGGTAATCTCAATAGATGTTCCTTCTATTATAAAGAAGAGCGGCTTAATGGATAATAAAGAATCCATTATGAAGAATATGACAGCTGCATTGAATAATGAAAAACTGGCAAAACTGATTCAAAATCCTTCGGATGCTGGTCTTTCTCTCGAAGATAAAGCCTACATATTCCTTGCTTCAGATGATGCTCCTGTTGCACTGTTTAAAGTATCCGATATGGATAAACTGGTAGATGCTTTTAAATTAATGCAAACTGAAGGACTTTGTGATGAAGTAGAGAAAAGTGGAAGTTTTTCAACTTCAGTTCTTCGCGGATATGGAATCTGCGCATTCGATAACAGTTCTTTGATGGTGATGAAAACTACTAATCCTCATTCCTTACCGGTAAAGGAAGCTGTTACTAAATTGATGGATCAGGATGAAAAAGTGAGTATTGCTGTCAATAAAGGCTTTCAGAAACTGATTGCTAAGAAAAGTGATGTTTGCTTGTATGGCTCTTTTGCTGCAATGCCTCAGTTGACTTCTGCTTCTATGATGATGGGACTCCCTGAAGATGCTGACTTGAAAGATATGATGTTGCTTGCTCAGATGAACTTTGAAAACGGTAAAGTATCTATAGAAGGAGAGTATTACACAGAAAATGAATCATTAAAGAAATATTTAAAGGAGCAGTCTGAAATGGGAGGAAAGATAAATCATACTTTCCTTAAACGTATTCCTACCTCTTCGCTGGCCTATCTTTGTACAAATGTTAAGGGTGACAAGTTATACGAGATGCTTATAAAGAGTACAGAATTTAAAGGCATGGTTAAAGACTCCCGGCTAACTCCCGGATTCGATATGAAAAAGAGTGTTGCTTCTCTGAATGGCGATGTCTCTATTGCACTATCAGGAATAAGTGAGAATGGAACACCATCTTTGCTGGCTTATGCAGAGGTAACAGATCCTTCGGCTGCCGGAATTGTTTATGCATTCAAAAAAGATTTCGACGAAGTGGGAATGGCAATTACCACTACCGGTAAGAACGAATATATGGTGAAGAGTGGGATGTTGCCTTCGGCCATTCATTTTGGGGTAAGAAACAACTATTTCTATTTTACGAATGACGATAATCTCTATAAGAATATAGGCAAAGATTTTCCAAACTCACTTGTCGATGCAAAATACGGATATGTGAAAGGTGATGCAAAGGGTTATTTTGTTCTTGATATGGAAAATGTAATGAAATTGCCAATGGTTACAAAGACCTTTGCTCAGTTTGGATCGCAGGGTGCAATGGCTCAGTCTGTATTTGATGGTTTCTCTTATTTTGAAGCATACAATATCGACGATCAGAAAAGCGTAGGAAATATCTATTTTAAAAATAAAAACGAGAACGTTCTAAAACAGCTTATTGCCGGACTAAGAAAGGTAATTGGCTAGGATAGATTTTAAATTGAGATGTATCAATGAATAACATTAAATTACAGCAGACTTTACCGAATGTATTTATCGAACGCAATATAATTTCGGAAGTCTGGAAGAATAATCTGGAGTTTTGTAAAGGTGAAATTTATCTTATAGAAGCTGATTCGGGTACAGGAAAATCTTCGCTTTGCAGTTATGTCTATGGCTACAGAAACGATTATCAGGGAGCTTTTTGTTTTGACAATGAAAATATCCGGGATTTATCTGTATCTAATTGGGTGGAATTGCGAAAACATTCATTAAGTATGCTTTTTCAGGAGTTGAGGCTCTTTACAGAACTTTCTGCCTTAGAAAATATTCAGCTAAAAAATAGTCTCACAAAGTATAAATCAGAGAAAGAGATTGAGACTTTGTTTGATGCTATGGGAATTCCGGATAAGTTAAATTCAAAAGTTGGTAAACTCTCTTTCGGACAGCAACAACGAGTTGCTTTTATAAGATCGTTGTGTCAGCCTTTTGACTTTATCTTTCTCGATGAACCAATCAGTCACCTTGATGAAACCAACGGTCAGATAATGGGCGGACTTTTAATGGAGGAAGTTAAAAAACAGGGCGCAGGCGTTATTGTAACGTCTATTGGTAAACATATTGAGTTGAACTACAATAAAATATTTAAGCTATGAAACTTGTTTGGAAACTACTTCGTCAGCATATCAGCCTGCCTCAGTTAGCAGGTTTCTTCTTTGCCAATCTTTTTGGAATGATGATTGTTGCACTCAGTGTGCAGTTCTATAAAGACATTGCTCAGGTATTTACGGAAGGTGATAGCTTTATCAAGAAAGATTTCATCATCGTAACCAAGAAAATTAATACTCTAAGTACCATAACCGGTGCAAGTAACTCTTTCTCTCAAGATGATATTGATGATGTAAAATCTCAGCCATTTGCTAAAAGTGTGGGCTCTTTTATGCCTTCTCAATTCTCAGTAACTGCAGGTTTTGGAATGCAGGAATCCGATTTTCATTTAGCCACAGAGATGTTTTTTGAGTCTGTACCAAATGAATATGTAGATGTAAGTCTTCAGAAATGGCACTTCAATGAAAATTCTCATTCTATTCCCATTATTCTTCCCCGTAACTATCTTAACCTATATAACTTCGGTTTTGCACAGTCGCGCAGTCTTCCTAAATTATCGGAAGGACTGATGGGAATGATAAAGCTGGATGTGGTGATTAAAGGAAATAATAGTGTAGAGAAATACAAAGGGAATATAGTAGGTTTCTCAAGTCGTTTGAATACAATTCTTGTTCCTGAAGAGTTCATGACATGGGCAAACAAAACTTTTGCTCCCGAAAAGAATGTTCAGTCTTCCCGCCTGATCATGGAAGTTAAGAACCCTGCCGATGAGAAGATTGCTCAGTTCTTCCAAAAGAAAGGATATGAAACAGAAGATAATAAACTGGATGCCGGTAAAACAACTTATTTTCTGAAGCTCATTACAGGTATTGTATTGGCTGTGGGATTACTAATTAGTGTTCTTTCATTCTATATCCTGATGCTCAGCATTTACCTGCTTTTGCAGAAGAATACCACCAAACTGGAAAACCTGTTACTTATAGGATATAGTCCTGGTCGTGTAGCCTTGCCTTATCAGATGCTTACACTGGGACTGAACTTCGTAGTTCTTATTCTGGCTATCGTATTGGTGTGCTGGGCACGTTCATATTATATGGGAGTAGTGTCTATGCTTTTCCCACAACTTCCAGCCGGAACAATAATCCCTGCCATCGTAATTGGAGTAACCTTGTTTGTAGTTGTTTCTTCTATGAATGTGGTAGCTATCAGAAAGAAAGTGCAATCTATCTGGATGCATAAATCATAAAATAAGACCTATTAATACAAAATAGTCCAATAGCTATTCATATAGTCTGTTGGACTATTTTTGTATTATTAAAGCAATTACTTTCAAATCTGAGAAGTAGGGAATACCACCACATTGTGGAATATTACCTTTTGAATTTACCAAACAAATCACTTGAATATTGCCTGCATATATTAAGGACTTTACCGAATATTGCATATAAGTTGTGCATAAGCTGGTTGTAGCTTAATTGTTTTATCACTATTAAGATATTAATAATCAGTGCTATGTGCAACTTGTATTCTAACATCTATTTTATTATTAATTCCGCCAATAAGCTTTTAAGTAAATTTAAATTAAAATCAAAAAGGTAAGAATTAAAATCAAATATGTTAATTAAGTTAAGATATAAATGTACAATTTTGCGTTTACTTTAGGTATTAAATGTATTTGATGATATGAGACACAAGTATATTTAGCTTAAAGTATTTGTAAATCAATTTATTTGCTTTATGAAATTAATTTTTTATAAAGTAAGTTTAGCCTAAATTAATATACTATGAAAAAAAAGCACTTATTAGGTCTTATTCTAATTTTATCGGTCTGTTTTATTTCACAGATTACTGCACAAAAACTGAAACGTTCAGTTTCTGCTAATCAATTAGTGTCAAATGACACATTAGCCTACACGGATTTTAATTCTAAACCTGGAGCTTTTACTACAGGAGATGTTTTTACCGCTTCGACTTCTAATGCTAACAAAGAAAAAAGCATAAATTCTATTGTTTTTGGTTCTGGACCCAATGGTCAACGTATAAACCTTAATGCTTCACAAAGTGCAAATCAGTTTGGTAGTGCTTCAACAACTTATGTGTCTGCTTCAGCGGTGGATGATGGTGCCAATGCAGGTGCATTTAGTTTTTTGAAATCAGGTACTGGTGCCGGTGGAGGGTATATAATTATGCCTCAGGTGCAGGGTCCAGCTGATGTAACTATTTGGAGTTGTGGAGCAAATACAAGCTCTCAGCAAAAATATATTGTTTATTTTAGTACAGATGATGGTGGTACCTGGATTCCTCAAGATACATGCATTATTACCACAAATAAACTCATATATAAGAATATATATTCGTACTCAGGCACGGGCAATCTTAAAGTTAAAATTACTTGTGCCACATCAAGTAGCTCAAATTGTAATCTTTATATTTATGATGTTCTGATTACAAAGCGTCCTTCTATAATCAGAACATCAGAAGCAGGGACTGATAATCAGACAGTTTCACTTGGTCAATCAATTTCTAATATTGCATATTCGTGGGGAAGTATAGCTACCTCGGCTTCTGTTTCATGGATTGGTACGGCAGATACTAATACTCCTCCAAATGGTCTTGTTGTGACAACGGATAATGCAGCGAAAATGCTGACAATTTCAGGTACACCTACAGTGGCAGGCTCTTATGGCTTTAATGTTATTTCAACAAATGGAACAATCTTTTCTGATATCTTATCTGCAAAAATAAATGTTGTGGCAACTCCAATTCCATTAATAAATCAAATTTCAGAATCCGGAACTCAGACACAAAAAGTAATGACAGGGAATGTAATGACTAATTTGGCTTATAAATGGGGAGGATCTGCAACTTCAGCTTCTATAATCTGGACAGGAACGGTCAATCCCAATACTCCTCCTGATGGCATCTCTATAGCAGTTGATAAGAATCTAAGTACACTAACAATCTCAGGAACACCTACAACAGCCGGTTCATACGGTTGTACTATTACTTCGACAGATGGAACTCAAACGAGCACTCCATTAACTGCAACTTTAGCAGTAATTCCACCTCCTTCAATTGTTTTGACTTCAGCTGCTGCAACTACTAGCCAAGTAGTTTCTTTTAGCCAATCTATTTCCAATATTGTTTATGCTTTGGAAGGTTCTGCTACGACGGCAAATATTTCATGGACAGGTACTTCGAATTCTACAATTGCTCCTGCAGGTGTAAAAGTTGTAGCGGATAACGATGCCAAAACGCTAACTATTTCAGGAGCACCTATGAATATAGGTTCTTATGGTTTTAAGATTAATGCAATTTACGAAACTGCAACATCTGATACAATAGCTGGTGTAATTAAGGTTGGTACAGCATCAAATATGCTTCCTTCTTTTCCTGGTGCGGTTGGATTCGGATCTCATGCCACCGGTGGTCGTGGAGGAACGGTTTATCATGTTACTAACCTTAACGATAGTGGTGAAGGTTCTCTTCGTGATGCGGTAAGTGTTTCTAATCGTATAATAGTATTCGATGTAAGTGGTTATATCAGTTTAACATCTGCTATTTCTGCAAAGAGTAATCTTACTATTGCCGGACAAACAGCTCCGGGTGAAGGTATTGCAATAAAAAGTGGTGAGCTTTCTTTTGCTAAGTCGTCAAATGTAATCTGCCGTCATATCCGTGTTCGTCCGGGAAGTGAAACCGAGAGTAGTGGAGATGATGCATTGAGTTTGTATCTTGCCAATAATGTTATTCTTGATCATTGTTCTTTTGAATTTGCGCCATGGAACAATATTGATGGAGTAAGTGATAATACTGCTGTTTCACCGGTAACTAATATAACTTTTCAGAGTTGTATTATTGCAAATCCTACAGGACAGCAGTTCGGAGCACACTGTGAGTCAGTAGGTAGTAACTGGACATTCTATAAGAATATTTTTGCTAATTCACACAACCGCAATCCATTAGCTAAGATTAATGATACCTATGCAAATAATGTACTTTATAACTGCTCTGCAGGATATACCACACACTCAGGTACAAGTTTTAAACATGATATTGTAAATAACTACTTTGTTTTTGGACCAGCTTCAACTGGAACGGATAATAGCTGGTTTCAGGTTGACAATAACCAAAGTATATATTGTTCAGGTAATATGAAAGACATGAATCTGGATGGCGTGCTCAATGGAGCAGAGACTACCCCGTATTGGTATCAGGGAGGAGGAACAGTTCTCACCTCTCCATGGACTGATCTGACAAATGCAATGCCTATTTACAGCGCAGCAACAGCTTTCCGTATTGCAGCTTCCACAGCCGGAACTCTTCCTTATGACCAAACTGATTCTCTGATCATTAATCAAGTTAAAACCATTGGTTCGGGAACAACAGGATATGTTGTCGGAACAACCGGCCCCGATTCAGGATTATATACAAGTCAGGCACAGACAGGTCTTGATAATAACGGTTATGGTCTAATCAGAAGCGGAAACAAAGATCTTGATACAGATAATGATGGTATGCCTGATTATTGGGAAAAAGCTAACGGCTCAGATGTAAACGTTAATGATGCTATGCAAATCGCCTCTGATGGTTATACGTTGATAGAGCATTATATTAACTGGCTGGCAGAATTTCATGCCGTGGCAAACAGTAATGCATCATTAGATATTGATCTTTTAAAATATTTGGGAGGCTTTAGTTCGGTTTCTCCTACCTTCACAATAAATGAATGTACTAATGGAACTGCTACTATTCAGGCCGATGGACATACTGTTCGTTTTAATCCGTCATCAGACTTTACGGGTATTGCTAACATTAAATTTACCATTGCTGGTAATGACGACACTTCTTATTCAAGTAGCATCTCGGTTGTTGTTACCACTACAAATAAATCAACGTCTTTAATTGCAAATCCAATTGATAATATTAGTATTTATCCAAATCCAACATCCAAGTTGTTGATGTTTACAAATACGGATGGCGGTGCTTTTGAAGTTTATGATACATTGGGATGCATGTTGCTGAAAGGACAAACAACTCAGTTTGGAGCTGTTCAGCAAGTTGATGTATCAAAATTGCATAATGGTATTTATATTCTTAAGGTACAAGCTGACGGTAAAAAAATAAATTTCCGTTTTATTAAAAGATCATAGATATTTAGATAAATATACCACATAGATTGTTGTGCGGAATTTTTTTTTGTGCAGCAATCTGCTACCTGCCACCATTTTTATATAATTCCCCCTTTTAATAGGCTTTTGCACTAGTGGCAGATAAATTTTTGATACAATTTATCTACCACTAAAATTGGCTATCTGCCACTAAATCCGTCAGGTTTTCGATAAATATCACGCCGGAGCATAACAGAACTCTGGTTTACTTTTAAAAAAATCACTAGACTAGTTTTTGTATCCTTGTACAAAACAATTAATTCTTTTGTACAGAAGAAAGATTTGTTTTGTACAACACTGCATAAATATCATTCCTGAGAAATATAATATCCCGGGAGATATGTAAAAAACTTCGCCGTCTTTGTAATATTGTCATTTTTTATCTTTTTATAATTATATGAAATAGTAAAGACTATTAAATTTTAAATAATAAAAACTGATTTATAAAACAAGACTATTTTGTGCACTATTCTTTCTGTGTTTTAACTTGTTTTATAACTAATGTTTATGTCTGCGCATTGTGAGATCCTTTGATTTATAGCTTTTTATTCGTTTTGGTTAATATTTATTAATGATATAACAATTGATTTGGAATTCTTATTGAATGGAAAACATTATATATTAGTAGGTGTTTTATTTATAAATAGTTATTGTTTAAAGAAAATTTTACAGAGAATATGTGTCAATAAAAATTTAATTTAAAACATGGTTGATTATGAAAAACAGATTTTTTTTATTAGTAGGAATTGGAGTTCTGTTAGCTATGAGCTCTTGTTCAAGGGATAATGATCCTTTAGTTGTTAAGCGTGGTGAACCGGCAACGTTGAAGTTGACCTTAAAGGGTACAGATGTAAATACGCGTGCGATTACTCCTGTAGTTTCTCAAACAGAAGAAAATGAAGTTAACCGAGTTACTGTAGGATTATTTAAAACAAATAGTGGTGAAGTAGGTAAAACTGATATCATAAAAGAATTTGTATTCGCTGATGGTAATCCTACTACTATTGAAATAAAGGGAGCTATAATACATGGTACTGCTGATGATGGTAATCGCGATGTCGTTGTTGTAGCTAATGCTGATGAAAATACTTTTGCAGGTGCAGCAACTAAAACAGAATTTCTATCAAGACTTATTAACTTGAAACAAACTATGACTAATCTTCCAATGGTTGGTGATGGAAATAAAACACTGAGTACAGATATTGTTAATCCTGCTAAACTGACTATCAATTTAACCCGCATGGTAGCGCGCGTTCAATTAAGTAGCTTAAGTACTGATTTTGATCCTGCGGGACAATACCCTAATGCAAAATTTAAAGCTGATGGAATTTATTTATATAAAGCTAATGGAACATCCCAAGCAAATGGTACTGTTTCAAATCCATTAGATGGGTGGATATATCAAGATCCTATTAGTCTTGCGTATACTCTAAGAGATGTTTTTTCTACTCCATTTGAAGTTCCAAAGTCACCAGCATACACAATAAATCATTATTTCTATACATTTCCGAATGAATTTCCTTCTCCAATAGATCTAACTTTTGATGATGCTACAAGACTTGTAATTAGAGGAACCTTTGATAATGATGGTGATTTTAATACAACAAGCGATCAGAGTACTAGTTTTTATCCAGTGGTGGTTAATCGTATATTGCGTCAATTAACACCAGCAGAAATAGCTGGAGGCAACTACAATACTGGTATAAAACGTAATACAATATATTCCATTTCTGTTGTAATTAAAAATAAGGGTGTTGATAATCCTTATATTATAATTGATCCAGGTTATCTTATTATCACTTTAGAACCTCAGGATTGGCTTTTGACTATTGATCAGCCTGTTGATTTTTAAGACTTGATCAATAGCAATTAAAGAACTAATATAAAAGGCAGATTTCAATAACTTCTTGCCCATGATAAATCTGCCTTTTCATATATTTTTAAATAGACCTAATTATGTATTCTGTAAGAAGAATTAAAGCGTTTTTACATTTGCCCAATGTCTGCGCTTTATTAATGGCTTTTACTGTTAGTCTGTTTATTTGCGGGTGTACAGACGATAGACCGGTTAGTTACTCAACACTTCCGGACGGGAATAGTGATGCCGTTATTTCTCTGAATATAAAACAACAAGCCTCTGATTTGCTTAGAACCCGCGCCGTTGATGAAAATATTATTTCAAATCTTTATATATTGGTTTATAATGGCAATGGAAGCTTAATAGGCTATCATTATTTAAGTTCATATACATCAAGTAATTCAATTCAGATGGATGTTATCAGTGGAACTAACTGCACTATTTATGCAATAGCCAATTTAGGAAGTACTCCAGTTCTGAACCCACAAACAGCAGATACTGAATCTGCTTTAAAAGCAATGATGTGTGGTCCGATTACGACTTTGAACGGAGTAATTACTAATGAACGATTAACGATGAGTGGGAGTATAAAAGGAATTACTTTATTAGGTAAAGGTAGTACAAATTATGTAAATACGGTTGGTACCATAAACATTTCACGACTCGTTGCGAAAAACACTTTTACTGTAACTTCTATTCCCGGTATTAACATAACAGGATACTCCATAAAGAATTTACCTAAGTATGAATACTTGATTGCTCGTCCCAATGCAAATGAATCTTCTGCAGATGATATTGCCGTTGGAGATGATGCTCAGACAAGTGAAAAATTTGATGTTCTGAATTTACCACCTTCTTCTATCAATAATCTTATTTTTTATATGTTTGAAAATAGGAGGGGCGGTCGTGTAGATGTAAATGGAAGTATGGGTACACTTACAGATCAAAAAGAGAAAAGAATGTATGCTCCCAGTAATGCTACCTATATTGAAATATATGCTACGGGAACTCCTGCTTCAACTGATGTGAGGGCTAGGTTTATCTCAGCTTCCTATCGCATTTATCTAGGTGCAGATAATTGCCAAAATTTTAATGTAAAACGAAATGGTAGCTATAATTATATTGTAAACATTTATGGTGCAACAGATATTGATACACGTGTTACAAAGGTATCTTCACCATCGAATTGCTATATTGTACCTCCTAACAGAGCGGTTATATTCCCAGTGTCACGAGCAAATCAGGATGGAACTACCCGCATAGCAAATGTTAATAGCGGATGGACTACTGAATTACTTTGGACGGATAAACCAGATCCTCTTTCATCTGATGGAACGGTTAAAACAGTAACAGCACAATTTGCTGATGGTACAATAAAGGTAGAGACTGGCAGTACAGAAGGTAATGCTGTAGTTGTTGCGAAGGTGAATGGCGTTATTGTTTGGTCATGGCATATTTGGGTAACTAGTTATGACCCAAATACAACAAACATATCATATAATAATGGAACAAAAACTACTGTTTTTATGGACCGAAATTTGGGCGCAATTAATAATTCACCTCAGAATATTGGTTCTATGGGACTTATATATCAATGGGGAAGAAAAGATCCATTTCCTGGATCTTCAAGTTATTCGGCTTCACAAGAACCAACCGTTTATGGTACTAATTCTCCTGTAATTAATATATTACAAACTCCTAGAACGCTAAGTCCTTCACATCCTGATGCTCCACCCAATAATATTGAGAATAGCATAAAAAACCCTTCTACATATTACCGTAAAAATGAAGATACACAGAGTTCTAACGAGTATGACTGGTATTCAACAACAGGAACGCATGACGACTCATTATGGGGCGGAAATAATTCAAAATCGGTTTACGATCCATCTCCCGAAGGATGGCGGGTTCCTAAATCAGGAAATGAAACAGCATCTCCCTGGTATGGGCTAAATTATATAGGATTGACATATAACTATGGATATAATTGGTCGTCATCTGTAGGGTGGTATCCAGCAAGTGGTTATAGGACTTATAGAACTGGAAATCTTACCAATATTGGCAATTATGGTGTCTATTGGTCTGCTTCAATTGCTCCAATTATGGTACATAAGAGCGATGTATATCTATTATATTTTAGAGATGGAAATGTAGTTCCTGATTATATTTTTGAAAAAAAAGAATTGGACGATTATTTTCGCGCAAGCGGTTTTTCAATCCGTTGTGTAAAAGAATAACCAGAGAGTAAATACTTATTGATATGAATAAGCAAGGTGATAAATATAAACTATTGATAAAACTCAGCAAACATGATGCTTTCTGGCGCATGGATGCTGAGGACTATCCAAAGTTTATGAATTATATAAGCCATTATTTCCGGGAGTGTGACCACTTACCTGATGATGTATCTCATAAAGTGATTTATGCAGAGATTCCTGAAGAAGAAGTGGGTGCTGTTTGTTCGTTTTATGGAGTGTTTTCTCCCGATAAAGATACATTATTATTGGCTGAACTATGCCCTGGTTATTTAAACTTTCCTAGTGAGAATCCTTTTACCCTGCGCTTGTGGGTTATGGCAGAAGAAGGGCAATCCTATTTTATTCCAGCAAGAATGGAATTCAGATAAATGGAATATTGCTATTGATCGTGTTTTATAACGGCCTAAATATTTATCTAATTAATCAAAAGCACCATGAAAAAGAGAAGCCTTTTCTTAGTAGTAATAGGCACTCTGCTATTGAGCGTCTGTGACTATGATAAGGTTGCGCAGGATAAAGTTCCGGCTACTCTGAAACTGACCATTACAGGCACAGATGTGGATACACGATCTTTTGTAACTCCAGGACCTGTCCAAACTGAGGAGAAAATTGATGTGCTTGATTGGGAACCAACAGTTCCTCAGGATGCAGAATTTTAGCTAGTTAACTATAAGTGTTGATACATAAAAAATGGAAAAGGTGGATTTCTTTATTTGTCAGAAATCCGCCTTTTTCTGATTCTTAACTGATACTCCGGTCTTAAGTGATGCACTGTTATTAGAATGATTGTTGAATTCTAACTGTATCGCTCCATTCATTTATAACAACTTTAACACCTGTCTTAGTAGAATCCGTTTTTGTTGCATCTGTTTTAATAGAATCTGTAGAGTTTAGTCCTGTTTTAGTTTTTAATGTGTTTTCAATAGTTAAGTCGTTTTCTGTTTCTGAGCAGCTCATAATTGAGCATCCAATGAAAATAATTGTTAGGAATAGTAATTTCTTCATTAAGTAATTGGGTTAATAGTTTCAGCGAATATAGTGAACGGCTTCTTGTAAAATGTTGAATTAAAGTGTTTTATAGATAGTTAAATAAGATTCTTATCGTTAAATTGTTAGTCCTGTTTATTCTGGTAAATACATCCTGCGGAAAATATATTTGGAATAAATTCCCCATAAAATGAGTCAAAGAATGAATCTTTGCCTCATTTTATATATAGCTTCTTATCTGGCAGAAATCAATTATTAATCATTTTACTTTGTTAAATTGAAATCCGATTTTTAACAGTAAATCTTTATTCTGAAGCAGGATTCTAAGCATTAATGTACTATTCTATCGGTTTTCTATACTATTTTTGTATTCTGTTTAACTGATAAGATGTAACATTGCATTCAGAATATTAAAATTATAAATCACAAATGAGAAAACAAGAATCCCGTTTCATGTTATTCCTGCTGTTGCTGCTGTTCCCGTTGTTACTGAACGCTGCGCAAGGAGACCTGAAAAGTAAGTTGGCGGCACTGCCCGGAGTAAGCGAAGTGGAGCCTTTGAAAAGTACGCAATACAGTGAAAAATATACTATGATGTTTGAACATCCACTGGATTATAAGAATCCTCAGGCAGGTAAATTCCTTCAGCGGGTAATTGTAGGTCATGCGGGTTACGACCGTCCTACGGTAATTGTTACCGAGGGTTACTGGGGCGATTATGCAACCCGTGAAAACTATGTTGAAGAACTCTCAAAATTATTGAATACAAATGTTGTATTCGTGGAATACCGTTATTTTGGAAAATCCATGCCCAATCCCTGTAACTGGGATTACCTGACGGTAGAAAATTCACTCAATGACCTTCATCAGGTGCGCAATGCGCTGAAAAGTATCTATCCAGGCAAATGGATATCCACAGGTATAAGCAAAGGTGGGCAGACCACACTTTTTTATCGTACCTATTTCCCTAATGATGTGGATATATCTGTTCCGTATGTTGCTCCCCTTAATCGTTCTGTGGAAGATGGTCGTCACCAGCCGTTTATTGAGAATAAAGTCTCCACAACCCAGAATCGTCAGAAAGTAAAAGAGTTTCAATTAGAACTTCTGAAACGCAAGGCAGAGTTGATGCCACTGTTTCGTAAACATTGCGAAGAAAAGAAGTATGCTTTCAGAGCTTCCGAGGAAGATATATTCGATTATTGTGTGATGGAATATGCATTTGGTCTGTGGCAATGGGGCACACCAATGGATAAAATTCCTGCGCTTACTGCCAGTAATGAGGAAATCTTCAATCATTTCATTGCAATGATTGAACCCGATTATTTCTCAAAACAAACACCATATACATCTTTTAATGTACAGGCTGCTCACGAATTAGGTTATTACGGTTATGACATGAAACCTTTTCGTAAATACATGTCTTTGAAGACTACTAAAGATTATCTTCGTCGCCTGATGTTACCGGACGAATTAAGAAATGTTCGTTTTGATAAGACTTTATATAACAACACGATGAAGTTCCTGAAAAAGAACGATCCTAAGATGATCTTTATCTATGGAGGAATTGATCCGTGGGGTGCTTCCGGTTGTACGTGGATTAAAGGCAAGCAGAATATAAAAGTTTACGTTCAGCCAGACGGCTCTCACAGAACACGCATCGGCACAATGAAACCCGAAGTTCAGAAGGAGATTATTGACAGACTAAAACGTTGGTTAGGCGAATAGGCTAAACAACATCTAGGAAAATAATCATAACTATCTTAAAAGCATCTGCCACCCAATTAATAACTTATTAATCAGGTGGCAGATTGTTTATTTCATTATATGTTCAGTCAATGACAGTTATTGCTCTTCTTGCTTCACTGCTCTGGAAAGCAGCTTCAATTATTTTCATAACACGAATGCCATCATCTACAGTAACCGGCATGGGCTTGTTTTGCGTAAGAGAATTATATACTCCGTTATAGAATTCCATATAGTTGCCTTGCAGTGTCTTTATCTTTTCACGGGTGGTTGTTCCATCTTTATCGTAGTTGATAAGACCTTGCTCTTCTTCGGGTTCAGTTCCCCAGTCAGGCGCACCAGGAGTAAGTCCTTTCTGCAGATCAGCTTCCTGCACATCGGCACGAGATTTCAGGAAAGAGCCTTTTGTGCCGTGAACTATGTAAGCGGGCAGAGCTTCCTTCACAATATATCCACCTTTTATTCTGACTCTGAAAGAGGGGTAATAAAGAAGAATATCGAAGCAATCTTCAACGGTCGAATCTGGTCGTGTAACACGTAAATCCGCAAAGACAGCCTCCGGCATACCAAACAGATACAAAGCCTGATCAATAACATGAGGTCCTAAGTCCCTCATTATTCCTGCTCCGGGATTAGGTTCTTCTTTATGCTTCTTCGGACTTAAATTCAGATTAAAGCGGTCGAAATGAATTTCCATCTCATTAATCTCGCCAAGAACACCACTATCAATCACCTGCTTTACGGTTCTGAGATCGCTGTCCCATCTTCTATTCTGGAAAACGGCAATCTGCCTGTTCTGCTCCAAAGCGATAGCTTTAAGCTCTTCTGCTTCTGAAACTGTAGATGTAAAAGCTTTCTCAACAACCACATGCTTGCCCGCTTTCAAAGCTTTTGCCGCATATTCAAAATGAGAATATACAGGTGTATTTACCACAACCAGATCAATAGAATCGTCATTCAATATAGCTTCAAAAGAATCATAAGAATGTGTTCCGGGATAAAACTCCTGAATTTGTTTTTTGCTTCTCTCCCATGAACCGGCAAGGTGAAAACCTTTATGCAGATTTATAAAAGGTGCGTGAAACACTCTTCCGCTCATGCCGAAAGATAGTAGGGCAGTGTTGATTTGTTTCATAATCTGATTTATTTTATATCAATAATGAAATGGCTTTTTACTTTATCAATCTCTATCATTTCGTTAAAGTCAACGAAATGATAATTTATAAATTTAGTATCGTTATTTTATATCTTCGAAGAAGCAAATAATTCAACGGCTTTGGTTGCGATACGCTGTCCAAATACCTCGAACATTGGTTTGCTCTGCTCAAAATTCTCTTTCAAAGCTACTGCACCTAAGTGAATATAAGGATGACCAAGAGCCGAGCCACCTGAATATACCAGCATACCTTTCACCATTAAATGGTTTATAATAGTCAGAATAGCAGTATCCGCACCTCCCTGAGCATAATCTGCTGTAGCAAATACAGCACCAATCTTTCCTTCCAGTTTGTAGTTCCTTGATTCATCGAACCATTTCTTTATCTGCCAGCAGGTATTAGCATAGTAGGTTGGTGTGCCAAACACTACCGCTTTACTTTCTGCCAGAAAATCATCGTCAATATGATCTAAATCGAAAATTCCTACTTCAATATCAGGAATACTTTTCATGCCGTTGGCAATAATCTCTGCCATCTCTTTTGTATGGCCGCTTTTGCTGAAATATATTATTGATAGTTTCATGATTGATAAGATATCTATAATGGATTAACAGAACTTTGTTTATGGCTTCAAAGTTACAAGAATATTTTTATATGACTGATAAAATAAAGTTTCTTGTTATCTATTTAGGAAATTGAAAAACTAGTCGGTATTGCTTAATGAAAAAACTTTTGTCAGTTACATATTATAGTTGTTTATTCTTTCGCTCTTTTTGATAATGTGATTTTTTTTTGGTGATTAGTGCTTTTGTTTGTATTATTTGTTCTATATTTGTTTAAATTTAATTAAAAATATATTATGCTAGAACCCTTAAAACAGTTTTATTGTGATGAATGTGGTCAAGTAATTTTAAGACCAGAAGATGGGTATGTTGAATGGATATCTATATATGATAAAGAAAAAGAGAAATTCATCTCTCGTGGCTTTCGGATAGTTCACCATCCTTCGACCTCTCCATATAAAGCAAACCGAGAGGGATGTTATAAATATGGAGATACAAATGGTCGAATGGATATAGCTTTGAATTCCTTTCTAGAAAATGTTAATGTTGAATTAATGTCGTTTTTGGATCCGGGATTTTTGCATAATAGTTCAAGGAAAGATCTGACTGGAATTATAGATTTTCCAGAATTTGCAGATTTTTCAAGAAGATTGACTGTTCCTTATTATGAAGAAGCTCGGCTTTATTTTGATCAGATATCTAGCGATGAAGATTTTAATGATCGGATTGAAAGATCTCTTTACAGTGAAAAAACGCTCAAAAGAATAATAGATAAATATTCTAAGTAAGGTTGAATCTAGTATACATCATTAAAAAAGAGAACCCTGTACAGAATTACTCTATACAGGGTTCTCTTTTTTATGATATATTATAAATGTCTATATTAAACGGCGCTTATTTTATTGTAACCATAGTAGCCCCAAAACCATACTCCTTAAAAGAAGCATCCTGACTTTGGTACGTTTTGTATTTATATCTCAATTCTTCAAGGAGAGCTTTGCGCAATACACCGTCACCTTTTCCGTGGATGAAGACAATCTTTTGACCTTTCTTGTTCTTGTTTTCTTCCAGCACTTCACGGAACTTGTCTAGCTGGTAATCAAGGATCTCTTTATGACTCATATTGCTGGTATCATCCAGTAACTCATTGATGTGTAGGTCTATTTCAATGACTTCGTTCTTTATAACCTTTTTTACAATGGGAGTTGCAGCTGGTCTGTCCACATCCTTTTTTGCAAGTAAGGCTTCTTCAATTTCCTGTGCGGAAACATACATCTGCTTTGCTGGCTGATTGTCTTTTACAATATCGTAAACTAGGGATGGATCTTCAAAAAAGACTGATTCACGGAAGGTGTGAAGCTTGTAAAACTTAACGGTGTCAATACGAAGTTCCACGCTTACTGCCGGTTTCAGGGTAAATGTTTTGGAATCTTTGAATGCTATTAGTTGCACAGCTACATGTTCCAGCTCGTTCAATGAGTCTTTGGTAAACTCTTCCAGGAATAGTTTGGTGTTTGGCTCAATCAGTCCGTGCGAACGACTGTTCCATGCTTTTCCTTCTGCGTTGAGGTAATTGTAATAGATATAATAATTACTATCGTTTACCAGATAAGCCTCGAAAGGAGTGGTAGAGATAGCCTTGGAATCAACCGGAACGTATGCCAGAAAAACATTCAAAGCTTCACCTTCGCGGGTTTCTACCGGGCGGGAAGTGATTTGCGGAGCCGTAACCTTTGCTTCGGGTTTAGCTTCTTTTGAACCAGACTTAGATGTATCAGCGGGCTTTCTTCTTAAGTTGTAATCGTCCGTTTCAATAACTACACATTCGCGTATAAGCACTGGTACTTCAAACCCATCTTCACCCTCTACTATTACTTTTTCATTCCTTGCAAATCCTGTCACAATTCCGCCTCCTACTTCGCTTAGGAAGCGCACTTTATCACCTATTTTAATAGTCATATTCTTTCTATGTTTAAAGTTCTTTGAGCAAATTTGCTCAATTATCCGTCAAATATCACTAATTTTGTCGAGATAGACAAAGAAAAGATGGAAGAAACAAAACATATTAAGATAAGTGAGTTCAATTATCCACTGCCGGATGAACGTATTGCAAAGTTTCCACTTCCTGTGCGAGATCAGTCGAAGTTATTGGTATATAAACATGGAGAGATAAGTGAAACTATTTTTACTTCTCTACCGGAGCTGATTCCGGCGGGAAGTCTGATGATATTTAATAATACGAAGGTGATTCAGGCTCGTCTGCATTTCCGGAAGGAGACTGGTGCACTGATTGAAGTTTTCTGTCTCGAACCAATTGCTCCGAATGATTATGTACTTTCTTTTCAGCAGACTGAGAAGTGCAGCTGGCTTTGCATGGTTGGTCATCTGAAGAAGTGGAAAGAGGGAGATCTTTGCCGCGAGATTACCGTGAAAGGCATGCCGATTATGTTAAAGGCTACTCGCGGAGAGAGTCGCGGAACAAGTCATTGGATTGATTTTACATGGAATAATAAAGAGGTTACTTTCTCTGAAATATTAGAGGTGGTAGGTGAACTGCCTATTCCTCCGTACCTGAACAGAGAGACTCAGGAGAGTGATAAGGAGACTTACCAGACTGTATATTCAAAGATTGATGGTTCTGTTGCTGCCCCAACTGCCGGACTTCATTTCACCGAAAGGGTAATGCAGGATATGGAAAAGCATGGCGTGGAACTGGAAGAGCTTACTCTGCATGTGGGTGCCGGTACGTTTCGTCCGGTGAAGAGTGAGGAGATTGCTGATCACGAAATGCATACAGAGTTTATTTCCGTGAACCGGAAAACGATTGAGAGACTGATTGCTCACCAAGGTAGGGCAGTGGCTGTTGGTACTACTTCGGTTCGTACGCTGGAAAGTCTTTATCAGATGGGTGTGGTGTTGAGTAAGAATCCCAATGCCGGTGAAGAGGAACTTCATGTGAAACAGTGGCAGCCATACAAACATCTTTCTGAACTGACAGCCGTTGAGGCTCTTCAGCAGATTCTTGCCTATATGGATCGCCATAATATAAATACGCTGCATAGCAGTACGCAGATAATTATTGCTCCCGGATATGAATACCGTATTGTAAAGGCGATGGTTACTAATTTCCATCAGCCACAGAGTACTTTGTTGCTGCTTGTTTCGGCATTTGTGCAGGGAAACTGGAAGAAGATATATGATTACGCGCTCAGTCACGATTTCCGTTTCCTGAGTTATGGAGATAGTTCGTTGCTGATTCCTTAAAAAGAAAATTTATGAATAAAGATAATAGTGAAGAGATGTTCCCGCTGGTTGACGAACAGGGAAATATAACCGGAGCTGCCTCAAGAGGGGAGTGCCACAATGGAAGTAAGTTGTTGCATCCGGTGGTGCATCTTCATGTATTCAATGAAAAAGGCGAATTGTTTCTTCAGAAACGTCCTGCCTGGAAAGATATTCAGCCCGATAAATGGGATACTGCCGTAGGCGGACACGTGGATTTAGGTGAGAATGCCGAGCAAGCGCTTAAACGTGAAGTGCGTGAAGAACTGGGCATTACCGAATATGATCCTCAGTTTATTACCAATTATGTGTTTGAATCTAAAGTAGAAAAAGAACTGGTGTTCGTTTATAAAACAACATACAATGGTGAGATAACTCCCAATAAGGATGAACTGGCAGGCGGAAGATTCTGGAGCATTCAGGAGATTAAGGAGAATATCGGAAAGGATGTTTTTACTCCGAATTTTGAAGGCGAGATTAAGCGTGTGAATCTGCTTCCCGGTCTGAATGATTAGCTTAAAAATAGTATAACCTTTATAGAGATTGCATTATGGGAATATTTGGCGGTGTTATTATTGGTATTATAGCTGGTTATGTGGCCGGCAAGATAATGAGAGGTGGCGGTTTTGGATGTTTGGTAAACCTGATTCTCGGAATCATTGGTGGTGTATTGGGGAGCTGGCTTTTTGGTCTGCTTGGTATTTATACCTCAGGCACCATCGGACATTTGGTTACTGCAACTGTAGGTGCTATAGCTCTGCTTTGGGTTTCTTCCCTTTTCTCTTCAAAAAGACATTAAATATTTTCTATTACTGTTTCTGTTTGCATTGTTTCTCTCATAAATATTAAAAGTGAGAAATTGATCTAGCAATCTAGCAGTAGGTGTTTAAGTTGTTGTATATAAGTATCCTATAGGTGCTGGATCAAATTGATTTGATCTAGCGTTGATCTGGCAATCTAGCGCTTTGTCTTGTCCTTATTCTGGCTAATTCGGCCTGTTAATAATACTCTCGTAAGTTTTTTACCGTATGCCGCTGTATTTATTTATCAGGGCAGGTAGTTTCTTGTACACCCGGGTGGACAATAGTCGTACATCCGGGTATACAAGGGACTTACACCCGGGTGTACGGAGCAATATCAGGGCAATAAAAAAAGCGAAGAAAGCAGGTTGTGCTTCTTCGCTCATTGTATATTGTAACGGATGACTGTTATTTAGCCAGTTCCGCAATTACATCCATAATCTTCTGACCAATTTCTTCGGCAGCTTCCATGGTTGAGGCTTCAGAGTAAACACGGATAATTGGTTCTGTGTTACTCTTTCTCAGGTGAACCCATTTATCAGGGAAGTCAATCTTTACGCCATCAATATCGTTAATTTCTTCTTTGGCATAGATTTCTTTTACTTTAGCAAGAATAGCATCTACATCAATTGCCGGAGTTAACTCAACTTTATTCTTAGCGATAAAGTAAGGAGGATAAGTAGCTCTCAGTTCGCTAACCTTCTTTCCTTCGTGAGCAAGATGGCTAAGGAAAAGAGCGATACCAACCAATGCGTCGCGTCCGTAGTGACTTTCAGGATAGATTACTCCTCCGTTGCCTTCACCACCAATCACTGCATTTGTATCTTTCATCTTAGTTACCACGTTTACTTCGCCTACGGCAGCAGCATTGTAAGCCTGTCCGTATTTACGGGTTACGTCACGAAGTGCACGGGTTGAACTTAAGTTAGATACCGTATTTCCAGGTGTATGTTTCAATATATAGTCGGCAACAGTTACCAAAGTATATTCTTCTCCGTACATTTTTCCGTCTTCGCAAATCATAGCAAGGCGGTCAACGTCAGGATCTACAACGAATGCAACATCAGCCTTTCCGCTTTTCATCAGATTCATAATGTCTCCAAGGTTCTTTTCAAGCGGTTCAGGGTTGTGTTGGAAGTTTCCGTTAGGTTCGCAATACAGCTTTTCTACATGCTTCACGCCCAGTGCATCAAATAAATCAGGAAGAATAATACCTCCTACAGAGTTTACACAGTCAATAGCTACTCTGAAATTTGCTTTGCGGATAGCTTCCACGTCAACAAGTTTCAGTGCAAGTACACTGTCAATATGCTTTTTATTGTAACTTAAATCTTCACGGTAAGCTCCCAGGCTGTCTACTTCAGCGAAAGAAAACTCTTCAGCTTCAGCAATGCGAAGAACTTCTTCTCCTTCAGCAGCATTAAGGAATTCTCCGTACTCATTCAACAGTTTCAGCGCGTTCCATTGTTTTGGATTGTGACTGGCAGTAAGGATAATCCCTCCGCTAGCACCTTCCATGGTAACTGCAAGTTCTGTTGTTGGAGTAGAGGCAAGGCCAATATCTACTACATCATAGCCCATACCCATTAAGGTACCGACAACTACATTATTAACCATTTTCCCGGAGATACGAGCATCGCGGCCTACAACAATTTTATTGCTTGTTGATTTAGTAGTCTTTCTTATCAATGTTGCGTAAGCGGAAGTGAATTTTACAATGTCAAGTGGGTTTAGTCCCTCTCCGGCATGTCCGCCAATTGTACCACGGATACCGGAAATTGATTTAATAAGTGTCATAATTCTTAGTAAATTTTGTATTCTATTTCGTAAAAATAGGGAGTTACATATTGTTGTGCTGTGCTATGTCCCTGAGCAGAAGGAACCAATACTTTTATTTTTGCTCCGTCTCCTACATAGAGGAGTGGTAACAGCCAACCGGCGGGAACGGCACTTCCGTAAGCTGTTAGCATATATGCTTTCTGGCTCTGTTCCATAAAGAACTGTCCGTAAGTAGATGTACTTGTTTTTGTATATCTGAACTGGTCAATAGAAGTGTTATCGTAATAGTTTGATAATGTACTGTCTCCGGTTGCAATATTAATTTCCAGGAAACGGGTTAAGATTACGTCATTAGTCTTTGGCAACGTGCCTCCTTTTTTATCAACATGTAAATAGATGCCTTCATTGGAGAAGAATGCGTATTCGTTTTCCGCTGTAGTTGTGTCCTTCAGGAACTCATCGCTACTTATAACTTTAATATTCTTGGTCTTGATGAAATCTTTAATGGCTTTTTCTTCATCAGCCTGCTTTTCGGCATAAGTTTTTGTGCTGTTACTACAGGATTGAAATGCCAATCCTAATACGAGTAAAGAGAATAGTAGTAAAGTTAATTTTTTCATATTTACATATTAATATTCCGTACAAAAATAGTCATTCAGATGGTAATTACCACAATGTTATGATGCAATTATGTTTAAATAACTAATTTTTTGCGGTTAATAAAGGTTTATATTTCTCTAAAGCTTGTTCAAAGATTTCTGTTGCCTGTTGCATTGTGCCGTAAAATTCTCCTCCTGAGGCATTCAGATGTCCTCCTCCGTTAAAGAATTCTGATGCAAACTGGTTGCATGGAAATTCTCCTACTGATCGCAGTGAGACTTTTATCATGTCTGTATCTTCTCTGAAGAATACAGAGAATTTCACATCCTTTATGGACAACGGAATGTTGACAAAACCTTCAGAATCTCCTTTTACATAGTTGAATTCTTTTAATTCGTCCTGAGTAAGTGATATCATTGCTGCATGACACTCCGGGTAAACTTTCATTTTGGAGTGGAGTACATATCCCATGAGGCGCAAGCGGCTTTCAGAATAAGTGTTGTAAACGTTGCGGTTAATGTCGTCTTTATCAATGCCTTTGGATATCAGCTGACTGATGATGAAGTATATTTCCTGACTGTTTGAGTTATAGGTAAAGCTGCCTGTGTCGGTCATCATTCCGGTATAGATGCATTCTGCTCCTTCCTTGGTTATTTCATCAAAATATCCCAGGCGGCTGATTAAGCGGAACACTAATTCGGATGTTGACGATATTTCGGGATGAGACATCACAATGGAACAGAAATCATCTGGGAATGGGTGATGATCAATCATTACTTTGCGGGCTTTGGCTTCTTTTACGGCATTGCCCACCTCTTCAATTCGTTTCAGTCCGTTGAAATCAAGGCAACAAATCATGTCGGCATCTGCAATGAGCTTGTCGGCACTCTCCTTATTCTGATCGTAAAGTGTAATATTCTTTGCGCTGGGCATCCATTTCAGGAACTCGGGAAAGGCATTGGGAACAATAATATTAACCGTTTTATTCTGTGAAATAAGGAAATGATAAAGTCCTAAAGAGGAGCCCATTGCATCTCCATCGGGAGAAACGTGTGTCACAATAACTATCTTTTCCGTTTCTTTGAGCCATTCTCCGAAAAGATCAATATTTGCCTGGTCTATTATTTTTGTCAACATAACTGTTTTTTCTTCATTATTAGGTGCAAAAGTACAAATTAAATTGTATTAAAGAGCGATTTGGTAGGCTCCTTTTTCGGATAGCGAAACAAACTCCATTCCCAGAAGCCGGCACTCTTTCTTGTATGCTTCCCGATGGTAATCGCTTACAGAAGAATCTATCACCACTTTTTGTGCATTAAACAGGGGCATAAGCCATACTAGTTTCCCTTTGTATCCTTTACATATATATAAATAATCAATGTATAACGGTTTATCGGAAGTTTTGTTTCGCCAGGTATCATCATTTATCATGCAGATAGTTTTACCTTCGAAAGAAAGCATGCTGTTGTGTCTCCATATACCTTTTCCACTATACTCGGAAGGAATTGTTTGCGGAGTGTTTAGCTGATATTTATTCCAGAAACGACTGGCGGCATAGCGCAACTTTTGATGTACACTATCCTTCTCTGCCGAAAAAAGATAGGAGGTTTCACGCGACTCAATCAGATGAACAGTGGGACAGTTGCGGGCATTGTAAAAAACAATGGAACGAATATTATTTTGCCTGTATTTATCATTTGCATGAAGCAGGCAAAGGATGAATATGCATGGCAGCAGACTAAATAATGCCCACCGTTTTCTGGCCACGAAATAGAGACTGATAAAAAGAAGAATAAGATAAAACACAGCTACATCGGCGGGAGAGAGCCAGATATGATCTATGGAAGAGTAGGGCAGACGCTCTACAAAAACGACTGTTCCGTTCAGTAATTTGATTGATTCTTTAAGTAAAAAGGCTAAAAGAGCTTGAAGCGGAGGAATAAATCCGATACAAAGTGTAAAGACCGCCAGGTACATAATGACCGACACCAAAGGGACTACTACGATATTAGTTAGCAGAAAATGGGTAGAGAACCGGGAAAAGTAATAGAGGATTATGGGGGTGGTGATAACCTGTGCGGCAATGGAGACACTCATCAGTCCCCACACATATTTCCCGATGCGGTTCTCCACCTTTATCCGGTTATTAAGCCATGGCTGGATAATTACAATTCCTGCAACTGCACTGAACGACAGCTGAAAACTGACATCGTACAGGTAGAATGGATTATAAATAAGCATCAGCAGAGCAGCTACAGCCAAAGTGTTCAGGGTAACCGGATGGTTATTCCGTATTTTGGAGAGGGCAATCAGTGAAAACATAATCACCGAACGGATAACGGGCGAGAGTAATCCGGTGAGGAAAGCAAATCCCCATAGCAAAAAGATGATGGTTAGCTGCTTTGCAATCAGTGTTCCTTTCTTTCTGCCGACAAAACCCAGAAGGAAATCCAGCAGAAAATAGAGGAATCCAATGTGCAACCCAGAGAGAGAAAGCACATGGCTGGCTCCGGAAATGGAGTAGCTTTCCTTTATATCTTCGCTCAGTTCGTCCTGATATCCTAGCACCAAAGCCGAAAGAACGGTGTATTCATCTCCCGAAAATCCAAGGTCTTTTATCTTCTGCAGCAACAGTTTCCGGTAATCAAGCGCAACTTGTTCCAACGTTCTTGAAGAGTCATGCCCTGCAGACTGCCAGTTTCCTGTATATGCAAAGGCTGTTCCGCTTATTCCCTGATGGATAAGATAAGAAGCATAATCAAACTCTTCGGGATTGCCATTGTTGCGGGGCGCATTGACTTGGCTGTAGAACAGTAGCTTATCTCCCCGTTTTATTTGTCTGCTTAGCGAGTCTTTGGTCAGATAAAGCAATATCTTTTTCTGTATTGCATGAACGCCCGATGAATCCTGTTTCAGAATAACTGTAACCGGACACAAAATAGTGTATTCTTTTTCTTTAGGATCGCTCGTGAGCTGTACTTTGTAAGTGCTCTTTTCCACCGGCCATTGGTAGTGCGCGGAGGATAAATGGTATTCAGTTATTCCTGCACCAATGGTGAATAACAGCAGATAAATGCATGTTCCGGTGAGCCATCTGAATGTGTATTTCTTGAAAAGGTGATAAAAAAGGAAAGAAACAACACACAAAAGGCAAAGTGCGCCCATGACAACTCCACTGCATCCTGTTTCGTGAAGAAACGAATGACTAAAGTATATCCCGAGTATCAGGGGAGCCAGGAATCGGACAAAGGGATATTTGTGCAGATGTATAGGCAACTGCACAGTAAAATTACAATGTTTTCAGATAATGAATCATCTCTTCGGGGGTAGATGCTGAAAATACGGAATTGCCGGCTACAAGTACGTCGGCACCTGCTTCCAGTAACAAAGGAGCAGTGGTTTTGTTTACACCGCCATCCACCTCAATCAGTGCGGTTGAACCGGTTTCATCAATCAACTGTCGGAGTTCTTTTACTTTCTCTATGGAATGTTTAATGAATTTCTGACCGCCGAAACCAGGGTTTACACTCATTATCAAGACCATGTATACGTCTTCTATAATGTCTTTCAGCATAGATACTGGAGTTGATGGATTGATAGTTACTGCAGGTTCCATGCCGGCTTCACGAATTTGCTGGATTACCCGGTGAAGGTGCGGGCAGGCTTCGTAATGCACATTCATAATCATTGCCCCAGTTGCTTTAACTTCCGGAATAAACTTCTCGGGATTTACAACCATCAGATGCACATCAAGTGGCTTTTTGCATATTTTGCTGACAGCATTAATAACGGGAAATCCAAAGGAAATATTAGGAACAAACACACCGTCCATAATGTCGAGATGCAACCAGTCGGCTTCGCTTCGGTTTATCATCTCAATATCTTCTGCCAGATTGGAAAAGTTGGCAGCGAGCAGTGATGGGGATATTTTGTGTTTCATAACTCTCTTGCTGAATGTTTCGGTTTGCAAAAATAAACAAAATAATTGAACTAAGGGTTTTTTATCCGGGCTTCTTTTGTTTATTGGCGGGTAATAGTTGTTTCCTTGTACAAAAGAATGCAATCTTTTGTACAAAACAAATCATTCTTCTGTACAGAAGATTGTATTCTTTTGTACAGGAGAATTAAATTATATAACCGGTTATCCCAGGATGATACCTTGCAATCCTTCGGGCATTGATGGCTCAACGTGATAATTGCGGGCAAAGAGTTTTAAAAAGGTTAGTGTCTCTGTGGTGGGGCACAGTGCATTTTTACCCTTTATCACCTGCTTGTTCTTTTTCTGTTGAGAAGTTGTTTGAGTAGTAATACATTTCATAGGCATACTATTTGCTGTTTTCTATAAGAACGTAGAAAACAAAACTTTAGTATGCTTATGAAACAAAATTTTATTCGAGGGTAAGAATTATTTCTTTCTCTTCTGCCATACGGCGGAGGTTGAGGATGGCGTAACGCATTCTTCCTAAAGCGGTATTTATACTTACTCCTGTGACTTCAGCAATCTCTTTGAAGCTAAGATCCTGATAAAAGCGCATGCATACAACTTCCCTTTGATTGTCCGGAAGAAGTTCGACCAAATGGCGCACGTCATTATGAATCTGTTCGTTGATCATCTCCATTTCTATGTTTCCTTCGGACAACTTCATATCATTCAGCAAATCTATTTCGCTGTTATCGTTGGATACTACATTCTCATTCTTTTCCTGACGGTAGTTGTCGATAATAAGATTATGAGCTATACGTGTAAGCCATGCCGGAAATTTCCCGTTCTCGGTGTATCGTCCCTGTTTGATGGTCATAATTGCCTTGACAAAAGTTTCCTGAAAGATGTCTTCTGCCAGCTCCGAGCTTTTTACGATGAAATAAATATAGGAATATAACCTATTCTGATATCGATTAAGAAGAGTATCAAAAGCTTGATTCTCTCCCTTTGAATACAGGACAACCAGTTCCTCATCGGTCATCTTTTTCAAATTTTTCATTACGTCTTTTTTTAGGGTTAGAGTAATGTTTAATCGATAGGCTATAGTTTTTGAAGTTGTTGTGTAATGTTAATTGTTGCGAATTAACATAATATTTATCTAATTACAAAATAAAAACAATAAAAAGTGCGTTAAGGTTCAATGACCTAACGCACTTTTCCTGAATTATTAAAGTTTTATTTCGTTTTATTGAAGTCTCATCTCATTGGTAATTTTGAATCCCCGCAGGAATTCATCAATAGCCAGCCGTTTCTTTCCTGCCAACTGGAGAGATTTGATTGAAAGAAATCCATTTCCTACAGCTACGTGCAGGTAGGTTTTGCCGTCTGTTTCTATTGTACCCGGAGTTGCAGCAGCTGCTGTCTTCTCTATCTTTTCAGTTTCAAAGACTTTCATTGCAAGCGGAGCTTCTTCTCCGTTATGAAGTTCCGTCCAAGCAGCAGGATAGGGGGAGAGTCCGCGGATAAAGTTGTAAGTTGACTTCACATTTCCCGACCAGTTAATACGGCATGTTTCTTTAAAGATCTTTGGAGCAGGGCGTAATTCTGTTGGCTGAGCCATTTCTTCCTGCGGAATAGGCTTTACACGATTTTCAAGAATGGCATCAACCGTTTCAATAACAAGCTTTCCTCCCAGTATCATAAGCTTATCGTGTACCACTTCTACATTATCCGTGTCAGCTATTGGGATGTGGACTTGCTGGATAACCCTACCAGTGTCTATTTCTTGTTGAAGAAAGAAGGTGGTAATCCCCGTTTCAGTATCTCCGTTGATTACTGCCCAGTTAATTGGAGCTGCTCCACGGTACTGCGGAAGAAGAGAAGCGTGCAGATTAAATGTTCCCAAGCGAGGCATTGCCCATACTACTTCGGGTAACATGCGGAAGGCTACTACAATTTGCAGGTCGGCTTTCCATTCGCGTAAAGCTTCTATGAATGATTCTTCTTTTAGTTTTTCCGGCTGAAGCAAAGGCAAATTCTGCTCAAGTGCGTATTGTTTCACGGGTGAGTACTGAATTTTATGTCCTCTTCCGGCTGGTTTATCAGGCATTGTGATTACACCTACCACATTATATCCACCTTCTACAAGGCAGCGAAGGGATTCCACGGCAAAGTCGGGCGTTCCCATATATACTATTCTCAGGTCTTTCTTTTCCATCACTTTTTATTTTTTTAGTTGAGCCTTTTAATTTAAAATTATCAGGTTAATCTTCCGAGAAGTGCACCAGAAGTTGTCTGTATGAATTGAATATTTTCGATTTGGAAACAAATCCCACGTATCTGCCTTCTTCGTCAACTACAGGCAGATTCCAGGCATGAGTATCATCAAAAGTATGCATAACTTGCTCCATTGAGTCGGTCGCAAATAATTTGGCCGGAACAGATATCATCAGCTTACTTACCGTAAATCGATGGTAAAGTTCTTGTCTGAACATTATTTTTCGTATGTCATCAAGTAAAACAACACCTTTCAGAATTCCATTATTATCAACTACCGGGAACAGGTTTCTTTTTGCTTTAGAAATAACCTTTACCAGCTCTGCCAGATCCATTTCTGGAGATACTATTTCGAAATCAGTTTCAACTACGTTCTCCATTTTCATCAGTGTAAGCACTGTTTTATCTTTATGGTGAGTAAGGAGTTGTCCCTTTTTAGCCAAACGCATAGAATAAAGACTATGAGGTTCAAAAATGATTATTGTAAGGTAAGAACTTACAGAACAGATCATTAAAGGTAGAAAAAGATCGTACCCTCCTGTTAACTCGGCAATAAGAAAGATTCCCGTTAACGGTGCGTGCATTACTCCCGACATAACTCCGGCCATTCCCATCAAGGCAAAATTCTTCTCGGGCAGTTCAATAGAAAATCCTAACTGATTGGAAAAATGTGAAAAGATGAATCCTGCAATACATCCCAGAAACAGACTAGGTGCAAATATACCACCACATCCTCCGCCGCCATTTGTTGCGCTGGATGCAAATACTTTAAATATAATAATGAGGAATAAGTAGACTAATAACAGATTATTATATCCATAAAATAAGGAGTTGTTCATTACAGATTCCCATTCTCCGGAAGCAGCTCCTTTAAGTAGCAGATTGATTGTGTCATAACCTTCACCATAGAGGGGAGGGAAAAGGAAGATTAGTATGCTTAGCATAATACCTCCGAATGCAAGTTTCTTGTACGGACCGCCCAACTTTCCGAATATATTCTCCACTGAATTCATTGCCCGCGTAAAATACAGAGATACAAGTCCGCAGAATATTCCCAAAAAGATAACGTATGGAATACGTCCCATTTGAAAAGGTTCATCAAGGTTGAACTTGAACATAGCCTCGGTACCTGTGAATATATAAGAGACTGTTGCAGCTGTAACTGAAGTAATTAAAAGAGGAAGAAGTGATGCCATGGTAAGGTCGATCATTAATACTTCCAGTGTAAAGACTAGTCCGGCAATAGGAGCTTTAAAGATACCGGCCACTGCACCTGCAGCTCCGCATCCAACAAGTAGCATTAATGTTTTGTGCTCCATCTTGAACATACTTCCCAGATTGGAACCTATGGCAGAACCGGTCAGTACAATCGGAGCCTCGGCTCCTACAGACCCGCCACATCCGATGGTTATGGCACTGGCAATGGTTGACGACCAGATATTGTGCCTTTTTATTCTGCCCTGTCTGCGTGAAATGGAGTAGAGAATTTTTGTCACACCGTGACTAATGTCATCTTTCACTATATTTCGCACAAAGAGACCGGCTAATAGAATACCTACAACCGGATAAACCAAGTAAAGGTAGTTAGCCTCTGTGGCATTAAAATTATCTGTCAGGAAATTTTGAATCAGATGGATCAGGAATTTTAGAATTAAAGCAGCACAAGCAGTACAGACTCCTACTACAAAGCTCAGCAAAAGGATAAATTGTTTTTCTTTTATATGCTTCTCGCGCCAAATAATAAAACGTTGTAATAAACTTATTTTTTCTGTTCTCATATTTTTTTATTACATACCTTTACCGGTAAGTATTGTTTTAATCGTATATATTAGTATTTTTATATCTATGCCTAAAGATCTGTTTTCCAGATATATTAAATCATATTGCAGACGCTCAATCATTTTGTCTACAGTGTTTGCATATCCGTATTTTACCATTCCCCAGGAAGTAATGCCCGGTTTTACAGATAATGTCTGATAAAAGTAGGGGGCTTTACAAACAATCTGATCCGCAAAGAATTTTCTTTCAGGACGTGGACCAACCAAAGACATTTCGCCTTTTAATATATTCCAGAATTGAGGGAGTTCATCCAGGCGATATTTCCGTAATATTCTCCCAATATTTGTGACCCTATTGTCATTCTCGCATGATAACAGTGGAGTCCCATTCTCTGCATCTGTTTTCATTGTTCTGAATTTAACCATCATGAATGGTTTTCCCCTATAGCCAAGTCTTTCCTGCAAATAAAATATATTTCCAGGAGAATTTCTTCTGATCTTCCATGCTATAAAGGCAAAGAGAGGAGATAGTAAAATCAGTGCTCCTGCAGCAATAATACAATCAAGTGCCTTTTTTATATTCTTTTCTGCTTCAGACATGTTATCCCTGGTAATCTCAATCATGGGAGTAGCATAAATAGTTGCCATTTTTACGCTACGGGCCAGCACACTGTTTTCTTCAGCTATAGCTTTTATTGGAAGATTGTAATGATAGAGGCCGTTTAGTAATCTAAAGAGCTCCTTTTCATCTGTGGAATCGGGCGCAACAATAATTTCCTCTATATCTTGTTCATGGATAATATTTTTAATATCATCCCATCTTCCAACCGGCTTGTCTTTAATTACACTGGGTTCTTTCTCAATCTCTATAAATCCGGTTATGAGATAACCTAGAGATTGTGGCATCGAATCAAGTTTTTGTGCAAGTTTTTGTGCACGTTCACCTGCTCCAATCATCAGTGTGTTGAATCCAATCTGTCTGCTGTGAATCTTCTTTGTCAGCTGTTGAGTGATTAAAGCTCGTATGCTGTAAGTGAAAAGAAACTGTCCGACGAAAAGTATACTCAGTAACTTGTAATAGACATGATAATCTCTTGGCAAGTCGTTTATAACTATTACAAAGAAAACGATAAGTACCCCAATTTCTACAGAGACTAATGTCTTTTTGAGTTCAAGTAGTCTGGACTTTCTCATGGGGGAATTATAATATCCTGAGAAATAGTACAGTAACAACCAGAAAAAAGGGATGATAACCTGTCCGGCTAATACTTTTTCAGAGAGAAGATAGTCTGTTAAATTGTCAAAACCAAGGGAAGAGGCGATATAGTTATATCGGTAAATATTCACAAGAATCCATATTACATTGGCTGCAATATAATCTCCTGAGAGATACTTTATGAGTTGTTTCCTTTGGTTTATTTTCATTAAAGATCCTCTTTTATTCCCTAATCACCTTGATGACTCCTCCTTTTCCCAACTTAATGATGCTGGACGGTTTGGCAGGAGAAAGATCGTTTTGCTTATATTTTACAATATAGTCAACTGCCGATTTTATATCTTCGCTTATTTCGCTAAAATTAGCGGGAGAGGGTTGTCCACTTATATTTGCTGAGGTGGAAACAACTGCTTTACGAAACCGCTGGCACAGTTGATGAGAAAAATGTTCGTTTGTAACACGAATACCCACGCTTCCATCTTCAGCCAAGAGGTTAGGAGCCATGTTGCGCGCTCCATCATAAATAATGGTCAATGGTTTTTCAGCCAAATCAATTAAGTCCCAGGCCACTTCAGGTACATCGCTTACATAAAAATCTACTTTTACAGATGTATCTACCAGAACAATCAGCGCTTTACTGTCAATGCGTTTTTTAATTTCGTAAACCTTATGAACAGCTTCAGGATTAGTAGCATCACAACCAATTCCCCAGATTGTATCTGTGGGGTAAAGGATTACACCGCCTTCATTCATAATCCGGCAAGCTTCCTTTATATCTTCTGAGAATTCCATATATGTATAATGTATAGTTGCTGCAAAAATACACAATACATTTATGGAATCAAAATTTTTAGTTCTCGAACATTCGGCTGCGCGCAATCATACATGCTCCAATAATACCTGCTTTGTCTTTCAGTTTTGAAGTTATAATGATTGAGTCTTTGTTAACAAGATTCAGAGAATACTTGCGAATAGCTGTTTTTATAGGTTGGGTGATATAATCACCAGTAACAGATACTGTTCCTCCGATAATAACCATTTCTGGATTAAAAATGTTAATCAGTCCGGCAATTTGCTTTCCTAATTTCTGGCCAACTTCTTCTACAATGTCAATGCAAAGCATATCTTCTTTTATTACTGCATCAAGAATATCATCCAGTGTTACTGTTTCACCCTTTAAAACTTTATCGGAAAGAACAGAACTAGCTCCTCCTTTTATTCGTTCTATTAACATTCTGTGCATTGCCGATCCCGACGCTTCTGTTTCAAGGCAGCCTTTCTTGCCACAGTGACATATAATCTCATTGTCGTATGTACTTATATGACCAAATTCTCCAGAGAAACCAGATTTACCGGTGTACACTTTTCCGTCAATAATGATTCCAATGCCAAGACCCCAGCTAATGTTGACGAAGATAATATTCTTTTCGCTGTTTACTCCTCCTACCATATATTCGCCATAAGTCATGGCGCGGGTGTCGTTGTCAATTGTAACCCTGAAAGAAAGTTTTTCTGCAAGGATTTCAGCCAAAGGACGCTCTTCAAAATAGAACATGCTATAACTGTAACCTGATTCAGGATTAACTCGTCCGGAGATATTTACGTTTATATTGAGAATTTTTTCTTTCTCAATAGGTAGTTTCTTAATGAAATTCAGTATTAACTGACAGAGTTTGTTGAGTGATTCTGCAGTATTTTCAAAAATATAGGGAATATTCATTTTAAGTTCCACCATCTCTCCTTTGAAATTAATCAGTCCAATGTTTATATCATACTGATTAATATCTACTCCAATAAAGTATCCGGATTTAGGATTCAACCCATACAAATTAGGATAGCGGCCTCCGCTGGTTTCCAATTTGCCGTAATCGTTAATAAATCCTTCCTCGCACATCTCACTAATAAATTTAGTGACTGTTGGCACACTAAGATCCACTTCTTTAGAGAGGTCGGTAATGGTTGAATTTCCATTATAAATATAATGATTAATAATTCTCTTCTTGATAAGGGCATTTTTTGTACCTTTCTCGAGCTCTTCTAAAAACTGCTTGTTCATAAATTAAAGTATTTCAGATAAAATAAACATGTGCTTTTGGCGCTATTTCTTTATATGGAACAAAGATAGTAATATTTTTATTATATGCATTTCTATTCCGTTAAATGTTTATTAATATCGTGAGTCTTTCTTATATACTCTTCTACTTTTTTGTATATACTTTAATTATTACTCTGATTATAAGAGTTAAGAAAAAGGACAGTAATTACTTTAGTGGTAGTATTTCAATCCAATATCCGTCCGGATCATTGATGAAGTATAGGCCCATGTCTGTGTTTTCATAACAAACGCAGCCCATTTCTTTGTGGTATTTGCGCACTTCATCGTAGTTTCCCGGAACGCGTAAACAGAGATGAATTTCATTTTCACCAAGGTTATATGGTTCTTTGCGATCTCTTAGCCAAGTTAGTTCCAAACTAAAACTGGTGGTTTCGTCTGTTAGGTATACTAAAATAAACGAACCATCACTGGCAACTTTACGGTTGGCTTCTTTTAGTCCAAGAGCTTTGGCATAAAATTCAATACTCTTTTCAAGATTGAGTACATTGAAATTGAAATGGTCAAATCTGCTTTTTATTTCCATAATGCTATTTCTTTTATTTATGTGCTGTTATTTACTTGTTCTTATGAAATTATAATGTGATGTTGTCTCCTTTGTTTGCCCATTTTATGGATTTGCATTTCTTTGTTTCTGCACAAGAAGCGAAAGCTGCAGCTTTATTATAAGCTTCATCAAAATGCATGGGAGCAAAAATATCTGTCTGTATCCGGTTAATAAACTGTTCGGCACCTTTCATATAGTCCTTTCCCAGGCGAGGGTCAACGGGAAATATTGCCAGATCTAAATGAGTAACGTCTTTTGCAATCAGTTCAAGTTCATTTAGATAATTAGTTTCATATTCCTGGGATTCCTCGGCGGAACATTCTTCATTCCAATGCCAATTATTTAAGTCTCCTGCATGGAATATTTGTTTTCCTTCCGCTTGAATCAGAAATGAGATTCCAATATCAGTAGATCCATAAGCTTTGATCTTTAGATGGTTGTCCTCATAGGTGTCGAGCTTATTCAGATAAATGGCATCTTCCTTTGTTGCCAGTCCTGCATCCAGAATGTCGTGTGAGAAAATGTACTGAATATCGTCTCTTTGCTGTTTCCAGAGAAGAATCTCCGGATTGAAATGATCAGGATGAGAGTGTGAAGAGAGTACATAAATCTTTCCTGGTCTGTTTAATAGCTGAGAATGAATAAGTCCTTTTTCAAAGGGCATTACTGTATCTTTATAATAATCTACTATAACGGTGAATGCATCAAATTCTAATGCAAAACAGCTGTGATATATATAGGTTAGTTTCATAATTCGGGAGTTTAAGCTTTCTGAAATAGGCACGGTTGCCTTAGAACAAAGATATAAATTCTGCGAACAATTATAGTTTCATCACTGTTTATTTTGGATGTTTTAAATATTAATCAATTATATTTGCTGCAATAACAGAATTAAAAATGTAAAATATGGAAGAATTGAAGATAAAAGAGAATGATGGTACTTTGGCTGGTGGAACAGAAATTGCAATCTTTGCCGGAGGATGCTTCTGGGGTGTTGAACATTTAATGAAGACTGCTCCGGGAACACTTACTGTGGAATCGGGATATATAGGAGGTACGAAAGAGAATCCTTCGTACGAGGAAGTTTGCCGCCATAATACAGGGCATGCCGAAGCGGTAAGAATTGTTTTTGATCCTGCCAAGACTACTTACGAAGAGTTGGCTAAACTGTTTTTCGAGATTCATGATCCCGAACAAGAGGATGGTCAGGGACCCGATCTTGGTGATCAATACCGTTCGGAGATTTTTTATACCACTCCACAGCAGAAGGAAGCCGCTGAGAAATTAATAGGCGTTCTTACAGAAAAAGGATATCATGTGGTGACAAAGGTTACTCCGGCTACAAAATTCTGGAAAGCAGAGGAATATCACCAGAATCATTATGAGCTTCGAGGTACAGAGCCTTATTGCCACATATATACAAAGAAGTTTTGATTCGATTTCTAAGATAAAGAAATTGTTTGTATTCTTTTAGCCAGGTTTTGGACTGTTGCTAATAGTGCTAATAAAGGACTTTATGCTAGTGATAAATAGTAAAAAAGAAGGAGAGGATTTGTTGTGAATAACAGAATCCTTTCCTTCTTTTTCATTGTAGACTATTGGTTGATCTTTACTAAATGCTGAATCATTGACGCTGGAATATCTTTGATGTCTTTTATTTCCAGTGAAGCTTGTGTCTGACCATCTTTCTTTTCCAATGTTTCGTTCACAATTTCTCTCTCTAATCTATACATAGCGCCGGTTGCGGGGTCAACAATAAGTATGCCGATAAGTCCTCCAAAAAGAAGGTTCCCGAAATACCATCCGTTAAGATTGCATTTTACAGGGATAGATTTTGTTTCATAACCCTCCATTGTTAGTTTAAGTTCGTAAGACTGACTGCTGAAGAAGCCACTTCCCGATTTTAGATATATTGTTGTAGGAGACAGGCCTTCGTAAACAGTTGCTCCTCTTTTATCTGTAACTTCTACCTTTACTCCGTTAGGGTTTGTATTTACTGTTAATGGCCAGTTACTTTTGCTTACGATTGAAGCACAACTGGAGAAGAGGCAGATAAATGCTGCAACGAATAGCGATTTAGTGAGATTTTTCATTTGTTTAATAGGTTTTTAATTATCCAATATATAAAGTCTTATTCATATAATATATATTTTACAAATGAATGGAAAATAATCTAAACATTAAAATTTTTATTGAATTATTTTCTTTGCAATTTTTACTTTAATAGGAAAACTAAACTAATAGATTAGTTGTTATTCAATTAAATAGCTGCTTTTTTTAGTCTGCAAAGTGATGATAATGTATGTAAGTAGTTGTTTTTGTGATGAAAATATTGTTTTGCTTTATTGTTTCCTTAGTTGCGTTTTCCTCCTGTAGTGCGTGAGTGAGATTTAAATGAAAAGAATTTGAATATGCAAAAAATGAAACCAAATGAAAACAATTGCACTAACAAAAGATGAATTTCTTACAAAGGTAGCTAATTACAAGGATAGTCCTGATGAGTGGAATTATCTGGGTGATAAACCTGCAATTGTAGATTTTTATGCTTCATGGTGTGGCCCATGTAAGCTGATTGCTCCAATTCTTGAAGAGCTGGCTTTGGAATATTCCGGGAAAATCTATATATATAAAGTAAATACCGAAGAGGAAGAGGAGCTTGCATCTGTATTTGGCATTAGAAGTATTCCTTCTTTGCTGTTTGTTCCTATGTATGGCGTACCTCATATGGCACAGGGAGCAATGCCAAAGTCGGCATTTAAGGCTGCAATACAAAAGGTGTTGCTGAAGCTTGAAAACTAGAAGCGTGCTTTTCTCTTGAGTTCTATAGCGTTCTCGTGAGCGGAACAGATTGTTTTCATTAAAAATCTTCCGTGAATAAATAAAAATATAACCTGTTAGATTGGATAAGATAACCTGTTAGATTTTTAATTATTAAAGGCAGGGCAGATTTGTTTCTGGCTTTGATTTTTGGTGATAGAATGATAAAGTGTTAATAAATATATATTAGTTTCCTGAATTAGACGGTAATATGGCTTTTAATTGGTAGATTTGCATTATTATATGCTGTCAACTATTTGATAAATAGGCATGAAACACTTTTTAACTCGATTTGGATCTTAAAAAGAACAAAACTTCCGGTTGTTTTCTGACAATACGTTTTACTTTTTGAGGTAATATCTTGATAATAAGGCGCGGAAAAATTATTCCTACCCCCTATAAAAACAAAAAAGAAGGTATGATTTTCCGCGGGTTAATTTTAGGAATTTAGCAGCAAATTTTATTGCTGATTCAACGAAACGGACTTCTATGTTAAATCAAGACGGTTTATGTACAATGAATCTTTCGGTAAAGTTGGGAGATTAATAGGATGATTAAGAGACCTTTATTCTGCTTTTTTTCTTTTTGTTTGGTCTGTATTCTTTGTGGGGCGCATTATGACTTAATAAATTGAGGTATAATGTACTATATCCTTTTTACTGAATGTAAAATCATGATAGAAAGTTTTTTTTTTCTAATAATTTTCTTATCTTTGCGCCCGATTTATATAGTCAATATAATGTCTTACTTAATTAAAGGTATTTAAACAAAATTATTAATGGAAAATTTAAAGAACGTTGCTCCTGTTGAAGATTTCAACTGGGATGCGTATGAAAACGGCGAAGCCTTTATTGGTGCTAGCCAAGAAGAACTGGAAAAAGCATACGATAGTACGCTTAACAAAGTTAATGACCGCGAGGTTGTTGATGGAACTGTAATCTCAATGAACAAACGCGAAGTTGTTGTTAACATTGGTTACAAATCAGACGGTATTATTCCTTTGAATGAATTCCGTTACAATCCTGAATTAACAGTAGGTGATAAAGTAGAAGTTTACATCGAAAATCAGGAAGACAAGAAAGGTCAGTTGATCCTTTCTCACAAAAAAGCTCGCGCTGCTCGCTCTTGGGATCGCGTTAACTCTGCTCTTGAAACAGAAGAAATTGTTAAGGGCTTCATCAAATGCCGCACTAAGGGTGGTATGATCGTTGACGTATTTGGTATCGAAGCATTCTTACCAGGTTCTCAGATTGATGTTAAACCTATCCGCGATTACGATGTATTCGTTGGAAAGACTATGGAATTCAAAGTTGTTAAAATCAACCAGGAATTCAAAAACGTTGTTGTTTCTCATAAAGCTCTTATCGAAGCTGAACTTGAACAACAGAAAAAAGAAATTATTGGCAAACTTGAAAAAGGACAGGTTCTTGAAGGAACTGTTAAAAATATCACATCTTACGGTGTATTCATCGACTTGGGTGGCGTAGACGGTTTGATCCACATTACAGACCTTTCTTGGGGACGTGTTAGCGATCCTAAAGAAGTGGTTGAATTGGATCAGAAGCTTAACGTTGTTATCCTTGACTTTGATAACGAAAAGAAACGTATCGCTCTTGGTTTGAAACAACTTACTCCTCACCCATGGGATGCTCTTTCAGCTGAACTGAAAGTAGGTGACAAGGTAGAAGGTAAAGTAGTTGTTATGGCTGACTACGGTGCATTTATTGAAATTGCTCCAGGCGTAGAAGGTTTGATCCACGTATCTGAAATGTCTTGGTCTCAACACTTACGCAGCGCACAAGACTTCATGAAAGTTGGTGACACTGTAGAAGCTGTTGTTCTTACTCTTGACCGTGACGAACGTAAAATGTCTTTAGGTATCAAACAATTGAAGCAAGATCCATGGGAAACTATCGTAGAGAAGTATCCTGTAGGTAGCAAACATGTTGCTAAGGTACGTAACTTCACTAACTTCGGTGTATTTGTAGAAATCGAAGAAGGCGTTGACGGATTAATCCACATCTCTGACCTTTCTTGGACTAAGAAAGTTAAACATCCATCTGAATTCACTACTATTGGTGCAGATATCGATGTTCAGGTTCTTGAAATCGACAAAGATAACCGTCGTTTGAGCTTAGGCCACAAACAATTGGAAGAAAATCCTTGGGATGTATTCGAAACAGTATTCACAGTAGGTTCAGTACACGAAGGAACAATTATCGAAATGCTTGATAAAGGTTCTGTAGTAGCTCTTCCTTACGGTGTTGAAGGTTTTGCAACTCCTAAACATCTTGTAAAAGAAGATGGTTCACAAGCTCAGTTAGACGAAAAACTAGAGTTCAAAGTAATCGAATTCAATAAAGATGCTAAGAGAATCATCCTTTCTCACAGCCGTATTTTTGAAGATGTTGCTAAGGCAGAAGAAAAAGCTGAAAAGAAGGCTTCTGCAAAGAAAACAACTAGCAAAAAAGAAGATTCTGCTCCTGCTGTAACAAATCAGGCTGCTTCTACTACATTAGGTGATATCGATGCTTTAGCTGCATTGAAAGAACAAATGGAAGCTGACAAAGACTAATTATTTAGTTATATAAATCATTGAAGGGGTTGCCGTTTACCGGTAGCCCCTTTCGTTTCAGTAAAAGTATGGAAAAATTTGAAGTGTATATTCTGGGTTGTGGTTCGGCTTTGCCTACCACTCGCCATTTCCCAACTTCCCAGGTGGTGAACTTGAGGGATAAACTCTTTATGATTGATTGTGGAGAGGGAACGCAGATGCAATTTCGTAGATCTAAACTGAAATTTTCCCGTCTGAACCATATTTTTATTTCCCATCTTCATGGAGATCACTGCTTTGGCTTGCCCGGATTAATATCTACCTTTGGTATGCTGGGACGAACAGCAGAGCTTTGCATTCATGCGCACCGGGATATTGAAAAATATCTTAATCCTATACTTGATTATTTCTGTCAGCATCTTCCATATAAAGTTACTATAGTTCCTTTTGATACTAAAAAGCCGGAGGTGATTTATGAGGATCGTTCGCTCACAGTAACAACAATCCCCATGAAACATCGTGTTCCTTGTTGCGGCTTTCTCTTTGAAGAAAAGGCAGAACGGAATCACATTATTCGTGATATGGTTGATTTCTATAAGGTCCCAATCTCTCAGATAAACCGTATAAAGAACGGTGAAGATTATGTAACTCCCGAGGGAGTGATTATCCCCAATAGCCGTCTTACCCAACCGGCTACTCCTTCGCGTAAATACGCGTATTGCTCAGATACCATTTATAATGAAAAGATTGTAGAGCAAATAAAAGGTGTTGATCTTTTGTTTCATGAATCAACCTTTGCTCAGAATGAAATACCCCGGGCCAGAGAAACTTATCATACTACTGCCCGCCAGGCCGGACAGATAGCTCTTGCAGCCAACGTAAAGAAGTTGTTGATCGGGCACTTTTCTGCCCGTTATGAAAACGATTTAATCTTTTTTCAGGAGGCAAGTGAAATCTTTCCAAATTGCCAGCTTGCAAAAGAAGGATTGTGTGCAAACGTTTAATAAGCTTTAAACGTTATTACTTGTATAATAAAATCGGAATGCTTACATTTGTTCCATTAAGTAAAATGAAAAGCCTGTTGATGAAAAGATTTACCCTGTTTTTTTTATTAATCTTCTCATTCCTTTTCTTTTCAGCAGTCTATGCTCAGGAGGGAAGAAGGTCTTTGCCCACAGATTATGAGCAGGGTTCTGTTGCTTTGACTTTTACAGGAAATAATGTTCGCGTACAGAATGCTCAGGGATCAGTGCTGGAAGTGTATAATGTACTGGGTCAGAAAGTTACTTCTATAAAAATTGATTCATCAGATAAAACAATCACTCTGAATCTTCCCAAAGGTTGGTATATCTTAAAGATAGAGAATATAACCAGGAAGGTAGCTATAAAGTAGCCATAAATTTCTCACTATATAATAAAAGAAAGAAGTTACCCACAAAGGAAATGCCTCTGTGGATAACTTCTTTTTTACTGAATAATCTATTTCTAATTGTTATTAACCAAAAAACTTTATCTTTGTCAGCAATAATGAATCTGAAATGACGAACAAAGGAAAATACATAATAAGGCGATCGATACTTTTTCTTTCTTTTCTTCTGCTTACTATGTATGCTTGTACTCCTGATAAATCAGAAATGGATTATCTTAACTTATCTTCATTTCAAAAGATGAGTAATCCCTGCTTTGTGATTAATGGTGAGAAAGTTCATAAGAGGTTGCTGAAACTTTGTGTGGAGCGGAGTATTCATTCAGTCAGAGATTCAGCTTTGTATCATTATTATGCAAAAGAAGGTGCATCTCTTTGGTTGACTTCCTTCGGTGATTGGACGCGAGTGGACCAGTTGCTTCATTGGTTGGAAAATTCCCGTAGTCATGGATTAAACCCTGAGAAGTTTTCTGTGTCAAAGATAAAAGTAAATCTAGCTAAATTGCGTTCTTTGAATATTGAAAAGAAAGATAATATCAATAAAATCCTTGCAGAACTGGAATATGATTTGTCTTCTGCTTATCTTCGGTATGTTAGTGGTCTGAGCTACGGTTTTGTAAGTCCGCACCGGATTCTTAATAATATTGATGAAGCAGAACTGAAACCGGGGGAGGTGAGAGATTCTTTGGCTCCCAGAAAGATGAAGACTTATTATTCAATTCCTCTGAAGCGTTGTAACCGGGCGTTTGTGAATAGGGCACTCGATGCAGTGAAAGGAAACCTTTCCGGATTTTTGCAGGAGGTTCAACCTAAAGATCCTTTTTATTTGCGTCTGCAAAATGAATATTTAAGGCTCAGTGTACAGAAAAATCTGGCAAATGATATTCCTGATATAGGAGATGCTCATCTAAAAGAAGGTGATGTGCATCCTGCTATCCCTTTGATTGCAGAAAAACTTATAGAACTAGGATATCTTCCCAGGATAGAGCATGCTAATAGTATATATTCATCTCTTTCATCAGATTTGCTTACGGCGGTCAACTTGTTTCGGATGAGAAATCATATGCCAATGGATGCGTCAATAGGTAATTATACTATAGCAGCCCTGAACCGTCCTTTGAAATATTACAAAGATAAGCTGATTGTAAATATGGAACGGATGAGGTGGCAAAAGAGGATGGATAAAGGAAAGAAGTATGTAATGGTGAATACTGCTGCTTTTATGCTGCAGGCTGTGGATGAAAAGGTAGATTCTGTATTGGAAATGAAAATTTGTTGTGGCTCTTATGAAAACAAAACTCCGCTTTTGGCTAGTAAGATTGTATACATGCAGATGAATCCGTACTGGAATGTGCCTAAGTCTATTGTTCGTAAAGAGATTATTCCGGAATTTCTGAAAGATCCGGCTTATTTTGAAAAGCACCAGATGAAGGTGTACGATAAAGAAGGCAATGAGGTGAACCCTCTTTCTGTGAAGTGGACTAGTTATGAGGAGGAGATACCATTTAGTGTGAAACAGGAAAAAGGAGAAGGGAATTCTCTGGGAAGATTAATCTTTCGTTTCCCGAATGCTTTTGCTGTTTATCTGCATGACACACCTTCACGTTGGGCATTTATTAAGCCTAACAGAGCAGTGAGTCACGGTTGTGTAAGATTGGAAAAGCCTTTGGATTTTGCTTTTTTTCTTCTGAAGAAGAAAGATGAAAAGGTGATGGATAAAATTCGGATAGCTATTGATCTTCCACCGAAAACAAAAAAAGGAAGGGAATTACTTGAATCACCGGAGTATAAACCGATTAAGGCATTTAATCTTCCGGAAATGGTGCCGCTGTTCTTAGATTATTATACTGTTTTCATGTCTAAGGGCGGCTCAATGAATTATTGCGAAGATATATATAGGTTTGACAGACCATTATTGAAAGAATTAAGAAAAATATAACATAGTAATATATGACTCCATCATATAACGAGAAAGAAGTATTGGCATTACTGCAGCAGGAGCATACTCAAAAAGAGGCATTCTCCAGGATTGTAGATCAATACAGTGAGCAACTTTACTGGCAAATCCGGCGAATGGTGCTTTCTCATGAAGATGCGAATGACTTGTTGCAGAACACTTTTATAAAAGCATGGATCAATATTGATTATTTCCGTGCTGAAGCAAAACTTTCAACCTGGCTTTATCGCATTGCGCTTAATGAATGCCTTACTTTTCTTAATAAGCAACGGGCGTCATCTCTATTGTCTATTGATGAACCCGAAGCTGATGCTGTGACCAAACTTGAAGGTGATCCTTACTTCTCAGGTGACGAGGCGCAACTTCTATTGCAAAAAGCTTTGCTCACCTTGCCCGAAAAGCAGCGAATGGTATTTAACTTGAAATATTATCAGGAAATGAAGTACGAAGAGATGTCTGATACTCTAGGTACTTCTGTCGGAGCTTTGAAAGCTTCTTATCACCATGCAGTGAAAAAAATAGAGAATTTTTTAAAAGGTTCCTTTTAAACCTTTTGTGTAAAAGAGAGTCTTATATATATTGAAAAGGAGAGATGTGATATGAAAAAAGAAGATGAAATATTGAGAAAGTGCGGCACCGGTAATCCTTTTACCGTACCCGAAGGCTACTTTGATCACTTCAGAGAAAGCTTAATGGAACAACTGCCAGAAAAAGAAGTGCAGACTTTTATTAAACCGCGCAAAACTATGTGGAATAAGGTTAAGCCTTGGTTTTATATGGCAGCTGTTTTTACAGGAATGCTTTTCAGTATTCATTTTATGTTGAACTTAACTTCTTCTGATCAGCCCTCCGCTACATCTGTACGCGCAGAAACAGAGGTGGTTACAGATCAGGATGTAGATGTTATGATGGATCATTCCATGATAGATGATTATTCTTTATATGAATGTTTAACGGAGGCTGAATAAGTCTTTGTTATCAATAATATATATATGTTATGAAAAAAGTATTTTTATTTTTATTAATTTCTTGTTTAGGAATTATTGGAGCTTTTGCTCAGGAATGGGGAAAGCCCAAAATGTCACCTGATGAATTTCGTCAGAAGCAAGAGTCATTTATAACAGATAAGGCGAATTTAACAAAAGAAGAAGCTGCAAGGTTCTTTCCTTTATATTTTGAATTGCAAGATAAAAAGAAAGCTTTAAACGACAGAGCCTGGTCTGAATTTAGAAAAGGGAAAAAAGAAAATAAATCTGAAGCGCAGTATGAAGCTATTATTACTGGTTTAATAAATGCGCGAATAGCATCTGATAAACTTGAGAAAGCGTATTTATATAAATTTAAAGATATTCTTTCTTACGAGAAGATTTTTAAAATACAAGGAGCTGAAATGCGTTTTCATAAGGAGTTGTTGAAAGAATTTGGCCGAAAACCTTAATATACAATTTTATTTTAGATTTTTTATAAAGAGTTGATGTGTTATTAATGAGCACTTCAGCTCTTTTTTTTTTATGCAGATTTTTTTTTTTTAACTCCTCTAATATTTTTTTTCTTTTTAGTGATTACATTGATGATGACCAAACGTCTTATAATTTGATATGACAATAGTCTATTGAAATCAATTGTAATATAAATACTATGAATTTATTGTTGGGGAGTATGAATTTACTTAAAAAACAGCTTCTTAAGCGTTCTTTTAATGCTGCTCTGCTATGCTTAATAGTTTTCTCTTCACTCAATGTTTACTGTTGGGGAGGGGAAAATATGTCTTTTTCTAAAAAAAAGGCTTCAAAATATAGAATAGCTGCATGTGATTGGATGATTCTTAAAAGACAGAAAATAGGATCTTTTAAGTTAGTAAGTGAACTTAAAGGTGATGGTGTTGAAGTTGACATGGGTGGCTTAGGTACCCGGGATTCATTCGATAATAAACTTAGGCAGGCTTCTTTCCGGAAACTTTTTAAAGAAGAAGCAGCAAAGTATAAGTTGGAAATTCCTTCTATTGCAATGTCAGGCTTTTATGCTCAGTCATTTGTAAAAAGAGAAAATTATAAAGACCTGGTTCAGGATTGTATACAAACAATGGTGGGCATGGGAGCTAAGATAGCTTTCTTGCCTTTAGGTGTTGGATGTGACTTAACTAAAAACCCTGAAATGCGTCCGGAACTAGTGAAGCGTTTGAAGATAATTGGAAAGATGGCTTCCAAAGCCGGAGTTGTTATTGGTATAGAAACTTCTTTAGATGCTGAAGGTGATGTTAAATTATTAAGCGAAATTAATTCTTCGTCAATAAAGATATATTATAATTTCCAGAATCCGCTTGTTGCAGGACGTGATTTATATAAGGAACTCAGGATTCTAGGCAAGAAACGTATTTGCCAGATTCATTGTACTGATACAGATGATGTTTTACTACCTTACAATAAACGTTTAGATATGAATAAAGTTAAAAATACCCTTGATGAAATAGGGTGGAGCGGATGGCTTGTTGTCGAAAGGTCCCGGGATAAGAATGATCCACGTAATGTGAAGAAAAACTTTGGGACCAACATTGATTATTTGAAACAGATATTTCAAAATGAAACCTTTGGATATTAAATTTTAGTTCTATGAATCAAAAAAGAAAAATTGAAAAACTAAACAACAGTATGTATGCGAAGAAATTTGCATTTGCATGCTTATTAGGACTTTTTCTTATTCCTGCGCCTGTTCATGTAATGGCTGGTGCTGCGAATACTAAAGAAGTTAATCAGAAAAATACCGTAACAGGTAAAGTTCTTGATGAAAATGGTGAACCAATTATCGGTGCTACAGTTTCAATAGTGGGCAAAACTGCTGGAACAATCACTGATTTGGATGGTATTTTTAAAATTGGTGCAAAACCAACTGATCTTTTGAAAATTTCATTTGTGGGTTATGTAACTCAACAAGTGAAGGTTACTTCAGGAGACATGGTTGTACAGTTAAAACAAAATGCTCAACAACTAGAAGAGGTTGTTGTGGTGGGTTATGGCACTCAAAAATCAAAGAATGTAACTGGATCAATCAAACAAGTTTCTGCAAAGGAATTCCAGGATCTTCCTGTATCTAATCTTGCTGAAGCTCTTGCAGGACAGATTAATGGTTTGTCTGTAAGTGGTGGTTCTGGTCGTCCAGGTGAAAGTGCTACTTTAAGCATTCGTCAACCGTTTAACTTCTCAAAGGATGGAGGAAATACTGTACCTCTTGTTATTATTGATGATGTTATCCAAATAGACCCGGAAACAGGTTTGTCTACATTGGACCAATTTAATCTGCTTGATGCATCTGAAATTGAGAGCGTATCAGTACTTCGTGATGCTAGTGCAGCTATTTATGGTTCACGTGCTTCTCAAGGAGCTATCATTGTTAAGACAAAACGTGGTAGCCAAAGTGCACCTAGAATTAGTTACTCTGGTAAATTTGGTTACAATGATGCAATAAGTCATCCAAAAACTCTGAATGCTTATCAGTATGGTGTTTGGGCTAATAGCATTTTAAAAGCAGCAAAACAATATTCTACACCACAAGATATTACTACAAAATTGTTTAGCGATAATGAGTTAAATGAGATGAAAGGCTTGAACTACGACTGGTTGGATGAAGCTTGGTCTTCAGCTACTTCAATGTCTCACTCTTTGAATGTTGATGGTGGTGGTGATAAAGCTACATATTTTGCCGGAGCTACATATTACGATCAAGGAGCTAACTTAGGTAAACAAAGTTATGATAAGTGGACTTTCCGTGCAGGAATTGATGTAAAACTTTCTTCTGACTTGAAGTTCTCAGCTTCTTTATCTGGTAACCAAGGAAAACAGATTAAGTCTTTTACAAAAAATGCTAGTAGTGTAGATGCTTATGGTGGTAAGGCAGGTGAACAAGGCGATTATAATTTATTGCTTCATATGCCTCAATATATACCTTGGACTGTAAAACTTGATGATGGAAATGAATATTACACATCCCCAGCATTAGCGCCAAACCAAGCTTCTGGTAATGCAACATCTGCAAACCAAGTTGGTGGATGGAACTATTTCAGTTTGTTAAATAATGGTTCTGGTCAGACTACTAAAGATTTCAGTACTCAGGCTAATTTCTCTATGACATATACAGTTCCTTTTGTTAAAGGTTTAAGCTTTAAGGGTACTTATGCTACATCTCGTGCTTCTTCTGATACAGAACAAGTTCAAATGCCATTTACTTTGGCCCTGAATAAAAATATGCAGAATGCAGAGAAACACCTTTATTCAACACATACTACTGTTTCTGATTATGAAATAAAATTTAATAATAAGAGTTCACGTGTTGTTTACAGCGATGAAATTGCAGAAAACCGTCAAATGAACTTCTATGTGAATTATGACAGATCATTTGGTCAACATAATATCACAGGTATGTTGTCAGCAGAACGTACTGATGCTAGCTTCACTAAGAAGTTCTACTTATATGATACTCCTAATGTACCATATTTGGGTACAAGTACTTCTGCCGGAATCTTGAATGCCGGAAACTCTTATACTTCAAAAAGCGAATCTGGAACTCTTTCTTATTTAGGTCGTTTCACCTATAGCTATGCAGATAGATATATGGCAGAGTTTATGTTCCGTTCAGATGCTTCAACAAAATTTGCTCCTGAAAATTACTGGGGATTCTTCCCAGGTGTATCATTAGGATGGGTAGCATCAGAAGAATCATGGTTTAAAGATAAACTTCCTTGGTTTGAATATTTAAAGGTTCGTGCTTCTTGGGGACAGACTGGTAAAGATAATATCAAAGCTTGGGGCTGGATGCAGACTTATGACTATGCAGCAGATAAGGGTCTGCAATTTGGTACTAATGGTGGAACATTAGGTAATGCTTTGACTCCAGGTAAGACTCCGAACCGTAATGTACATTGGGACAATACTAATAAGTTTAATCTAGGATTTGATACTCGTTTCTTAGATGGACGTTTAAGTGCTAATGTTGATTTGTATTATAATATGAATACAGATGTGTTGAATCAATATATGGCTCAGGTTGATGGAACTCCAATTACTGTTGGTGGTTCTTATGCAGAAGAAAACTTTGGTAGAATTGATGACTATGGAACTGAAATCTCTTTCAACTGGAGAGATAAAGTTGGTCAGGTTAAATATAATGTTGGTGTAGACCTTTCATTTAATGGTAATGAAATCAAAGAATGGCCAACTTTATCAGCAGCTTACCCTTCATCAAATACAGCTAAAGTTGGTAGCTCTACTTATTTACCAGCATGGGGATATCGTGTATGGCGTGGAACATCAACTGGTGATGGTCTGCTTCGTAACCAAGATGATATCGATAAGTATTGGGCCTATTTGACTGAAAATGCAACAGCGGCAGGAACAACTCCTAAATTCTTTAAATCAACAGATAAGTCTCAATTGAGACCTGGTATGTTAGCTTACCAAGACCTTCATGGAGCTTCAGATGCAAACGGAAATTTGGCTGCTCCTAATGGACAGATTAATGATACAGGTGAGGATTTAGATAAACTTTGTAAAGTTAATAAGACATACGGTTTTACTACAAAAATGGGAGCTTCATGGAAAAGTCTTAGTTGGAGTGCAATGATTTCTACATCTTGGGGTGGTCTTCGTACAATTGATAATTACAAGATTAATACTTCAAGCAGTCAAATGCTTTGGTCACCTGAATCATATTGGTCAAATATGTTTGATGAAACATCGAATCCAAATGGTAAATATCCAAATGCAGGCTATGCTGATGCAAATGTTCTTTCAACTTCAGATTTCTGGACTATCAGTACTTTCCGTTGCTATGTGAAAAATATGAGCATTGGATATACTCTTCCTAAAAGATGGCTTAAGGTTGCTAAGATAGAATCTGCTAAGCTTAGTTTGACTGGTACAAATCTTTGGGACTTTTATAATCCATATCCTAAAAAATATCGTAATATGTATGATAGTTCTACTGGGACTTATCCTACATTACGCACATATTCTTTGGGTGTTAGCCTATCATTTTAAATCTCTTAATACCGAAAAATATGAATAGAAAAAAAATATTATACATTGCAGCACTTGCTGTTGGTTTATTATCAGCCAGCTGTAACGATCAGTTTTTGGAAGACAAGAAACTGTATGGAGTGTTTGATGAAAATACTTTTCAAAATGAAACTCAAACAGGATGGTTTATAGATAAAGTATACTATGATTATTACTATGGCTATAAATCTCCAGGATTAAATATTGTTGGTCTTTGGGAAGATAGAACTGGTTTGACTGAAGAAAAAGGAGGAATGTCTAACTTGCTCAATCCAACAAAATCTTTAGAAACATCAGATGACTGTTCTCAATATTATGGAGCAAAACTAGGAACCAGTGCTACGAACAGTCCTTATACTCGCATTCGTAACTGTAACTTTGTTATCAATAATATTGATGAGTTAGGAACAAATGTTTCTGCTACTTTCAAAACGACTGCTAAGGGTCAAATGTATTTTCTTCGTGCTATACAATATTTCGACTTGGTACGTATGTATGGAGGTGTGCCTATTGTAACAACAGTGTCTAAAGCAACTTCAGAAGACGAGAGTATCAAATATCCTCGTAGATCTGTTACTGATTGTGTTGATCAGATTATCTCTGATTTAGATTCAGCAGCTACTAAATTGCCAAATCAATGGAATGCTGCAAATTATGGCCGTTTCACGCGTGCTGCTGCTTTAGCAATGAAGAGCCGTGTTTTGCTGACTTATGCTAGTCCATTATATAATAAGGATTGGGATAATCCTGCTAATGATCGTTGGGCTAAGGCTTTGGAAGCTGGCTTGACAGCTGAAAAAGAACTTACTACTGCAGGATATGGACTTTATGGTTCAAGTGCAAAAGATTGGAGTAACATGTTTTTAGTTGATAATACTTTCTGTAAAGAAGCTATTATGGTTAAATTGCTTTCTCCAAATACCACAGTTGCAGAAAATAACAGTTGGGAAAAAACAATCCGTCTTTCTAACCAAGGTGGTTCAGGTGGTTTGAAAGCTCCAAAAGAAATGATCGACTTATTCCCTATGGCAGACGGTTCACGTCCAACAGTGGCAAATGGTTATAATGATTTCAAGTTTTTCTTGAATCGTGATCCTCGTTTCTATCGTACATTTGCTTTCTCTGGTTGTAAATGGGGATATAAAAGTAATCCTACCGCAACAGTTTGGGGCTATCGCTGGCAATATACCGCATCAGGTAAAACTGCATTCGGTTATAGTGATAATAATGATGTAAACAGTCCTGCATTTGTTCGAAAGATGACTAATACAGCTATGGATAATGTTTTTGATTATTCAGGTACTGATATCTTTGAATATCGTTATGCAGAATTGCTTCTGAATATTGCTGAATGCTATGCAGCTACAAACAATGTAACTAAATGTTTGGAATATTTAAGCTTAATCCGTAAACGTGTAGGTATTCCTTCTGCAAATAACTATGGTATTGGAACACTTGCTGATAAATATGCTGCAATTGAAGCTTGTCTTTACGAACGTAGAGTTGAATTAGCATATGAAGGTAAACGTACTATGGATATTCAACGTTGGATGTTATACAATGATGATGCTTCTGCAAACAATACTACTTGTGCTAAATTGGGTATTAGCCCTATTAACGGTACAAGTCGTACAGGACATTATCTTGAATATAAAACTACTCTTACTAGTAACACTGACCCATTAGCTTCTGCTCGTAGTACTATATCTGTTGATCCAGATGCTACTCCAGCTGTCTTTGCTCAAAGTTTACAGGATTTAGCTACTTTCTACGAACAGAATTTTGTTCTTAAAGATCCTGCTACTCCTATGGATAATGATGGTTTGGGTAAAGCGTTAAAGATTGGTTGGAAACAACGTTATTATATATGGGGTATCCACAGAACTGCTTTAACTGCAAATTCATGGTTGGAACAAACTATAGGATGGTTAGATGCTAATAATGCTCAAGGTACTTTTGATTACCAGAAATAGAATTAGAATTTCAGAAAAGAGAAATTTTAGAATTCTGATATAAAAATGAAACACTTCCCAAGGTAAATTCCTTGTGGAAGTGTTTTTTTTTGTTCAAAATTACTTGTTAGTGATTACAAAAAGCCTTTAAATTTGTCTTATAGTTATAAGTAAGTTCTTAAATAACGAATAAATGAAAAAGAAATTATTATTGGTAATGTGCATGGTGGCACTTATGGCACCATTCTCACAAGTTAAGGCTCAGTATCCTGATGTACCTAAGGACGTTAAGGAAGCAGCTGATAAAATGATGGCAGAGGAACAAGCGTCTTCAGATGCTGCATGGGAAAAAGCTTATCCTACTGTTAAAGAGGAATCAGAACACGGACGTCCATACATTCCATGGGCAGCTCGTCCAACAGATCTTCCACAGGCAAAGATTCCTTCTTTCCCTGGTGCAATGGGTGGCGGTGCATATACTTTTGGTGGCCGTGGAGGTAAAGTAATTACAGTAACAAACCTTAATGACCGTGGTCCTGGTTCTTTGCGTGATGCTTGTGAACAAGGTGGTGCTCGTATTGTAGTATTTAATGTTTCTGGTATTATCCGCATTAAGACTCCTATTATTGTTCGTGCTCCTTATATTACTATTGCAGGACAAACTGCTCCTGGTGATGGTGTATGTTTAGCTGGTGAATCATTTTGGGTAAATACTCACGATGTGGTTGTACGTCACATGCGCTTCCGTCGTGGAGAAACCTGGGTAGGTCGTCGCGATGACTCATTTGGTGGTAACCCTGTTGGTAACATCATGATTGACCACTGTTCTTGTACTTATGGATTGGATGAAAATATCTCTTTCTACCGTCACATGTTTAATCCAGGTAAAGGATATAACGATCTTAAATTGCCTACTGTAAACGTAACAATTCAGAATACTATTTCTGCTAAGTCACTTGATACTTATAACCATGCATTTGGTAGTACTCTTGGTGGTGAAAACTGTTCTTTCATGCGTAACCTTTGGGCTAGCAACGCAGGTCGTAACCCATCAATTGGTTGGAATGGTATCTTTAACTTTGCAAATAATGTAATTTACAACTGGGTGCACCGTTCTGTTGATGGTGGTGATTATACAGCATTGTATAATATCATTAATAACTATTACAAACCAGGTCCGTTAACTCCAAAAGATACTCCTGTAGGTCATCGTTTTGTGAAACCAGAAGCTGGTCGTAGCAAATTAGGATACTTTGTATTTGGTCGCGTATACTGTAACGGTAACGTTATGGAAGGTAATGAAAAAGTTACTAAAGACAACTGGGACGGTGGTGTACAGGTTGAAGAACAACCTAATACCGATGGCTATACAGCAAGTATGAAATGGAACGAACCATTCCCAATGCCTGCATTCCCAATTATGTCTGCAAAAGAAGCTTATAACTTTGTAATGGAAAATGTTGGTGCAACTCTTCCTAAAAGAGATATCGTTGACCAACGTATTATTGAAGAAGTAAAAACAGGGAAGGCTTATTACAAAGAAGGATTAGATCCTGAATCTTTCTATCAGTTTAAATATCGTCGTTTACCAAAAGATTCTTATAAGAAAGGTATCATCACAGATCTCAAACAAGTTGGTGGATATCCTGAATATAAAGGAAAAGCATACAAAGACAGTGATAATGATGGTATGCCAGATGCATGGGAAAAAGCAAACGGTTTGAATCCTAACGATCCTTCTGATGCTAACAAGGATTGCACTGGTGATGGTTATACAAACATTGAAAAATACATCAATGGTATCGATACCAAAACAAAAGTTGACTGGACAAACGCTGCTAATAACTATGACACATTAGCAAAGAAAAGTTCTTTGATGTAATTAATAGCCAATTATGAGAAATAATAAAATGAAATTTTTGCACTTAGCTGTTTTATTCTTCTTGTTCGCAAGTACCGCTTTTGCAACAGAACTTGATTCACTTAACCGCGATTCTAAATATGTGGAGTCTATAAAAGGACGCTCACAGAAGATTGTCGATAAGTTAAAGCTGAAGGATAAGTCTGCTGCGCTTGATGTTCGTAATATAATTGCAAACAGATATTTTCTGTTGAATGATATTTATGCAAAGAGAGATGCTGCAGTGAAGAAAGTGAAAGATTCAGGTGTGGCTGGTTCACAAAAGAACGATGCTCTTTCTGCTATCGATCACGAAAAAGATGCAACACTTTACCGCTCTCATTTTGCCTTTTCTTCAGATCTTTCCATGTTTCTGAACGAAATACAGATCGAAGCTGTAAAAGACGGTATGACATTTGGCGTTGTAAAGGTAACTTATGATGCAACTTTGGATATGATTCCTTCATTGAAGAAAGATGAAAAGAAGCAGATTCTTGCATGGCTTACTGAGGCTCGCGAGTTTGCTATGGATGCTGAGAATTCTAACAAGAAGCACGAGGCATTTGGCAAATATAAAGGCCGTATCAATAACTATCTTTCTAAAAGAGGATATGATTTGGTTAAGGAAAGAGCCGGATGGGCTGAACGTCTTAAAGCAAGAGGTATTAAGCAGTAGTTAGTGAATTTCAATATATATAAATCCCCGGTTATCTGAAACAACGATAACCGGGGATTTTTTATTGGCCAATAATTTAATTTTATTCTCCAATAAATTAAAATCATAGGCCAATAAACCTGGAATTATTGGGCAATAAATTTCAGGTGCAAGCTTTATAAATAATACTTATTGAGTACAAATAAGCTGTTACAGCGTCTTTTTTATATCTCATTGTACATAATTTACTAAAGTGATAATCCCTGATATGGCAAGCATAATTAAATCTGGCATTTTATTGTCTTTATTGTTTTTACTTTCTTGTAAAACAATTAATCCAGAAGTATATCTATCAACCTCATTCCATGAGCCTGCAACTGACGGACTTCGTTATATATACAGCGAAGATGGAATTCATTGGGACAGTATTTCCGGTACATGGCTAAAACCGGAAGTGGGAACTCAGAAAGTTATGCGCGATCCTTCTATAACCCGTACTCCTGACGGTACTTACCATTTGGTGTGGACTTCAAGCTGGAAAGGGGATAATGGCTTTGGCTATGCAAGCTCAAAAGATTTAATACACTGGTCAGAAGAACAGAAAATTCCAGTGATGGCAAAAGAACCTACTACCGTAAATGTGTGGGCGCCCGAAGTTTTTTATGATGACGTGAAGAAAGAGTTTGTTGTAGTCTGGGCATCGTGCGTACCTAACCGTTTTGCAAGAGGCGTTGAAGATGAAAATAACAATCACCGCCTTTATTATATCACAACCAAAGATTTTAAAACCATATCCGAAACCAAATTGTTTTATGATCCGGGCTTTAGTGTGATTGATGCTACGATAGTGAAACGCGGAGATCAGGATTATGTTTTGGTTATGAAAGATAATACCCGTGCCATGAGAAACCTGAAAGTTGCTTTTGCTAAGTCGCCAACAGGTCCTTATACTCCTGCATCGGTTCCTTTTACGGAAAGTTTTGTTGAAGGTCCTACCACCGCTAAGGTTGGAGACGACTATTATATATACTTTGATGTGTATGAGCGAAAAATATTCGGTGCAATGAAGACTCGTGATTTTATTCATTTTCAGAATAAAACAGATGAACTTAAAATGCCTGTGGGACACAAACACGGCACTATTGTGAAAATACCGTATTCAGATCTCAAGAGATTACTGAAGGCTCAGAAATAACAATTTTAGAATAAAAGAAATTAATCATATTATAAGGCAAAAATGAATAAGTTTATTCAATTACTTGGTTCAGTGGTTGCAGTGTCCGCACTCTCAACTACTGCTGTTGCACAAAATAAGATTCATTATACAGGAACAGAACTTTCCAATCCTGCATATCATGACGGTCAGCTTTCTCCGGTAGTAGGAGTACATAACATTCAGGTGATGCGTGCCAATCGTGAGCATCCGGATATTTCCAACGGCGATGGCTGGACATATAACCATCAGCCAATGATGGCTTACTGGCAAGGTAAGTTCTTTATGCACTATCTTTCCGATCCGAAAGATGAGCATGTGCCTTCTTCCAGAACTCTTTTGATGACTTCAAAGGACGGATATCACTGGACAAATCCGGTGGTTCTTTTTCCTCCATATCATGTTCCTGATGGATATACAAAACCTGACTATCCGGGTGTGGCAAAGAATCTGATTGCCATTATGCACCAACGTGTTGGCTTTTATGTTTCAAAGTCGGCCAAGCTTATTGCAATGGGCTTTTACGGCGTAGCATTGGATAATAAAGATGATCCTAACGATGGTAACGGTATTGGCCGTGTGGTCAGAGAAATCAAAAAAGACGGTTCATTCGGACCAATATATTTTATACATTACAATCATGCCTTTAACGAAACAAATACAGACTATCCATACTTTACAAAAAGTAAGGATAAAAAGTTTGTAACTGCTTGTCAGGAAATTCTTGATAACCCTCTTTACCGTATGCAATGGGTAGAAGAGTCTGATCGTAAAGATCCAATTATCCCATTAAAGAAAGAATATAAAGCATTCTGCTATTATCATTTGTCAGATGGCAATATTGCCTGTTTGTGGAAACACGCACTTACGTCAATCAGTAAGGATGGCGGAAATACCTGGCTCGAACCGGTTGAACGTGCAAAAGGTTTTGTGAACAGTAACGCTAAGATCTGGGGACAAAGACTGACTGATGGTACTTATGCCACAGTATACAATCCTTCAGAATTCCGTTGGCCGCTTGCTATCTCTACAAGTATTGATGGTTTGGAATATACAACTCTTAATCTTATTCAGGGTGAAATTACTCCAATGCGCTACGGCGGAAACTATAAATCTTACGGTCCGCAGTATGTTCGTGGTATTCAGGAAGGTAACGGTATTCCTGCCGATGGCAATTTGTGGGTGGGATATAGCATGAACAAAGAGGATATATGGGTATCGCGTATTCAGGTTCCTATCAGACAAAATGCATTGACTCAGGCCGACGATAACTTTGATAAATATAAATCAATCAATGAACTGAAAGAATGGAACATCTATTCTCCAATCTGGGCTCCTGTTTCTCTTGAAAATAAGAACGGAGCTAACTGGCTTACTTTAAAAGATAAAGATCCTTTTGATTTCGCTAAAGTTGAACGTAAGATTCCTGCTACTTCAGAACTGGAAGTCTCGTTTAAAATGATGGCCGATCAGGTGGATAAAGGCACACTTCAGATAGAGTTCCTTGATGAAAATGGCATTGCCTGCTCTCGTCTTGATCTTACTTCTGATGGTTCTTTCCGTGCAAAAGGTGGTTCTCGTTTCTCAAATATGATGAAATACGAAGCTGGTAAGGTATATGATGTGAAAGCTATTTTATCTGTTGCCAACCGTAGCATTACTATTACTGTTGATGGCAAACGGGTAGGGGTGCGTATGTTCTTCGCTCCGGTACATTCTATAGAACGGGTTGTGTTCCGTACAGGTGCTCCCCGTAATTTCCCTACTCCGGAAACCCCTGCCGACCAGGATTATGATTTGCCAAACGCTGGTGCTGAAGATCCAATGGCAACATACTATATTAGGGATTTAAGAACAACAGCAGTTGATCCTAAAACTTCACTTGTTCTGAATTATGATAAGTTCAGTCATTACGTAGACTATTTCAACGGAATGGAAGATGAGAACATTGCTCAGGCTGTTCCAAATGCTCAGGCTAGTGAATGGATGAAAGAAAATGTTCCATTGTTTGAATGTCCTCAGAAGAATTTCGAAGAGATGTACTACTACCGTTGGTGGACTTTGCGTAAGCATTTGAAACAAACTCCTGTTGGTTATGCTTTTACAGAGTTTCTTATACCTCGTACTTATGCTGATCAATATAATCTGATTGCTTCTGCTTTTGGTCATCACATCTATGAATCACGTTGGTTGCGCGATCAGAAGTATCTTGATCAGTATATTCACGTATGGTTCCGTGGAAACGGCGGTCAGCCAATGAAAAAGCTTGGTACATTCAGCTCATGGGCAGCAGATGCAATATTCAACCGTTATAAGGTGAATGGTAATAAAGAATATATGCTTAACATGCTTCCTGATCTGGAAAGCGAATACAAACGTAGGGAAAGTACCAACCGCTTGTCTTCCGGATTATTCTGGCAAGGTGATGTGCAGGATGGAATGGAAGAATCTATCAGTGGCGGAAGAAAGAAAAAATATGCGCGTCCTACAATTAACAGCTATATGTATGGTAATGCCCATGCATTATCTCAAATGGCTTTGCTTGCAGGAAAGAAAGAAGAAGCCGCACTTTATGAGCACAAAGCTGATACTATCAAGAACTTGGTTCAAAATAGATTGTGGAATGTGAAACACGGATTCTTTGAAACATATCGTAAAGATTCATTAGCTAATGTACGTGAAGCTATTGGTTATTTGCCATGGTACTTTAATCTTCCGGATGCTAATAAATATGATTTGGCTTGGAAACAAGTTACCGAAGAAGGTGGGTTCCTTGCTCCTTACGGACTAACTACTGCAGAACGTCGTCACCCGTTATTCCGCATGGCCGGATGTTGCAAGTGCGAATGGGACGGTGCTATCTGGCCTTTCGCTACAGCTCAGACCATGACTGCAATGGCTAACTTCATGAACAATTACAAGCAAACAGTATTGAATGATAGTACATATTTCCATTTGATGGAACTTTATGTGGAATCTCAGTATCACCGTGGCCGTCCTTATGTAGGTGAATATCTTGATGAGGTAACAGGTACTTGGCTGAAAGGAGACCAGGAAAGAAGTCGTTATTATAATCATTCAACTTTTAATGATTTGGTTATTACCGGATTGGTTGGTCTTCGTCCTCGTACGGATAACACAATAGAAGTGAATCCTTTGATTCCGGAAGGAAAATGGAATTGGTTCTGTCTGGATAATGTATTGTATCATGGTAAGAATCTGACTATTATCTGGGATAAAGACGGTAGTAAATACCATCTTGGAAAAGGATTTCGTATATTTGTCAACGGTAAAGAGGTTGCAAAATCAGACAGCTTGAAGAAGATTGTTTGTGAGAATGTATTGTAGTTTTAATAATGGTGTATCTATGAAAAACCGGATTATCATATTATTCTGTCTTATTATAGCTATCTGTCCTTCTTTTGTGAGAGGTATTGAAGTAACAAAGATGACTTGTGAACTTTCTGAGTCTCCTTTGACAATTGATACTGAACACCCACGCTTTGGATGGCAAATGCAATCGAAAGTAAACGATACGCGTCAGTCGGCTTATGCTATAGAGCTTTATAATGTTGATAATGGGAAAAATGAATTGGTATGGAGTTCTGGAAAAGTTATTTCCAATAAAAGCCAGCTAGTTTCTTATTCCGGTTCTAAAAAAATAGAGCGTGCCGTAAAATATACATGGCGTGTGATGGTTTGGGATGAGAATAACAAACCATCATCATGGAGCAGGAAAACGGAATTCCGTTTGGTTCCTTCTGCGGCTTTTCTTAATGCAAAATGGATTGGATTTATATCCCGTGAAAAAGCAAACTTGCCTTCTGGCAGACATTTCCATTCTACCGTATTAAAGAAACCAGAGAATAAAGCCTTATGGGGAGCTATTGATTCAGCTTCCAGCAAGAGTGTTTATTTGCGTCGTTCATTTACTGCTGATAAAAAGATAACTCAGGCCACTGCTTATGTTTGTGGACTGGGTCTTTATGAGTTTTCTTTGAATGGAAAGAAGATTGGGGATAGTGAGTTTACTCCTTTAATCAGTGATTATGATAAAACAGTTTATTATAATGTTTACGATGTTACTGCTAATTTAAGAAAGGGCGCCAATGCAATAGGTATATTGTTAGGAAATGGTTTCTATAATATACAGGGCGGTGGGCGTTACCGCAAACTGCAGATTAGTTTTGGTCCTCCAACGTTGTTCTTTAAAATGGTAGTTAGCTATTCTGATGGCACAACAAAAGAGATTATTTCGGGTGCCGACTGGAAATATTCTTTCAGCCCAATTATATTCAATAGTATTTATGGTGGAGAAGATTATAATGCTTGCCTGGAACAAAAAGGCTGGAACGAATCTGGTTTCAATGATAGTCGTTGGCATCCGGTAGTTGTTCAGAGTGCTCCGAAAGGAGAACTTCGTCCACAACAAGCTGCTCCGATAAAGATTATGGAGCATTACGGTGTAAAAAGCGTCAATAAGCTTTCTGATAAATATGTATTGGACATGGGACAAAACTTGTCCGGTTTCCCTGAAATCACCGTAAATGGTAAAAGAGGAACTACAGTTCGTCTTACCGTAGGTGAATCACTGAATCCCGATGGAACTGTCAGCCAGAAGAATACTGGCAGTCAACATTATTATGAATACACTCTTAAGGGTGGAGGAGATGAATACTGGCATCCTCGCTTCTCATATTACGGATTCAGATATATTCAGGTAGAAGGTGCTTGCTTTAAAGGATATAAAGCCAATAAAAATCTGCCTTTGATCAAAAAGATACAGTCTTGTTTCGTTTATAATTCAGCTGAAGATGCTGGTGAGTTTAAATGTTCAAACAAAATATTCAATGATGCTCATCGCATTATTTGCATGGCGATGAGAAGTAACATGCAGGGAGTATTTACTGATTGCCCTCACAGAGAGAAGTTAGGCTGGCTGGAAGAAACTCATCTTAACGGCCCTGGCTTATTCTTTAACTACAACCTGACTAAGTTCATTCCTAAAATAATGCAGGACATGTGTGATGCTCAGCATTCAAATGGTTTGGTTCCTAGCATTGCACCAGAGTATGTGGAATTTGAAGGCGATTTTCAGGATTCTCCGGAATGGGGTAGTGCATCGGTTATTCTTCCATGGATGTATTATGACTATTATGGAGACAATTCTCTTATCATAAAATATTATCCCACCATGAAACGTTATGTGGATTATCTCACATCACGTGCCGATAATCACATTGTTTCTCATGGACTGGGCGATTGGTATGATTACGATGGTAAGAAAGCTGGTTTTTCTCGTAATACACCTGTTCCTTTGGTTGCCAGTGCTCACTATTTGTGGGACATTCAACTCCTAAGCAAAGCTGCTGGTATGGTTGGAAATAAAGCAGATGAAGCTTATTATGCTAAGTTAGCCAAGGAGGTTAAAAAGGCATATAACGATAAGTTCTTCAATGTAAATACCCGTCAATATGGCAATGGTAGTCAGTGTTCCAATGCTATTCCTTTGTTCCTTGATATTGTAGAACCACAGTATAAGGCTGATGTTCTGGCAAATCTGGTTAAAGATATTAAGGCACATGGTAATCGTCTTACAACCGGTGACGTTGGTAATCGTTACCTTTTCCAGACTCTTGCAAGAAATGGTCTGAACGAGGTGATGTACAAGATGAATAATCATGAAGATGCTCCGGGTTATGGATTTCAGGTTAAGTTTGGCGCAACCACTCTTACTGAACAATGGGATCCAAGAGAAGGAACTTCATGGAACCATTTTATGATGGGGCAGATTGATGAATGGTTCTATGCATGGTTGGCAGGTATACAACCGGTTCCTAGCGAACCTGGTTTTCAAAAGTTGGTAATTAACCCGCAGGTAGTGGGTGATCTTAAATATGTTTCTGCTTCTTATAACACTCTTTACGGGAAAGTGTCTGTGAACTGGAAAGTTGAAAATGGAATCTTTACCATGAATGTTGAAGTTCCAGTAAACTGTTCGGCCACAATTATTCTTCCTAACAAGGAGAAGCATGTTATGGAAAGCGGTAAACAAACGTTTACTGTGAAAATTTAATAACCTTTTACTGATAGAAATGAGAATAAAGCAACTTGTTTTAGCCTTTTGTTTAGTATTTCTGTGTGGAACTCTGGTTCATGCTGAAAGAGTGGATATGATTAAAGCCGGTGCTAAAGCAGATGGAACGAAGCTGAACACTGAATTAATTAATAAAACAATAGACAGACTTTCTGCCAAAGGAGGAGGAACTTTATTCTTTTCTTCCGGCAAGTATCTTACCGGGGCAGTCAAGCTGAAGAGTAATATTACTATTGAACTGGAGGCTGGAGCTACATTATTGTTCTCTGATAATTTTGATGATTATCTTCCTTTTGTGGATATGAGGTATGAGGGCGTAATGATGAAAAGCTTCTCTCCTTTATTTTATGCGGTCGATCAGCATGATATAACCATTAAAGGTGAAGGTACAATTGATGGTCAGGGTAAGAAATGGTGGACTGAGTTTTTCCGCGTAATGGTTGATCTTCAAAAGAACGGAATTAAAGATTTGAATAAATACCAGCCTATGTGGGACAAGGCAAACAAAGATCTCAATCTTTATAATGTGACTAATGCCGATTATAAAGAAGTGCTTGATCGTCGTTTCTTCCGTCCTTCATTTATTCAGCCTATCCGTTGTAAGAATATAAAGATTGAAGGAATAAAAATCATAAATTCTCCCTTTTGGACAGTTAATCCTGAGTTTTGTGAGAATGTAAGTATTAAGGGAATCACGATAAATAATCCTCAGTCACCTAATACGGATGGCATTAATCCGTCATCTTGTAAGAACGTACATATATCAGATTGCCATATCTCGGTAGGGGATGATTGTATTACTCTTAAATCGGGAAGAGATTTACAGGCTCGTCAGCTGGGTGTACCTTGCGAGAATATTACCATTACAAATTGCACTATGCTTGCTGGTCATGGAGGTGTGGTAATTGGTAGTGAAATGAGTGGTGATGTGCGAAAGGTTACAATCTCTAATTGTGTTTTTGATGGAACAGACAGAGGTATTCGTATAAAGTCTACCCGTGGACGCGGAGGTATTGTTGAAGAGATACGTGTTGATAACATTGTGATGAAGGACATTAAGAAAGAGGCTATTGTTCTGAGCTTGTTCTATAGCAAGATGGACCAGGAACCGGTTTCAGACCGTACACCTGTTTTTCGCAATATCCATATCTCTAACCTCACAGGTACAAAGGTTAATAGCGCCGTCAGTATATTGGGAATAGAAGAAATGCCTATAAGTGATGTAACACTGAATAATATAAATATTCAGTCTGAATCGGGGATAGAAGCAAATCTGGTGAAGAATCTGGAACTCAACAATGTGCGTATTGATGCAAAGAAAGGTCCTGCCTTTAAGTTCTCTCATGTGGAAAATCTGGAATTGAATACTATAAAATCTGGAACTCCCAATGCAGAGGCTTCTTTACTTAAGATCTCAGATTCTAAAGATTGCCTTATCCAGGGATGTTATCCACAGGCAGGAAGTAAGTCTTTTCTCTTTCTTGAAGGGGACAATAAAAATGTGATTCTGATGCATAATTACTTCAACCGTCTGCCTTCTGTTGTTGACAAAGGAAGTGTATATACTAAAGAAAACCTGATCATAAAAGAATAATACCAACCTTTTGGGTTAAAAGAAATAATAACATGAATATAAAAGTAGTCATACTGTCTGCTGCATTAGCTCTTTCGGGGAGTACTCTTTTTGCACAGCAGGATTCAGATCATAAATATCAGAGACCACTTAAAGAGGTTTTGACAGATATTTCAAAACAATTTAATGTCCGCCTTAAATGGACAGAAGTCGTTGTGGATGGAAAGATGCTTGATTATGCTGATTCACGCATTCGTCCATACTCTCTTGAAGAGACTCTGAGCAATGTGCTTGCTCCATTTGATTATAAGTTTGTGAAGCAGGAAGGCAACTTTTATAAAATTAAGAATTATGAATATGCCCGTCGTACTGATGAAGATGGAGTGAAGATGCTTCATTATCTAAGTTCTCTTTATTCTGATTCTGTACAATGGAACAAAAGAAAAGAGTGTTTACGCAAGGAAGTCAGAGAACGTTTAGGTCTTGATCTTCTTTTGAAGGCAAGAGTGAATGCTAAACCTGTTATCTCAAAGCAAAGAGTCTATAATGGTTATACAGTGCAAAACTTCTCGCTTGAAACTCTTCCCGGACTTTATGTTTGTGGCTCTATCTATAAACCGGTTATAAAAGGAAAGATCCCGTTAATCGTTTGTCCAAACGGACATTTCTTAGATGGCAGATATAGGAAAGATCAGCAACAACGTATGGCTACACTTGCCCGTATGGGTGCCATTTGTGTAGATTATGATCTTTTTGCATGGGGTGAATCTATGTTGCAATTCCCGGAAGAGGCTCACAAAAAAAGTGCAGCTCAGGTTATTCAGGCTTTAAATGGAATTAGTATTCTTGATTTCATGTATAACCGTAAAGACGTTGATAAGAAAAGAATCGGTGTGAATGGCGGTTCCGGAGGTGGTTCTCAAACAGTTCTGCTTTCTGTTCTTGATCAGCGATACACAGCTCTTTGTCCGGTAGTAAGTTTGTCATCTCACTTTGATGGTGGATGTCCTTGTGAAAGCGGACTACCAATCTTTTATTCTTGTGGAGGAACGGTTGCTGCTGAATTAGCCGCCACAAATGCTCCGAAGCCAATGTTGATTGTTTCCGACGGACAAGACTGGACTAGTACTGTACCAACTCTTGAACTTCCATATATCAAGCATATCTATGACTTTTATGGTGCAGCAGATAAAGTAACAAATGTTCATTTGCCTGCCGAAGGACATGATTTTGGTCCAAATAAAAGAAATGCTGTTTATGACTTCTTTGCTGATGCATTCAAGCTGAAAAAATCAATGCTTGATGAAAGCAAAGTAACTATAGAACCTAAAGAGAATATGTTTAGTTTTGGAGACAAAGGAGAAAAACTTCCAAAGAATGCAATGCGCTCTTTTGAAGAGTTGGAAAAACTTCTGAATAGTTTGAAGAAGTAGTTCTTATCTCCAATCTTAATATTTAAAAGATGAATAACATGAATATAATACTCCGTAAGTTAGTTTATTTTATATCTGCATCATTCTTGTTGCTGCCTTTTAAAGTAACAGCTGGCGAGTATAAATTGTGGTATGATAAACCGGCTTCTGTATGGACTGAAGCTTTACCATTAGGTAATGGACGTTTAGGTGCCATGGTTTTTGGTAATCCTTCTGTAGAACAGATCCAACTCAATGAAGAGACTATATGGGCCGGACGTCCCAATAATAATGCTAATCCTGAAGCATTGGCTAATATTCCTAAAGTACGGGAACTGGTCTTTGCCGGAAAATACCTGGAAGCTCAGACTTTGGCTACAGAAAAGGTGATGGCAAATACAAATTCCGGAATGCCTTACCAGACTTTTGGTGATTTACGTATTGCTTTTCCCGGACATGCCCGCTACACAGATTATTACCGTGAGCTGAGTCTTGATTCGGCTCGTGCGCTTGTAGCCTATAAAGTGGACGGTGTCCGTTATCGCAGGGAAATGATCACTTCTTTTCCTGATCAGGTTGTGATGATAAAACTTACAGCAGATGCTGCAAAGAAGATTACTTTCAATGCATTCTTCACTTCTCCTCATCAGGATGTGGTTGTTGATACAGAAAATAATTGCGTAACTCTTTCCGGTGTTTCCTCATGGCATGAAGGTCTGAAAGGTAAAGTTGAATTTCAAGGTCGTTTGTCAGTAAAGGCCGTAAATGGAAAGGTGCAGTATAAAGACGGAACACTTTCTGTAGAGGGAGCAGATGAAGCAATACTTTACGTTTCAATTGGAACAAATTTTGTGAACTACAAAGATATTTCCGGTAATTCAGTTGAGCGTGCAAAAAGTTTTTTGGAGAAAGCACTTACAAGAGATTATAGTACCATACTAAAAGAACATGTTTCATTCTTCAGAAAATACATGGATCGTGTTTCTCTTTATTTGGGAGAAAACAAACAAACTGGTATTACTACAGATAAACGCATAGAAAACTTTGCGCAAACAAATGATGCAAATTTGGTTGCTACCTATTTTCAGTTTGGCAGATATTTGCTAATTTGTTCATCCCAACCGGGTGGACAGCCGGCAAATCTCCAGGGTATATGGAATGATAAACTTCTTCCTTCCTGGGACAGTAAGTATACCTGCAACATTAATGTAGAAATGAACTATTGGCCATCAGAGGTAACCAACCTGACAGAACTGAATCAGCCATTGTTTAATATGGTAAAGGAAGTTTCTGAAAGTGGAAAGGAAACTGCAAAGATAATGTATGGTGCAGACGGATGGGTATTGCATCACAATACAGATATTTGGCGAGTAACAGGTGCTGTGGATAAAGCTCCTTCTGGCATGTGGGCTTCTGGTGGAGCATGGCTTTGCCGCCATCTTTGGGAGCACTACTTATATACTGGTGATATTAAGTTCCTTAAAGAAATATATCCTATCATGAAAGGTGCGGCTGTATTCTTTGATCAGACAATGGTTAAGGAGCCTTCACATAATTGGCTGGTTGTTTGTCCTTCCAACTCTCCTGAGAATGTTCATGCAGGAAGTAACGGAGAAGCAACAACTGCTGCAGGTTGTACAATGGACAATCAGATTATCTTTGATCTTTGGAATGAGATCATAGCGTCTTCCCGTTTACTTGGTGTGGATGCTGATTTTGCATCTCATCTGAAACAAAGGTTGAATGAAATGGCACCAATGCAAGTTGGCCGTTGGGGACAATTACAGGAATGGATGAACGATTGGGATGACCCGCAGGATATTCATCGTCATGCATCTCATCTTTATGGACTATTTCCAAGTAATCAGATATCTCCTTATCGCACTCCTGAATTATTTCAGGCAGCCCGCACTTCATTGATTCATCGTGGAGATCCTTCCACAGGTTGGTCTATGGCTTGGAAAGTTTGTTTCTGGGCACGTTTGCTCGATGGAGATCATGCTTATAAATTAATTACAAATCAACTTTCTCTGGTTCGTAATGAAAAGAAAAAGGGAGGAACTTATCCAAACTTGTTCGATGCTCATCCACCTTTCCAAATTGATGGCAATTTTGGTTGCTCGGCTGGTATTGCAGAAATGCTGATGCAAAGCTATGATGGTTTCATTTATCTGCTCCCGGCTCTTCCTTCCTTATGGAAAGAAGGACACATCAATGGTTTGATTGCCCGTGGAGGTTTTGAACTCGGTATCAGTTGGAAGAATGGAGAAGTTGAAAAGGTTATTGTCAAATCTCATTTGGGAGGTAATTGTCGTTTGCGTTCACTTACTCCGTTGAAAGGTAAAGGATTGAAAAAAGCAAAAGGCGAGAATCCAAATACTCTTTATGCAGTACCTTCTGTTCCCTCACCTTTGGTTAAGGATGCAACGAAGCTTACAGGACTTAGTATGAAGAATACTTATCTGTATGATTTGAATACGAAAGCTGGAAAAGAATACGTAATCTATAAAAAATAAACAATAATGATGAAAAGAAGCAAAGTCATTGCAATGACATGTTTGTTCCTTTTAGGAATCTGTGGAAACATTCAGGCACAGAAGACTTATATTCCCTGGAATAATGGGAAATTGATGGTTGATGAAAGTGGACGTTATCTGAAACAGGCTAACGGTGCTCCGTTCTTCTGGTTAGGTGATACAGGCTGGCTTATGCCTGCACGTCTTGATCGTGATGAAGTGGAATACTATCTTGAACAATGTAGTAAGAAGGGCTTTAATATGGTTCAGATAATGTTGATGCATACTATGCCTGAAATGAATACTTATGGTCAATGGGCTTTGCCTGATGGCTTTAATTTTAAAAATATAGATAAAAAAGGTGTATATGGCTACTGGGATCATATAGATTTTATAGTACGTACAGCCGAGAAAAAAGGTATTTACGTAGGTATGGTGTGTCTTTGGGGAACTCCTGTTAGTAAAGGCCTTGTCAGCGAAAAAGACGCTCAGACTTATGGTAAGTTCTTGGCTGATCGCTATAAAAAGAATCCTAATATTGTCTGGTTTATCGGAGGAGATATCCGTGGTGATGTGAAGCCTACTGTTTGGACTACACTTGCCAAGACTATAAAGGCTAATGATGAGAATCACCTGATGACTTTTCACCCAAGAGGAAGAACAACTTCTGCAATCTGGTTTAACAATGAACCTTGGCTAGACTTTAATATGTTCCAATCTGGTCACCGTCGTTACGGTCAGCGTCTTGGAGATGGAGATTATACCATTCAGGAAAACACAGAAGAGGACAACTGGCGTTATGTAGAAAAAAGCTTTGCTATGAAGCCTTTGAAGCCTACTATTGATGGCGAACCTGTTTATGAAGAAATACCTCAGGGATTACATGATACAACTCAACCTCTCTGGACAGCCAATGATATTCGCCGTTATGCTTACTGGTCTGTTTTTGCAGGTTCATTCGGACATACTTACGGACACAACTCTATTATGCAGATGTTGAAGAATGGAGTAGGAGGAGCTTATGGTGCAACAAAACCTTGGTATGATGCTTTGAAAGATCCGGGAATGAATCAGATGAACTATTTAAAGAACCTGATGCTTACATTCCCATACTTTGAGAGAGTTCCTGATCAATCTATTATTGCCGGAACTAATGGTGAACGTTACGAAAGAATTATTGCTACCCGTGGAAACGATTACATGTTGGTTTACAACTATACAAACCGTCCTGCTCAGATTGATTTGACAAAAATCTCTGGTGCAAAGAAAAAGGCATGGTGGTATAGCCCTGTTAACGGACAGTTGGAATATATAGGTGAATTTGATAACAAAGTTACCGAATTTATTAATGACAGTGGTTACCGTGCTGGTAATGATATGGTTTTGATCGTGACCGATGCTTCTAAAGAGTACGTGAAACAAGATTGGAAATCACTTCCTGATGCTCAGGTAAAGTGGAATAAATAACAATTAATTAGATAACAATGCCGAAGAAAATATCTTTATTATTGCTCGTTTGTCTGCTTTCCATGAAAGTAGCGGCTTATGCTGGAGTAAGCATTAACGGCTTGCGTTGTGAGATGCTGAATAATCCTGTTGGAATTGATACAGAATCTCCTCGGATAAGTTGGCACATTTCTTCTCAGGATAGGGGAGTTACTCAACTTTCTTATCAGATATTGGTGGCTTCCTCTTTGCAGACATTAAATGCCGGTGACGGAGATATCTGGAACTCCGGCATTGTTAAGTCTGCCCAGTCTCAATGGGTGACCTATGCCGGCAAACCTTTGAAAAGCAATAGCCGGTATTACTGGAAAGTAAAGGTTACAACGAATGTTGGGGAAACTCTTTGGAGTGAACCTGCTCAATGGAGCATGGGATTGTTTTCACAGAACGACTGGAAAGCTCAGTGGATTGGGATGGATAAAGCTTCTCCTTGGGATTCGGAAACTCAGTTTTCCCGTTTATCTGCCCGTTACTTACGCAAAGAATTTACTGTTAAGAAAAAGATTGCGCATGCTACTGTGCATATTGCCGGACTGGGATTGTATGAACTTTACCTGAATGGTCAGAAAGTTGGCGATCGTGTGTTAGCACCTGCACCTACTGATTACAGAAAGAGTATTCTTTATAATAGTTTTGACGTAACCGGATTATTGAAAGAAAAAGTAAATGCACTTGGAGTAACGCTTGGTAACGGACGTTTTTATACTATGCGTCAGAACTATAAACCTTATAAGATTCCTAATTTTGGCTATCCAAAAATGCGCCTTGTTTTAGTTCTGGAATATACAGACGGTACAAAAGATACAGTTGGCAGTGATGGTTCCTGGAAGATAAATCCCGACGGGCCTATTCGCAGCAATAATGAGTATGACGGTGAGGAATATGATGCCCGTAAGGAATTTGCCGGATGGGCAGAAGCCGGATTTAATGATTCTTCCTGGTTACCGGCAGAGCGTGTTTCAGTTCCTACGGGTACACTTCATGCTCAGATGACCCCTGGAGTGAAGGTAGTAGACAAGATTCATCCCGTTTCAGTGAAAGAACTTCCCGGAAAAAGATACATCCTAGACATGGGACAAAATATGGCTGGTTGGATTCGGATGAAAGTGAAGGGTTCAGCAGGTGATACTGTTCGCTTACGTTTTGCCGAAACACTGCAAAAGAACGGCGAACTTTATGTCGAAAATCTTCGTGATGCAAAGGCGGCTGATACTTATATCCTTAAAGGAAACGGTATGGAAGAATGGGCTCCACGATTTGTTTTCCACGGTTTCCGCTATGTTGAAGTAACTGGTTATCCGGGAAAACCGTCAGTTGACCAGTTTGTTGGTGAAGTGGTGAGTGATGAAATGGAAAATCTGAGCACATTCAGTTGCACAGACCCTATTATTAACCAGATTTACAAGAATGCTTTCTGGGGAATACGTAGTAATTACAAAGGAATGCCGATTGACTGCCCCCAACGGAATGAACGCCAACCATGGTTGGGCGACCGTGCTGTTGGTTGTTTAGGAGAAAGTTTTGTCTTTGAAAACGGACAATTATATAGCAAATGGATAGACGATATTCGTGATGCTCAGCGTGAGGATGGTTGCATCCCTGATGTGGCACCTGCTTATTGGAACTATTATTCTGATAATATGACTTGGCCCTCTGTTTTTCTGCTTTCATCCGATATGATCTATTCACAGTTTGGCAATGTCCAACCGATAGTGAAGAACTATGACGCAATGAAAAAATGGATGAACCACATGCAGAAAGAGTATCTGAATGCCGATTATATTATGACTCGTGATGAATATGGCGATTGGTGTGTTCCACCCGAATCACCAAAGCTGATTCATTCAAATGATCCTAAACGTCAGACAGATGGAAAATTGATTGCTACCGCTTATTATTATAAGATGCTTGCTTTGATGAGCAAGTTTGCCGCGTTGCAGAATAAAACTGAAGATGTTCAGGAATATAATGCATTAGCTGGTAAAGTAAAATTAGCTTTCAATAAGCAATTCTTCAAGTCGGATAGTTTGTTTTACGGAAACAATTCAGCTACATCCAATCTTCTTCCGCTTGCATTCGGTATGGTTCCTGATAATTTGGTAGCCAAAGTAAGCAAGCAGATTGTTGATAAGGTTATGAATGCAGATAACGGACATATCTGTACCGGATTGATTGGCTCGCAATGGATAATGCGTGAGTTATGCAAGATGGGGCGTGCAGACGTGGCTTATTTATTGGCTTCTAACGACACATATCCTAGCTGGGGATATATGGTTAAGAAAGGAGCAACCACTATCTGGGAATTATGGAATGGAGATACAGCCAGTCCAAAGATGAATTCCGGTAATCATGTGATGTTACTTGGCGACCTGATTCCTTTCTTTTATGAAAATATGGCGGGAATTAAAACCGATGAACGTGAGGCTGGATTTAAGAAGATTATCATGAAACCTAATTTTGAAATTCAGGATTTAAGTGATGTTGATGCTTCTTATGTTACTCCTTACGGAAAAGTGGTAAGTAAATGGAAGAAAAACCTGAAACATCTGGTTTGGAATATTTCTATCCCGGCTAACAGTAGCGCAATTGTTTATCTGCCTGCTGAGAAGTCGATGATTAAAGAGGGTGATCTTCCTGCATCCAAAGCAAAAGGTGTGAAATACCTTGGTAAAGAAGGTAATTCTACTCGTTGGGAAGTAGGTTCGGGCGAGTATACATTTACGGTTGATATGAATGTTGGTCTTGGAGCATGGAGAAAAGGAATTGTAGAAGATGAGTTCCTTTATGAAAAAGCTTCTTTTCCACAAGCTCATGCTGCTACAATAGCAGATACACCTACCGGATTAGTTGCTTCATTCTTTGGAGGAACTAAAGAAGGAAATCCAGATGTTTGTATCTGGGTTTGCAGAAAAACTAATGAAGGCTGGACTGCTCCTCAAAAAGTTGCCGATGGAATTATGAGCGATACTTTGCGTAAAGCTTGTTATAACCCGGTGCTGTTCCAGGTACCTGGTGGCGAACTTCTGCTATTCTATAAGATTGGAAAGAATGTTGGCGACTGGACCGGTTATCTGATCCGTTCATTCGATGGAGGAAAAACATGGACGCAACGTGAAGTACTGCCTCAGAATATCCTTGGGCCTATTAAGAATAAGCCTGTAATGATTGGTAATAAGCTGGTTTGTCCAACAAGTACAGAAGGCAACGGATGGAAAGTTCATTTTGAATCTACCGAAGATAAAGGCAAAACATGGAGTGAGATTCAGCCTATCAATGATGGAAAAACAATCAATGCCATTCAGCCAAGTATTCTGTTCCATAAAGATGGTTCATTACAGATTCTTTGCCGTACGCGTAACAGTGCCATTGCTGAGGCTTGGTCGAAAGACGGAGGCGAGACATGGAGCGAGATGAAACTGATTGATCTGCCTAATAATAACTCGGGCACAGACGCGGTAACATTGAAAGATGGTCGTCAGGTATTGATTTATAATCACGTAAAAACACCTGAAGGAGCAAAAAAAGGTGCACGTACACCGTTGAATATTGCAGTGTCTAAAGATGGAAAGAAATGGTTTGCTTCACTGATTCTTGAAGATTCACCTATCGGTCAATACTCTTATCCGTCGATAATACAAGGTAATGATGGATATATTCATGCCATTTACACTTGGAGACGCGAACGGATTAAATACATGAAGATTGATCCTAAACAGTTGAAAGAAGTGCCTATTGTCAATGGACAATGGCCGGCATTAGATAAATAATAGATTTTGTTAAGTTTGGGTTTATCCTCAGAAGGTATTTTACTTTCTGAGGATTTTCTTTTATAAAGACAACTGATTAACATAACATTCTTATCTTTGGCTTTAAAATCAGCCTGAATAAGAAATTTAATATCATATAAAAGCAAATGAAAAAAAGTATTATCTGGATTGCATTATTTGCCGTAGCGCAGCTCATGCAAGCACAAACACCGGTAATGGAAACCGGTGGGAAACACATGCCAAACGAATGGATTGACAAGGATACAGGGCATAAAGTGATTAAACTAACCCGTAGAGATGGTATTAATATGAGTTTCTATTTCCATAACAATCCTTTTATAGGCAATAAAATGGTGTTTTGTGGTGGCTCCAGAAAAGGAGAAACACCTAATATCAAGGGGCAGGAAATTTATAATACCGATGCAAAAGATTTGCAGATGTATTGGGTTGACCTGAATACTCTGAAGACTGAGCAGCTCACTCACGAATCATCACCTGTGAAGACAGAAATAGTTTGTGCACGTACCAGGGAAATCTTTTATCAGATAAAGGATAGCGTGTTTTCCTTAAACACAGAAACAAGAAAGAAGAAGCTGATCTTTGTGTTCCCCGAAAACGAAAGATCGGCCATTACTACGGTAAATGCTGATGGCTCATTGCTGGCAGGAGTGTTCTCTAATCCTAAAGAGGCTGAGATTGTTAAGGCACATCCCTTAAAAAGTGAATTTTTCAACATGATATATGAGGCTAAACTTCCACGTACGTTGTTTGTTATTGACACAAAAACAGGAGTGTTGAAACGAATTTATTCTGAAAATGAATGGCTCAATCACATGCAATTTTCACCGGTTAACCCACATTTGCTAATGTTTTGTCACGAAGGCCCATGGCATAAGGTGGACAGAATATGGACCATTGATGTTATCAAGGGTGGAAAGCCGCAGTTGATTCATAAGCGTACTATGGATATGGAGATAGCAGGTCACGAATGGTTTGGTTCCAAAGGGGATGCCATTTATTTTGATCTTCAGAAGCCCAGAGGCAAAAAGTTCTTTGTAGGTAAAACAGATTTGAAAACAAATAAAGAGATCAGTTACGAATTGCAGCGCAATGAGTGGTCTGTACATTACACAACCTCATGGGGTGAAACACTTATGGCCGGTGATGGTGGAAGCTCAACCTCTGTAGCTAAAGCACCCAATGGTCAGTGGATTTATCTGTTCCAACCGAAGGGAAATAAACTGGTTTCAACCAAACTTGTGAACATGAAAAATCACAATTATCATCTTGAGCCCAACGTACATTTCTCACCAGATAACAAATGGATCATCTTCCGTGCTAACTTTGAAGGACAAGAAAATGTATATGCTGTTCAGATAGAAAAAAAGTAGTAACAGCAGTTGATCAACTTTAATGGGCAGTTGTGTACAGTCATTTGTGCACAACTGCCCATTCTGTTTTATATACCACATCTATGCTATATAATACCCCCTAAAATGCCACATCTGCGGTATTGTCCTTTAACTCAACTTCAAATACCTTTGCAAAAGTAAAATAGAACAAATTAGGTTATGAAGTATTTAATCAGAAAAAACGAAATTATTCCTTTAGTTATGGGAATGTGTTGTTGCAGATAATTATTGATGTTATTAGGTAAGTTAAGGTATTACAATTAAATTTTTAAGGTATGAAGAATTTCAGGATACAATTATTGATAGTAGCTTTGGTAGCTACAGCAAGCTTACATGCACAAAAGAACACTTCTGATATTTACATTAAAGGTGCAAAGTTTACAACTCCTTTGGTTCAAAAATGGATAACCGAATATAAAAAAGTAAATCCGCAGGTTCAGATTAAGTGGGCCGATAAAAATGCCGATAATGATGCGGTTGATTTGAATGTGCAGGTATATAATGACTCTTTACAATCGGACAAACAAGTGATTTATGTTGGCAGATATGCTCTTCTTCCCGTGGCCGGTAAGAATAATTCCTGTTTGGCTGAGTTAAACAAAAGAAACCTCAGTAAGAAGAAGCTGAAAGAGCTTTTTTTCAGAGAAGATGTTTATGAAGATGATGTGAAAGACTCCAAATTAGCAAATAAGGCTACGGTCTATTCCGGTAATAGTAAATCTGCTGCAACGGTTACATTTGCTACTTATTTCGGTCATAATACGGCCGATATCAAGGGTAAAAAGATTTCTGGAGATGATCTTTTCCTGATTAATGCAGTAGAAAAAGATCAGACGGGGATAACCTTCAACACCCTGAACTATCTATTTAACACTGATACCCGTAAACTGAAGGATAATATTGCTTTGCTTCCGCTTGATATGAAGAAAGAGCAACGTAAAGTTCTGGCATCTGAAAATATTGACGAGGTGATTGCTTTACTGGAAAATCAGTCGGTTGATCTTATTCCGGTTCAGAACTTTGGTTTTCTTTATTCAAGTACAGTAAATCCGGAAGTACAGAAATTTATTAGCTGGGTGTTGAACAACGGATTAACTCACAATCACAGTTATGGTTTTCTGAAACCAACAGAGGATGTGCTTGCATCCCAAAGAAAGCAGATAGAAGATAATCATTACTTATCATCTGCAAAAACAAAATAACTTCTAAATAAAGCATATCTTATGGTAAATATATTTTTTAGAATCGGGGATAGACTTTCATTCCTGACAGGGAAGACTATAGTCTCTATTATTGCACTTCTGTTGCTTAGTTCTTCAGGTTTAGTAAATGCACAAACAACCATAAAAGGACATGTTGTTGATGAGCGAACCAAAGAACCAATTATTGGTGCCATTGTATTAATCAAGTCAACAACAAAGGGAGTATCTACTGATATCAATGGTCAGTTTGAACTTAAAACATCAAAGAAGCTTCCGCTTACTTTATCAATAAGTCTGGTAGGATACCGCACTCAGGATATAGATGTATATGATACTGAAGAGCCTGTTTACGCTACACTGACCGAAGATGTAAATCGTCTGAATGAAGTGGTGGTTGTGGGTTACGGTACTCAGTCAAAGAAATCATTCTCGGGAGCAGCTGCTCATGTTAATGGAGATATAATAAAGGAACTGCCGGTGCAGAGTTTTGATCAGGCATTATCGGGAAGAGCTGCAGGTGTTAGCATAGCTGAACCAAACGGCTTGCTGAATAATCCTCCGGTAATTCGTATCCGTGGTGTAAACTCTATTTCGTTGAGTTCGTATCCATTGGTGGTAATTGACGGTATTCCTGTAAGCACAGGAAATATTTCTACCACTACGGATGTTCCTAATAACCCTTTAGCTGATATAAACCCTTCGGATATAGAATCCATTGATGTATTAAAAGATGCTGCTTCAACTTCTATTTATGGTTCACGTGCTGCTGCCGGTGTGCTGCTTATTACCACCAAAAGAGGCAAGGCTGGCAAAGTAAAAACAACGTATGAGGGCTGGGTAGGTATTACAAATGCTGTTCGTTTACCCAAATTGCTTAACTCACAGCAATATGTTGATATAAAGAATGAAGCGGTGCTGAATTCAAAGATTCTGAGCGGAAATGCAAACAATGATAATGTGAGCTCTAAGCTATTCTTCCCTTCATATAATGCCGATGGCTCACTGGTAGATACAAACTGGTACGATTATATTTACCGTACTGCGGTTTCTCATAATCATGTGGTAACACTTTCGGGAGGAACAGAGAAAACCAATTACTACTTTTCTGCCAACTACTCCAATCAGGAAGGCTTCCTTGTGGATAATGATTTCCAACGTAAGGGGATCCGTTTCAATATTGATCATGAAGTAAATAAATGGTTAAGAATTAAAGGTAATGGATCATATAATACAACTAACAACAGAGCCAACAGCTCTGGTTCTTTACCCGGTTCATCACAATTTCTGGTTGGTGCCGCCCGTATGGCCATTTCCACAGCTCCTAATATCAGTCCTTACAATGCCGATGGCAGCTATAATCTGAGTAGCACAGGTAAGATGGGTTCAGGTAACAACTTAGCATCTTCTGCTTTATATAATCCGTTGGCTTTGTTTGAATATAGTCGCAGTACATCTGACAATGACCGTTTTATTGGTGGTATCAGTGCAAATATTAAGCTGTTGAAGCATCTGGATTTCAATACCATTTATTCGATAGATCGTTTGAAAACAGAGACTGTTAGTTTTTTAAGTCCTAAATTTGGTTCTTCGGGGTATGCTGACGGAGGTTCTGCCACAAATGTATCTGCCTTGAGAGATAACCAGACTTTTACCAATACCTTGAACTATGATCAGGTATTTAATAATAAACACCATGTATCTGCTTTGCTAGGTACCGACTTACAAAAATACAAAACAAGTATATGGGGAGCAAAAGCTTCTAAAGCATCGGATGATTTTTTTGAAAACTATCAGGGAGGATGGACCAATTATTCTCCTGCCAGCAATTATTTAGGTGAAAGAGCCTTTTACTCTTATTTCTCTCGTTTGAGTTATGATTTTGAGGGCAAGTATCTTTTCACTGCTAACCTAAGACGTGATGGTAACTCAGCTTTGGCCGTGGGACATAAATACGGAAATTTTGGTGGTATATCCGGTGGATGGGTAATCTCTCAGGAGAAGTTTTTCAGGAAATCCTCTTTAGGCAAGTTGTTTGATCAATTGAAACTGAATGCCAGCTGGGGACGTGTGGGTAATGGTAATCTGACAGATGATTTTGGTTCATTCGATTTATACTCTTCTTCACTTTACGGATCAGTATCTACCTGGGCAATCAGCCAGTCGGGTAATCCTCTGTTAAGTTGGGAAACCAGTAACCAGACAAATATCGGACTTAACGCAGAATTATTGAAAAAGCGATTGTCTGTGGAAGTTGCCTATTTTAATAATAATGTGAATGGATTGATTCTGGATACACCTCAGTCTCCTTCAAAAGGAATCCCGGGTAACTCTATTTTAACCAATGTAGGTTCAATGTATAATAGGGGAGTGGAACTGACTTTGAACGCCTCTTTAATTCAGAAGAAGAAGTTCTCATGGGATGTGTCGTTCAACTTTACAGGCATCAAGAATGAAGTCACCCAATTAGCTGGCAACAATGCAGATATTATCGGATATACACATACTTCTGCCAATGCAAACAATGTAACTCGCGTGGGTTATTCTGTAGGTAGCCTGTTTGGCGCAAAGACAGCAGGGGTAAATCCTGAAAATGGTCGCAGAATATTTATTAATGGTAAAGGTGAAAAAGTACAGTATAGTGCTGTAGTGCCATCGGGTGAAAGTAACTGGACTTATCTTGACGGAACAAAAGCTCCTGCCATCGGAGTATCTGATTATTATGTATTGGGCAACGCTCTTCCTAAATGGTATGGAGGTTTGGTAAGTAACCTGAAATATAAGAACTGGGATCTGACTCTGAACTTTACCTATGCAGGTGGAAATTATGTGATGAATGGTACAAAGGCAACCTTGCGCGACCAGACTTCCTATAACAACTATACCGGAATTCTTGATCGCTGGACCACTCCGGGACAGGTGACTGATATCCCCCGACTGGTTTATAATGACATTATTTCCAATGGTACATCATTCCCAATCTCTGCCAATGTGGAGAAAGCAGACTTCCTGAGATTGCAAAATGTGTTGCTGGCTTACAGAGTTCCTGCTAACCTGCTGAGTAAAGTAAATCTGAGTTCCGCTAAAATCTATGCACAGGTATCCAATGCCTTTTTGATAACAGGATATACAGGTACAGATCCGGAATCATCGGTTAATGGTAATTCAAACACCACTCCGGGTGTAGAGCGTAACTCACTGGGACGTGGACGCACATTTACCTTCGGAGTTAATGTAGGATTTTAATTACATCACATAAAAACAGTATATTATGATTCGAATAATAAATAACATATATAAGAAATCCACATTCCTGGGAGTGATACTCGCTTTAGCTCTGACTGTATCGGGTTGCAACAGTGAACTGAATACTGAATCGGCTACTTCATTAAATGCTAAAAGTATATTTGAAACTCCTGCCCGTATAGAAGGTTTGGTTAACGGAATGTATAAAGCTTTGAAAGGTGGAAGTCTTTATGGCGGACGCATTCACCTGTATCTTGATGTGCGCGGTGAAGACTTTATCAATATAACCGGGAACTCATATACAGCCTACGAAAGCTGGAACAATTCCTATACTTCGGGTTCCAATGATATTAATGATACCTGGAAGCAAGCTTATGCCACCATAAATGATGCGAATATTATTATTGATGGACTGGCAGAAAGCACCGGAGTGATAAGTGATGCTCTGAAAGCGCAATATATTGCTGAGGCTAAGTTTGTGAGAGCACTTTCTTACTATACACTTGTTACTATCTATGCCCGTCCGTATACAGAAAATGACGGAGCATCAAAAGGACTACCTCTTCGCTTGCAACCGGAAACCACATCAGCAAATAATGATCTGGCACGTAGCACAGTGAAAGAAGTGTATAAACAGATTCTTGCGGATCTTGATTTTGCAGAAGCTAATCTGCCGGATTCTTATTCTTCTTCATTGCTCAATACAACACGGGCTCACAAGAATACAGCTATAGCCTTGAAAACAAGAGTATATCTCAATAAAGGTGATTTCCAGAATGTGATAACCGAAGCTAAGAAGATTGTACCTCAAACCGTAGCACCATTCTCGGCTGCAACAGGTGTAAAACATACTTTGCAAAGTGATGTAACATCTCTGTTTGGCTCAAACCTTACATCTACGGAGTCTATCCTGTCAATGCCTTCCACTGCTTCCGATTCATATAGCGGGCAATCAGCCATCGCATATATCTATTATGCCAACAGGGAATATTATCTGAATCCGTCCGGCATACTTGGTTCTGCTCTTTGGGGAACCAGTGATGCACGCCGTAATCTGGTAGAGCTGAAGTCGGGCAAATATTATTTAAAGAAATATGCAAAGGTTTCTCCGTATATAGATTATATACCTGTAATCCGTTATTCAGAAGTGTTGCTTAATTATGCTGAGGCTGCTTTGAGAACAAATAACAGTGCATTGGCTATTAACCTGCTTGAAGCAGTACATCATCGCTCGGATGCCGGTTTTGTTTTCCCTGCAAGTTCAGAAAATACAAATACAGCATTGCTGGAAACTATTCGTCAGGAACGCAGAATTGAGTTATTGGGTGAAGGCTTCCGATCAAACGATTTGTTACGCGATTTATTAACTATTCCGGCCAAAGGAAGTAGTAGCTTACAGTCTTCATCGGTAGCACCAGCAGCAGAAAATTACATATTCCCTCTTCCGGATTCAGAGACTAACTCTAATAAAGCATTATAATAATATGAAGAAGTTTGTTGTCTATATATTGCTTCTGTTTGCAGGAATTCTGCAGGCAGAAGCTTGTACTACAGCCGTAATTTCAGGCAAATTTACCGCCGATGGTCGTCCTTTGCTGTTCAAACAACGTGATACTCACGATCCGAACAATAAATTTGAGTCGTTTACAGATGGTAAATACACTTATGTGGCAGTAGTCAGCACTCGTGATTCTGGTAAAAAAGGAGTGTTCGGCGGCCATAACAGTGCCGGCTTTGCCATCATCAATTCAGCATCCTACAATCTGAATCCCGGACTGGACGGAGACGAGAAAGGACTCGATGGCTATATCATGAAACTAGCTCTGCAAACATGTGCTTCATTAGCTGATTTTGAACACTTGCTCGACAGTCTGCCACGCCCCATTCGTGCCAGCTCCAACTTTGGAGTAATTGATGCTCACGGTGGTGCGGCTTATTATGAAACAAGTGATAAGAAATATGTGAAATATGATGCCAATGACGAAAGTGCAGCTCCTTTTGGATACATAATCCGAACCAACTTCTCTTTCTCGGGAGACCGGGCACGTGATAAAGGACTGGCCCGTTTTGATGTAGCTTCGGAACTATTTTATCAGGCTTCTCTGAAAAAAGAAATCTCTTATCAGTTTATACTGAAAGAAGTATCGCGCAGCCTCAAACATGGATTAACCGGAGTCGATTTATATAATAATATACCGGCTGATGGGAATAAAGCAGTACTGGTTCCTTTTCGTGATTTTATTCCTCGTTATCTCACAACTTCCGTTCTGGTATTTCAGGGAGTAAAAGACAAAGAACCTGCATCGCAAACTATACTTTGGTCAGTGCTGGGTTGTCCGCTCACTTCAGTTGCCGTTCCTATTCTGGTAAACAGCAAAGGCTATTTGCCAAAGATTCTGACCTCGGAAGGCGAAGCTTCAGCACCACTTTTTGACTGGGCATCCAGATTAAAGCAAAAATTGTTCCCGATAGACCGTGGAGAAGGAGAAGATTATCTTAATTTAGCGGCGTTAATTTCAAAAGACAACAAAGGAATCCTTCAGACACTTGATCCGGCAGAGAATCGTGTTATTGCCGAGTCACAGAAATACATCAGCAAATGGAGAACTGAAGGAGTAAAGCCTGAAGAACTTAAGAAACTGGACGAGTGGATTGATCAATATTTAACCGATTATTATAAAACGACTTATAGCTTATGAAAAGAAGAATTTTAGCACTAGGTATTGCAGCATTAGCCTTTACTTTAGCACATGCGCAAGAGAAAAGTACGTTGCATCTTAGTGGCACAACAAATGGAGTTTCAACAGGAAAAGTGTATCTGCACAAGTTTATAGATAAATACTATACTGTTATTGACTCGGCAAGCATACAGAAAGGAACATTCTCTTTCTCAACAAAAGCAGTGCTCCCCGAAGTTTATGGTATTTCTTTAGGCACTAAAGATAGTCCTTACATGCTGTTTCTGGATAATAATCAGGTAACAATAAAGCTTGATTCTGTAGATCAGTATAGAAATACACAGGTAAATGGTTCGGCTCAGCATGCTCTTTTTGTTCAGTATAAACAGCAGGAAGATGTGAAGATTGATCAGTTTATTAAGCAACATCCTTCTTCTATTGTGTCTGTTTACGCATTATACAGAGATTTTTCCTACAGACTGACACCTGCCGAGATACAAGCAAATATAAAACTGCTTGCTCCGGCATTACAGAAAACAAACTATGTGCAGGTTCTCAATAATCTGATTAAAACATGGGATAAAGTAGCTGTGGGAAAGCAGGCTCCTGAATTCTCGGCAAAAACCCCTGAAGGCACAACTGTAAGCCTGTCAAACCGCCTTGGAAAAGGATATCTGCTTATTGATTTCTGGGCATCTTGGTGTCCCGGTTGCAGAAAGGAGAATCCCGGAATAGTAAAAGTCTACAATAAATACAAAGACAAAGGTTTTGATATCCTGGGCGTTTCATTAGACAGAACAAAAGATAAATGGATAAAGGCCATTGCCGATGATCATCTGGACTGGACACAAGTATCAGAACTAAAGTTCTGGCAGAGTGATGCCGTAACCAAGTATGGCATAAGAGTGATCCCATCTAATGTTCTGGTAGATTCAAAAGGAACTATCGTTGCCAGAAACCTTTTTGGTGAAGATTTGGATAAGTTGTTATATCAGTTGTTAAGTAAGTAATGTTTGTGTAAGTGCCTGCTGGAAATTTCTGGCAGGCTTTTTTTTCTTTCTAGAAAATAAAAAACACAAAATCATCTGCTACCTGCTACTAAAATTGAATAAATCCCCCTGTTTATAGGCCTTTTTGGTGGTGGCAGATAAACTTTTGATACAAATCATCTGCTACTAAAATTTGCTATCTGCTACTAAATTCATTGTTTTTTGCTAATGAAAATTTCATCGTTTGACTTTTCGCCCGGTCTCTATTAATAATATTTATCAGACCCTCGTGCTATAATTAACTTATTAGTCTTTGTCTTTTTTATAAAGTGGTTCAATCGTTTATTAAATTCCTCCGGCCTGTTACGGGCAGCTTCGATGTATGCAAGGCGAATTCTCTTATATGAATCAGAGAATAGACAATAGTTCTCCCACGTAACAGAATCTTTTTTTAGTTCATTGAGAATATCTGCCGGAAAAGTATATTCCTGATTGGTGATGTTTTTTATAGAATCCACTACCAGAGGATGAATCAGATTATTTTTGTATAACCATGCTATCCGCTCCTTATTCAATTGAGAATAGGTACTTGAAGGATTCCTGACCGAATAGCGTTGTATTGTGCTGGTTTCTGTATAAGACCTTACAGTACTATCAATCCATCCAAAACATAAAGCTTCCTCAACAGCATCATTATATGACACAGATTTTATGCCCGATAATTTATTCGGAAAGATAAGCCATACCTCTCTTTGTGTTTGAAAATTGCTTTCCAGCCACTTTCTCCAGATAGATCTGTCCTCAGCTTGAAATGTCTCTATCATATTAAACCTTTTTATGTTTGCAAAAATACGGATAATTCTCTGATTACCTTCAGGCAAATTGTAATTATCAGCCCGGAGTTTAGCTAAACTCCGGTTTACATTTTAAAAAATTACTAGACTAATTTGTGCATCCTTGTACAAAAGAATGCATTCTTCTGTACAAAACAATTAATTCTTTTGTACAGAAGAAAGATTTGTTTTGTACAAGATAACACAAACATCCCGCCTGAAAAATAAAATCTTCCGAGTAGAAAATAAAAGTTCCGGTTGCATCCTTGTAAACAACAAAGTTGGCAAATCTAGTAGCAGATGTCGCTAATTAGTAGCAGATAAAATGTATCGAAAATTTATCTGCTACTGGCTGTAAAGCCCATAAACAGGGCTATTTATTGAACTTTAGTAGCAGGTAGCAGTAACTTTTTATTTTTTTGTTTTTATTGAGAGTTTCCAATGAAGATTTTTGTAAATCTGTACTGCCAGACTGCTAGACTTATATCGAGAAAACAAAAATGTTCTTAGGGATAGTATAAGTGCGAACAGATTTCACTTTTCTTTTTTCAGATACAAATAGAAGTAGTATCTTTGATGCATTATTGTTAAACACAAAACCTATTATAAATGAAAAGATCTGTTTTAAGTCTGCTGGCTTTCCTTATCCTTGTTGGAGTAAAAGCACACACAACTGTTAGTCGTGATAAAGATTATGCTGCTTATCTGTTTGTTTACTTCACAGGCAATACAGGCGCAGAGGAATCCGTGCGTTATGCAATTAGTAATAACGGCTACTCATATTATGCTCTGAATGGAAATGAGCCGGTACTTGATTCCAAAGTAATAAGTTCAACAGGAGGCGTGCGCGATCCGCATATTTTAAGAGGAGCAGATGGCAAGACTTTCTATATGGTACTAACTGATATGGTTTGTGCTAATGGATGGGATTCAAACCGTGCAATGGTACTGTTGAAATCAACCGATTTAATAAACTGGAAACATTCCGTAGTAAACATACAAAAACGATATAAAGGTCAGGAAGATCTGAAACGTGTTTGGGCACCACAAACCATATTCGACAAGAAAGCAGGTAAATACATGATTTACTGGTCAATTCAATATGGAGCAGGAGCAGATGTTATTTATTACGCCTATGCCAATAAAGATTTCACAGACCTGGAAGGAGAACCAAAACCATTGTTCCTGCCAGCCAACGGAAAATCATGCATAGACGGAGACATCATTTATAAAGACGGTGTTTTTCATCTCTTCTATAAAACCGAAGGTCACGGAAACGGCATCAAGAAAGCAACCACCCGCTCGCTGACTTCAGGCAAATGGACAGAACAGGAAGACTACAAACAACAGACAAAAGAAGCGGTTGAAGGTGCTGGAGTCTTTAAAATGATAAATTCGAATAAATATATCCTGATGTACGACGTGTACATGAAAGGAAAATATCAGTTTACAGAGAGCACAGACTTAGACCATTTCAAAGTGATAGACAATGAGGTGAAGATGAATTTCCATCCTCGTCACGGAACTGTTATTCCTATTACCCGCAAAGAGCTGAAAGCTTTAACCGATAAGTGGGGAAAGCCGGAAGGGTTGTAAGCTGCTGTTAGTGAAGTGATACTATAAGACAAGAAACATAAAAGTGTAATATGCAGAATATTGCACTTTTCTTGTTTGTATACAATAAAATAATCTATATTTGCTGCAAATGTAGATAGATATTTAAGATTTTAAGCTGTTAATAATTATATCTTAAGCTATATATTGATGTTGCTGTATCTGCCTGTTGCTGTATTCTTAATATGTTATTAAATAGATATTTGTGCAGCTTTATTTTATGATTTGCATGATAATATGTTGTTATATATTTGATTCATATTTATAAAATATCTATTTTTGTAACAGAAAAAAAAGAAACTCATCTATTATTTAAAAACAGACTCAGTATGATAGCAGAAAACATTCGTTTACTTCGGGAAAAGTTTGGTTATACACAAACTCAAGTGGCGTCATATCTAAATATTACTTCCTCTGCAGTCAATCAATATGAGAGTAAAGCACGTTCAATTCCTGCAGACGTAGTAAGTAAACTTGCCATTTTGTTTAACGTGGAAGAGTATGATTTATATGAAGAGAATCCTCAACAGCAGAGCCTAATATCAGCTTTTGCCTTTCGTGCGGATGAACTTAAAGAAGAAGATCTGAAAAGTATAGCTGCTTTTCGTAAGATTATAACTAATCATTTTCACCTTTCAAATGCTTTAGAAAATGAGTAAACTAATCTATGATCTAGAATGTTATGTGCAGAAGTTTCGCCAGGAGAATGGTTTGGGTGAGACGGAACCAATAAAGATTAAAAGTTTTCTTCAAAAGAATGGGATTTTAACGGTTTATATGCCTTTGAGTGAAACCTTCTCTGGTATGGGGATAAAGTCTGTGTTTGGTACAGATATAAAAAGATATATTATGGTAAATTGTACTCATTCAATAGGGAAGCAGCATTTTACAATTTGTCATGAGTTATATCACCTTTATATCCAAGAAAAATTCGAATCTGAAGCAAGTAAGAATATTGGTCGATTTGATAAAAAAGGAAATCCTGAAGAATTTAAAGCTGATTTTTTTGCTGCGCTTTTACTGCTTCCATGGCATGGGGTATGGAGTATGATACCAGAATGTGAACGTTCAAAGAATAAAATAACACTTCCCACCTTAGTCGCTATTGAACAATATTATGGTTGTTCAAGGTCTGCTTTACTATATAGGCTTTTAGATAAAGGATTAATAGATGATTCCTATAAATTGCAGTTTACAACAGGTATCAAAGTTCAGGCCAGAAAATTAGGATATGATATCTCTTTATACGAAAAAGGAAATTGTGGAGTTGTTATAGGTAACTATGGAACAATAGCTTATAAAGCATGGGATAAAGGTCTTATTTCTGAAAGTTCATATTATTCTTTCTTAGAGGATATAGGTATTGATGTTTCCGAATTAGACGAACGAAACAGTGAGCAGAATGGAGAAGCAGAATAGTCTGATATTATTGGATAGTGATGTTATTTCTCACTTTATCACAAATCAAGTATTAACTGATCTTCCGCGGATTCTTGCTCCACATAGTTGTGTTGTTTTGGATTATGTATACAACGAGGTCTCAAGACACACTTTCAGAAAGGCATTTCTTGATTCTATGATTGGGAAAGGACTGGAGAAATGGGATTTTCCAAATAATAATGAAATCGTAAAGCGTGAATTTGCGCTTATAAGAAAACTTAATCCGATTATTGGGGATGGCGAAAGGGCTTGCATGGCTGTTGCCAAATATGGTAATAATATAATAGCCAGTAGTAATTTTAGGGATATAGCACCTTATTGTAAAGCAAATAACATTCATTATCTTGGCACCTTGGATATTTTAATAATAGCATGTAATAAGGGAATCTACGATGAGGCTAAATGCGATCATTTTATCAGTGAGGCAATAAAAATTAATAATGCAAGATTCCCGAAGGGAGTTACCCAAATAAAATTCTATCAGGCTCCTGATCTTTCTTTTATCTAAGATAGAATAGATATCGCTCAAAATAAACAGTCCTTGAATTGTTCTTCTGATGTGCGAAGGTAAAGTGTGATATAGTTAAATAGCAAGCTCCCATTTATTGATATTTTTACTTTTCAAACAGAATAAAAAGAATACCTTTGTTCTTCGGACTTAAAAGCGAAAAGTTTATGGCAGACAATTATTTAGAAAATCAATACGAGCAATACCAGGCCAGAAAGGCGGCTTGGGAGAAAGCTTGCAAATACGGTATAAAGAAAACAACTACAGCTAATCAGGCAAAACCAGAAAAACCGGTTGTAGCTTCTGAAACAGATACTAAGAAACGATTCACTTACAGAAAACTGGATGCCTTTACAAGCGGAAAGTCGAAAGGGAATCCTGCCGCTTGTCTGTATCTTGACAAAGATCAGCAATTAACAGAAGAAGAGATGCTGACCATAGCAAAAGACCACAAAGGATTTGTGTCCGAAGTAGTTTATTGCAGTCCGCTTGCTGATAATGCATACAGGCTGCGTTACTATTCTTCTGAATGCGAAGTGGAATTCTGTGGACACGGAACCATTGCGTGTATGTACAACCTCGTAAAAAGTAATAAGGAACTGACAGAAGTAAAGGAAATCATCATTAAAACCAATAAAGGAGATTTGAAAGTATATAACGAACTCCAGTCTCTCGATGCCGTATTTATAACAGCTCCCGATCCGGAATATCTTGAAGTAAAACCTTCTTTAGAAACTATAGCTGCCAATCTAAATACTACAGCTGAAACTATTGATCAGCAATACCCCATAATGTTGATAGATGCAGGCTTAAGAACACTCATTGTTCCTATAAACACATTGAATAAAATTCTTGCTTTGCATCCGGATGAACTAAAGCTGAAAGAATTCTGCGTTAATAATGATATAGATATAATACTCGTTTTCACCAATGATGTAGCTTATAAATCAAATAAAATCAGAACCCGTGTATTCGCTCCCAAATTCGGTTACCTCGAAGATCCTGCAACCGGTTCAGGTAATTCCGCAATGGGATATTACATGCTGAAGAATGAGATGTGGAACGGTCAGCCAGTTTCAGTAGAACAGAATGGTGAAAAGGAACTTTTTAATGTTGTGAAGCTTAAGGCTGTAGATGGCAAAGTCCTTTTTGGTGGCGGTGCTGTTGTTAAGATTGAGGGGGATTATAGCTTGTAGTTCAAATGAATATTTATATAGCATTACTTAGAGGAATTAATGTAGGCGGAAAGAATATGATAAAGATGCCTGAATTAAAGAAAGCCTTTGATTCAATAGGGCTTTGTGAAGTACAAACATATATTCAAAGCGGAAATGTTATATTCAAATCAGATGAAGAGGAAGCTACTCTTCAAACAAAGATAGAAACTAAGATTGAAGCGGCCTTTGGCTTTCCGGTAAAGGTAATATTGAGAATGTTGGCTGAGTTGGAAGAAATAATCCTTGATTGTCCTTTCTCAAAAGATGAGATATCAGAAGCTGAATCCTTGTCAGACAAAGAATGCTTGTACGTGGCGCTACTGTCCACAGTTCCCCCAAAAGAGAAAACAGAATATCTTAATGCATATAGAAATGAGAATGATGATTACCGGATTATAGGCAGAAACGTGTATCTTTTATTTCGCAATAGCATTAGTAAATCTAAGCTTGCCAATAATGTTCAGAAACTTGATGCAGTAGTAACTGTTCGCAACTGGAAGACTTTAAGCAAGCTTGTTTTGCTGGCAAAAGGAATATAAAAATTGGATATCAACAAAATACAGACACATAATATGAAACAAAGAATATATCAGGTAGATGCATTTACCAGCGAAGTTTTTTCAGGCAATTCTGCAGCTGTCTGCCCATTGGATAAATGGCTGAGCAATGATGTTATGCAGAAAATAGCAATGGAGAATAACCTTGCCGAAACTGCCTTTTATGTGAAACAAGGTGATAAATACGAGATAAGATGGTTTACTCCGGCGGTAGAAGTCGATCTATGCGGACATGCCACTCTTGCTACTGCTTTTGTTTTGTTCAATTATGAAGATCATAAGGAAGATGCTATTCATTTCTATTCTCCCAGAGGCGGAGAATTGTCTGTCAGCAAGAGTGGAGAACTGTTAACTTTGAATTTTCCTTCAGATGAATTTAAAGAGATAAAACTCACGGATGAAATAACAAATGGATTTGATCTACAGCCAATAGCAGCCTATAAAGGTAAAACAGATTATTTCTTAGTCTTTGAAAAGGAAGAACAGATAGTGAACATAAAGCCCAATCTGAAAGAGATTTCAAAGTTAAAGGGTAGGGGAGTAATCATTTCCGCAAAAGGAAATAATGTAGATTTTGTTTCAAGATTCTTCGCTCCGCAGTCCGGCATCGATGAAGATCCGGTTACCGGTTCAGCTCATACAACGTTAACTCCTTATTGGTCGGCAAGACTAAATAAAAAGGAACTTTCTGCTATTCAGTTGTCAGTTCGTAAGGGATATCTTTCTTGCAAATACTTGGGGGAACGAGTTGAAATTAGCGGAGAATGTAAGTTGTATATGGCTGGGGAGATTTATTTGTAGCTAATTTAAAATATAAAAAACAGGAAAGTGTAATATGCAAAATATTGCACTTTTTAGTATTAGTTCGCCCAGCACGAACTATTTACTTTAGGGTGCAAGTCCCGAACACGCCATTATAGCTGGAAGTGTTAGCTTACGGCAAGGGTGTCCATTGCGAAGTGGAATCTGAAGGAAGCCTGCGGCAAATTCCCGGTCTGACGAACAGAAACCGGATATAAGGCTCAAAATACATGGATGAGTTTGCTAATTAAAACAAAGTCCTGTGCTATATAGATGTATGCGAGTAAATCCGGCAGATATATGGGAAGAAAGTAGTAGTTAATAACTGGGGAGATCTCACGGACGTGTGGATGCTTTTCTTTTCAGAAACATGGATAACAATTGTCGTGAGAAGTCAGCCGAGGACATAGTACCCGATTTAGATTGACCATTCGGGGAAGGTCTGAACCTTATCTAAGTGAGAAGTAAATGAATGTAACCTTATGAAGGGAAGAATGCAGAAAATATCAGCAACGAATGATAGCTGCCCGCAAAAGAATAGGACGGAATCCGAATGCTATGCGGGAGTGCAGACTTTTATAGGGATTACTGAAAACAACCTCACGGAAGTGCATTTTACAAAAGATGATTTACTGGAACGTATCTTGTCGCCTGCCAATTTGAACAAGGCTTATAAACAGGTCGTATCGAATGGTGGCAGTGGAGGTGTCGATAAGATGGAAACGGAAGAACTTCTTCCGTTTCTGAAACTCCATAAAGATGAACTGGTAACATCTTTAATGGATGGTAATTACCATCCTAATCCAGTCCGTAGGGTAGAAATCCCTAAGGAGAATGGCAAGAAGCGCCAGCTTGGTATCCCTACCGTAGTTGACCGTCTTATTCAACAAGCCATATCCCAAATTTTATCTCCGATTTATGAACGAGAATTCAGTAACAACAGCTTCGGTTTTCGTCCGAAACGCAGTGCGCATAAAGCGCTGCGAACAGCCCAGAACTATATTAATGCAGGCAATAAATATGCGGTTGATTTAGATCTGGAGCATTTTTTCGACACAGTCAACCAAAGCAAGCTGATAGAAATTCTTTCCCGCAGGATAAAAGATGGGAGAGTGATTTCTCTTATCCATAAATATCTCCGCGCGGGAATTATAATTGGTCATAAATTTGAGGAAAGCAGTCGGGGAGTTCCTCAAGGTGGTCCCCTTAGTCCGCTACTGAGCAATATAATGCTCAATGAACTGGATAAAGAGCTGGAACGCCGAGGACATCCATTTGTCCGCTATGCAGATGATTGCATGATATTTTGCAAAAGTAAACGCTCTGCCAGTCGTACGATGAAGCACATCATTTGTTTTATCGAAGAAACCCTCTTCCTGAGGGTAAACCGAGAGAAAACGAAAGCAGGATATGTGCGGGGCATGAAGTTCTTAGGTTACTCCTTTTATAATAGCAAAGGAGGATTTCGCTTATCTGTACACTCCAAAAGTTACATGAAACTGAAAGTTCGTTTGAAAGAGCTGACAGGTCGCAGTAATGGCATGGGATACAATAAACGCAAATACGAACTTCATCAATTCATTCGTGGCTGGATTGAATACTTCAAACTTGCAGACATGCAAAATCATCTGAAGAGGATAGATCAATGGCTCCGTCGCCGGCTTCGTATGTGTATATGGAAAAGTTGGAAGAATGTCAGTACTCGTATAACCAATCTATTGCGTTGCGGTATTGATAGATGGCATGCTCAGAAATGGGGATATGTGAAAGGTTACTGGCGAATAGCTGGCAGCCCGATTCTTAGCTGTGCAATTGATACAGATAAATTGCGAAATGCAGGTTATCCAATGATGTTGGATTATTACAGTAAAATGTATCGTAAATAAGGAACCGCCGTATGCGGAACCGCACGTACGGTGGTGTGAGAGGTCGGAAAATGAAATAGGAGGAAACTATTTCATTTTCCTCCTACTCGATTATACGATATAATACGTTATATTTGCTTCAAATGGGCAAAATAATGCACTTATGGATTTCTACGATATTATAAAAGACAGAAGAGTCTTGCTCAACATTACTCAGCAAGACCTGGCAGATATTTCCGGCGTTAGTCTTCGGACTATTAAAGCTATAGAAAAAGGCAACGGTAATCCATCTATCGATACTCTTGGAAAAATAGCCGATGCACTAGGACTTGAGTTAATAATGAAAGTTAGAGAAATACCTAAATTATGAGTAATAAGACTTTTAATGTTTATTGCGATGAAAGTACCTATCTAGACAACGTAATCTTACATCTTACTATTTATTGACTGCATACTATTTAAATAAACCTTATGCTGAGAAACAAATAAAAAAGAAAATGAATAAGAAATTAGATACCATTGTATAAAAAAGCAGGGCTCGATTTATATCTAGATAAACCGAGCCCCGAAACTCCTTCTAATTTTAGATGAGCACTGCAAAGATGCGACATTTATTATATATATACAAACTTACATAAAAATCTTGATTAATAAGCATGCTCAATAAAAATGAAGACCACTCCATTCGTTCATCCGAGCATTCCCGAAAATATAGTATATTTCAATTTTATCCATAAAAGAGCTAATTATTAGTGTGCTAATTTTACCGAGAATTCGGGTTGACGGTCCTGTTTGATGTTTAGCATAATTTCTTATTAGCATGAATTGGCCACAAAGTTGTGAGAATGTGATTTCAATCCTTTCCCTAGCTTTAGCAAAAGGTTTGAAATATTGTTCCCAGTCCATTTAACTAAGTATATATAGAATCTCTAGCTTTATGTTAGCTGTCTCAAATAGATCCAGTAATATTTCCGCACTCAAATAGCCTTTGTTACCCGGAGATACTGCAATTATAGAAACGCAATTTCACTTCCTTCAGATAGTTGATATAATGAACGCTGACATTACTCTGGTCGTAAGAATATAGCACGCCACTTAATTTACAGACAGTATGAATTTAGAACCGTAATAAAACATACCCTGAGAGGCGCAATAGCCCTTTTAGGGTTCCGTGGAATAGTCGCCTTTCCCAGATTGGCACCTATTAACTCTTTCTATTCTGTAAACTTCAATAAGCTTAGAGTCTATACAAAAGAATTCTTCACTTCCATCATTTTTGTTACGACACTCTAGTATATAGTATAGCAAAGGTTTCTGGTAAACTTGCGTCAAACATTGTATTGGCGACGAGATATGAGATCTGGTATTTAAGAACGGAATTCTTTGAGTCTAGAGAAAAACAGATTTTCATTATCTATACTCAGGTATTCAGCAGTCATACCAAAAGCTACAACTTCAAGATCTTAAAAACGTGGTACGACAAAAGATCGAGTCATATTTTCATTTTTATTGGCAAGATTTGTATAAAAATTCTTGCATGTATCAAGATATTTTGCGAATATTGCATACAAAATGTACATAAAGCTATTTGTTATTAGAAGTTTAATCAACACTAATATACAAAATTCAGCAATATGCTCAACTTTTAAAATATAAATTATTTAGATTCTAACCTTGCAAATAGGTTAAATTATAGTAAAACCTAAAAAAATAATAACTATGACACTTGAAGAAATGACAGGCGCAATGCGTCCTACAAATGTACCTAAGACAGCAACTGAGTTACAAAATTTAGTAATAAAAAATATTCAGTCAAGAAAATACCAAAATAACTATGAATTTCTTGAAGATATGGGACGAATGTTAGCTGTTATTGGTGAAGAAAGCTTAGACAGTTCTAAGATTGTAGGTGATACTGGATATAAAGGAACTCACCTTCCTCTATGGGATATTAGAGAAGGTATGCATGATTTTTTTGTTATTGATCCAATTACAAAGAAATCCGTCCCTGATCCTCGAGTTATGTTGCTTGGAAAAATGATCTATATGGTTGGTAACCAAAGTGGTCAAGGTCATGAATATATGTATGAAGCATATTGTGAAGCTGGAAAAATATATCATGGTATTATTAGTTCATTGAACTATGCTTGGAATGGCATAGGTTCTTGGCAAGCTTAACTATAATATGATAGAAAATAAAATAGATCTTAAAACGGCATTAAAACTTGAGTTTAAAACTCATGTATTTTATGTTTCAAGGATTGAAAAATTTACTTCTGTTTATGCCACTATAAATGACGATGTGTACCTTGAAATAGAACTGTCGTCAAGAAATTTCTCGTATAGTGAGTCTCTTCATGACAGAAATCTAGCTTCCATGGCAGGATATATACAATCTATGTTCGATATCTCTCCAAATCCTGATTTTGTCTTTAAACCAAGACCGATCGATAATGAGCGATATTTAATGTATCGTTATATTAAAAGTATATTCCAAATACCAAATGTAAATCTGATTCAGTTTGCTGACGATATTGAATTTGGTCAATTTTGTGCCAATAATGGTCTTGAATATTGTGAACAAGAATGGTTTAAAAGACTCTACATCATTAGCAGTTATAATGACTCCGTTGATTATTTGACAAAATGTAGTTTGATATTTCAAGAACTATATTTCCCAGAAGGACGTTACACAAGTCCTATGCCTTCTCTTCATGATGCCGATAGAATGAATCAAACCTATAATTTTAAAAATGATTTCCATGATATATATAGCATACTGAATGTAAATGGAATTGCAAGGTTGTACCACTTTACAGATAAGGCTAATGTGGATTCAATTAGAAAGAATGGCATTCTATCAAATGAAAACCTCGAAAAGAAAGGTATTAGAGCAAAATATGCGTCAGGAAATGATTCTAGATGTATAGACAAAGAAATGGGATTGGGAAATTTCTTGCGTTTAAGTTTTGCGAAGTGTCATCCCATGATGTATACGTCAATGACAGCATATGGCCTAAATCCTGCTATTATAGAAATAAATCCATTCGTTGCTTTAATGCCTGATGTGTTTTTCTCTGATAGGAATGCATTACACAATGGCGCCAACATAGGTCAACATGCATCAGACCTTCGTGAAGTTAAGTTCTCTATAATTAAAAGTGGAGTACCATATTATAACATGTCAATAAATGACAAGATGTACTATCAAGCAGAAATACTTGTACGGAACAGAATAGGACCAGAGTTGATAACAGATATTATCACTCCATAACAAATTTGATTAAAGGCGCCATATGAATTAACTACATCAAGGAAACTAAAAACTCAGATTATGAATTAAGTGCTGTGATACATTCTTTCGACCTGAGTAAAGTCAGCGTTCATGATATCAACTTTCTGAAGAAGGTGAAATTGCGTTTTTCTAATTGCAGCATCTTTGGTGACTATGGCTATTGAGTGCTGAAATGCAGCTGGATCTATTTGAGGTGATATTACGCCTTTTTTCCAGACTCTTAAAATTATAGAATAAGTTATTTAAAAGAAATGATCTCAACAAATATCCCAATTGTTAAGATTGAGAATTAATGAAACTTATAAATAGACTATAACAGAAGCTCGATATAATAGTAGTGTCAATAAAGTAACGCACAATATGAAACATAGAATATATCAGGTAGATGCATTTTCCAGCGAAGTTTTTTCAGGTAATCCTGCAGCAGTCTGCCCTTTGGAAAAGTGGCTGAGTGATGATATTATGCAGAAAATAGCAATGGAGAATAACCTTACCGAAACAGCCTTTTATGTGAGACAAGGTGACCAATACGAGATACGATGGTTTACTCCGGCTTTAGAAGTCGATTTATGCGGACATGCCACTCTTGCTACTGCTTTTGTTTTGTTCAATTTTGAAGGTCATAAGGAAGATACTATTCATTTCAATTCTCCCAGAAGTGATGAATTGTCTGTCAGTAAGAATGGAGAACTGCTAACTTTGAATTTTCCTTCCGATGACTTTAAAGAGATAACACTCACGGATGAAATAACAAATGGATTTGATATAAAACCAATAACCGCCTTTAAAGGTAAAACCGATTATTTCTTGGTCTTTGAAAAGGAGGTACAGATTGTGAATATAAAGCCCAATCTGAAAGAGATTTCAAAATTAAAGGGTAGGGGAGTAATCATTTCCGCAAAAGGAAACAATGTAGATTTTGTTTCAAGATTCTTCGCTCCACAGTCCGGCATTGATGAAGATCCGGTTACCGGTTCAGCTCACACAACGTTAACTCCTTACTGGTCGGTAAAACTAAATAAAAAGGAACTTTCTGCTATTCAGCTATCAGCCCGTAAAGGTTATCTTTCTTGCAAATACTTGGGGACACGAGTTGAAATTAGCGGAGAGTGTAAGTTGTATATGGCTGGGGAGATTTATTTGTAGTTTGTATTTTGATATATGAATAGTAAAAATTAAAAATGAATTTGTGCGAAGTTTCTTATTAATGATTTAATTGATTATGGCTGAATATGATTTTTCAACACTAAATAGTTCTGATTTAGAAGAACTAGTTTGTGATCTACTTAATGCTCAATCAGAAGACAGAGCAATCAAATATCGAACATTTAAAGATGGTAAAGATAAGGGGATTGATTTTTTATATTCTACTAGAGAACATGAATATGAACACGTTGGTCAAGTGAAACATTTTTATAGGACAGGATACAAAGGATTATTAACAGTTTTAAGAAATGAAGAACTGGCAAAGGTCCAAGTTTTAAACCCGAATAAATATATTTTTGCAACGTCAGTTGATTTAAGTGTTTCGAACGTACAAGAAATAGCTAATTTGTTTAATCCATATATAAAAGGTTTAAATGATATTTATGGAAAAAAGGATTTGAATAGACTTTTAGAATTACATGATAAAATACTCACAAATTATTATAAACTTTGGTTTTCAGATGCTACGGTATTAAGCAAAATATTAAATTCTGATTTAGAGTTTAGATCTTCATTATTTACAGACTCAGAATTTAAAAGAAGATTAAGAATATATGTTCAGACACGTATTTTTAGGGAAGCTAGAAAATCATTAAAAAAGAATAAGTTTATTATAATTACTGGGCAGCCAGGAGTCGGAAAAACTACTTTAGCAGAAATGTTGGTTTATGAATATATAAAAGATGATTATAAACTTTCTTATATTATTGATGATATAAAAGATGCTTTAAGGTTACTCACTAATGATAATTCAAAACAAATTATATATTTTGATGATTTCTTAGGTAGTAATGAAGTTGAGATAAATAGGGCTAAAGGTAGTGAAACTTCTTTACGTAAGATCTTGAGGGTGATCACTAGTCTGGAAAATAAAGTATTAGTATTTACAACAAGGTCATTCCTTTTAAATTCAGCAATTGTCGAATCGGAAAATTTGAATCGATTTAATATAAAAGCTCATGAAAGTATTCTTCAACTTAATGAGTACAATGAAAATATAAAAATGGAAATATTAAAAAATCATATTGAAGATTCAGAATTGAAAGACGAAATAAAAGATTTTTTAAGATTAAACAAAACAGAATCATTTATAATAAGTCATAACTTCTCTCCTAGAATTGTAGAGTTTATTACTAATAAAGATATTGTAAAGGATATGGGGGTTGTTGAATACAAGGATTTTTTATATTCAAGTATTAACTCACCTATTAATATATGGGAACATGCGTATAATTATCAAATAAAAGAAGATGATAGACTCTTACTTAATACTTTGTTAAGTTTTGGAGATTCAGCCAACATAAATGAATTAAAAAATGCATTTCAAAGTAGAATTGATTTTGAAGTACAAACCAATAATAAGCGCAAAGAAATATTGGCATTTAATAAAGCTTTAAGAAGATTGAATGAAGGATTTCTTATTTTTAAAAATAATGGTACAACAGTTCATTTTATTAACCCTTCTTTAACAGATTTTTTAATTGCGTATATAAAGACTGATTATGATGAAGTAATGCATATTGCTAAATCTGTTAGATATACTTCTCAGCTAACTAAAAGATTATTTTCTTTATCAAGTGGAAAGGAAGAAATGCCTATTGTATTAAAAGAAAGATTGCTTGAAGACTATTCTTCTTTTATATCCAACAGGAATCGTGATGGTGACTTAATCCAACTGGCAATGGTTATTTATAAGTATATAAATACGCATAAAGGGGAAACAGTCGTTTGCCAAATAATAAGTGAAATTGATGATTGGAGTTCATTACACGAAGATTATTCATTAAATGTATATTTTAGAGAATTTCTTGAGACAATTAGAGGAAATACTACAATTAGTATGATAGTTGAAAAAAGGTTGGTTGATATATTATCAGATTTGACTATTGGTGAAGATGATATTTTAGAGGCTGTAGACCTTTTGGAAGATTTTATTCAGAATTATAATCTTAACTTAAGGTTTTTAGATACAAAATTGATTACTGAGCATTTTGAAGAATTATTATCAGATTATATATACCAAGAAATAGATGAATTAAAAGAATTAATAACAACAGAAGGAGAAGAAGGCAATAAAAAAACAGAAATATTAGGTTTAATAACTAGAATGAATAAATTAGGACTGAATATTAATCAATCTTTAGAAGAATTTGATAAAGTTGATTGGTACGATGTTGCTGTAGAAAATGAATTCAAAAGACAAATGGAAAAAGATGATTAAGTTTTCATCTTTTTAAAATAGCTTTTCCCCCATTACAAAACCGCCCTTTCTTCGTCCTTATAGTTAACACATTATATTAACGAAAAAAGAAATGATAAAGAAAGGACTTCTTACACTTGGTTTATTATCGGCTTTTATGGCTTTGCCGGCACAGGAAAAAGCCTTAATGAATACCTCGAAAAGTAAGTATGCACAACTTACCAATGTTGATTTGTCGGCTGTGAAGTGGACAAACGGCTTTTGGGGTGATAGATTCCGCGTTTGCAAAGACACTATGCTTATCAGCATGTGGAATACATGGAATGCTCCTGAGATTTCGCATGGCTTCCGTAACTTTGAAGTGGCTGCCGGTGTGTGTCCGGGTGAGCATTGGGGACCTCCTTTCCACGATGGTGATTTTTATAAATGGCTGGAAGGTGTGGCTGCTGTTTATGCGGTAAATAAAGATCCGAAACTGGATGCGCTGATGGATAAGGCTGTTGCTGTTATCGTGAAGGCGCAACGCGAAGATGGATATATTCATACTCCGGTTATTATCGAAGAAAAAAATAAAGGTGTTGACTCTCACAAGGCTCACAAAGAGACTGTTATTGGAACAAAAGTGGGTGGCGCCAATGAAGTGGGTGCTTTTGCTAACCGCCTGAACTTTGAAACTTATAATCTTGGTCACTTGATGATGGCTGGTTGCGTACATTACAGAGCTACCGGAAAGAAGACTTTGTTCAACGCTGCTATTAAGGCAACCGATTTTCTTTGTTACTTCTACGAAACTGCTTCGGCTGAACTTGCCCGCAATGCTATATGTCCTTCTCACTACATGGGTGTGGTTGAGATGTATCGTGCAACAGGCAATCCTCGTTACCTGGAACTTGCAAAGAACCTGATTAATATTCGTGGTATGGTGAAGAATGGTACTGATGATAATCAGGATCGTGTTCCTTTCCGCGACCAGAAAACGGCAATGGGGCATGCTGTTCGTGCAAATTATTTGTATGCCGGTGTAGCTGATGTGTATGCTGAAACAGGTGAAAAGGTTCTGATGGATAATCTGGAATCTATCTGGAAGGATATTGTTACCCGAAAGATGTATGTAACAGGTGCTTGTGGTGCTTTGTATGATGGTACTTCTCCTGACGGTACTTGCTACGAACCGGATTCTATTCAAAAGGTGCACCAGTCTTACGGACGTGCATACCAATTACCTAACAGCACGGCTCACAACGAGTCATGCGCGAATATTGGTAACATGCTTTTCAACTGGCGTATGTTGCAGACTACCGGTGAAGAGAAGTATGCAGATGTGATGGAGACTGCTCTTTATAATAGCGTTTTGTCTAATGTCAGTTTGGATGGAAAGAGATTCTTCTACACCAATCCGTTGCGTTTGTCGAAAGATTTCCCTTATACACTGAGATGGCCAAGAGAGCGCCAGTCATACATCAGTTGTTTCTGCTGTCCTCCAAACACAATGCGTACTTTGTGCGAAGCTCAGAATTATGCATATAGTATTTCACAAAAAGGGGTATGGTTCAACTTATACGGTGGCAACCAGCTTGACACCAAACTTACTGATGGTTCTGCTTTGAAACTGACTCAGATTTCTGATTATCCATGGGATGGTAAAGTGGTAACAACTGTTGATCGCGTTGCTTCAAAAAGTGCATTCTCTATGAATTTCCGTATTCCTGAATGGTGCGAAAAAGCTACTTTGACTGTTAATGGCAAACCAGTGGATACTGATGTGTCTGCCGGAAAATATGCAGAGGTGAATAGAGTATGGAAGAAGGGTGATGTTGTAGAACTGAATCTTGCCATGACTGTGAAACTGATGGAGTCTAATCCGTTGGTGGAAGAGACTCGTAACCAGACTGTGGTAAAACGCGGACCGCTGGTTTACTGTCTTGAATCTATGGATGTGGAAGGCGGACAATCTATTGATAATGTATTGATTCCTGCAAATATTCAACTTACTCCGAATAAGATTATCATTGATGGTAGCCCGATTGTGGCTTTGGATGGTGAAGCTCAACTGATGAACGAGGGTTCATGGAAGGGTACTCTTTACAAACAGGTATCTGATTCTTCAAAGAAAGTGAAAATCCGCTTGATTCCTTATTATGCATGGGGTAACCGCGGTAAGGCGGATATGACTGTATGGATGCCACTGGCACGATAAATGAATGTTGATAAACAGATAATATAAGAAAAATGAAACGTATTCCATTTCTCCTGCTTATTCTCTTTTTAGGGATAACAAAGGCTTTTTCGGCTGATATATGGGTTTCCGTGCATGGTAATGACCGCAACAACGGAACTCAGGCTTCACCGAAAGCTACACTTGCGGGAGCATTGAGACAGGCACGTGAACTCAGAAGATTGAAGGATGAGTCGGTTAAGGGTGGTATTCATATTTATATGCAGGGCGGTACTTACTCTGTATACGAACCGGTCTTTATCCGTCCCGAAGATTCGGGCACGAAAGAATCGCCTACGGTTATTGAGCCGGTAAAAGGTGAAAAGGTAATTATTAGTGGTGGTACATCACTTACTGGATGGCAAAAGGCAGGACATGTAAATGGTTTGCCTGCTGCAGCAAAAGGAAAAGTCTGGGTAACAGATGTTCCTGACTTTAACGGGAGAACGGCTGATTTCCGTCAGTTGTGGATAAACGGAAAGAAAGCTGTTCGTGCCCGTAATGTTGCCGACTTTAAACAGATGGCACGAATTGTGAATAATGATACGGAGAATGAAATTCTTTGGGTGCCTGCCCGCTCGGTAAAGGCGATAATGAATGCTCGTCATGCTGAGTTGGTGCTTCACGAGATGTGGGCGGTTGCCAATCTTCGCATCAAGTCTATCAAGGTGCAGGGTGATTCTGCCGGAATTAAATTCTGTAACCCCGAAAGCCGCATTCAGTTTGAACATCCCTGGCCGAGACCTATGTTGGGCAAAGGGGTGAACTCTGCTTTCTATCTGACTAATGCCATTGAACTACTCGACCAACCGGGTGAATGGTATTATGATAACAGAACCAGCCGACTTTATTATTATCCGCGTGAAGGGGAGAACATGAAGACGGTTTCGGCTGTGGTTCCTGCTTTGGAAACTTTGGTTCAGGTGGAAGGAACTGTTGATCGTCCGGTTTCAAACATTCGCTTTGAAGGGATCAACTTTAATTATACTACATGGATGCGTCCGTCTGAAAAAGGACATGTGCCTTTGCAGGCCGGAATGTATATGCTGGATGCTTATACGTTGAATCCAAAACAGGTGCGTGATGATAATAATCACAAACTGGATAATCAGGGATGGATTGGTCGTCCGCCTGCTGCCGTTCAGGTGCAGGGTGCAAACAATATTGCTTTTGCTAATTGTAATTTTGAACACTTAGGTTCTTGCGGGCTCGACTTTGTTGAGGCTGCTCAGCATGTAAGTGTGGAAGGTTCTATCTTCAGAGATATTGCCGGTAATGGTTTGCAGACTGGTAAGTTTAACGATCCTTCGTTTGAATCGCACTTGCCGTATGATCCTGCAGATAGCCGGGTGCTTTGTGCCGATCAGCTGATTGCCAACAATTACTTTACGGATGTAACAAACGAGGACTGGGGATGTGTGGCTATCTGTGCGGGTTTTGTAAGAGATGTAACCATTCAGCATAATGAAATCAGTTATGTGTCATACACCGGAATTAACATGGGATGGGGATGGACGCAGACTGTGAATTGCATGCGTAACAATAAGGTGATTGCAAATAACATTCATCATTACGCTATTCACATGCACGATGTGGCCGGTATCTACACGCTTTCTGCTCAGCCAAAAACGGTGGTTGCCGAGAATTACGTGCATGATATTGTTCTTTCTCCTTATGCGCACGATCCTAATCACTGGTTTTATTTATATACCGACGAAGGTTCTTCGTTCATTGAGGTAAAAGATAACTGGTGCGACAAGGAGAAATTCCTGAAGAATGCCAACGGTCCGGGTAATGTGTGGACAAATAATGGTCCGATGGTGGCGGATAGTATTCGTAATCGTGCGGGATTGCAGTCGGATTACCTATATTTGTTGAAAAAATAATATTAATATTCATAAAGATGAAACGTAATTTTATATTAATCCTTTTAATAGTTCTTTCTGTTTCTTCAATGAAAGCACAAAAAGCTACATGGATTTGGTATCCGGGCGATTATGAAATATGGCTGGGTAATAATATGAACAATAACAGAACGGAGAGGGGAGCTTTCTTTCCTCCTTTCTGGAAAATGGATAGTCACTATGTATTGGTGGAGTTCTCAAAGAAGCTGAATTTGTTTAAACCGGAAGAGATTACTATTGCCGTTGAAGGTCGTTACAATGTGAAGCTTGACGGTAAACTTCTGTTTGGTGCTCCTAAAACATTAATTATTCCTGAGGGAAAGCATAGTTTGAATATAAAGGTGCACAATCAGGCAACAGTTCCAGCTATTTATGTATCAGGTAAAACAATCTTCTCTGATCAGTCATGGAAGGTGACTTACGAAGATAAGGAGTGGATTGATGAATCGGGTAAGGCATCGGATACTTCGGCCACAACCTACATGGATGCTTCGAGCTGGAATTTTAATGATCCTGCTCAGTTGCCTTCTCAGTTTAAGTTGAATACCGAACCAAAGAATTCGGTTTCTGTTGTTCCACAGACACAAGGTGTGTTAGTGGACTTTGGCAAGGAGACTTTTGGTTATGTTAAGCTTGAACAGCTTAAAGGTAACGGAAAAGTGAACATCTTCTACGGAGAATCTAAGGAGGAGGCAATGAGCACTGGTTCTTGTGAAACGCTTGATCGTTTTGAAGTAAACAATGCTGAGGCTAAAGATTATACTGTTCAGGGTTCAAAGGCTTTCAGATATGTATATATCGTAACTGATCCGGGAGTGAGCTTTGCAAAAGCATCTATGCTTTACGAATCTCTTCCGGAAACTTATCGTGGTTCTTTCCGTTGCAGTGATCCTGAGATTAACAAAATATGGGATGTGGCTGCTTACACAATGCATCTTACTACCCGTGAATTCTTTATTGACGGTATAAAACGTGACCGTTGGGTGTGGAGTGGCGATGCCATTCAGAGTTATCTGATGAACTATTACCTGTTCTTCGATGCTCACACTGTAGGGCGTACTATCAACTTGCTTCGTGGTAAAGATCCCGTGACTTCTCACATCAACACTATCATGGATTATACTTTCTACTGGTTTATGAGTGTGTATGATTATTATCAGTATACCGGCGACCGTCATTTTATTCAGCAGCTTTATCCAAAAATGGCTAGCATGATGGATTATGTGCTTGGAAGAACCAACAAAGACGGTATGGTTGAAGGTATGACCGGCGACTGGGTTTTTGTGGACTGGGCGGATGGTTATATGGATAAGCACGGCGAACTGAGCTTTGAACAGATATTGTACTGCAAGAGTCTGCAAACAATGGCGCTTTGTGCAGATCTTACCGGAAATGAGCAAGATAAGGCTAAGTATGACAAACTGTACTCTTCTCTTAAATCGAAACTGGAACCTGCTTTCTGGAATAACGAGAAACAGGGATTCGTTCATAACCGACTGAATGGTAAGCAGAGTGAGGCAGTTACCCGCTATGCAAATATGTTCGGTGTGTTATTCGATTATCTGGATAATCAGAAGAAACAGGAAGTTAAGAAGTCTGTCCTGATGAATAATTCTATCATGAAAATATCAACGCCGTATATGCGTTTCTATGAACTGGAATCTCTTTGTGCTCTTGGTGAACAGAAGGCTGTAACGAAAGAAATTAAGGATTACTGGGGTGGAATGCTCAAACTGGGTGCTACTTCTTTCTGGGAAAAATATAATCCGGAGGATAAGGGCAGCAAGCATTATGCAATGTATGGTCGTCCATTCGGCAAGAGTCTTTGCCATGCATGGGGATCAAGTCCTATCTATCTGTTAGGTAAGTATTATCTTGGTGTGAAACCAATTAAACCTGGATATAGTGAGTTCGCCATCAATCCTTCTCTGGGTGGATTAAAATGGATTGAAGGAACAGTTCCTACTCCTAAAGGGGGTATTCATGTGTATATGGATACAAAGACCATAAAGGTAAAAGCAGGAGAGGGAAAAGGTTATCTTACTTTTGTAAGTAAGACTAAACCAAAAGCTTCTGCCGGAGTGGTTGAGAAGGTGTCTCAGAATGAATATCGCCTGTTAATAGAAGGTAATGAAAAAGAGGTAACAGTGAGTTACCGGAATTAGTCCATAGTAGCCTTTTTTAGAAAGTCCGTCTTAAACCTTGATTCTATGTGAATCATTGGTTTAGACGGACTTTTTAGTTTTGATTTTTTGAGTACAACAACAGCTTTTTTTCGTCTCATTTTTATAACATTATAAACTTATTTAACGATGACGAGATTGAAAGTATTGGCTTTGTTTGGATTGGCATGTGTTTTTGCTTCATGTCAGAAGAATATAGTGTCGATAATTACTTCGCCTACAGCATCCAAACGTTTGCAGTTTGGTACTGAGCAGCTGAAGAATACTCTTGAGAAAGATGGATATGTAGTTAAAATCAAGAATTTGAATAATGCAAAGCATGTGAGTGGGAAAACAATCCTTGCTTTGGAGAAAGGTGATCCTTTGTCACTGGCATTTGCGAAAAAACAAGGCTTCACACTTCCTGATTATTCCAAGAAAGAAGGATTTTATATCGGGACAAAGAAAAATGTAACTTTAATGTATGGTAACGACCCTTCAGGGGCTTTGTATGGTTGCCTTCAGTTAAAAGATCAGGTTAAGAAGAATAGCCTGGAATTCTCAAAAAATATGACCGATGCACCTGAAATGGTACTTAGAGGTTCTTGCATTGGAGTGCAAAAACCTTATTACCTTCCTGGAAGAACGGTTTACGAATATCCTTATACTCCTGAAAACTTTCCTTGGTTCTATGATAAAGCGATGTGGATTAAGTATCTGGATATGCTTGTTGAAAATAAAATGAACTCTGTTTATTTGTGGAACGGTCACCCATTTGCTTCTTTGGTGAAGCTGAAAGATTATCCGTTTGCTGTTGAGGTAGATGATGCTACTTTTAAGAAGAATGAGGAGATGTTTTCTTTCATAACAAAGGAGGCCGACAAACGTGGTATCTTTGTTATTCAGATGTTCTATAATATTATAGTTTCCAAACCTTTTGCTGAGCATTATGGTATTAAGACTCAGGATAGAAATCGTCCAATCACTCCGCTGATTGCTGACTATACCCGTAAATCGATTGCTGCTTTCATTGAAAAGTATCCGAACGTAGGATTATTGGTTTGCCTTGGTGAAGCAATGGATACTTATGAAGATGATGTGGAATGGTTTACAAAAACAATTATCCCGGGTGTGAAAGATGGGCTTAAAGCATTGGGACGTACTGATGAACCTCCAATCATGGTTCGTGCTCATGATACTGATTGCAAAATAGTAATGGATAAAGCACTTCCTATTTACAAGAATCTTTATACAATGCATAAGTATAATGGTGAATCACTTACTACTTATGAACCTCGCGGACCATGGGCTAAGATTCATAAGGATCTGAGTGCTCTTGGAAGTATACATATCAGTAATGTGCATATTCTGGCTAATCTTGAACCTTTCCGTTGGAGCTCTCCTGATTTTATTCAGAAAGCTGTTAATGCTATGCATAATGTTCATGGTGCTAATGCGCTTCACTTATATCCGCAGGCTTCATACTGGGATTGGCCTTATACTGCCGACAAATTGCCTGATGGCAAGCGCGAAGAACAACTTGATCGTGACTGGATGTGGTATAAAGGATGGTCTCGCTATGCATGGAATTGTCACCGTGACCGCAAAGATGAAGTAGTTTACTGGGAACAACAGTTGGGTGATTATTATGGTATTGATTCAAAAGATGCCGGAAACATTCTGGAAGCTTACGAACAGACTGGCGAGATTGCTCCTAAACTGTTACGTCGCTTTGGTATCACTGAAGGTAACAGACAGACTCTTCTTTTGGGTATGTTTATGAGCCAGTTGGTCAACCCTTATAAATATACTATCTATCCGGGATTCTATGAAAGTTGTGGACCGGAAGGTGAGAAGCTGATTGAATATGTAGAGAAAGAATGGAAGAAACAACCACATGTTGGTGAGTTGCCTCTTGATATTGTAGCTCAGGTTATAGCACATGGAGATAAAGCGATTGCTGCAATTGACAGTGTGGATGGTAAGGTTTCAAAGAATAAAGAGGAGTTTGAACGTCTTCGCAATGATATGCACTGCTATCGTGAGTTTGCTTATGCATTTAACTTGAAAGTGAAAGCGGCCAAACTTGTACTCGATTATCAGTGGGGTAAGGATATTAAAAATCTTGATGCTGCTATTCCATTGATGGAGCAGGGACTTGTTCACTATCGTAAATTAGTTGATCTGACAAAGGATCATTATCTGTATGCTAACAGTATGCAGACTTCACAGCGTCGTATTCCTATTGGTGGTGATGACGGTAAGAACAAAACATGGGCAGAAATGCTTGTTCATTATCAGAAGGAATTAGATAACTTCAAGTCTAATCTGGCTATGCTGAAAGATAAAACAAGTGGTAAGATATCGTCTTCTGATTCAAAGATTGCTCCGTTTGCTCCCGCTAAGGTTACATTGCTTGGTAGGCCTTCAGTGGTGAAACTGACAAAGGGTGCAAAGTTGTTTGCTAATCTGACTGATCAGGTTGTAGATATTGCTCCTGAACTGGAAGGGCTTTCTGCTTTCTGTTTCAATGGCGACAAACAGCGTGAAGAAGCTACAACGATTGAATTTGAAGCTCACGAATCTGTGACATTGTTAGTTGGTTACTTCCGTGACGACCAAAGAAAATTTGCTAAAGCTCCGAAGCTGGAAGTTGATGCTGCTGCAAATGAATATGGTCAGGCTGAACCTAAACTGATTAATGCTATCCGCATAAACAACATGCCTCTTGCAAATGTTCATCCTTATAACTTTGCTCCTGGCAAACATAAACTGTTATTGCCTAAAGGATATTTGGTTGTTCTTGGATTTACAAATAAAAAAGAGATGGTAACACGGAATGCTGGTTTGGCTGGAGCTGAAGAAGCTGTAGACTGGTTATTCTATTAATAAATACACTAATAAATCATGATAACAAAACGTCATTTGGCAGCTTTTCTTTTCCTTCTCTTTTCACTTGGAGGATTTGCGCAACAGCAGGTTCCTCTGAAAAAAATGCAGGAAGTTTATGAGAAGATAAAGACTCCTTATAAATATGGTTTAGTTATTGCACCGACAACCAATAAATACAAAGTGGATTGTCCGAGTGTGTTCAGAGAAGGAAATAAGTGGTACATGACTTATTTGATGTACAACGGTCAGAATGGTAAGGATGGTCGTGGGTACCAGACTATGCTGGCTGAAAGTGATGACTTGCTAAAGTGGAAGACTCTTGGGAACGTTCTTTCTTTCCGTGATGGTACATGGGATACTAATCAGCGCGGTGGTTTCCTTTCTTTACTGGATAATACCTGGGGTGGGAGCTATAAACTGAATAAGTACAAGAATAAATACTGGATGACTTATATTGGTGGTGCTTCTGCTGGATATGAATCCGGACCTTTGAAAATTGGTGTGGCTTTTACAAAGAATAATCTAACTAAAGCACACGAGTGGGAGAGTCTGGACAAACCTATTTTGAGCCCTGAAGACAAGGACGCACAATGGTTTGAAAACATCACTCAGTATAAGAGTTGCGTTTATTGGGATAAGGATAAGAAACTGGGTAAGCAGTTTGTCATGTATTACAATGCAGGCGGACGTAATCCTAAAACAAATATAAAAGCTGAAAGAATTGGTATAGCTCTTTCTGATGATATGATTCACTGGAAAAGATATGAAGGTAATCCAATTTTTACTCATGAAGAAGGACTTACTGCCGATGCTCATATTCAAAAGATGGGTGATGTATACGTGATGTTCTACTTCAGTGCTTTCCGTAGTTCCAGAAAATATAAAGCATTCAATACATTTGCCTGCTCGTATGACTTGGTTCACTGGACCGACTGGACTGGTGATGATTTGGTTATTCCTTCTAAAGATTATGATAACCTGTTTGCTCACAAGTCTTGTGTTATTGAATACAAAGGTGTGGTTTATCACTATTATTGTGGAGTGAACAAGAACGATCAGCGTGGAATTGCTGTTGCTGTTTCTAAACCAATGGGAAGATCGGAAGTTAATTTCCCTGTTCCTGAGATGACTGGAAAAAGAATTATCAATTCACTGAATAGTGATTGGTATACAGTTGCTGCAGCTGAAAATAGCAATACTTACGATGCATTTAATGTGAATGCTGATTGGAAGAAAGTCAATGTTCCTCATAACTGGGATGATTATGCCGGATACCGTCAGTTGGTACATGGCAATCGTCATGGTAATGCCTGGTATAAGAAAGAATTTGATTTACCGGCTTATGATGCTGACAAAAGAATGTTTATCCGTTTTGATGGGGTAGGAACTTATGCTACTGTTTATGTAAATGGTAAGAACCTGGGGCGTCATTTGGGTGGCCGAACAACTTTCACTATTGATGTAACAGATGCTCTGAAACCTGGTGCAAAGAATACAATTGCTGTTAAGGCAGAACATCCTTCCATGATTTCAGATATGCCTTGGGTTTGCGGTGGTTGTTCTTCTGAATGGGGATTCTCTGAAGGATCTCAGCCAATGGGCATATTCCGACCTGTAACTCTTGAGGTTACAGATAAGGTTCGTGTTGAACCATTCGGTGTTCATATCTGGAATGATGAAAAAGCTAAGACTGTAAATATTGAAACTGAAATTAAAAATTATGGTAAGACTGCTGAAACTGTAGAGCTTGTAAACAAGTTTACCAATGAAGACTGGATTCAGATATTCCGTCTGTCGGAAAGTGTAACTCTTCAACCGGGAGAGACAAAAGTTATTAAGCAGGTTAGTCCGGAAATAAAGGATGCTCATTTGTGGTCTGTTGATGATCCGTATCTTTATTCTCTGGCTACTGTGGTGAAGCGTGGTGGTAAGACTACGGACGAATTAACTACTTCTTTTGGTATCCGTACTGTAAGTTGGCCAGTTCTTCGCAAAGATGGTGATCAGACTTTCCGTTTGAATGGGAAATCTGTTTTCATTAACGGCGTTTGTGAATACGAACATATGTTGGGGCAATCTCATGCTTTCTCAAATGAACAGGTTGCTTCTCGTGTGAAACAGATTAAAGCGGCAGGCTTCAATGCTTTCCGTGATGCTCATCAACCTCATAATTTAGAGTATCAAAATTATTGGGATCAGAATGGAATCTTGTTCTGGCCTCAGTTCTCAGCACATATATGGTATGATTCTCCTCAGTTCCGTGAGAACTTCAAGTCATTGCTTCGTCAGTGGATAAAGGAACGTCGTAATTCTCCTTCAGTAATGATGTGGGGATTGCAGAATGAAAGTACTCTTCCAAAAGATTTTGCTGAAGAATGTGCTAATATTATTCGTGAAATGGATCCAACTGCCCGTAACCAGAGAGTGATTACCACTTGCAACGTTGGGGAAGGAACTGACTGGAATGTGGTTCAGAACTGGTCGGGTACTTACGGTGGTAATCCTGATAACTATGGCAAGGAGATCAGCCGCCAGTTGTTGAATGGTGAATATGGTGCATGGCGTTCTATTGATTTACACACTGAAGGTGACTTTGACCAGAATGGTGTTTGGAGTGAGAACAGAATGTGTCAGTTGCTTGAAAAGAAAATCAAATTGGCTGAGTCTGCAAAAGATAGTTGTTGCGGACAGTTCCAATGGGTATTCAGTTCACACGATAACCCCGGACGTAAACAACCGGATGAAGGTTACCGTGTGATTGATAAAGTGGGACCAGTTAATTATAAGGGTCTGGTCACTCCATGGGAAGAACCATTGGATGCATATTATATGTATCGTGCAAACTATGTTCCGGCTAAGAAAGATCCGATGGTTTATATCGTATCTCACAATTGGGCTGATCGTTTTGTGAAAAATAAAGGTCGTATCAATATTGATGTGTTCAGCAACTGTGATTCTGTGAAACTGTACAATGATGCAACCGATACTCTTTTGATGGGAAAGAAAACCAATCATGGGGTAGGCACTCACTTTATGTGGGAACACAGATCTGTTCGTTACAATGTATTGCGTGCAGTAGGTTATTATGGAGGTAGAGCTGTTGCTCAGGATGTAGTTGTGCTCGAAGGACTGGAAAAAGCACCTCACTTTGATAAACTATATACTAATGTTACTCCAATCTTAAAAGGAGAGAAGAGTTATAACTATATTTACCGTGTTAACTGTGGTGGTGATAAATATACAGATGAATACGGACAGGTTTGGAATGCAGATATTGCCAAAGGAACAAGCAAAGGTTGGGGTTCTACTTCATGGGCTGATGATTATAAAGGACTGAATCCTTACCTTGGAAGTCAACGATTTACTTCAGACCCGATTGAGGGAACAAAAGACTGGAATCTGTTTGGTCATTTCCGTTACGGACGTCACAAGCTGGCTTATCATTTTCCTCTTCCAGATGGAGAATACCGTGTGGAATTATATTTCACTGAACCTTGGCATGGCACCGGTGGCAGCAAAGATTGCGAAGGTCTTCGTGTGTTTGATGTTGCAGTGAATGATTCTACTTATATTAAAGATGTGGATATCTGGGCTGAATCAGGACATGATGTTGCTTACAAGAAAGTGGTGAATGCTACTATTAAGGGTGGTGAACTGAAAATATCTTTCCCGGAAGTGAAAGCTGGTCAGGCTGTAATCTCTGCCATTGCTATTGCTTCACGTAATAAGGATATTCGTCCGGCTGAGGCTGCTCCTTCAAACGGTTGGTCATGGGATAACATAGAACGTGTGGTTACTACTCCTGTAGCTTCATTACCGGAAGGAAAAGGTTCACGCGTTACTGTTACTTATCAGGCTGAAGATGCTATGGTAAAAGGTAAGTCTGAGAAGAAAGTAAATCGTAAGCAGACTGGCATTTCTTTTCTGAAAGGAAAGTCAAACAGCATTGAGTGGAATATATCTACTGGTATTGCTAATGTGTATGCTCTTCGTTTTAATTATATGAATGCAGGCAAGGAACCAATGAAAGTACGTATTCAGTTGATTGCTGCTGATGGAACAATTCTGAAGAATGATGAAATAACATTCCCTGTTGCTACTGAGAAATGGAAAGCATTGAGTACCACTACAGGTAGTTTTATCAATGCTGGTCATTACAAAGTGCGTGTTATGGCCGACAATATGGAAGGCCTCTGTTTTGATGCACTGGATGTGCAATAATTAATGCTTTACCAAAAATGAAAAAGCAAATTGTTACTATATTATTAGGTTTGAGTACTCTTCTTCCGGTTGCTGCGCAAACGCACGACTGGGAGAATCAGCATGTGTTGCAGATTAATCGTGAGCCAGCTCATGCTTCATACATTCCTTTTCTGAAAGAGAAGAATGACCGCATGCTTTCACTGGATGGTACATGGAAATTCAATTGGGTGTCTACCCCCGATCAGCGTCCGGTTAACTTTTATGAGCCAAACTTTGATGATTCAAAGTGGGTGAACTTTCCCGTGCCTGCCAATTGGGAGATGCATGGATACGGAACACCTATTTATGTAAGTGCCGGATATCCATTTAAGATAAATCCTCCTTTCGTAATGGGAGAACCAAAAGCTACTTATACTACTTATAAGGAACGTAATCCGGTTGGTTCCTATCGCCGCTCATTTAACTTACCGTCGGGATGGAATGGTAAAGAGGTATTCCTTCATTTTGATGGAGTGCAGAGTGCTTTTTATGTATGGGTAAATGGAAAGAAAGTAGGGTACAGTCAGGGAAGCATGGAACCTTCTGAGTTCAACATTACTCCTTATCTTAAAGAAGGAGAGAATAAGTTGGCTATTGAAGTGTACCGTTATTGCGACGGAAGCTATCTGGAAGATCAGGATATGTGGCGTTTTAGTGGAATACAGCGTTCTGTTTATTTGTATTCTACCGAGAATATTCGTATCCGTGACTTTGCAGTACGCACTATTCTGGATGCTGATTATAAGAATGCTTCTTTGCAGATTGAACCTAAACTGGCTGTTTACAACGGACAAAGAGGAGAGGGATATACCATTCAGGCACAGTTGTATGACGAAACTGGAAAACCAGTGTTACCGTCTGTTTTGAAGCAAGATGCTGTTCCGGTACTGAATCTCGATTATAAAGCCGATATAATGAACGACCGCAATCCTCAACGAGGGGTGAGAAAATTTGCCTGGTTGCAGGCTCAGGTTACTAATCCTAAAAAGTGGACAGCTGAAACTCCTAATCTGTATACTTTGCAACTGACACTGAATAATGCCAATAATGAGGTGGTGGAACAGATTACTACCAAGATAGGATTCAGAAGTCTGGAGATAAAGAACGGACAATTCCTTGTTAACGGCAAACCTATCCGTTTAAGGGGGGTGAATCGTCACGAACACGATCCTTACACCGGAAAAGTAATGAGTGAGGAACGCATGTTGCAGGATATTCTTCTGATGAAGAAAGCAAATATCAATGCGGTGCGTACATGCCATTATCCTAATAATCCACGTTGGTACGAGTTGTGTGATCAGTATGGTATTTATGTAATGGATGAGGCTGATATAGAAGAACACGGAGTTCGTGGAGCATTGGCTAGTGATCCGGAATGGACTGCTGCTTTTTTAGACAGGGCAAGCCGCATGGCGATACGTGATCGCAACCATGCCTCTGTAATATTCTGGTCAATGGGTAACGAAGCCGGATATGGTTTTAACTTTGCTGCAATATCTGCCTGGTTAAAAGATTTTGATCCTACTCGTTTCATTCATTATGAAGGAGCACAAGGGGTAGATAAAGATCCCGAAACAGTAGATGTGATCAGCCGTTTTTATCCACGACTTCAGCAGGAATATCTTAATCCAAATACTCCTGAAGGACAGGATAAGGAAAGACCGGAGAACGCACGTTGGGAGCGTTTGCTTACAATAGCTCAGAAAACGAATGATAACCGTCCGATAATGACCAGCGAATATGCTCATGCCATGGGGAATGCTCTTGGTAATTTCAAAGAATACTGGGATGAAATGTACAGTAATTCCAGACTTCTTGGTGGATTTATCTGGGAATGGGCTGATCAGGGAATCTTTAAGAAACGTTCAGACGGTAAAACAATGGTGGCTTACGGTGGAGATTTTGGAGATGCTCCTAATCTGAAGACTTTCTGTCTGAAAGGAATTGTTTCTTCAGACAGAGGTATCACACCGAAATATCTGGAAGTAAAGAAGGTATATCAACCTATTAATATTGAATGGCAAGATAGCTCTGCTTTAAAGCTGAAGATTACCAACAGACATCACCATTCCGACTTGTCGGCTTACCGAATGTTGTGTACAATCACTGCTAATGGCAAGGAAGTTGAACGTTCCGAAGTAGTAGTTCCAGTTATTGAACCGGGAGAGTCTGCCACTGTTCAGCTAAAGACAAAGAAAGCATTGCCAGCTAAAGGTGATATTCGTCTGAAAGTAAGTTTTGTGCTGAAGAATGATTGCTCATGGGCTAAAGCCGGATATGAAGTAGCATGGGAACAACTGTGCATCAGAAACGGTTTTGCGGATAATACCAGCGTAGCAGCAACTTCAGGCAATAAGTCGGATGCTCTTCAAACTACAACGAATGGAGATCTGCTATTTGTAAAAGGGAAGAACTTTTCCATGCAATGGAATCTGAAAGAAGGAAGTCTGAAGTCTTTGGTATACGGCAAACAGGAAATGTTGTCCAATCCGAAAGATATGCCTGCTCAACCAATCTTCCAGGCATTTCGTGCACCGGTGGACAATGACAAGAGCTTTGGTAACTGGTTGGCAAAGGACTGGAAGAACAATGGAATGGATACACCAAAATACACTGTAGAATCTGCAGACTGGAAACAGAATGAGGAAGGTAATATCGTTATTAATACAGTGATTCGTAGTTCTTATATAAAAGGAAGTATCGTTTCACGCGCTCTGTTTACTGTAAAGAAGGATGGAAGTATTGATGTGGAATATCATTTCTTACCACAAGGTGAGCTTCCCGAACTTCCTCGTCTGGGAATAGCGATGGTCTTTAATAAGGACCTGGAACAATTCTCATGGTATGGATACGGACCGCAGGAAAGCTATTCTGATAGAAAAGCTTCGGCTCAGGTTGGCTTATGGCATTCAACCGTAACAGAACAGCTGTTCGATTATCCTGTTCCACAGGAAAGCGGAAACAAAGAAGAAGTTCAGTTACTGACTCTGACCAATGCAAAAGGAAAGGGAATAACTGTTACTGCTCTAGGAAAACCTTTCTCCGCTTCGGCACTACATTATTCAGCCCAGGATTTATACCAGACGGCTCACAGTTGTGACCTTGTTCCTCGAAAAGATGTAATTCTGTCTATAGATGCTCAGCAATTGGGATTAGGAAACAGCAGTTGCGGTCCGGCTGTATTGAAACGTTATGCCATAGAAAAGAAAGAGCATACATTGTATTTTTATATATCTCCGGCGGACAAACCTTTGTCAGCAGGAACATTGAGTAGAAAACTTTGATACATTTCATCTGCTACTATTAGCTTTCATCTGCTACTAGTCAATTTGCTTTCTTTGTAGTCCTATTATTTGAAAAGCAGTAATCATTCTACTCAATCTCTCTACTGTGCTTTTTAATCTCCCGCCAGGTATTATTCAATCCTTGTACAAAAGAATGCATTGTTTTGTACAGAAGATTGTTTTCTTTTGTACAGAACAATTAATTCTTTTGTACAGGAGAAATATAATGTCTGGTTAAGAGTTTAATTTTTGCTTAGTATAAAATAAATTTCTAATAAGGATGTTGGAAAAAGGAATGAAGGAACCTGTGAAAAGTGATTTATAGGCTGCTTAAGCATATATATCGCATTCTTTGCAAAAGCTGTAATCTAAAATAGAGACAAACCGGGAAGTGAAAATTAAATTTGTAACAATGCAGCCTTTTTGTTGTTTAAATAGTGTAATAATTATCACATCGATGTGATGCTAAATGGTTTATTATAAGGTGCTTGGAAAGATAAAAAAAGTAGCATAATAAGTTCGGCTTTTTATATATGAACCGTTAAAAAACTGATGAATCAGTTTTTTAACGGTTTTATTTTGTACTGATAGAAACGAACTAATAGAGATTTTTTCTATACTATTTTTAATTTATACCAATGAATTGTGATTCCCATTTTTTACTTTTTATTTAAAATCCTGTGATGGGCAAAACATCAAAAAAAGCACTATTAGTATCATTTTAGGTATAATGAAGGTTAATGAATTTAGGTTATTTTGTATGTTTCTAATATATATTTTAATTAAAGAAACGAATTAGTTAAATACCTTAAATTATAATAATGAATAACTGTCTGCTTTTATTCTTGGTATATAGCCATAGATATAATAAAATAATCTTTCCAACTTTTTGTATTGAAAAGCTAGTAAAATATCATATAAGAAATATACCTCTATACTAGTTTTAGCTTCTTTCTGTAGTGTGAACCTATTCAATAAGATAAAAAATAATTAAACTAATAATTTTAATACATGGGAATAACAATGAAAAAATGGATCGTTTTTTTTACTTGTTTATTATTTCTGCTTACTTCGTGTGAAACAGAGATGGATAAGTATTACGAACTTCCTGCTTGGTTGAAAGGAAATTCATGGGAAGTACTTGAATCCAAAGGAAATTACTCGATTTTCTTAAAAGGCGTTGAAAAGACATCTTATAAAGATCTTGTTCAAGGAAAAGGGCAAATTACAGTAATGGCACCTACTGATGATGCATTTAAAGCCTTTTTTGCTAAAAGAAAAATCAATTCACTAGATGATTTATCTGCTACAGAGTTAGATAAGCTTATTGCTTATCACTTAGTTTATTATTCATTTACGAAAGATCGATTTGAAAATTATAATCCAGAGGGGATAGATGCCGAAGCACAAGCCACCGCTCCGGGTCTATATTATAAATTCAGAACGAAGAGCCGTGACGCAATTACTGTAGAAACTGATTCTACCGATAATTTAAGAGTTAAAAAGGTTATGCATAAAGAACGTTTTCTTCCAGTTTTTTCTCATAACTTGTTTAATTCGAAACACATTGATGCTAAGTCTAATTATGAATATTTTTATCCCACATCTACATGGAGTGGTGATAATGGATTTAATGTATCTAACGCAACGGTTACCGAATATGGTATTGTTACCGATAATGGTTATGTATATACATTAAATCAAGTAATAGAACCACTTGAAACTATTTATAATAAATTGTCTAGTTCTAATGATTATAGCTCATTTAAGAGTATTTATGATAAGTTTATTGATTATAAATATGACGCATCCTCTACAACTTCTTATGGTAAAGGGGATTCGTTATTTTTGCATTATCATACTTCTCTTCCGGCTATAGCCTCTGAATGGACAAATGATTTGTCTTCATCTGTTGCTGATTATGCTCAGTTGTCTAACTTATCAAAAAGGGCGATGAATATATTTGCACCCAATAACACCTCTTTAGATGCATTTTATGATAAATACTGGAGACCTTATTATGGCAATAAAGGACTTAAAAAGGTGAATTTTATACCGCTATTGGCTTTATTGAGCAATCATGTGAATAACGGTGAAATTTTATTTCCTGAAACAATTGAGACTGGTAAAACTATTACCTCATGGGGTACTCCAATTGTGTTTGATACAAAAGCTGCGAAACTGAAACAAATGTGTGTGAATGGTTCTCTTTATGGATTGGAACATGTTATAATTCCACCAATGTTTGAAAAGGTGACTTCTCCAATGTATTGTAATCCTGATTATAATATGTTCCTTGATATGTCTCAATCTTATGTTGATATCTTATTGAGTGATCAGAATCAATTCAAAGTCTTTTATCCAACTGATGATATGCTCTTAAGTCACACTACACTTGGTGGGGCATCAATTGGCTATGTCAATACAAATTCTAATAAATATGGCGCACAAGAAATTCAGATAAGTGGAATGAATGGCATGGAAACCATGAAATCTACTCAGAAAAAGATTTTATCAGGAAATCATATTGTTATCAAAACAATGTCAAGTCGTGATGATGAGGCTGTTTACAGAACTATAAGTTCTTATAATTATATCTATACTAAAGGAGATAAAGTTTATTCGTCTGCATCTTATAATTCAGGAGCTGCAGTTCCTACATTTAGAAAAATTAATTCTTGGAGCAATGGAACTGCATATGCACTGGAAGGGGATGCTTCTGCTTTGGTTCCAGAGTCTTCTCAATTTAAGGATGTGGTAACAAGTGCTGTTGCCTGCCCTGCAGATTTTTCTGCTTTTAACAAACTTACTACTACTTCAGGATTAGCAAAAACTATTCCGTCTTTTAATTTCCTGCAAGGTAACCGATTTATGGCATTAATCCCGATACAAAAAGTTGTAGACAGCAATTCTGGAAAAATACCATGGGCATCAGCAACAAAGCTTGCTGATTATTTAAAATATTATTTTGTAGATGTAAACGCAAGTGGCTTGTTGGATTATCCATTTCCTGGTGCTGGTGTGAAAGGTGAACTTACAACTTTTAAAAAGTTATCAAACGGAAATATGGCAAAACTTACTTTGATAGATACCGGATCTGGATTGCAAATAAAAGATGCAAAAGGTAATGTTGTTAATGTAATAAGCTATTTCCCGCGAATCTATTCAGATGGGGTTGCTTATTTAATTGATGGATTATTGGATGTTGAATAGACAGATACAAAATAGAAAAAATATGAAAAATATTCGATATATTCTTTTTATAACGCTGGCATTGTTTGTTGTTCAAACAGTAGCCGCGCAAACTGTACTTACAGGTACTGTAAAAGATAAAGCGACTGGTGATCCTCTGGTAGGAGCCAATATCTTTGTTATGAACTCAAATAATCGTTCTTTGGCAGGTACCTCTGTTGATATAAACGGTGAGTTTCGTTTATCAATTCCTTCTCAGAAGAACTTGACAATTGTATTTTCTTTTATAGGATATAAAAGCTCGAAAGAACCATACACAGGACAAAAAGTCATTAATAAGTTGATGGAAGAAGAGGGATTAACTATCTCCGGAATTGAGATTACTGCGAAGAAAGTGGAGAAGAATGCGTTGGGCATGTCTCCGAAAGAACAGATCTCTGCTTCTCAAAGACTTACATTAGGAAATATAGAAACTGCTCCTGTATCTTCTCTTACAGATGCTTTGCAAGGAGCAATGTCAAATGTGGATGTGTTGACTGGTGCTGATCCTGGAGGTAAAAGTTCAATTCGTATTCGTGGAACATCTTCTTTGAATGCATCATCTGACCCTTTGTTTGTAGTTGATGGTGTGCCCCTTCCTGTTGATGTTTCTGATGACTTTAGTTTTGCAACTGCAAATTCAGATGATTATGGCGAATTACTTAATATTTCTCCGAGTGATATTGAATCAATTGAAGTTTTAAAAGATGCTGCCGCAACTGCTGTTTGGGGATCAAAGGGAGCAAACGGTGTACTTTTGATTAAAACGAAAAAAGGTGCTAAAGGAAAAATTCAGTTTTCTTTTAATACAAAATATGAATATAGAAAGGAAGGCAGTTCTATTCCAATGTTAAATGCAAACCAATATGTTTCTATGGTTCAAGATGCAATTTGGAATACTATTGGTGATCTTGGAGAGGGTGGTACGAATGCTAATAAATATTTAGCTTTGCTTTATGATACAAAGGAAATTGGCTTTGATCCTTCTTGGAGATATTTTAATGAGTATAATCAAAATACTAATTGGCTTAAGGAAGTTTCGCAAACAGGTTATTCTGTAGATAATAACTTCTCAATGTCGGGGGGGGGTGATAAAGCTATTTATCGTTTGTCCTTAGGATACTTAACAGAGGAAGGTACAACCATTGGTACAGGATTTAATCGTCTTAGTGCTATGTTTGATATGAGTTACAAGTTCTCTGATAAACTTGATATTTCTGCAAACTTCAATTTTACTCAGGGAATAAAAAATGCTAATTATTCGGACGATGCCCGTTCTGAGGCTTTAACTAAAATGCCGAATATGAGTCCTTACATGATTGGTGAAGACGGTAAACGTACAAGTGACTATTTTACTCCATATTCTTATTTCCAGGGACAGTATTCTGATGTGTATAATCCTGTTGCTATGGTTAATGAAAGTGTGAATAAAGCAACATCTACTACAAACCGTATGATTTTTAATCTTCATTACAATTTTTTTGAAGGATTTGATTATCGCAGTATTGTGGGATTTGATGTTAGAACATCTAAAAGTAGTCTTTTCTTACCTCAAAGTGTAACAGGAGTTTCTTGGGTTGACAATAATTTTAATTATAGTACAAACGGTGGAAATGATAAACTCTATTTAACGACCGAAAACAGATTCATCTATAATAAAACGTTTTCAGACTATCACAAGTTGTTATTAAGTGCAATCTTTCAAACATCCGATCAAACAACATCAACTTATACAAGTTCCACAAGTGGTAATTCAAGTAGTGGAATTACCGATCCTATTTCGGGAGCAAGTATTAGGGCTGCAGGTTCCGGACGTGTTATAAACCGTGGACTGGGTGGTGTGTTAAATGCTCATTACACTCTTTTTGATAAATATTTGTTTGATGCTGGTTATCGTATGGAAGCCAGTTCCAGTATGTCTAGTAATGGTCGTTGGGGAGGTTTCCCTACGTTGGGTGTTGCTTGGCAATTGGGAGACGAAAAGTTTATAAAGGAATTAAAGTCTATATCAACTGCTAAGCTTAGGTTGAGTTGGGGACAGAGTGGTAATACTCCTACTGGAGCGTCTCCATACGTAGGCACATTTAAACCAATTGTACCAGGATACGGAGAAATGACAGCTATTCAACCAAGTAAGATTCAATTGAATAATCTAAAGTGGGAAGTTCTTACTCAAACAAATTTAGGCCTTGATCTTGGTTTCCTTGATAATAGACTAAACATGTCTGTTGACCTATATAAAAAGTTAACAACTCATATGCTGCAGAAAGATGTAGATGTACCAACATCAACTGGCTTTTCAACTGTTTCATGGTATAATTCCGGAAAGATGTCCAATAAAGGTTGGGAATTCCGTTTGGATTATGACGTTTTAAGAAATAAGAATTGGGGATTGCAATTAAACTTTAATATTGCTCAGAATAAGAATGAAGTATTGGATATGCCTGAAAATAAAACAGCCACAAATTATTCTTTGAAAAATGGCGCATATGCATATAAACTCGTAGAAGGAGATCCTCTTGGTTCTTTTTATGGTTATAAATATTTAGGCGTGTATCAGAATACTGAAGAAACTTATGTTCGTAACAATAGTGGCAATTTAGTATCTGATATGAATGGTAAGCCAGTTGTTATGAAGAATAATGATTTAAAAGTATATCCGGGTGATGCTAAGTATATGGATGTGAATGGTGATGGTGTAATTAACCAATATGATATTGTTTATATTGGTAATTCAAACCCTACATTAACTGGTGGCTTTGGATTTAATTTACGCTATAAATCATGGGGATTAATAGCTAATTTCCACGGGAGAGCAGGACAGAAAGCTATTAATCAGGCTCGAATGAACATGGAAAACATGTATGGAAAGAACAACCAAAGTACAGCTGTCCTAAAAAGATGGAGACATGAAGGTGATGATACTGAAATACCTCGTGCATTGTATGACCGTGGATATAATTATTTAGGGTCTGACCGTTTTGTTGAGGATGCTTCTTTTTTACGTCTGAAAACTGTTACAGTGAAATATTCTCTTCCTAAATCTATGTTTGGTAAATCTTCAATTCAGAGAGCTGAGTTCTATTTGACTGGATATGATTTGTTGACTTTTACAAAGTACACAGGTCAAGATCCCGAGGTTAGTACTTCTAGAGTAGACAATATGTACGAAGTTGCTCTTGATAAGGCTTCAACTCCTAAACCTTTGAGATTTGCTTTTGGATTGAATCTAATTTTTTAAAACATAATATCATACGATATGAAAAATATAAAATATTATATCTCAGCATTGACTCTTATGTTTGCTTTTTCTTCTTGTCAGGACTATTTAAATGTTTTGCCAGAGAATGAACAAAGTAGTTCTGAGTATTGGCAGACAAAAGAAGAAGTGCAGGCTGTATTAGCAGCAGGATATGTAAATTTACGCTCAGCGCAAGAGGATATTTTTCTTTGGGGAGAGTCCAGAGGAAATGGCATTATATTCTTTGGTGATGGTTCCACAGGTCAAAAAGCTGCTCAGAAAGTACGCTCTATGGATATTCTGTTGAATAATGATTTGGCTAAATGGGATGCCATTTATAAGGTTATCAATATGGCTAACTCTGTGATAAAATATGCACCAGGTGTTGTTGCAAAAGATGAGTCATTTAACGTAAATGTGATGAATTCAGACCTGTCTGAAGCCTATTTTCTACGTGCATTATCTTATTTTTATTTAGTACGTGTTTTTGGTGATGTTCCTTATGTTGTAGAACCATATGTAGACGATAAAGCTTCTTATGTTTTGGGGGCAACTTCAGGAAATGATATATTGAAACAATGTGTTACTGATTTAAATGGAGCGTTAGATGCTGCGAAAGAATATTTCCCGGAAACAGATGCTACAAATCCGATGAATACAAAAGGTCGTGCAACTAAATGGGCTATTAATTCTTTATTAGCAGATATAAATTTGTGGTTGGGCAATTATCAGGACTGTCTTACAGAATGTGATGCAGTTATTAATTCTGGTAAAGTAGGGTTGATTAAAGGTTCTTCCTGGTTTACAAATTTCTATCCAGGAAATAGTAACGAGAGTATATTTGAAATACAATATAGTAAGCCTCTGGCACAGACAAATAGCTTCATAACCTGGTTTAGCACAAATCATTATTACATGATTTCTCCTTATGAATTGTCTTTATTGAATGATGAGAATGATATTAGAGGTGGAAATGCTTCATATAAGATAAGTGATGAATCTACTATATGGAAATATGTAGGTAAATTAAATGATGGCGCTACGGCACGAGATGGTAGTACTGAAAATGATCAGAACTTCATTATTTATCGTTTAGCTGATATTTATTTAATGCAAGCAGAAGCTAATATTATGTTAGGAACTGATGATGGTTATGCTAAAGCAGCTAATTTAATCAACTTGATACGTGAGAGAGCTGGATTGGCTGATATTTCTGCCACATCTAATCAAGAATCGATGCTAACTATTTTATTACAGGAACGTCAAAGAGAATTCTTTGCAGAAGGAAAATGCTGGTTTGATTTGTTACGTATTGGTTCCAGAGACAATTATAAATACAAAGAGCTTTTAATTCAGCAAGTATTGAATATAACAGGCGCTAATAATCAAGCAGTGATTCGTTCAAAACTGGCTGATACTAATTCTTGGTATATGCCATATCATGAGGATGAAACAGCTGTCAATCCTTTGCTTAAGCAAAACTCTTATTATGCGAAACTTGGTAAATAGTCATAAACAGAAAATAAAAATAATGATATGAAAAAGTTTAGTGGATTATTGATCCTACTGCTAGTTTGTCTGTGTTCATGTTCAGATCCGTATGCTAATACTGCATATATTGAAGAAATGAAGGATGTTCCGGCTGCTACTTATATGAGCGAGAATTCTGAGACATACTCACTGTGGGTTGATCTATTGAAATATACAGATTTGTATAATACTCTTAATCTGAGTGCCAATTATACTTGCTTTGTTCCTAATAATGATGCAATGAATGCATACTTGAAAACTAAAAATGTAACTTCGGTAAAAGATCTGAATAAGAATGATGCAATAACATTAGTAAAGTATCATACTATTAAGGGAACAGCATTTACAACCTCGGACTTTGATAATGGGGCCTTGGCTGATACTACTGCTACCGGCGACTTTCTGTCAATAGAAAACGGTGGGTTGAATGCAATCCGTGTTAATAGTGAAGCTCTTATTGTTGGATTAGATAAATCTGTTACAAACGGTGTTATTCAAACAATTGATCACGTATTAACTCCTATAACAGAAACCATTTGGGATAAAATGCAGGTTTCGTCATACTCTATATTTAAAAGTGCGATTGAAGCTACAGGATATAGTGAAAAGTTAAATAAAATAATGACAACTGAATTGTTATCTGATGGAACGGTTAGTGTGCGGAAATACAAGTATACTTTGTTTGCTGTTTCTAATGATGCATTTGCAAAGATGAATATAACAGATTTAAGTTCATTGGCTACATATCTGGGAGCAACGGATGCAAACTATACTGATTCTTCCAATGCTTTGAATAAGTATATATCTTATCATATTATAAACCAAATGTTATCTTTTAATTCTTTGGCGAAATTTGAAACAGATGTAACATCAAAGAACATTGCTACATTAGCAGAAAATGAATTAATAAATTTATCAGATGTTAAGAATAACTTATTTCTTAATTATAATCAGAATACAGCGTCTGGTGTGCAGCTTAAAACAATAAATAGTAATTGCAAGAATGGAATTGTACATGAGGTTGATAATATTATGCCTGTTGCTACTCCGGCAGCAGCAACTATAAATTGGGAATTTACGGATTATCCATATTTAGCAGCACTCTATTCAAGTTCTTATAGAATTACAACTTTAAGCTCAGCCTTTTCAAGCTGGGTTGATAGCGAAACAAATGGTGTTGAATGTTACAAATGGTCATCTGTTCCTGAAGATCGTAATGGTGTTGGTTATTATGTTTCAGATAAATCATCCACTGTGAAAAAGTCAGCAGCTAATTCAGATTATTTAATGTTGCAACTAGGAATGTTTGGATGGATAGAAATGGAAACTCCAGCTATAATTAAAGGAAAATATACGTTGATATTAAATCATTTTAATGCTTTGGCTAGTTCCGCAGGTTCAAAACTTTCTTTTATTATTGATGGAGAATATGTTGGAAGTGAAGTTGCTACTTCAGGCGCTTCTTCTAAAAAAGATCAATTTTTGAATAAAACGATCGGGCAAGTAGAATTTAGTGTAACAAAGAAACACACTCTTAAGATCTTAGCCAGTGATAATGATGTTTCTTTCTTAGATGGTTTAACCTTTGTGCCTATTAATTAAAATAAATGTATATGAAAAAGATATTTATTATTTTATTATTTATTTGCCCACTCTTAATTTCCTGTAATGATACTTGGGATGATTATTACTATGGAAATAAAGGAATAGTTGTAGATGAAAGTTCTATGACTCTAACAGATTTTTTTCAAAAAAATCCGGAATATTCTCAGTTCTATACTCAGTTAAAAAGTACTGCGTTAGACAAAGAACTGACAAAAGACCAGCAATTAACTTTGTGGGTTGCTAATAATGAAGCAATGTCTGCATCTAATATTAAGTCGAATGATACATTGAGAATGAAATATCACATGAATCATTTACCATTTATTCGCTCTGATTTGAAAGACGGACTTCGTATCCGTTCTCTGAATGGCATTTATCTTCAGATATCTCAGACTGGAGAAGACTTATATGTAAATAACGCTAAAGTTGTTAAAACGTATATTTTGAAGAATGGAGTTATACATGTTATAGGATCCTTATTAAAAGCGAAGATTAATATGTATGATTATCTAAGAGGATTAGGTGATGATTATTCAATCATACGAGACTCTATTTTTGCACAAAATGTAAGAGTCTTTGATAAGGCAAACTCTATTCCTATTGGCGTTGATAAAACAGGAAATACTTTGTATGACTCTGTCTTTTATGTATATAATCCATTGTTTGCCAAGGCTAAATTTAATTCAGAATTCTCACAGTTTACAGCTTTGGTTCCAAGCAATGAAGTCGTAAGAAAATGCTTTGATAAGTTAAACACTCAGTATAAACTGATGGGTAAAGAAGTGACTGGTGCAGATACGATTCTTGCTATGAAGTGGCTCAAAGAAGCAGTTTTCTATAATGGTGTAGTTACAGACTTTAGTAATAAAGATACTAAGTCTGCATTTGATCGTGTTTGGAGAGATCCTGTTCAAAAGATAGACGATTCAAATCCTGTAGAGTTAAGTAATGGAATGCTTTATTATGTTACAGATTTAAAAATCCCTAATAATGTCATAATTAGTCGTGTGAAATCTTTAATTGAATACTGGCAATATTTATCGGATAGTCAAAAAGATTGGTATGTATTTAAAGGTGTTCTGAAAAAAGCGGATGGATCAGATAATATCTCTATCTTAACTGATGCAGCAACTCCCAAACCAACAATTCTTCCAAATTATTTAGTTTTGAATGTTGTTGGAGATCCTGTTTCTAAAACGGAATTCTCAGTAAGTTTTCCTCCATTGGAAAAATATGTAGATGGCACAAAAACTTTAGTTCGTAAAATGCAGGTTCCACCAGGAGAATATAATCTGTATATGGGATTCCGTAGTGCGGATCATCCGTATGTTAATGTATATTTTGCTAATGATGATTTGTCTGGAAATTATGTATATAATAAAGTTAATGGAGACATACAGGCTAGTTTATCTACTCCATGGAATTTTGACCGTGTAACCGAAACTGAATCATCAAAGTGGAATGGATTAGGAGGACTGGTCGGGGTTGTGAATGTTACAGGAAATTCTATGACCTCCTTTAGAATAAAGGTTGAATTTAGCAAACTTTCAGCTGCCGGAAAATCAAAGAAATTAGCGCTTTATCATTGGGCTTTGAAGCCAACAGCTAATAATTATTAATCTTAAAATCAATATTTAGTATGAATAAATATAAAATTATAATGCTGATGATTTTCATGCTTCTTGGCCGCATATCAATTGTTGCTCAGGATATTGTGAAACTGGAAGGTACAGTAGTGGATCCTTATAAAAATATGCCTATTGAAGGAGCTGTAGTCAGCTTTAGTGGGCATGAAGGTTCTGTTAAAACAGATGATAAAGGATGTTTTAAGGCGGAGGTCAAATCTCTTAAAGGAGAAGTTAGTGTGTGGTATCCTGGATATTATACAAATGTTCAACCTATTGCGAATCGTAAAAAAATGCGATTCGTAATGATCTCGCAAGATAAATATGGTTATTCAGATAATATGATTTTGCCATTAAAAGGCATCACTAATATCCGTAATAAACAGACAAACCTAACTGCTATTCAAAAGAATAATGTAAATCTGAACAAAACAGATTTAGATCAAAGTTTAGTGAATATTCCAGGTTTACAAGTTATAGGTAAAGGCGGTATGCCTGGCGAAGGTAATTATTTTAGTATCAGAGGTGCTAATTCTGTGACAACAAATTCTAACCCATTAATTGTTATCAATGGAGTTCCATATATGCCGGATATGAATGAGTCTGGTACTATTGGCGGATTTTCAAGAAATATTCTGGGATCAATGAATGCTCATGATATTGAAAATATAACAGTGCTAAAAGGTGCAGATGCTGCAATGTATGGATCTCTAGGTTCAAATGGAGTTATCATGATTGAAACAGATAAAGCTGTAGATTTAGATACGAAAGTTGAATTCATTGGACAATATGGTGTTGACATGAATCAAGCTACTTTTCCTGTTATGGGAGTAAATGATTATAAAAGTTATATCAGTAATGTTGCTTTAACAAAATATTCTGATATGGCAGATGTGTTAACGCAATTTCCTTATTTAGTTGATGATCCGACATCTTACTATAAGTATAAATATAACAATAATACAGACTGGCAGAAACAAATCTATTCACCCGGAATTTTTACAGATAATGTTTTAAAAATAAAGGGTGGAGATGCTATTGCAAAATATGATGTTTCTTTAGGTTATCAAGACAAATCTGGTCAGCTTAAAGGTGCAGGCTATTCCAAATTCTATACTCGATTGAATGCGGATGTAAATTTGAATAAGCAAATTTCATTGTTCTCTACAATTTCTATGGCTTATATTAACAGCAAAATACAGGAACAAGGAATGCTTGAAGAAACAAATCCTTTACTTACAGCCTTGAAAAAAGCTCCGCTATTGTCTCCTTATGAAAAGGATGCTGATAATAACTTGCTTCCAGATTTAGCGGCAATTCGTGATGCAGAGGGGAATCTTATAGTGAATAATATGGTAAGTAACCCTTTATCTGTTGTTTCAAATGTTAAGATGAAGGAGCATTTATATGATGTACAGATGAATTTTGGTCTGAATTATAAATTTACTGATGCATTTAGTCTGAAGGGACTTGTTGGTTTATATTATAATAGAAGTTATCAATCAGCATTTGTTCCAGGTATCTCTGAACAAACTATTATGCCTCTTGATAATCAGATTGCTGAGAATACTATTAAAGCAGGTCAATGCGAAACTTTTAATACGTATTTTAATTTGAATGCTAATTATTCAAAAGTATTCAATGATGTACATGCTTTCAAAGCTTCCCTCGGAGCTCAGGTTGCTATGAATAAAAGTGAATGTGATGCAGGTAAAGGTATTAACTCTAGCTCGGATTTCTATAAAACATTGAATTATGTGAGCACTACAGGAGGACGTTCGTTTTATGGTTATAATGATGTATGGAATTGGTTAAATTATAATCTTAGTACACAGTACACATATAATAACCAAATTGCTGCAGGTGTAAACTTATCAATGGATGCATCTTCTGCAACAGGTCCCGATGCTAGCAGATATCAGTTATATCCGGCTTTTAATGTTGCCTGGTATGCAAAAAACTCTCTTTTTAAAGATGTTGATCTTATTAATAACCTAACATTAAGAGCTGAATATGTAACAACAGGAAATAGTCGTTTTTCTTCCTCACTAAGTAAATACAATTATTTAAATAAGGTCTTTAGGCAGTTATCAGGATTGACCAGAGCTGGGATACCAAATACTGATATTGTTCCCGAGTTGAATAGAACATTTGGAGTAGGAGCAGACTTGTCTATCTGGAATCATCGGTTGGATTTGACATTGGATTACTATCATACTAAAAATAGTAATTTAATTATGCCACGTTCTATTTCCTCAGCTTATGGTGTTAATTATTTGTATGATAATGTAGCTACAGCAAAGAATTCAGGGTTTGAGGCTGGTTTGCAACTGGCTGTTGTTCAAACAAAGAACTGGAAATGGTATGTAGGAGGAACAGTTTCATTTAATAAAAATGAAATTACTGATTTAGATGGGGAAAACAGCTTAGTTTTGAATATGAATGATGGTTCTGCTATAATTTCTGAAGTAGGTAAGCCAACTTATAGTTTTTATGGATATAAAACTGCTGGTGTTTTCTCAACTTCAGAAGAAGCTGCAACTGCATATAAGAATGGAACGCCATTAACTAACGTAGCTGGAAAAGCTTTTGAGGCAGGTGATGTACATTTTGTAGATCAGAATAATGATGGGGTGATTGATGACCGAGACAGAGTTAACTTAGGAAGTGCAGCTCCTGATTATTATGGTAATTTCTTCACTTCGTTACAGTATAAAGGCTTTGAATTATCTGCAACATTTGCTTACAGTGAAGGTAATAAAATGTACAATGCTGTTCGTCAGAGCATGGAATCAATGAAAGATTTCACTAACCAATTGGTGTCAGTGAATAATCGTTGGACATCAGAAGGTCAGGTAACAAAGATGCCACGAGCAAATTATGGAGATCCAATGGGAAATTCACGCTTTTCTGATCGCTGGATTGAAGATGCTTCTTATATCAAACTTAAAGAGTTGATGTTAAGTTATAAATTTAATTTCTTAGCAGGGACAACCGTATTTGTATCTGGAGAGAATTTATTTACCATTACAGATTATCTAGGATTAGATCCGGAAACAATGTATTCATATGATTCTTCAATGAGAGGATTTGATTATGGAAAAGTAGCTCTTCCTCGTTCTATTAAATTTGGTTTTAAACTGCAATTCTAATTGTATTCAAGTATGAAAAAAATATTATATTCAATTTGTGTTTTTTCTTTTGCCATCTTTTTTTCAGGATGCGATAGCTTCTTTAATCCTGATTCAGATGATGTGCTTCAGGAAAAAAATTATGTTGGTGACTATACAGAACTTTATTCCGGATTTATGGGAATTGCCGGAGCAGTACAAACTGTGGCAGACAAGGGGATGTTCCTTGAAGGGTTACGGGGTGATTTATTTGAACCTACCAATAATGCATCTCGTGAAGTTTGGGATGTATACAATTATTCAGATGATTTAAAAGGTAATACATTGGCTGACCCAAAAGGTTATTATAATGTTATTTTAAACTGTAATGATTATATTAAACATGTATTTGCATATAGAAAAGTAAATCCTACAGTACTTACATCTGAAACTTATGATGGCTTGATAGGAGGTGCTCTTCGTTACAAAGCCTGGGCTTATCTTATGTTGGCTAAGATTTATGGTGAAGCTATTTATTTAGATGATCCATTAACATCATATCAGGATTTATCTAAGTACCCAACTTTGGGCTTTGATGCTATTATTGAAAAATGTCGTTCATTAATAGTTGATGGTGTAGATGGAGTTAATGGCAAAGGTGTTATTCGATGGTCTACCGAACTTTTCCCTGGTCAGGCAGATTCACCTACAAATTTGCAGTGGAATCGTATTTGTCCTACTCCGGAGTGTTTACTTGCTGAAATCTATTTATATCAAAATAAATATCAAGAAGCACATGATAACTGTGTGAGCTTAATCCGTCAGGGTGGAGAAGAAGCCAGTTACCAATTAAATCTGAGTGAATATAACGGAGAATGGAAATTGTTTGGTAGACAATTCTGTCGTATGGAACATATAACAGTTGCTTTTTTTGATTATAGTTTAAATCAAACGAACCATGTAATTGATTATTTGTCTAACACCACACCTAATTCATATATTCTAAGACCTACAGCTGCTGCAATGAACAGATTTAATTCACAAATCACCTCGGGTGGTTTATTAGGAGATCAGTATAGGGGTAATGGATCAACATTTAAGCAGGTAAATAATGAGTGGGTAATGGAAAAATTTCTTTCCGGAAACGAAACTTCAAGTACTATCTATCGTAATGATGTACAGATAAGCTTATACCGTGCAGCCCAAATTCATCTTTTCTTAGTTGAGTCTTTAATTGGTCTTGGACGTTTTCAAGAGGCTTTGGCCTTCTTGAATGATGGAGTTGGTTCTTATTATAATGCCACTGATGGTAAATTCTTACCTCCATTTGAAGAGTATCCAACATCTCTTTATGTAACTTCTTCGGCTAGTAACAAAGCTAATCGTGGAATTCGAGGTAGAGTAGACTTGAGTAGGGTTGGTGAGTCTGTTCTTAAAACACCAAATGCAGACATTAATAAAGATAAAATGATGCTTGACTCTCTTGTCGTGGAAGAAACATCATTGGAAATGGCTGGTGAAGCTTCTGCATATTATACAATGATTCGTATGGCGAAACGTTGGGGAGACGATACACGTAAGGTTTGGGCTGATAAAGTTGTATCCAAATATCCAAATGGAGGAAGTACGATAAAAACAAAATTGGAATCAAATATTGATAACTGGTTTATTAAATATAGTCTGAAATAGTTTATATTTTTAAGTTTCACCGCCCAAATGCTGTTTTTCCAGTGTTTGGGCGGTGTTTTTTTATGCAAATAACAGAGCCGTTCTCAAAATAAAAACAAAAAACACAAAATCATCTGCCACCTGCTACCAATTTTGAACATATATCCCTGTTTATGGGCCTTTTAATAGGTGGCAGATAAAACTTTGATACATTTCATCTGCTACTATTATCTTCCATCTGCTACTAGCCAATTTGTTTTCTTTGTAGTCCTATTATTTGAAAAGCAGTAATCATTCTACTCAATCTCTCTACTGTGCTTTTTAATCTCCCGCCAGGTATTATTCAATCCTTGTACAAAAGAATGCATTCTTTTGTACAGAAGATTGTTTTCTTTTGTACAGAACAAATCATTCTTTTGTACAGGATAAATATAATGTCTGGTTAAGAGTTTAATTTTTGCTTAGTATAAAATAAATTTCAAATAAGGATGTTGAAAAAAGCAATGAAGGAATCAGTGAAAAGTGATTTATTCGTTGCACACTTGAAACGATAAGCTTTCTATGTTTATCTATACAGCTGGATTAATGATGATGATTCTGCTTTATGAAAATTGGTTACTCATTTTAATTCTCTGTTTTTTAGATTTTCCGCAAACTATTTATCAACTTCTGTACTAAAGATAATGTCTTTCCATACCATACCATTTATTAATTGTTAAGAGGAGATATTATTTGAATCAGGAATTTTGTTCTTGCTTACTACTGTTCAAGAAATGCTAATCCTGCATTAGAAAACGTTTTTTATATCCAAAAATGATAAAAACAGGGAACATAAAATAAATTTGTCCAATGCTTAAGTTGCTTAAATGTGCTATTTGAATAGTTAAGTTATTGTTTAATAGTTGTTTATGAAAAAAGTGTTTGTCCAATGCTTTTTTTGAATAGTATGCCTTTATTGTCTAATTTTGTATCATCAGAAAGAAAAAAATGATATGCCATATAATCAACTAAAGAATAAAGGTCCTATGAAGTCTAAAGTGTTTAATTCGTCAGTCTTGTCTGCTAGCTTTGCATTAAAAAGCTGCTCTCATGATTTCTCGCAATTAAGCAACGTTCAGTTTAATTGTAGAGCTGATTATTCAAAAGCAGAAAGAAAGGTCTTGGAATGCGCAAATTATTTAACATCAACACCTCTGGATGGTAGTAACATGAACAGGGGACATGCTGAGACGTTTCTCTTACTTTGGATGAACGGAACTTCTGATTTTACTTTTAATATAAGTAAGGCTGTTGGCAAGATTATTGAATCTAATATATCCTTATTGAGCACATATATAGCTTTCTTTGCAAAATATGTGATACTAAACAGGGGCAAATCAGAAGATGAAGAAGATATCTGTAAGAATGTTATTACTTTGTTACTGGATTATTGCAGGAATCATAAGATTAGTATAGTATTGTCCGATTTATTAAAATGTTGAAATAGGTAGTAGAATTTTCAAATAGTTATTTTTTGATTCATTACCGCTCAAATACTGATTTCTCAGTGTCTGAGCGGTTTCTTTTTTATTCTGCCAGGTCTATTTGTTGTTTACTACCTTAATGGTTTCTGATAAACCATCAAGGTATGTAACTTTGATGATAGCCATCTTTTCATTATTCATCTCTATCTGGCAAGTAGATTCCCCGACATGAATCTTCGATTGAGCCCTTCCGGATAAAGTGAATAATTCAACGGTATTCATAAGTTTCTCACTTGAGATATAAATCATTCCATTTGCAGTCCATGCTTTGGTAGGAGAGGATGACGCCGTGTTTATATTTGTTGCATCAAACTCAATTATGTTTTTAAATTCTTTCCATATAGGCGCTGCTTTGTATGCATCAACAGAGCCTTTGGGAACTATTAGTTTGCAGGTGTTTTTATTTACACCGCTAAAAATATGTGCGCCATAGTCAAGAAAAGCTGTAAGGTCTATTGGATTTGATCTTAGTGTGCTTATCTCTGATAAATTACTGCATCCCGCAAATAAATAACGTCCTATTCCATTAAGACTGGATGGAAAATTTATTTTTGTCAGTTTCGTGCAATAACTAAATGCTTCGCTATATAATGATGTTAATGTTTCCGGGAGATTAATAGTTGTTATGCTGGTACGACTTAATGCATTATCTTGAATAGAAATTAATGCTTCAGGAATGTTTATGTTAGTCAAACAAGAACAATAAAGAAATGTGCCACTCTCTATATAATTTAATGTTTCTGGTAATTTTACATCTCTCAGATTAGAACACTTATAGAATGAGGCATATCCTGTCATCTTAAGTCCTTCAGGAAGTTCTATGCTTGTTAAACTGTTACAACCTGAAAACGCAAAGTGTCCGATATCTGTTAATCCCACTGAAAAGTTTATGTTGGCTAAGTTTATACAATTTGAAAAAGCTTCATTTCCGATCTTAGTTAATGTCTCAGGAAATTCAATATTAGCCAAACTGATGCAGTAACTAAACGCATTATTTCCGATGCTAGACAGTCTTTTTTTGACTTCAACACTTTTTAAACTAGAACAATTGCTAAATGTACTTTCTCCAATGGAAACAAGTGAATCAGGAAGCTTTAAGTCTGTTAAACTGCTACAATCCTTGAATGCATTGTTTCCAATGTAATTCACGGTTGCAGGAAAGTTGATGTTTGTAAGGCTGGCACAACCTTCAAATGCGCTGTTTTCTATATAATTCAATGTTTCTGGAAGTTTCATGTTTGTTAAACCGGTACAACCTTTAAATGTATTTGCTTCTACTGCTTTGAGCGTTTTTGGAAGTATAATGCTTAAAAGGTTTCTTTTATCAGTAAATGTACTGACAGGCATAGAAGTTACATTTGTTTCGCTGAGATCGATTGTAATTAACCCTTGCATATGAGATTTTATAAATGAAAGGTCGGAAACATTTAGTTGTCCCTCTAAAACTAGAAAGTTAATTTCATTTGCCGTATAGCCTGCAGATTCTATTTCTGCTGATAATGTTCCTGGAGTATAAATATTTAAGTGTAGGGCTGTTCCTTCATCTTCAACTATTGTTTTGATTTTCCAGTAATCGGCTGTTCTGTAAATTTCTCCAGATCCTTTAGGTACATAAAAAGTCTGGATACTACCTAAGGATTCCGATTGAATGATCGGAGGCGTTTTTGCTTCGATGATGCAAGAACCTACTTTACAGCCGTAATAAGCCTTGTCTCCAATGGATGTTAGTTTTGCTGGAAGATTGATGTTTTTTAAGTTAGAACAATCTTCAAATGCCGAATTTTCAATAGCTGTTATAGCATCGGGAAGGATAATCGATGTTAAGGATTTTTTTCCGAAATATGAGGAATTGTAAAGTACATTAAAAGCATGTTCTGGAATCTCATTTGCAGCAAAATTACTATATGCCATAACATAAATACTCTTCATATCAACATTTGTCAAAACAGGCATACTATCTCTCATAGTAACAAAATCCCTTTGATCTATTTGCCCGGTAAGAGTCAAGTCGGTAATAGTTTTTAGCTCATTCTGAGAGAGCAATGTGTGAAGTGTTCCGGCTGTTGTAACATTTATCGATTTACCGACTTGAGCACTCCCTTCACTTTCAATTATAAATACATCTTTCCAATAATTAGCTGCCTTATAGCTATCTCTTGATCCTTTAGGCACATATACAATTGGAATTCCGTTTAAAGTGTATCTCCCGATGCTCGGAGGAATTATTGCTTCAATTTTAAAAGTATTAAAGTTGCATCCGTTAAACGCTTCGTCGCCTATAGTTGTGAGTGCTGATGGAAGAATAATGTTTGTTAACCCTGTACAGCCACTAAATGCATGGTTTCCGATAGTAGTAAGTGTTACCGGAAGTTTGATACTTGTTATTTTTTGGCAAAAACAAAAAGCCAGCTCTCCTATACTGGTTAGCGTTTCTGGAAGAATAATTGATTTGAATCTACTTTCTGCATATAGTGTATAAAAAGCATCTATTGGTATCTCATTTGCCGCATAATTACTATAAGCTAAAATATTAACACCTTTCATATCAATATTTGTCAGAACGGCCATCTTATCTCTCATCGTTATAAAATCTCTTTGGTCAATTTGTCCGGTGAGAGTTAAATTGGTCACTGTATTTAATTCATCAGAAGTAAGCAGTGTATTAAGCGTACCCGCAGAGGTAATATTTATGGTTTTACTCACCTGACCACAAAGAGGCAGGGTGCAGATCATTACTGCTAATAAAACTAATGTAAACTTTTTTTTCATTATATCAGATTAGTTATATTTCAATTTAAAAAGAATATCCAAGTCTTGCCTGTACTACATTAATATTGGCAGCAGTATCAAGCATCTTATTATAATTAATACGGCAAAATATTGCGTGCTTCTTATTTAGTTGATAATCGAATCCTACACCGAATTTATATCCGGTAAAACTGTTTGGCAGCAAAAAATGATTTTCTTTTGTCTCTTTTTCCAGTCTTCCCACAAGTCTTGTTTCGTTATAGAATGAATTAGATGAATTAAGAAATAATGAATAGCATATTCCCGCTTCAGCTGTTGGACGAAATAATCCTTCAGGATAAGTGTATTTTAACTCCAATCCAAAAGTAGATATTAAACCATCAAACTGATATTTCTGGTAATGACTCTCAAAATCACTGTTTTCTTTAAATAAGTCTTTTTCCCCTTCTATTTTAGACAAAGAGGCATCAAGAACCATACTGAGGGATTTCATAAGTCGGGGACTACTGATGCAGGCTTCTCCTCCAATTACAGGCGACAAATATTTGTTCGGATTAAATTCGGCCGGTTCTGAGTCTCTGAATTTAAAATCCATTATCTGTAAGCCACCATAAAATGCAAAATCAAATTTCAGAAAACTTTTTTTATAATCATTCTCAAACACAATACATTCTTGTCCGGGAGCGCACATCTGTTGGTGATATTTTTTTGTTAGCTCAATCATGGTACTACGTTCAAATGTTGATTTCTCAATATTCTTGGTTACTGAATTACAGTCTCTGAATATGTAACTCAAAATACCTTTGTATTTGTTATCAGTCTTATACTTGTTGTCTACTATTTTATCTGCTTCTTTTGTGACAGATATCATTTTCCCATTTTCATCCTCAAAGAAATAATATCCAAGGTCTTTCGGATAATAGTAGAGGTCTTTTATACCCTGAACCAAATATTCAAGAAACACTTTTTCTTTTTTATTATCCAGAGTAATTGTTCGGGATACATAATACTTAACTTCATTAATTAACATGTAACCTAAAATATCATCAGGATGAAACATTTGTTCATCTGCTTCTTCTGATAATTTGAATTTGCAGATACTTGAGTTTATTTTATCTGTTCTAAAATCAATAAGACCTCTGATAGTATCATTGTTGTTTGTAATAATATAGCCCTTTATATAGTTGCTTTGTGCATTCGCTGTTATTGTCAGACAGAATAAAATAACGAAGATTGATATATATTTCATGTTGTTTATTTTAACTTGTTGCTGTTCTTGGTGAATATTTCCGTACTAAAAAGATATATTTTATTGCTATAAACTATTACGAGTGTTTCACCATTATTTGAGGAGTAAATGTTAGAAACGGAAGTTGCTCCGTTTTTATTCAGCTCAAATTTCTTTTGCTGTCCGTTTTCAATGGATATAGTTGACAAAACAGATGTAAGTACTGTTGGATATTGGTCTCCATTCAAAAGAATGGACCCTCGGTTACCCGTATAATTTGATATAACATCGCGTTTTAAACCGGTTGAGAAATCAATATATGTAACATCTTTTGAGGAGCCTAATAAAACTCCCGGATAGGAATTACTGGTTGCGTAATAATAATCCCTGAGATTGTAATAGCTGGTCATGCTTTTGCTATATGCATCAATAGTAAATACATTGTTAATTTCAGCACTTTTATCAGTTAAAACAAACGTTTTTCCTTTGTCGCAGGTTGCAATGGTTTTGACAATAAGTTTATTAGGATTGGAAGGATCATATAGAGATGGATTATTTGAAAACACCCCACACTTATTATTATCTGCTGAATCTATATAATATAACAGATTATTAACAAAGGTAAGTCCAAAACCATTATCTGCAAATTCAATATCGGAAATAGAATTTCCATTTAAGGAAGAAGATAGATCAAGTTCTTTAATATATTGACCGGTTGTAGCATCATATACATCTATGTTGCTTTCGTTCTTCTTGGAAATGTACAGGCAATTATTATATCTGTTATATGATACAGTGCTGTACGTGCTTTGGTTCCATGGAATGTTTCCGGAAACAGAAAGATCACTCGATGAATATTGAATTAAAGTAGAGCTTCCGGAAACATATGTGTATACCCAACAATATTTATTGTCTTTTGTAAAAAGAACTTTTTGTGCAATATTACTTGTTGTGCTGGTACTGTTTATAAAAGCTTTAAGTTCAAACTGGCCATCCAGTTTTTCTTTAGTGGGCGATTCAACTGTATATGACATAGTAACAGGAGTAAAAGCCGGAACTTTAATATTTGGAAAATAGATTGTTCTCTTATCTGCAGAATACTCAGCAGTTAAATCCAACCCTTCGTAAGATGAACTCACTGATGTAAGTTTTGCATCATTACTTAATGTAATAAACGGAACGCTAGTAGAGAAATCAGACTTGTTATCTTTGCCGATATAATTTTTAAGTTCAAAAGGAGGACCAGCCTCCTGGGTAATTTTAATAGTATGTATATTTCCATACTCTGATGTCAGTGTGACGGTAGCAGAACGTTCTTCAAAAGAATAATTCGTATCATAATTAATTGTAATGCCATTTTTTGATTTTGTACATTTTATCCAGTCCTCTTTACAATCAAAATCAAAATCAATATTAGTTGTGATTGAGGCATATACTTCTCCTTTCATTTTCTTGACTGATGCTTCTGATATGTCTACTTTGAAATATGAATCTTGAACAAGTGTATTCATTTTTAAATTAAAAATCTTATGATCACCCATACCAAAAGCTATGTGCTTTGTACGAGTGGTATATCCTTCTTTTGATAAAGTTATAACTGCTGTTCCTCCGGTAGGTACGGTTATACTATATGTTCCATCTGTTCCGGTAAGTGTGTTTATTTTCTCTGAGGATGCATCTACTTCTATTGTAACTTGAGGTAACCCGATTCCTGAAGAGTTGGTAATTGTTCCGGAAATAGTCACTGGTTCGGCAGCTTCATTAAGAATACATGAATTAAAAGAGACTAAAATAAGTGCTTCTATGATAAAAAGATAAAGGTAACGCATACTATTGTATTTTTATTTCTTTGCAAAAATAAAATAAATATTCTAACAATTATTAGAATTAAGAATTATTTTTAACGGAATTATGTATACAATTGAATCTGTAATATCTTAGCTATAGTTGATTCTTATTTAGTTCCTTCTAAGAAGTATGGCTGTTTTATACGAATTAGTTTGTTTTTCTACACATAATTAAATGATTTAGGTGATGCATGAAAAGACTTAAGTTTTAAAGTGAGGAAGTTATATTAAGATAAAGAAATGCATTTGTCCAATCTTGAATTCTTTAAAATGAACCTTAGTAAACTATAAATTGTTGTTTATCATGTGTTTATTGACTTTTGTATTTGTCCAATACGTTTTTTGAATATTATATTATTATACTTTATATTTGTAATAATAGGTAAGAGGTTAATATCGTTTTGTTATTCAAATCACTTAATACTAAAAGCCCTATGAAATCTAAAAAGATAAATTCATCAATCCGGGCTATCAGCTTTACTGTAAAAGGTTTCTTTCAGGATTTCTCACAGTTAAGTAACTCTAGATTAGATAATAGAGGAAATTATTCTATTCTGGAACAAGAAATTCTGGAATGCGCTAATTATTTGACATCAATTCCCTCTGATAGTTATAATTTAAATAGGGAGTATGCTGAAACTCTTTTGTTACATTGGATGATACGAACCACTGATTTTTCATTCAATATTGATAAGCAGATTTATAAAATTATAGAATCTGATTTGTCTTTATTAAATATCTATTTAGCATATGTTGCCAAATTTGTGATAGAAAACAGAGATAAATCAAAGAGTGTAAATGAAATAAAAAGTAATATTATTCCTTTGTTGTTGGATTATTGTAATAATCAGAAAAAATAAAGTCAATCAAAATGATTTAATATCCACGTTTAAATGTTGATAAAACAGCATTTGAACGTTTTTTTTGTCTTATTATAAACTGATTTTTGATGTATTGGGTACAAAAACGGCTCTTTTTCGTCTTTTTATATAAAGAATTATAGAAATTATGAAGCATACAGTTCTGAATTTGCGAAAAGCAATTGTTTTTTTATCATTGTTTTTAACTTCCTTTTTATATGCTCAGAAGTCTGAGATGGGTACTCTGGTTCAATACCTCTCAGGTAAAGGCGCCGATGATGCAGTAGCATGGGATTTTTATTGCACTGACGGTCGTAACTCTGGCAAATGGTCAAAAATTATGGTCCCTTCCTGCTGGGAAACACAGGGGTTCGGGCAGTTTCAATATGGTATAACTTTCTACGGCAAACCTTTTCCTGATGGAATAGCTAAAGAGCAGGGGCAATATAAACATGAGTTTGAAGTACCTTCATCATGGCGAGGAAAAAGTATTCGTCTGGTATTCGAGGCTTCCATGACTGATACTGAAGTTAAGGTGAACGGACGCAAGGCTGGTGAAAAACATCAGGGTGCGTTTTACCGTTTCTCTTACGACGTTACAGATATGTTGAAGTACGGAAAGAAGAACTTACTGGAAGTTACAGTAAGCAAAGAATCAGAAAATGCCGGAGTAAATCTGGCAGAGCGCAGAGCCGACTACTGGAATTTTGGTGGAATCTTCCGTCCGGTATTCCTGGAAGCAAAGCCTGCAATGAACATTAACCGGATTGCACTTGATGCTAAAGCTGATGGTTCTTTCAAAGCTTCTTGTTATTTGGGTAATGCAGCTTCGGATAATTTGAGTCTGAAAACAGTGATACTTGATGCTGCCGGTAAAAAAGTGAAAGAAACCACTTCTCCTGTAAAAGAGGGTGGCGACTGGACTACTGTCGCTTTAAATGTTGCTTCTCCTAAACTTTGGTCGGCTGAAACTCCTAATTTATATAAAGCTCAGTTCTCTTTACTTGATAAAGACGGTGTTGTTATTCATCAGACTGAAGAAAAGTTTGGTTTCAGAACTATTGAAGTTCGTGAGAGTGACGGACTTTATATCAATGGTGTAAGAGTAAACATCCGTGGAGTAAACCGTCATAGTTTCCGTCCGGAGACTGGTCGTACACTGGATCGTGCGAAGAACTACGAAGATGTACGCCTGATTAAAGAAATGAATATGAATTCCGTTCGTTTATCTCACTATCCTGCTGATCCTGCTTTCTATGAAGCTTGTGATGAACTGGGATTGTATGTAATGAGTGAACTTGGCGGATGGCACGGACATTACGAAACCCCAACAGGAATTAAGTTGGCAGAGGAAATGGTTACCAGAGATGTAAATCACCCTTCTATCATTTGGTGGAGTAATGGTAATGAAAAAGGCTGGAATACAGAACTGGATGGTGAGTTCCATAAATGGGATCCTCAGCTTCGTCCGGTGATTCATCCACAAGGAAACTTTAGTGGATTTGAAACTATGCACTACCGTTCTTATGGTGAGAGTCAGGAATATATGCGCTTGCCTCAGATCTTTATGCCTACAGAGTTTCTGCATGGTTTGTATGATGGCGGACATGGTGCCGGATTGTATGATTACTGGGAAATGATGCGTAAACATCCTCGTTGTGCAGGTGGCTTTTTATGGGTATTGGCCGATGAAGGAGTGAAACGTGTGGATGAAGACGGACGTATTGATAATCAGGGTAATTTTGCTTGCGATGGTATTGTTGGCCCTCATCATGAAAAAGAGGGAAGTTTCTTTACTATCAAACAAATATGGTGCCCGGTTCAGGTGATGAATACTAAGCTTGATAAGAGCTTTGACGGAATTTTCCAGATTGAAAACAGATATGACTTTACAAATATAAATGAATGCAAATTTATTTGGAAACAGGTTGCTTTCCCTTCTGCATCTGATGCAAATGGGGCAACAGTATTGAAACAAGGCGAAGTGAAAGGGACAGATATTGCTCCTCATGCAGCCGGTGTACTTAAAACAAATATGCCTGCTATAAGTGATAAAACTGATGCTGTGTTCTTAACTGCTATTGATAAAAATGGTCAGGAATTGTGGCGCTGGAGCTGGAAGATTGAAGGCAAGGCTCAAAAAGAAGATTCAAAATCCGGTAAAATAGCTTCTTATAAAGAAAGTGATAATGCTGTAACTGCTACTGTAGCTGATAAAAGCTATACTTTCAGCAAGAAAGATGGTCAATTGAAAGAAGTAATTAGCAACGGAAAGAAGATTTCATTTGCTAACGGTCCAAGATTTATCGGTGCTCGTCGTGCAGATCGTTCATTAGATCAATTCTATAATCATGATGATCCTGATGCAAAGAGCTTGGACAGAACTTACAAAGAATTTACTGATGCTGCTGTATTTGATAAGTTAGCAGTAAAAGAGCAAGGCAATGATTTAGTTATCACAGCTTCTTATAAACTTGGAAATATGGAAACTGCTCAGTGGACAGTAAGACCTGACGGTTCACTTGTATTGAACTATACATATAATTTTAATGGCGTTGTAGATCTTATGGGAGTAAGATTTGATTATCCTGAAGATCAGATGCAAAGCAAACGCTGGTTGGGTAATGGTCCTTACCGTGTATGGCAGAACCGTTTGCACGGAACAACTTACGATGTATGGGAAAACAAATACAACGATCCTATCCCTGGTGAATCATTTACTTATCCTGAGTTTAAAGGATACTTCGCAAATTGTTCATGGATGAATCTTACAACAACTGAAGGAGTAATTTCAATTACAAATGAAACTCCAAATGTTTATATCGGTGTTTATCAGCCAAGAGACGGACGCGATGCTTTACTTTATACGTTGCCTCAAAGCGGTATCTCTGTCTTGGATGTGATTCCTGCAGTAAGAAACAAAGTGAATGCAACAGATTTGATTGGTCCTTCTTCACAACCTAAATGGGTGAGCGGACAAAAAACAGGTAAATTGGTATTCAACTTCAAATAATCAGTTACGTCTGAAAAATTCTTGTGATATGAATAAATATAGAAAAATCCTTCTGTCTCTTTTGATCCTTGGTTGTACTATATCTAGTGCACAGATACCAACTTTGGCAGAAAGGTTTAATAACCCTCCGGTGGAATCTGCTCCGTGGTCATTCTGGTACTGGATGTACGGAGCCGTATCAAAGGCCGGCATTACAGCTGATATGGAAGCCATGAAGCAAGCCGGACTTGGCGGTGTTTATCTGATGCCTATCAAAGGTACTGCCGAAAACAAATCTTTCTCTCCTGCATATCAGCAGCTCACTCCCGAATGGTGGGAGATGGTTCGCTTTTCTATGCAGGAAGCTGACAGGGTAGGACTAAAACTAGGTATGCATATTTGTGATGGATTCGCTTTAGCTGGTGGACCGTGGATTACTCCGGAGAAATCTATGCAGAAAGTTGTTTGGAGTGATACCATTGTATCAGGTGGAAAGATTAAGAATTTGCACTTGGCCCGACCGGAATCTTATAACGGTTTTTACAAGGAAATAGGACTTTATGCTATTCCTGTTCAACAAGAGTTTTCCACTGATATAAATGTACCGGAAGTAACTTCATCTATTGCAGATGATAAAACGCCTTCTTACTTGGTTAAGAGAAACGAAACAGGCGCTTTCAAAAGCTCTACTCCATGCTGGATTCAATATTCATTTAAAGAACCATTTACTTGTCGTTCTATAGAGCTTGTACTCAACGGAAATAATTATGAAGCTCACCGCCTGAAAGTTTGTGTTAGTGATGACGGCATTAATTTCCGTACAGTTAAACAATTGGTTCCGGCACGACAAGGCTGGCAGAATACGGATGAGAATTCTACTCATATTATTCCGGTTACAACAGCTCGTTATTTCCGTTTCTATTGGGATCCGAAAGGAACAGAACCTGGAGCGGAAGATATGGATGCTGCAAAGTGGAAACCGAACCTGAAAATAAAGAAGCTTATTTTATCAGGCAAGGCTGTAATCAGTCAGTTTGAAGGTAAGGCGGGACTTGTATGGCGAGTAAGTAAAAGAACTCAGGCGGATGAATTGCCGGATAAAGATTGTGTAAAACAGAATCAGATTATAGATCTTTCTTCATACCTGACAGGAGATGTATTGAACGCAGTTCTTCCTGCTGGAAAGTGGAAGATTGTAAGAATGGGACATACTTCTACCGGACATACCAATGCTACAGGTGGAGGTGCAAAAGGTCTTGAATGTGATAAGTTCAGCGAAGAAGCTGTAAAAATACAGTTTGACCATTGGTTTGGAGAAGCTTTCAGAAAGACAGATCCAGCATTAGCAAAGCGTGTTTTGAAGTTTATGCATGTAGATAGTTGGGAATGCGGAAGTCAGAACTGGTCGGACAATTTTATTTCTGAGTTTAAGAAACGCAGAGGATACGATCTTACTCCATATTTATTGGTGTATACTGGTACTCCACTTGAAAGTGCTGAAAAGACAGAAAGTATATTAAGTGATATCCGTCAGACAATCTCAGAACTTATTGTTGATGTGTTTTATAAAACATTAGCGGATAAAGCCAAAGAATATGAATGTGAGTTTTCAGCAGAAAGTATTGCTCCTACAATGGTGAGCGATGGAATGCTACATTATCAGGCTGTGGACAGACCGATGGGCGAATTCTGGCTGAACAGTCCTACTCACGATAAACCAAATGATATGTTGGATGCTATTTCGGGTGCTCATATCTATGGAAAGAATATTATTCAGGCAGAAGGATTTACTCAGTTGCGTACTATGTGGAATGAGAATCCTGCAATGCTGAAACCGTTGCTCGACAGAAATTATGCTTTAGGTATCAATAAACTCTTCTATCATGTTTATGTGCATAATCCTTATGTGGACAAAGCACCGGGCATGACTCTTGATGGCATTGGCCTTTTCTTCCAACGTGATCAGACTTGGTGGAAGCAGGGAAAGGCCTGGGTTGATTACGCCCGCCGTTGTCAGACACTATTGCAGTTCGGTCATCCTGTTGTTGATGTGGCTGTGTTTACTGGTGAAGAAACTCCAAGAAGAGCTATTCTTCCCGACAGATTAGTTCCTTCTCTTCCTGGAATATTCGGAAAAGAGCGTGTGGCAGCTGAAACAAAACGTTTAGCAAATGATGGTCAGCCTGTAAGAGAAATGCCTGTTGGTGTTTTCAACTCTGCAAACATGACTGATATGGGAGATTGGATTGATCCACTTTCGGGCTATGCTTATGATTCGTTTAATAAGGATGCATTGGTACGTCTTTCAAGAGCAGAATTTGGTAAGTTAGTTGTGTCTGGCGGAGCTGCGTACAGAATACTAGTGCTGCCCAAACCTCATCCAATGTCTCCTGATGGAAATTATATGAGTCTGGAAGTGGCTAGAAAAATTAAGATGCTTCAGAAGTCGGGAGTTGTTGTCTTGTTAGGTGATAAACCATCAAAGGTACCTGGATTGGGCGATAAAGATTACAATACTAAAGAACTGAATAAAATTGCTGAAGAAATATGGGCGGCTTCTCCTCAATATAAACTTCCTTATACTGATTCTGATTTTGCTCAGTTCGGATTGAAGAAGGATGTTATATTCAAGGATAATGCTAAAGATTTTGCCTGGACTCATCGTGCCGGAGAAGGTACTGATATTTATTTTATAGCTAACCAGAAAAACGAATCTCGTAAAGTAACAGTTTCTTTACGCTGTTCAGGCAGACAACCGGAACTTTGGAATCCTGTAACTGGCGAGATTAAGGATGCAGCTGTATGGAATGAAGCTGACGACAGAACTGAAATATCGTTGGACTTAGCTGCAAACGAATCTGTCTTTGTTGTTTTCCAGCGTCAGGCTAGCTCTGTTTCCGGTAACGAAAAGTGTATTCTCGCTTCTGCTCCGTTGACAGTGAAGGAGTGGACGGTGAATTTTCCGGAAGTATCTAAGTCATTAAAAAGAAATACTTTGTTTGACTGGAGTAAGGAAGATGATGCTGATGTTAAGTATTACTCAGGTACTGCAAATTATCAGACAATGTTCCAATGGAAGAATAAAGTTGGCAAAAAACAAATCTATCTTGATTTGGGTAAAGTCAATGTAATGGCCGAGGTTATTGTTAATGGGATAAATTGCGGAACAGTGTGGACTTCTCCATACAGGGTTAATATCACCAAAGCAATAAAGAAAGGCAATAACAAACTAGAAATACAGGTTGTTAATACCTGGATGAATAAGATGAAGGGTGTGTATGATCAAAAGATTAAATCGGGTAATCTTTGGACAAATGCTCCTTACTGGTCTGAAAAGTTGCCTTTACAGGAATCTGGTCTTACAGGACCATTAAACCTGATTTATTAGGGATAGTAATAGATCGTAATAGAGATATTAATAATTTAAACTAGTTTGGGTAGTAGAATCATGTACATGTTTGGATCCAATCATGTACATGATTAAAAGCAAACATGTACAAGATTGGGGGCTAAACATGTACATGATTATTTTAAGACTATCTTTGTAATTACTTAATTTATTATCGGATTATACATAGATACTGATTATAAAATACATAGTTAAATGAATAACAAGTTCAGATTTGGAGCATTCGCATTGGCGCTATCGCTCTTTTGCTCGACCGCAATAAAGGCCGAAGTTAAACTTCCAGCTTTTTTCTCAAATGGAATGGTTATACAACAACAAACAAATGCTTCTTTTTGGGGAACTTCAACACCAAATAAGAAACTGACTATTGTTACATCATGGAATAAAAAGAAATATACTGTTGATGTGGACGGAACAGGTAAGTGGAAAGTTGCTCTGGCAACTCCTACAGCTGGCGGTCCGTATTCCATCACATTCAATGATGGCAAACAAACTCTTCTGCAAGATGTTTTAGTTGGTGAGGTATGGCTTTGCTCTGGTCAGTCAAACATGGAAATGCCAATGAAGGGTTATAAGAACCAGCCGGTGGAGAATTCAAACATGGATATCCTGAAATCGACAAATCCTCAGATTCGTCTATTTACTGTAGGGCATAATTCTGTTATTGATGTGCAGAGTGATGTGAAAGGAGACTGGAAGTCTGCTACTCCCGAATCAGTAAAAGAGTTTAGTGCTACAGCATATTATTATGGTCGCTTGCTTCAGCAAACTCTGAATGTTCCGGTTGGACTAATTTGCAGCAGCTGGGGAGGTTCATGCGTTGAGGCATGGATGGATAAAGAAATGCTGAAAGGTTTCCCGGAAGTTAAGATTCCAAAATCACCCGAAGATATAGTAGAGAAAAACCGTACTCCAACAACTTTATACCAAGGCATGATAGCTCCGTTGGTTGGCTATACTATCAAAGGTGCAATCTGGTATCAGGGAGAATCTAATTATGATCGCTATCAATCTTACGCCAATCTTTTCTCTACAATGATACAGTCATGGAGAACCAGATGGAATCAGGGAAACTTCCCATTCTATTACTGCCAGATAGCTCCTTATGATTATTCAATTATTACTCCTGCAGGCAAAGACGTTATTAATTCAGCTTATCTGCGTGAAGCTCAATGTACTGCAGAGAATAAAATAGAAAATACAGGTATGGCTGTTTTAATGGATGCCGGATTACAAGAAGGTATTCACCCAAGAAAGAAACAAATTGCAGGTGAACGTCTTGCTCTGCAAGCTTTGGTGAAAACTTACAAGATAAATGGAGTTACTGCCGATGGTCCTGTCTATAAGGAAATGAGTGTACAGAATGACACTGTTGTAGTAAGCTTTGACAGAACTCAGATGTGGGTCGCTGCTCCAAAAGGTGAATTGAAAAACTTTAAAGTAGCTGGCGCAGATAAGAAATTTTATCCTGCAAAAGCATGGATTGTTAGAAGTAAGGTTTATGTAAAATCTGATGAAGTAAAGAAGCCTGTTGCTGTTCGCTATGCGTTCGATAATTACGTAGATGGCGATCTTTACGGAACAGAAGGACTACCTGTCTCTTCTTTCAGAACAGATAATTGGTAATACAAATATGAAGAAAACCTTCGTTGCCATATTATTACTGACACTCATTACAACCAGTCGGGCAGCATCATCTGCCGACTGGTTGAATGCGTATAATACCCTGTGGACTTCTCAAAGTAAAGGCTCTCACCAATCCATGCCTTGCGGAGGAGGAGATATAGGACTGAATGTATGGGTGGAAAACAATGAACTTTTATTTTATATCTCCCGCAGTGGCTCACTTGATGAGAACAATTGCCTTCTCAAATCAGGACGTGTCCGCATAAAGCTGTCTCCTAATCCTTTTACAAGCAGCAGTTTCCGTCAGGAACTAAAGCTTAAAGACGGATATGTTGAGGTTGAAGCCGGTGGAACAGTTATCCAGTTATGGGTAAATGTGTTCAGCCCGGTTATTCATGTCGACGTAAAAAGTAAAGAGAAACTTTCTGCTGAAGTCTACTATGAAAACTGGCGCTATCAGGATCGTTTGATAAGAAAAGGAGAAGGTAATGCTAATTCCTATAAATGGGCTATCCCAAAAGGATTGGTTACTAAAGCTGATGTGGTGGAAACACAAGGAAACAAACTAACCTTTTACCACAAAAACAGTGAACAGACAGTCTTTGATGTTACGGTTGCCCAACAAGGCATGGATTCCGTAAAAAAAGAAATGTATAATCCACTGGGTAATCTTACTTTTGGTGGTATGCTTTGGGGAGATAACTTAAAGTTTGCAGGCACAAGCCAAGGTGAATATGCCGGAACGGATTACAAGTCCTGGTGTATGAGGAGTGCGAAACCTTCACAATCACACCAGATATATGTGGCTTTGTACACGGAACAAGTTGCAGAACTGAACCAATGGAAGCAAGGATTAGCTAAAGCAGTAGGACAAATAAATACTAATGCCGACAAGAAAAAGACTCGTGCTTGGTGGAATGCTTACTGGAACCGGAGCTCTATCTGCATAAATGAAACAAACCAAGATTCAGAAGCGTGGCGCATTGGGCGTAATTATCAGCTTTTTCGCTATATGCTGGGCTGTAATGCTTATGGCAGCTATCCCACAAAGTTCAATGGCGGACTGTTTACCTTTGATCCTTGCCACGTAGATACTTTGCAAAGTTTTACCCCTGATTATCGTAAATGGGGCGGGGGTACAATGACTGCACAGAATCAGCGGTTGGTTTATTTCCCTATGCTGAAAAGTGGTGACTTTGATATGATGAAGTCTCAGTTTGCTTTCTACATGAGAATCTTGAAAAACGCAGAGTTACGCAGCAAGGTTTATTGGAATCATAAGGGAGGCTGCTTCCCCGAACAAATAGAAAACTTTGGGTTACCAAATCCAAGTGAATACGGTTGGAAACGCCCGGCTGGTTTCGATAAAGGATTGGAATATAATGCCTGGTTGGAATATGAATGGGACACAGTACTTGAGTTCTGCAATATGATTCTGGAAACCAAAGATTATAATAATGAAAAGATAGATGAATATGTTCCTCTGATAGAAAGTGCTCTTTCTTTCTTTGATGAACATTATCGGATGCTGGCCACTCAGCGTGGACGCAAGGCACTTGATGGAGACGGACACCTGGTTCTTTATCCCGGTTCGGCTTGTGAAACATATAAGATGACTTATAATTCTACATCAACCATATCGGCTTTGAAAGTTGTACTGGAAAAAATGATTAAACTACCTGCCGATAGTGCAAAGACTGCACATTGGAAAGAGATGTTATCAACAATTCCACCAATAACTATCAAAGAAGAGAATGGAAAGCAGATGATTGCTCCGGCAAAATTGTGGGAACGAATAAATAATGTGGAGTCGCCTCAATTATATCCGGTCTTTCCGTGGAGAATTTACGGAGCGGAAAAAAAAGAGTTGGATGTTGCCGTAAATACTTATCTTTATGACTCTGATGCCTTAAGGTTCAGAAGCCATATTGGGTGGAAGCAGGATAATATTTTTGCAGCTTGTCTGGGTTTGACAAAAGAAGCTCAACGATTGACTTCCCTTAAAATGAAGGATAGTGATTTGCGTTTCCCGGCTTTCTGGGGACCAGGTTATGACTGGACTCCCGATCATAACTGGGGAGGAAGCGGAATGATTGGTTTGCAGGAAATGTTATTGCAGACAAATGGCGACCAGATACTTTTATTTCCATCCTGGCCAGTGGAATGGGATGTGCATTTTAAACTGCACGCTTCGAAGAATACAACAGTGGAAGCGGAGTTGAAAAATGGTAAGGTGGTTAATTTACGCGTTTATCCTGCTGAAAGGATGAAAGATGTTATCGTTATGATTAAGAAATAAATAAAAACAGATACAGAATAATGAAGAATGTTATTGCAGCACTTTTGCTCTTTTTGATGCCAGTATTTGGATTTGCCGGCTCGTATCGCCCTGAATCATCTGTTGCGGGCTTTATTGATCTGAAAGGCAGTGGAAGAATTGTCTATAATTTCAATCCCGGATGGCGCTTTTATAAAGGAGATGTGAAAAATGGTGGAGCTGTTGGCTTGGATGATTCATCTTGGGAAGTAGTTGCTACACCGCATACTGTGGCATTGGAACCGGCTGAGGCTAGTGGTTGCCGCAATTATCAGGGACCGGCATGGTATAGAAAACATTTTGTTGTAGACAAATCATTGGCTGGCAAGAATGTTTCTGTGTACTTTGAAGCGGTAATGGGTAAATCGGACGTTTATGTAAACGGAAAACTAGTGAAACTGCATCTTGGCGGATATCTTCCTTTTAGTGTTTCATTAACCAATCTGGGCATTCATGCAGGTGAATCTTGTTTAATTGCTGTTTTTACAGATAATAGTGATGATAAGAACTTTCCTCCAGGGAAGAAACAATATACGCTTGACTTTGCTTATCACGGAGGAATCTACCGTGATGTGTGGATGATTGCAAAATCGCCGGTTGCTATAACTGATGCTATTGAAGCGAATAAAGTTGCTGGTGGTGGGGTGTTCGTTCATTTTGATAATATCAGTGAAAAGAGTGCGGATGTATTCGTAGATACTGAAGTTAAGAATGAAGGGAAACAAAATAGAACTGTTTATATTGAAACTGAATTATGTGATAAATCAGGAAAAGTAATTGCCAAAGAAAAGACTAAGATGGTGCTTGGAGCTGGTGCAAGTCAAACTGCCAGACAAAAAATTACCGTACGCAAACCGAATCTTTGGTTCCCTGAAAATCCTTATTTATACAGAGTCAACTCAAGAGTACTTGATGGAAAAATAGCTTTGGATGGTGGAACAACACGAATTGGCCTTCGCAAAGCTGAGTTCCGTGGAAAAGATGGTTTCTTCCTTAACGGTAAACCTTATGGTCAGCTGATTGGTGCAAACAGACATCAGGATTTTGGTTATGTAGGTAATGCTCTTCCTAATTCTCAGCAATGGCGTGATGCTAAAAAATTACGTGACGCTGGTTGTAAGATAATTCGTTCGGCTCATTATCCACAGGATCCGGCATTTATGGATGCTTGTGATGAACTGGGATTATTCATTATTGTAGCTACTCCCGGATGGCAGTTCTGGAATAAAGATCCTCACTTCGGAGAACTGGTAAATGAGAATACTCATCAGATGATTCGCCGTGATCGCAATCATACATCTGTACTTATATGGGAACCTATTTTAAATGAGACCCGTTATCCGATCGATTTCTCTTTGGCTGCTTTGAAAGTAACGAAAGATGAATTCCCTTATCCAGGTGCTCCGGTTGCTGCAGGTGATTTGCATTCCGAGGGAGTTGCTGATAATTATGGATTGGTTTATGGCTGGCCTACTGACGAAGGAAAGGCTAAACAATGTATCTTTACCCGTGAATTTGGAGAAAATGTAGACGACTGGTATGCTCATAACAATAATAACCGTGCTTCACGTAGTTGGGGGGAACGTCCACAGTTGGTTCAGGCTCTTTCATTAGCTGAATCTTATGGTGCGATGTTTAATACAACCGGACAATTTATAGGTGGCGCTCAATGGCATCCATTTGATCACCAACGCGGATATCATCCCGATCCATATTGGGGAGGAATCTTTGACTGTTTCCGTCAGCCTAAATATGCATATTACATGTTCAGAAGTCAGGTGTCTCCTAAAGTGAGCCATCCTATCTGCGAAACCGGACCAATGACATATATTGCAAATGAAATAACTCCTTTCTCGGATAGTGATGTGGTGGTATTTAGTAACTGCGATTCAGTCAGGCTCATTGCTTATGAAAAGGATACAATTGTACAGCCAGTAATTCATCAGAAGAACGGCATTCCAAACGCTCCTGTAATATTTAAGAATGTATATAAATTCTGGGATATGCGTGAATATACGTATGTACAGAAGAACTGGCAGAAAGTTAGTTTCGTAGCAGAAGGTATTATTGATGGGAAAGTTGTTTGCAGCTTTAAAAGAATGCCATCCCGCCGTTCTACCAAACTAAGATTAACACTCGATCACGAGGGACAGTCATTAGTTGCCGATGGTTCTGATTTTGCAGTTGTAATAGCTGAAGTTACAGATGATAGTGGAAATGTTCGTCGTTTAGCAAAAGAAAATGTAGTATTTTGCGTGGAAGGCGAAGGCTCAATTATTGGTGATGCAAGTATTGGTGCTAATCCCCGTGCAGTGGAATTTGGTTCTGCTCCGGTATTAATCCGTGCAACCAATAAGGCCGGTAAGATTAAAGTGAAAGCTCATGTTCAGTACGAAGGTGTTTATTCTCCAACGGTAGCCGAACTGGAGTTTGAAAGTATTCCTGCTGAAAAGCCCTTTTGTTACATGGATCAAGTACAGAAAAAAGTCAGTCAAAGTCAAAAACTGGCTAACGAGGCTAAACAAAGCATGTCCGAGGAAGAAAAGCGTAAAGTTTTAAATGAAGTTGAGCTTCAGCAGACAGAGTTTGGTGAAAAGCACTTAAAATAGTGATTAATAAGTTTTAAAGTGTTAACCGTTAGTTGTACATTTGCCTGTCTTTGATTAACTTTGACACATACTTAAAAACAGGCAAAAGAACATGAATAAATATTTAGTGCTAATAATTATGTTATTATCCTGTCGTTTTGCGACAGCAAATAATAACATGATTATTGAGCATTATTCAGTAGAGAATGGCGTTCCTCATGAAATAGTTAATTGTGCAATAAAAGATTCAGATGGTTTTGTCTGGTTTGGCACATGGTACGGGTTATGCAGCTTTGACGGACAAAAGTTTAAGACTTACAATAGTCGGAACTTATACTACACGGATATTCCCCCCCGAAAAATTCAAAAGATAATAGAAGATAGAAGTGGCAACTTGTGGGTTAAAACCATTGACCATAAACTCTATCTTTTCGATAAGCACAAAGAATGTTTCTATTCCGTATTTAATGAACTGAGAAAAAAATACTCCGTAAATTCCCAGATTATTAAAATTCAGAAAACAGAAGATGGAGAACTTCTATTGTTAACCAAGAATAAAGACTTATTAAAGGCATCCTCTGACCGGAATGGCAAGATAAACATAATCCTTCTTCACGATTCAAAAAACAAAGCTGGTAATACAAAACTAAAAAATAATCTATTATGCGAAAGCAAGGATTATATTAGTTGGATTGGCATGGATTATAAAATCCTGTCCTGTCCTAAAGGAAGGTCATTAAAATCGCAGTCTTCCGACTTTATTCTCCGAAAGATTGGACTGGCATACGAAAAAGAGTTGTCATGTGCATACCAGAATAAAGGAGTTTTATGGCTAGGTGATAAACAAGGAAAGATATATCTGATAACTCTTTATAATGGACGGATAATTCCAATAAAGATATTGCAGGGTAAAGGTGTCATAGAGAATATTCAGGTGGAAAACAGAACACAGATCTATATATCTGTTGCCAACAAGGGTGTTTACCTGTACGACCTGAAAAAAAAGACATTTAAATTATTGTTCTCTTCTCAGATTAAAGAACCTGTAGTTAAATCTTTTAGTGACAGCTTCGGTAAAATCTGGTTTGTAATGGGGAATAAAGGTGTGGTTTATTATAACCCTTCAAATAACGAAAATAGACAGTTCGTTTTTCCTAATGGTCTTGTGAATGAAGATATTCAGGAACTGGATGGAAAGGAACATGGCATGTTTTTTATCACTTCATCAGGTGATTTGGCCCGAATTGACCATAATAAACTCACACTTGACTATTTAAATCATTCTGAAGAGTTCCTTAAATTTGAGAAAGGTAACAGACTTTGTAATATCTTACTTGACCGTGAAGGTGTTTTATGGGTTACCTCTATGGATAATGGTATCTATAAAATCAGCTTCCCCAAAAAACAATTTTCTCTTTATTCTCCATGTTCCTTTGAAAATAAGAGCCTGGATGCTGAAATTTGTAAGGTAGGAGTCAAAGCTTTGTTTGAAGCCAAAAATGGTGATATATGGGTAGGAACCCGGAATTCAGAGGTTTATCGGTTGGGAAGAAATGGTGCATTAAAACAAAAGTTCTCAGAAGCTAATTACAATATTGGAAATGTTTATCATATAATGGAAGACAACCGGGGAAATCTCTGGTTCTCAACTAAAGGGAAAGGGATGGTAAAAGCAGAACCGGATAACTCTTCCAGTTTGGGATTCCGTTTTACTCGTTTTGTGAACGATGAAAATAATCCGAACTCAATTAGCAGCAATGAAGTATACTGCTCTTTTTTAGATAGTAAAGGACGCATTTGGGCTGGCCTTTTCGGAGGAGGATTAAATTTACTGCAGGAAGAGCATGGCAAGGTTATTTTTAAACATAAATATAATAGCTTTAAATATTACCCTTCCAATGGTATGTATATGGAGATTCGAAATATGATTGAAGACTCCGAAGGACGTATTTGGGTAGGTACAAGTGATGGATTGATGTCATTTAACGGTAACTTCAAGAGACCGGATCAAATTAAATTTGAAGTTTATCAGGATGGATCGGATATTGCGGACAATGATATTTACGCATTATATAAAGATAAAAAATCCCAAATATGGGTTAGCGTTTTTGGTGGTGGATTAAACAAGCTTATTCGCTATGATTATGAGAACAGAAAGCCTGTATTCCAATCATACGGATTAAAGGAAGGACTGAAAAGTGATGTAATATTGTCTATCGTAGAAGATGGGAAAAGTAATCTTTGGCTGGCTACAGAAATGGGAATTTCCCGTTTTGATTCCAGAACGCAGTCTTTTCGTAATTTTGATAGATATGATGGCTTTATTCCTGTAAAGATGGAGGAAGAGAGCGCTTTACGCTGTGCTTCCGGTCAGCTTTGGTTTGGATGTAAAGACGGAATTCTGAAATTTAATCCTTTCAGATTGCAGACTTATAATTTTGCATATAAAACTTTCATTGTAGATTTTAAAATATCCAATCAAGATATTAATTCTTTGAATGAAGGTGAGCACCGACAATCGGTCAAGGAGCTGAAAACAATAAGCCTAAAGCATAACCAGTCAATGTTTACGATTGAGTTTGCTGCATTGAACTATTACAATCAGAACCGCATCAGCTATAAATATATACTTCAGGGTTATGAAGAGGAATGGCACTTTAGTGGAAAGAACCGTATTGCTTCATATACGAATGTACCTCCCGGAAAGTATTTGTTCCGGGTTAAAACAATAGATGAAGCAAATCCTTCCTTTGTTTCTGAAAGAACAATGGAAATCATCATTCTTCCTCCTTGGTGGAGAACCAACATTGCTTATGCAATTTATGCAATTTTGTTCCTGGCTTTGTTATATGGAGTTGTAAAATTTGTCTTTTTCATGATAAAGATAAAGAATGATATTTATATTGAGCAGAAATTATCAGAGTTAAAGATTAAGTTCTTTACCAATATATCTCATGAGCTACGTACACCTCTGACTTTGATCAAAGGACCTATTCAGGAACTACGTGAAAAAGAAAAACTATCAGACAAGGGAGTTCAGTATATTGACTTGATGGAAAAAAGTACCGATCAGATGCTTAATCTGGTTAATCAGATTCTCGACTTCAGAAAGATACAGAATGGAAAAATGCGTTTGCATGTTTCTCTTATTAACCTGAACAGCGTTATTGAAAATCTGAGTAAGGAATTCGTTATTTTATCTGAAGAGAATGAAATTAGCTATACCTGTCATTTTGATGACGATGATATATTTGTCTGGGCCGATAAAGAGAAACTGGAGATTGTGATTCGTAATCTTCTTTCTAATGCATTCAAATTTACCTCTTCGGGCGGAAGTATTCTATTGACAGCCGGACTTCTTGCTGATGGAAAAGGATGTATTGTTAAGGTGGAGGATACCGGAACTGGTATTCCTCAGAATAAACTTACCGAAATTTTTGAACGCTTCTCACAGGGTGATAACGCCAAAGATTCTACTTATAAAGGAACAGGAATCGGTTTGGCCCTTTCTAAAGAACTTATAAATCTTCACCATGGACGTATTACCGTGGAGAGTGAGCAGTCTAAGGGATCTGTCTTTACCGTTGAGTTATTACTAGGCAAAGACCATTTCAAACCTTCCGAAGTTGATTTTTATTTTAGCGATCAGGTTGATGAGCTTCCACATGAGTCTTCTATTTTAGATAAAGATAGAAATGAAGAGGATGATGAACAGGATGAGAATCTGAAGAAAGAGAATTCTGCATTACCTAGCTTATTATTGGTAGAAGATAATAAAGATCTATGTAATCTGATAAAGATGCAGCTGGAAGATAAATTCCGTATTTTTATAGCAAATAATGGAGTTGAAGGTTTAAAGAAGGTTCACCTTTATCATCCGGATATTGTTGTGACCGATCAGATGATGCCGGAAATGGATGGAACCGAAATGCTTCAACGTATCCGGAAAGACTTTAAGATCAGTCATATCCCGGTTGTTATACTGACAGCCAAGGGTGGTGATGAAGCAAAAACAACGGCTATAAGCCTTGGCGCTAATGCATATATTACCAAACCTTTCAGCAAGGATTATTTAGTAGCCCGCATAGAACAATTACTGAAAGAAAGGAAAAATTTCCAGGAAAGATTATGGAAAAAGGATAATGATGAACCATCTGTTGATTATGAACAGTTCCTTGTTCAGAAAGACGTGCAGTTGCTGGAGAAAATACATCAGGTAATTGAGGAAAATCTTGATAATAGTGATTTTAATATAGATACTATTGCTGCTACAATAGGTTTAGGCCGTTCTTCGTTCTTTAAGAAATTAAAGAGTCTTACAGGTCTAGCTCCGGTAGATTTGGTGAAAGAAATCCGTCTTAGCAAATCAATTGAAATGATTAAGAATACCGATTTAAGTATTTCGGAGATCGCTTTTGCAGTAGGATTTAAAGATGTGGGATATTTTGGTAAATGTTTCAGAAAGAAATATGACCAATCTCCACGTGAATACATGAATACATATAGAAAGTCGTAAAATACTGATTACAAAAGCCCTCTTTTATCGTTTTAGAGTTATATTCATTAATCTAATAAGCTTAATAAAATGAGGATAATTCGGATTACTACTTTAAGAAATATTTTTATAGTAGTCTTTTGTGCCATTGCTGCGCAAAGTCTTTTAGCTCAAAAGTATTCTTTGGAACTAAAAAACGGTAAGGTTAAATATAACCTTGATCAGCAGAATAATAGGGTACTAGATTTTTCATATTGCGGATATAGGGGTTCTGATAAAGATATTCCTGCAGTTCCCAATAAAATATTTGTTTCTCATCAGGAAGGTGATTGCTCAGCAATAATTCAGCGAGCAATAAATTACGTTTCTTCATTAACTCCGGATAAAAATGGATTCAGAGGAGCTGTATTGTTAGACAAAGGTGTTTTTAACTTAGATAAGTCACTCTTTATATCTAAATCAGGTATTGTATTGCGCGGTGCCGATAAGAATCAAACTGTTTTAGTAAAAAGAGGATATGACAGAGGTTCATTGATCTATGTTGAAGGTAAGAATGATATGACAGTTACTGATACAATATCAATTGCCTCTTCCTATGTGCCAGTCAATTCCCGCTCATTAACAATAATCTCTGGTCACAAGATTAAGAAAGGAGATAGAGTAATGGTTTATCGTCCTTCAACAACAGAGTGGATTGCAAGCTTGGGCTGTGATCATTTTGGTGGTGGAATTACTGCTTTAGGATGGAAAGCGGGAGATATTGATTTGTATTGGGATAGAACTGTTGTCAATGCAGATAAAGACAATGTGGAATTAGATGTTCCTCTTACAATGGCTCTTGATGCTCAGTCGGCTAAATCAAAATTATTGGTATACAATTGGAATAGTAGAATTTCAGATAGTGGCGTTGAAAACCTTTCTATGGAATCAACTTATGATCAAAAATATCCAAAAGATGAAGATCATTGTTGGGGAGGTGTATCTATTGAAAATGCAGAAAACTGCTGGGTACGCAAAGTTTCTTTCAAATATTTTGCAGGAAGTGCAGTCTTTGTTCAGCGAACAGCTTCAAAGGTAACTGTAGAAGATTGTATATCTACTGATCCTATTTCTGAAATTGGAGGTATGCGTAGAAATACATTCTTAACAATGGGACAGCAAACTCTTTTCCAACGTTGTTATTCAGAATATGGAATGCACGATTTTGGTGCAGGATTTTGTGCTCCCGGACCAAATGCTTTCGTACAGTGTGAAGCCAAAGAATCTTTTGGATTTAGCGGTGCTTTGGAAAGTTGGGCTTGTGGTTTATTGTTTGATGTAGTAAATATTGATGGCAATAATCTTACTTTTAAAAATTTAGGTCAGGATTATTGCGGTGCAGGTTGGGGAACAGGTAACAGTCTTTTCTGGCAATGTTCTGCAGCTGAAATTGAATGTTACACACCTGCAAAAGACGCTGTAAACAGAGCTTATGGATGTTGGGCACAGTTCTCAGGAAACGGTGAATGGAATGAATCAAATAACCATATTCAACCAAGAAGTATTTTCTATTTACAATTAGGAGAACGGTTAGGACAGGATTGCTCTGCAAGAGGCCGTATTCTGCCAATGAATACAGATGCTTCCAGTAGTCCGACTCTTGAAGTTGCTGCTCAGATGGCTACACAATCTTTAACTACTCCCAGATTAACATTGCGTCATTGGATAGAACAAGATTCTATGCCTGCTAATATCGTAGCTCATGCAAAACTGAAACTGGCTTCTTCTTTGAAGGTTAATGAAGAAAAAGAATCAGCACAAAAGCAAATGGCCGTTGTTGATGGTAAGATTGAGATCAATAATCATCTTTTAACGGGTAACAAGTTTGAAGTTCCATGGTGGAACGGTAAACTAAAAACTAGCTTTTTACCTCAGGCAAAGCCACATATAACAAGATTTGTTCCAGGTAGAGAAGGAACAGGACTTACCGATCGTATTGATTCTGTTGTTTCATACATGAAGAATCAGAATATCGTGGTATTAGATCATAACTACGGTTTATGGTATGACTTAAGGAGAGACGATCATGAACGTACTCGTCGTAGAACAGGAGATGTATGGGGACCTTTCTATGAACAACCTTTTGCAAGATGCGGAGTAGGTACTGCATGGGACGGATTGTCTAAGTATGATTTGACAAGACCAAATGCATGGTACTGGACACGTTTGAAAGAATTTGCTGACGAATCAGAAAAAGCAGGATTAGTTCTTTTTCATGAAAATTACTTCCAGCATAATATTATTGAAGCTGGTGCACACTGGGTAGACTGTCCATGGCGTTCTGCGAACAATATTAATGACACTGATTTTCCGGAACCGGTTCCGTTTACAGGTGATAAGAGAATATTTATGGCTGACCGTTTTTATGACATTTCTCATCCTGTAAGACGTGAACTTCATAAAAAATATATTCGTCAATGTTTAGATAATTTTGCAGATAATAAGAATGTAATTCAGCTTATCAGTGCAGAATTTACTGGACCTCTTCATTTTGTTGAGTTCTGGTTGGACGAGATTGGTGCATGGGAAAAGGAAACAGGCAAGCATGCAACTGTTGCACTTAGTACAACGAAGGATGTTCAGGATGCAATTCTGAAAGATAAAAAGCGTGCCGACTTAGTTGATATTATAGATATAAGGTATTGGCATTATAAAAGTGATGGAACTACATATGCTCCCGAAGGTGGAAAGAATTTAGCTCCAAGACAACATGCCCGTCTGATGAAAGTTGGCAAAGTAACTTTCAAGGAAGCTTATAAAGCAGTGAGTGAATACAGAGAAAAGTATCCGGAAAAAGCAGTTACTTTTTATGCACAGAATTATCCCGATATGGCTTGGGCGGTATTCATGGCCGGAGGATCTTTACCAGTACTTCCGGAAGTAAATGATCCCTCATTCTTAAAGGATGCTTTAAAAATGCATGTAGAAAAAACTGGTACCGATAATTACTATAAACTGGAAAAATCTGGTTTGGGAACGATTGTTTTTTGCCAGTCAAAGGATAAATTAACTCTTCCACTAGCTCCGGGAAACTATTCATTGAAGAAGGTTGATATGAAAAGCGGAAAGGTTACTACTCTTGTAAGCAAACTAAAAGGTGGTGATTCATACCAGTTTAATGGGGCTTCAGATGCTCCGGCTGTTTATTGGTTTAAGGCTCTGTAATTGTTTAAAATGGGAATATTTAGTAGAAATATGTTATAAAGCAGGATTACCAAAAGTTTCTACTCTATAACCAAATATTCCCAGAAATATACTCTGTTCGTCTATAGCTTTGCACTGTCGACTAAAGACACGCAAAAGTTAAACAGATATCATGAAGGAACAGAATGAGAATAGAATGGATAGTATGACTGCCGATACAGAAGTGTCGCAGCTACTATCTCTTTTACAATCAGGGGATGTAAACGCTTTCTCCAGGTTATATGATTTACACGTGAATATGCTCTTCAATTATGGTTGCAGATTAACAACCGATAAAGAACTACTGAAGGATTGCATTCACGATGTTTTTATTAAGATCTATAATAAACGTGAAGATCTTGGTGAAATAGCCAATTTTAAATCATATCTTTTCATTTCTTTAAAAAATAAATTATGCGATGAAAGTCGTAAAAGAATCAATTACACAGATCTTCCAGTAGAGGAGCTTAATCCTATAGCTTCAGAGAACGTAGAAAACGATTATATTAGTTTTGAGATGGAATCTGTTTCTAACGAAAAGGTAAAGCATCTTTTAAGCCAACTTCCACCCCGTCAGAAAGAAGCTTTGACTCTATATTATATAGAAGAAAAGAAATACGAAGATATCTGCGTAATAATGGATATGAACTATCAATCGGTACGCAACCTGATTCACCGCGGGATACTAAAATTACGTAGTATAGCTGTTTAATATATTTTTATCTGATTATGTGAGTACAAGTTTTCTCCCCATTCGTTTTTTATATATAGCAATTAATTATATATGATAAGGTGGGAAAAAACGGACTAAACAATATTGAAGACTTTCTTACTAATGATCGCTTCATTAGCTTTGTCTTTGAGCAGACTTCTTCCTTGAAGGAATATTGGGATGATTATTTAATGCTTAATCCCGAGAAAAAGTCTTTAGCTATTAAAGCTGAGCAAATACTGCTTAACGAACTTGATGCACCAGGCATGAGTTCGGGAGAACAGGAAGAGTTGAAAGAAAGGATTCTTAATACAATTAAAGGGTTTTAGTTTTATTATAGGGTAATAAGAAAGGCCAGAGGTTTGAATAACATGATATTCAGACCTTTGGCCTTTGTTGTTTTTACGGTTCGGAGTTATAGCCCTTTTTTCTTTGCTTCATTCCAATATTTGTCCATTTCTTCAAGCGACATTTCCTTCAGATTTATTCCTTGTTTTATTGTGTTCTCTTCCAGATAGTTAAAGCGGCGGATGAATTTATGATTTGTACGTTCCAGCGCATTATCCGGGTTTATGCCGTAAAGACGGGCTGCATTGATTATACTAAAGAATAAATCTCCGAACTCAGCTTCCGCTTTATCTTTATCCATTGAGGCAATTTCAGTCTGAAGTTCACCAAATTCTTCTTTTACTTTATCCCAAACCTGCTCTTTTTCCTTCCAATCGAAACCCACATTTCGTGCTTTATCTTGTATGCGGTAAGCTTTTATTAAAGAGGGGAGGGAAGAAGGAACTCCGCTTAGTACAGATTTATTGCCACCTTTTTCTTTTAGTTTAAGCTGCTCCCAGTTTTGAGAAACTTGTCCGGCTGTTTCTGCAACAGCATCTCCAAATACATGTGGATGACGAAAAATAAGTTTTTCACACAAATGATCGCAAACGTCCTTGATGTCGAAATCATCCGTTTCGGAAGCAATTTTTGAATAAAATGCAACATGGAGCAATACATCTCCCAGCTCTTTGCAGGTTTCTTTTTTGTCCCCCTTCATCAGGGCATCGCTTAATTCGTATACCTCTTCAATGGTGTTGGCTCTCAAACTCTCGTTTGTTTGTTTCCTGTCCCACGGGCATTTCTCACGTAGCTCATCGAGAATATCCAGAAAATTGCCGAAGGCTTCTATTTGTTCTTTTCTTGTATGCATGTTTGTAATTCTTTTAATCATGAGCAAAAGTAGCCATTTCTTTCGCAGATAATCGCCTTTTTTTATTAATTTTGCGGGCAATATTCAATGAATTAATAAATTATCAGATAAAAACATGGAATTAGCTAGTAAGTATAACCCCGCCGACGTGGAGGATAAATGGTACCAGTATTGGCTGGATCATAAATTATTTAAGTCAAAACCTGATGGACGCGAGCCATATACAGTAGTGATACCTCCTCCAAATGTGACGGGTGTGCTACATATGGGCCACATGCTGAACAATACCATTCAGGATATCCTTGTCCGCCGTGCCCGTATGGAGGGAAAGAATGCTTGCTGGGTACCGGGAACAGACCATGCTTCTATTGCTACTGAAGCAAAAGTGGTGAATAAACTGGCTGCCGAAGGTATTAAGAAAACTGATTTAACCCGTGATGAGTTTCTGAAACATGCATGGCAGTGGACTGATAAGCATGGTGGCATCATTCTTGAACAGTTGAAAAAACTGGGTGCTTCCTGTGACTGGGATCGTACAGCGTTTACTATGGACGAGTCTCGTTCAGAAAGCGTGCTTAAAGTATTTGTTGACCTTTACAAAAAAGGGTTGATTTACCGTGGCGTGCGTATGGTGAACTGGGATCCAAAAGCGCTTACCGCTTTGTCTGATGAGGAAGTTATCTACAAAGAAGAGCACAGTAAATTGTTCTACCTTCGTTATATGATTGAAGGGGAAGATAAATACATTATTGTGGCTACTACCCGTCCCGAAACAATTCTGGGTGATAGCGCTGTTTGTGTGAATCCAAATGATCCACGTTACAGTTACCTGAAAGGAAAGAAAGTAATTGTTCCTTTGGTGAACCGTGCCGTGCCTATCATTATGGACGATTACGTTGACATTGAGTTTGGTACAGGTTGCCTGAAAGTAACTCCTGCTCATGATGTAAACGACTATATGCTTGGAGAGAAATATAATCTTCAGACTATTGATATTTTCAATGCCGACGGAACTATTAGTGAAGCCGGAGGCATGTATGTAGGAATGGATCGTTTTGATGTACGTGAGCAAATAGAGAAAGATCTTAATGCTGCCGGACTGATGGAAAAGGTAGAAGCTTATGATAACAAGGTTGGTTACTCAGAACGTACCAATGTGGTTATTGAACCGAAACTTTCTATGCAGTGGTTCCTTAATATGACCGATTTGGCTAAACCAGCTTTAGATTCGGTTATGAACGATGATATTAAATTCCATCCTGCTAAATTCAAAAACACATACCGTCACTGGATGGAGAATGTGAAGGACTGGTGTATCTCCCGTCAGTTGTGGTGGGGACATCGTATTCCTGCTTATTTCCTTCCTAAAGGTGGCTTCGTTGTAGCTGCTACTGAAGAAGAGGCTTTGCAACTGGCTCGTACAAAGACTGGCGATGCTAACCTGCAACTGTCCGACCTTCGTCAGGATGAAGATTGCCTTGATACCTGGTTCTCTTCATGGTTATGGCCTATCTCTTTGTTCGATGGAATTAATAATCCGGGTAATGAAGAAATTAAATATTACTATCCAACCAGCGACCTTGTAACAGGACCGGATATTATTTTCTTCTGGGTAGCTCGTATGATTATTGCGGGTTATGAATACCAGAATGAATTGCCATTTAAAAATGTTTATTTTACCGGTATTGTTCGCGACAAACAAGGACGTAAGATGTCTAAGTCTTTGGGTAATTCACCCGATCCTTTAGATTTGATTCAGAAATTCGGTGCCGATGGTGTTCGTATGGGAATGATGCTTGCTGCTCCGGCAGGAAATGACATCCTGTTTGATGATCAGCTGTGCGAACAAGGACGTAACTTTAATAATAAGATTTGGAATGCTTTCCGCTTGATAAAAGGATGGGAAGTTGACAATACAATAGAACCTTCTGAAGCTGCAACGTTGGCTGCTGAATGGTTTACTAACGTAATGAGCAAGGCTATTGACGAGGTACAGGATCTGTTCTCTAAATACCGCTTGTCTGAAGCTTTGATGGTTGTTTATAAACTATTCTGGGATGAATTCTCTTCCTGGTATCTGGAATTAATCAAACCTGCTTACGGTGCGCCTATTGATGGCAAGACTTATGCTGTAACTCTGAAGTTCTTTGATGATCTTCTTAGATTGCTTCACCCATTCATGCCTTTTATTACAGAAGAATTGTGGCAATGTCTTACCGATCGTAAAGATGGTGAAAGCATCATGAGTCAGACTCTTCCTTCTTATGAAGCTGCTAAAGAAGATACACTAAGCTCATTCGAGTCTACTAAAGAAGTTATTGCCGGAGTTCGTACCATCCGTATGCAGAAGAATATTGCTCAGAAGAATCAACTTGAACTGGAGATAATAGGAGAGAACCCTGTTCAATACTGGATTCCTGCTATTTCTAAGATGTGTAACCTCTCTTCTTTGAAGTCGGTAGAAGATAAATCAGCCGGAGCTGCTTCGTTTATTGTAGGTACTACAGAATATGCTGTTCCTCTGGGTGATCTGATTGATGTGGCTGCTGAGATAGAGAAGCTGAAGGCCGACCTGAAATATCAGGAAGGATTCCTGAACTCTGTACTTAAGAAACTAAGCAATGAGAGATTTGTGAACAATGCTCCTGCTGCTGTTATTGAAGTAGAACGCAAGAAACAAGCCGATGCTGAGAGTATTATTAAATCTCTGAAGGAAAGTATTGAAGGATTTCAAAATAAATAACGATATGCTATATATCGGATAATTATAGATTTAGCAAATAATGGAGAGGATGGCTTTTAGTCATCCTCTTTTTTGCTTTTATAAACCCAGCAATCTGACTGAGATTCTATAATAGTTTTTATCCTGTGGCATGTGGCTGGATAGATTTTGTCCATCTAATGTGCAATTGCGGTAACCTGCAAAAGGGGCATATCGAATTATTGGTGTATAATTTCAAATCATTCGTCAATAAATAAAATCCATTGGCGAATGGCTGAAAATTATTGGAGAATAAATGCTTCCAACTCCCGCCTGTTTTTTTTGAAAGCCGGCGGGAGTTTGTTCAACATCCGGTTACGTTTTAAAAAAAACAGGCGGGATGTGACCTTTCCTGGATTGGGTTTACAGTTTCTGTGGTTATTACTAGAACTGATTTACAATATTTTTCTTATTCCTAAGCCGGCTTGGCATTAAATATTTTATTTCAAAATTCGGTTTACATTATTTCAATGGGTAATGTAGACCGGAAGTTGTCTTTACAGGAAAAACGAAAATGAACTCTCACTCCCTCACTTTTTTGTGTAATATGCTAAAATATAGTGTGTTACCCTGTGAGGGTAGCATTTTGATCCATCACGAAACCCACACTTTTGGGGTCATCCCTCACTTTTTCGAGCCATTTTTCTCCAAATAGCACCAAACTCAGCTTGATTTGTTTCTCAAGACAAATTATGCGTGAAATCTACTGATTGAGCTCGAAAAAGTGAGGGTTCATGCCTTTTGTGATGGTTTTGTGATGGATCAAAATGCTACCATCACGGTGCAATTGGTTGTTGCTCAGTTTGTTGGGTAAAAAAGTTATGGAGTGAGGGTTGAAAATAACTTTTTGGAGGTTCTTCGTCACTTTAGGTGCAAGCAAACGGTCTCAAATGCTTATTTAATAAAGACTCTACATGCTTTTTAATAAGCCATTTATTGAATCTGATAAAAAGTTGTAAAAGCACTATAAATAAAAGGCTCAATGCAATAGCTTGCACCTAAAGTGACGAAGAACCTTTTTGGAGAAAGATAATTTCTGGATTTACTTTATTAAGACCAATTTCAATAAAAATAACTATTTTATAATTTACTATTCTCAATTAAAGGAAATATATACCTTTGCAATGTGTTTGAAAATCATTAATATCTAAAGATATGACTTATCCTATACCAGAATTTAATGCTAAATATTTTTGTATTATAAATAGAGATATGCCAATAATGGCAGCTATAATCTCATCATATGTGTATGAAACTGGAAAGTACATAACCATGCTTGAGTATCCAGATGTGACAGTTCCATTATATGATACAGATCTGGATGAATTTGATGAAAATTATATATCAAAAAATAAGGCCTCAGAATTTAATATTAGAGCTAAAAATGCTCTAAATATGATGGGAGGTTGTGACTATTTGATATTAGGTGGTTTAACTGAGGAACAAAAAAGTTACTTGACTTTTTTAGATAAATATGATGTTATAGAAATACCTTATATTTATTTAATAGATTCAATACTAAAAGAAATTGCAGGAAAAAAAGAATATTATATATGTAATGAAACAGATATATATAATGGTCTTTTTTTAGCAAATAAGGCTGATAAAATGCTTAAGATAGACAACAACGCAGAAAAGATAGATGTGGATATTTATCAAGAATCTGGAATTATTGTAATTGAAAACATTTCTGCGGTATCCATGATTATTGCCATAAACTATGCTCTATCAGTAAATGCTTCAATTTCGGTAATAAATAAGCCGGAAATAAATAAAGAAGAGGTTCATGATTTAGTTGAGAAATGGAAAGCGACAAAAGAAAGTCGTTATTTTAGAGACTTAAGTGTGAAAATATATTCTTCAATAGAAAATATAGATTTTAGTAAGTTTGAGTATGCAACATTTTTCACTTCTTCAGTGCCTTATTCTTTGATTTTAAATAACATAATTCCAATTACATATGTAAATAATTTGTATCAACCGGGGTTTTTCATCTTCAACAACATTTATTTTGAGAGAAAAGAGCAAATACATTCATCTATAGTTTTCTCTCCGTTAGAATTTGGTGAAGATGAAGAAACAATTTATGTTGCTGATAAACTAAAAGAAAATCAGTATTATGTTAAAAAATTAATAGGAGAAAAAGCATCATCCTATAACATATCTTATTATGTAAGGGAATTTCCTTTTGAAATATTACATATTTGTAGTCATGGGGGAGAAATCGACGGTTCTGAGCATATAGAGAAATTTATTGACAGAGATGGGTGCACTCATATTGTTGAATATGATGAAGTGATTAGCATTATTTTGCATGAAAAAGAAGAATTACATGAAGTTTTGGTCGTGCATATCTGGAAAACATTTGATGGTTTCATTTGGAAAAGTAAAGAGCTTGATGACCAGAATTATCCTCATTATATTTTTATTGACATGATAGCTGAGATAACAAAGTTAGAAGTGCGTAGGGGAAAGGCAAAAAAGAACATCGCGAAATCAGCAGGTATTAAATGTGCCCATTTTAATTATTTAGGAATGTTTAATATGATTGCAGGAGCAAGTGTTCTTCCATTTGTGTTTAATAATACATGTTGGTCGTGGCAATATATTTCAGAATCATTTTTAGCCGCCGGAGTAAGAGGATATATTGGCACAATATGGGCTGTTAATAATAATGTTGCTAAAAATGTTGCTGAAACATTTTATGATAATATATTTAAAATGACAGTTCTTGACGCATTACAGGAATCATTCATTCATACAATAGGTGAAACAGATGAAAATATTTATATGTATTGGGGGTTACACTTTACTAAACTAAATAAAGGACTATCAATTGACAATGCCCGACTATCCATTGCAAGCATGCTTATGAAAGCATATCGCTCTTGGATGTACAACTTTAATAATACAAATAACAAGAGTACTAAAGAAAATGTAAGAAGAATTAAGAACTTTATCTTCAGATTACTATTAAGTGATTTTCGTAGAGAATGGCTTACTCTCAGATTTCCATTTTTCTGATTTTCTTAAATAATAAACTATTTATATTTTTGCTGAATAGAACAGAAGAAAGGTGCTTTACTTTAATTTTTTTTGCCGGAGGCTTTGGTTTAGAAGCATAAAAAAAGGGAACCTTATGGGCACCCTTTTCAATTATATTTTTTGCAGAGAATTAATTCTCTAATAGCTTTTTCAGGAAATCATCAAGCTCTTCGTCGAGTCCTTTGAGAAGCTCATCATTAACCAGCATTGTTTCGTCATCCATGAGCAACAGGTCAGTAATGCTCTCTTTTTCTTCGTCCACCAGAACAATAGAGTAGGGCTTCAGTAAAGTAAGGTGCTCAAACAATCCTCCTTCTTTCATTTTATTAAGTGTAGCATGGAGAATGCGTTCTGTATTTTGGTAAAAGTCTTCATTATTATAGTCAACCCACTCTTCTATAATTACCTTGGCCAATTCTTCATCATCATCATTGAAGATGCATAATTCACCAGAATCCTGTTTAGGAAGTATGTGGATATCCGTAACAATAGTTTGTTCGTCGTTTCCTTCAAATTGGCTTATAGCCTCTTTGATGGCCGATTCAATTAGAGTCTGTGATTGTGCACTTAGTTTCATATAGATAATTTTTTATCTTTTCAGTATTTTATCCAAAAGTACAAAAAAAAATTATTCTTGCTATAGATTCTCTTAAAAATTGTCATTAAAACGTTCCATTTGCAATTTTAGGGATTGTATGGCGTTCATTCTTTCCTTTAGCACCATCAGATACTGGGTGGTTAAGATGTAATCTTCCGAATAATTGTCTCTTGTAAGGGATTCTTTTTTTTCTGTAGGCTTCTTTTTCTTATTCTCTTTATCAAGGACTATCTGATTAGCTTTTTCAGCCCATTCAACTGCCTTCTCTATATCGTCATGCGTTTCATAATATAAAGCAATGTTGAAAGCTGTTCTCATCTTAATTTTCTTACTTTTCTGGTTGTTTGCCAACTGCCAAAGCTTGAGCGCATCGTCCCACGAGTTTTCACGAATAAGCACTGCGGCATCACGTAATTCCAAAGAGCCATTGGTGTAGTAATATCTGTTGGACGTCTTCCAGGTAGGCAGCAGATATTTAACAGGCAGCTCACCTGCAAATTCAGAACTCTCTTTTATAAGGGAGTCTTCTTTTATCAGATCATGATTTGCTTCCTCAAGGGTTTTGCCGTATCCATCCCAAAATATTTTATCCTCGGGAGTGGCTGAAAGCAATGGTCTGGAACGTGTAGGAATATAGACTTTTATTAAAGGTGAAATACTGGCATCTATTGTTTTACGCAAGAAATAGCCGTGGTCTTCTGTTTTATTTATCGTTTTTATTGTTATATCTTCTACGGATAAAATCATGTCAACCCCCAAATCTGCTGTCAACTGTTTTACTTCATCTGTTGTCAATTCCGGATTTCGGAGGAAGTGATCTTTTTCTCTCAGTGCAGAATCACAAATAATCACCTGATCGAAATAATTGGCAGCTGCCATATTTTTAGCAAATGATTCGGTTGTTACCTTAGCATCTCCCTGAAAAGTGACCTCGCTACTGAGTAGTCTGTTATAGTTATCTCTTTTTTCTTTTACACTCTTATCATTATTTACAATCGTATTGTTGACTATACCTACAGCCTTTATTACTGTTGGAAAGTTAACTTTTGCAGGCTGTAAATAATCTATAGACATTTGGTCTACAGAGACGCAGGAGCTGACTAATAATGTTAGGAGCAAAAGTGTATAATGATATTTTTTCATAGCCTGTTTTTGCTTAAGTTATTTGAACAAAAATACTGTTTTTTACATATAAATAATAGTTAAATGGTGGTATTCTTTATTATTTCTTTATAAAAGGGAAGGGAGTGGCAATAAAAAAGGTGGAAAAGCTTGAGCTTCCCACCTTTTAATAGTAATTATTTATTCTTTATTAGAAGAACAGATAACGTGTATCTTTTACATTTGCTTTGATATAAAGATCATTAACAAATCTGCTAACAACTTTCATAGCCATGCTTTTTACTTTTTGTTCTTCATCTTTCTGGTTGTATACCTCTTTCAGCTTTTCTTTGTTGTAAGGCTGGAATACGAATACAGCAGCATTTCCTTTAACAGGACCCGTTAATTTGTTCAACTGGCTGATTGATGCGTAAGCACTCAATACAGGTTCGCTGCTTCTTACAGCAGAAACGTATGCAGGTGCAGCAAATGAAACGTGTTTAACAGAATCTATTACAACGTTTGGTATTGATTTGCACTGTGCAAAGCTTGATAGATTCTTTGCTTTAAGATCAGCAATAATCTTTGCAGCTTTCTTATCTTTAATGACTTCAGCTTTTAACTGGTCTTTAACCAATTCCATAGGACGATAACCTTCTTTTACTACTTCTGTAAGAGCTACAACAAGTAAGTGGTCGCTTTCGCCACATTCAAACATTTGAGATACGTCACCTTTTTTAGCAGCGAATGCCCACTTCATTGCTTCGCGAGTTCCTTTGATACCACCAATAGTATGTTCTGCGCTGTAAAGGTCATTTCTTTCCAATAATTTGTATCCCTTAGCTTCAGCATTTGCATTGATTTTTTCAATTGTAGGATTAGAAGCTACGAACTGACTGAAATCATTGTAAGTCTTGTTATAAGTTTCCTTGCTAAAGTTTACTACTTTTTTGATTACAGCAACTTTATATTTGTCTTTTACAGCTTTCTTATCAACAACCTGCATAATGATGTTTCCTTGAGGAAGAGCAATATTTGCAGTTTCGTTAACTCCCAGGTTAAATAATGTAGTGAATAATTTTACATTATCGGCAGTCAAACCAGCACCTTCATAAGCTTGTGAAGTAACCCATTGAGCTTCAGGATTTCCATTGTATTTTTTTGCGATATCAGCAAAGTTACCACCGGCTTTAATTACATTGTATACACTGTCTGCCAATGCTTTTGTTTTTTCTGGTGTTCCTGCTGAGAGCTGAATCTGACGGAATTGAATTGAGTCAGGAGCTGATTCTTTAGCCAATACTTTGAAAGAGTTGAAAGTATTATCACCCTGATTGTAGTATGGACCGTAAATTTGTCCGATAGCAGCAGAATCTATCTTTGCAGCGATGTCTGTAGGATAAGCTGTTTTTGTGTAGAACAAATCAGCAAAAGGAACTGTTGATTCAGTAGTACGGATAAAAGTTGAATAATCTCCGGCTACATTTGCAAGTTGTGTAGTATAACCTTTAACTTCTTTTTCTATTTCAGCTCTGTCTACCTTGCTAGGAAGAACCTGAACATCGATATATTTGATGTTGCGTGATTCAACATATTGTTTGAATTGCTCTTTTTTCTTGTTATACAGATCCTTCAGTTCAGAATCAGATACTTTAATACTAGCGTCTGAGATAGAAGTGTAAGGGATGGCTGCAACCAGATAGTCGGCAGTGTTTACTCTTGCTTCGAAAGCAGCTTTAGCTTCGATAGGATTTGAAATCAATGAACGTGAAACCAAATTCTGATATTTTTCAGCAAGGCGGCTTTGAGCCAGGTTCTTTTCAACAAATGTCCAGAACTTGTACATTGATTCGTAGTACTGTGCGTATTGAGCCGGCATCTTAGCTTTGTCCATTTTTGCATAGTCAACCAGGAATTTCTTTAGCATGTCTTTATCAAACATTCCTGTTTTCTGGTTTTTGAATGGAGTTTGTTGAAGCGCTGGATTTGTACCTTCATTAATCATTGCCTGAATTTCGGCTTTTGATACTGTCAGACCTAATTTCTTAGCTTCTGTTTCAATCAATTTGTTGTTTACGTAAGATCTCCAAACTTCGTCTTTTATCTGTGTTGTCTGTTCATCAGTTAAAGAAGTCATACCGCTTGAAAATTTAACAACTTCGGTATATTCATCTACCAGTTTTTGATAATCTTTAGCCGAAAGTGTTTCTCCGTTTACTTCTCCCACCTCGTTTGCCTGATGTGGCTGAAAAATTTTCCAGGCATCACCTGCAATAAAAGCAAACAGAGCAAGACCAATTACTATAACCAATAGAGGTCCTTTAGATCTGATTTTTTGTAACGTCGCCATTTTAATTTATACTTTTTATTTGTTTGTTATTTATTTTATTCTTAATTTAAGATGTTTAGTGCACGAAGATACAAAAAATGCTAATATGCATCTATTTATTCCTCAAAAAAAATAAATTATTCTATCAATTTCAACTTAACTAGCTCTATCTTAGTGGTTGTAAGCTTTATAATTTTAAACTGGAAGTGTCCGATATTAACTATTTCGTGCAGTTTCGGGAAGTTTTGGTAATGATTAAGGATGAATCCTCCTATAGTAAGATAATCATCTGATTCAGGGATTCCTAGATTAAACATTTCATTTACCTTCTCTATTTCCAGTCGGGCTGAAAGAATGTATTCATTCTCTTCTGTCTGCTTTGCGATGTAAGAAGTTGTGTCATGTTCGTCTTCTATTTCGCCAAAAATTTCTTCCACCAGGTCTTCCAGAGAAACAATTCCTGTTGTACCTCCAAACTCATCAACAACCACAGCAAGTGTTTTCTTTTGCTGCATAAAAAGTTTCATAAGTTTATTGGCTCCCATAGTTTCGGGAACGATAGGGATTTGCTGAATGCTATTTTTCCAGTTGCCGGCATTCCGAAACATTTCGGATGAGTGTATATATCCTACAATGTTATCTATATTATCCTGATAAACAATAATCTTTGATATGCCCGATTCAATGAATCCGGCTTTTAATTCTTCCAGTTCTGTATCAATATCCACTGCAACAACTTCCGGTCTGGGTACTATGCAGTCTCGTATCTTAATGGAAGAAAAATCGAGTACATTCTGGAATATTTTTACTTCTGTTTCTATTTCTTCCGGGTTATCTGCCTTGTCAATGTTTAACTGAATAAAGTTGTCTAAATCAACTTTTCCAAAGACTTTATTCTGTATTTCCTTGTCCGTAGTTATTCCGAATAATTTTAATATAACATAAGATAGCCCTGAGCTTATTTTAGAGACAGGATAAAGAATCAGGTAAAATACGTATAGAGGTATTGCAAAAATGGTAAGGGTTAAGTTTGCATTTTGTTTGAAGAGCGTTTTTGGTATAAAATCACCCGTTATCAATATCAGTAAGGTGGCGATAATCGTTTGCAGGAAAATAGATAAAAAGTAGTTCTCTACGAATCCGTTAAGCAGATATATTTTTATCAGTTCTGACATAAGGACACTATAAATGACCAATGCAAAGCAATTACCGGCTAACAGTGCTGATATAAGGTTGCCTGAGTGATTGAAAAAGAACGAGTGAATTCGAAAAGTTATACTTCTCTCGTCCTTTTCCATTTTCAAGCGTAATCTGTCCGCCGAAATAAACGCAATTTCCATTCCTGAAAAAAAGGTGGAAAAGAGCATTGTTATTAGTATGTAGAAAATAAGGTTCATAGTTGTTAGTGTTTGATTGTATCAGGCGGAGACACCTTTTTATCAACAATCGGAATGGAACCAGCCGTTTTATGTATGGTATAGATTGTCATCTGCTGATTGGACTCAAAACCGTGGCCGGTAATTATTCTGTCAGATTTCTGGATCCGGATAAATTTATCGGAATAAACTTTTTGCAGGTTCTGATCCCAGAAAAGTTGTTCGGTATTGAATTTGTCTCCTTTCAGGTTTTTAATGACCACATGTCCTTTTAGTTCCCAAAGCTTTTTATCTGAAAAGTAATAGGCTGTATCGGCTTTGATGCTAGCATCAACATGGTAGGTTGAGTCGAACTTTTCAAGAAGCAGTCCTTTTTCAAATGACCAGTATGGCGGATTCTTCCGATCAAAAATAGTCCATTCCTTTGTTGTTATCCTGTAACGTGTAATTCCTGAATCGGAAATCAGGGTTGATACATCCAGCGTTTTCATAATAGGTAAGGAATCTCTGTGCAGGATAGCTGGAGCCAAAGGGCGTTTCTTCTCTGTACAGGAAGGAAATAAAAGAAGCATAACAATTGCCCAGCAGGCAATTGTTATGCTCGTATTGATAAAAAAGTAATTCTTTCTATAACTTGTCAACATAAGATTTCTTTTTCCTCATTATTCCATTTTCCATTTAGCAAACCAACGCTCATTAAAGGTTATCCCAACGCTGAGTTTAAGATAATTTTCATTGACCATGTTCATGGTTCTAGCTTCAACTTTTACGTATTGGGCGGAGATGCTCAATATAGACTTGCTTTTAAATACAGGAAGTCCAAATCCTGCAGATACACCATACTCTTTCGGTCCGTCTGCCCAGAATGCAGTATTATTAACTGTTACATTGCTTGGTACCTTTATGTATGGGTCCGAATAATAAGCTCCTACACGGTATTTTACCCGACTGAAATAGTTTCTTTTCAAACGGTTAGGTACATATTCTGCACCAATAGAATATTTAGAACGGTCACGAAGACTTTTTTCTCCAAAATAATTTGTTTTTCCCCACTTCTGCAAAGAATAGTCGAACCCTACTGTAAGGCTGTTATTATAAACATAAGTGAAACCTACTCCAAAACTTTGTGGCAAATCAAAACTGTTATTCAATTGGGTGGTGTCACTAACTGAAGTACTACGAATTCTGGAAGCTTCCGAATTTAAATTATGTCCAGGTGAAAATACAGCACCTAAAGTCAGCGCATTCTTTTTCCCCAGATATTGGGTGTATTGCAATCCTAAATCCAGCTTATAGTCTCTTACTCTTAAATTATCTATTTCGCCGTAAGGTGTTATACTTGCATTGTTAGGGAAAGTTACACTTAAAGTTCTGTCTATAGATCCAAATAAATATGAAACATTTGCACCAACTGACAATCCTTTGAAAGGAGTGTAACCTGCTCCTGCATATACCTGGTGTAAACCTCCGTCGCCAAAAGAACTATAGCGGGTATTAGTATAATTATTTGGATTATTTGGATCGGTTATTTTACTGTCGGTACCAAAATTATATCCTACATTTGAAAAGGGGAGAAAACCAGCACTTATGGCTAAATGTTTGCCGGCCCGGAACTGCATGGCTAAATAGTCAAAGCTGGAGTTCTTAGTATTGATTTTTGTAATTCCATCGCTAATGTTCATGTTCTGGAGGGTTAAACCACCTTCGAACAGGAATGTTAACGAATCAATTGCTGTATAAGAAGCAGGATTGGAAGCATTTATCTGGGAACCATCCCGCAAACCATAGGCTAATCCTCCCATTGCTTTGCTGTTTCCAAAAGACTGATCGGATAGTTGTCCGTATCCATAGCGGGTGTAAGGGGAATTGGTATTGTTCTGAGCCACTGTAATACCAGCGAGTGTTGTGAGCAAGAGCGCACTAATAATCTTCTTATATCCTACCATTATTATAGTTTAATATTCTGTTTAAGCCTTTCAATACTAAAAAAACATCTGCAAAGATGAGATTTTTTAAGTTGGTTTCAAAAAGAAATCCATCTCCACCCGTTAAAAAAACCAAAAGATTGGGATAATTTTTCTTTAAAGAATCAATGTATCCTTTTATTTCAAATTCCATTCCTTTAATTACACCTTCCCGAATAGCCGATTCAGTATTAACGCCCAAAGAATGTCGTGTCCCTTTTTCATTTATTAATGGCAGTTTGCCTGTAAATTCGTGCAGGGCTTTAAATCTCATTGTCATACCCGGAGAAATATTACCTCCCAGATATCTTCCCTTTGCATCAATAAAGTCATAAGTGATTGCTGTTCCGGCATCAATTACCAGAATATCTTTTTCCGGATAGATATCATAGGCTCCAATTACTGCTGCTAACCGATCATTTCCTAAAGTCTCCGGAGTGAGATAGTGGTTTTCTACCGGTAACGGTGTGTCAACACTAAGTCTGATTAAAGGAAATGGAAGATTACTTAACTGACTTATAACCTGTTGGGTTAAGTCAATAACAGATGCCAGTATCCCTTGCTTTATCCGGTACTTGGTGAGAACTTCCGGCAGGCAATCGAGAGACTGATTAGAGCTGCGAAAAACTTCCACTAATGAATTTTTATCGAATATCGCAACTTTAGCTGTTGTGTTTCCTATATCTATTACTAAGTTCACTTGCTTCTTTTGAGTTGCAAAGTAAACCAAAAAAAACAGAACAACGGCATTTATTTCGCATCTAATAACTAAAAAAAAAGGAATTAGTCTCATTTAATAAGAAATAAGCTTATTTTTGCACGAATTTTGACGGGAAATTATGAAAACAAAACTGAATGTGCGGTTATTGGATTGGAAAAAAAGATTGATGCCGTTTCGTGGGGTTGTTGTTTTTGTAATGGTTGTATTAATAGCTCACCTCTCATGGAAAATGCTTTTTCATACAGGCGTTGAAAATCAAGAGAATGAAAAGGCTTTGTCTGAACACAGATCGGGTTCTGTCTTAACTATAATAAAGGATAAGGTTTGGATCTGGTCAGGAGTTGGTGGAGTTGATAGAGGAAATAGAGATAGTAGGTATATTTCTTTTCTGAATAAGGATGTAACCAACTTTTTTATACCTTGGTCAGAGTTGACTGCTGCAGTTAACTATTGGACAGTAAATGTTATTTGCAGACAAAAGATTTTTCTGATGGATTATGTTGTGACGTCAAACGGAGAAAGAAAGATTTCTCATACAGTTCTTTCTTACGATAAATCACATGGTCCGGCAATAAATGTAGTTTGGGGATGTACAGGAGTGAAACAACTTTATATTCTCCTTTTTGTGATCCTTTTCAGCCGGGGAATCTGGTGGAAACGGTTCATTTATTTTTTTGTGGGTTGTGTGGTACTACTATTATTTAATGTGATACGCATCACTGTAGTGGTATTGTTCATTAAACACTATCCCGATAGTTTTGAATTGTTGCACGATTTTGTGTTTAAATATTTGTTTTATGGATTAATTTTCTTGCTCTGGATGTTATGGGAAGAAAAGTTTTCCGGGAATAATCTTGAAATGAAATGAAGAAAAAAATAGAAAACAGATGTAGAATGTGGAGTATGAAATACATCTTTTATGTGGTGTGCTTTTGTTCTATATTTCCTGCCCAATTAAAGGCGGCTGCGGAAGATTCTGTACGAATCAGTTTACTTACCTGCTCACCTGGAACAGAAATTTATGCCCTTTTTGGTCATACAGCCTTGAGGTATGAAAATACTCATAATGGAATGGATGTTGTTTTTAATTATGGGATGTTCAATTTCAATGCTCCTCATTTTATTTGGAGATATATAAAAGGAGAGACTGATTATCAATTAGGAGTAACCGATTATTTTTCTTTTGAGCAAGAATATTCTTCACGTAATTCGAGTGTGTATCAGCAAACACTGAATTTACTTCCCGAAGAAAAGGACGCTTTATTCAATATTCTGAAGAAGAATTATCTTCCTGAAAACAGAGTTTATCGGTATAATTTCTTTTTTGATAATTGTTCCACCCGTCCAAGAGATCGTGTAGAAGATTGTATTCATGGAAAGGTTAAGTACGTAGAAAATAATTCAGCACTATCCTTTCGTGACATTGTTCATGAATTCACAGCCACTAATAAATGGGCTGAGTTTGGAATTGATTTATGCCTGGGAAGTAAAGCAGATGAAGTTGTTGATTACAGACTAAAGATGTTTGCTCCACTTTATCTGAGAAATGCGATGACCGGAGCCAGGATAATAACAAATGATGGGAAGGAGAGGGCTTTGGTTTCTGTAGCTAAAGAGATTGTTTCCCGTTCTGCAGATAGAAAAGAAGCTGAATCTTCATATCCATCTCCTCTACTGACTGCCTGGGTACTGTTTGCCATTGTGGCAGCTATCACATATTATGGGTATAAAAAACAAAAGACTTTATGGGGATTAGATATTGTGCTGTTTAGTATAGCCGGAGCTGCCGGATGTATTATAGCCTTTCTGGTCTGCTTTTCAGAACACCCCACAGTAAGTCCTAATTATATGCTATTTGTTTTTCATCCTTTGCATGTAATCTATCTGCCATTTATGGTATGGAAGGCAAGTAAAAGGAAAAAGGATCCTTACCAATTGGCTAATTTAGCCGTTTTAACACTTTTTATAGTGTTTTTCTTCTTACTACCCCAAAAAATTAATTTAGCTGTTGTACCTTTGGCACTTTGTTTGTGGATACGTTCTATGAACTATGTTTTTTTGACTTACAAAAGAAATAAATGAGAGGTTTACTTACATCTATAATAACTGTACTGACTTTTACCGGACTGCAGGCTCAGCCCCAGCCAACAACACCTAAACTTGTTGTAGGCCTGACTGTTGATCAATTGCGGACCGATTATATTGAAGCTTTTTCTGCCCTTTATGGTGAGAAAGGCTTTAAGCGTCTGTGGAAAGATGGAAGAGTATACCGGAATGCTGAATTTAATTTTGCCAATCCTGACAAAGCATCGTCTTTAGCATCTATTTATACAGGAACAGTTCCCACTGTAAATGGAATAACCGGCGAAAGTTGGCTTGATATTTCGACTTTACGTGTGAAAAGCTGTGTAGACGATCGTAATTTTATGGGGAATTATACCCAGGAAACGACTTCCGCTTCCCAGTTAATGGTTTCCACTGTTGCTGATGAATTGAAAGTTGCTACTCAGGGTAAAGGTTTGGTATATGCAATTGCCCCTTATCGTGAAGCGGCTGTGTTCGGTGCAGGTCATGCGGGTAATGGTGCATTCTGGCTGAATGACGAAACCGGTAAATGGTGCGGTACAACTTATTACAGTGATTTTCCCTGGTTTGTAAGCCAATACAACGATCGCAAAGCTATAGATTTCCGTATTAATGGAATGGTATGGACGCCTTCCCGTCCGGTTACCGATTACAAATATCTGACGTCTCAATGGACGCAGGAATCTTTCTCCTATAACTTTGATGAAGCCCGGAAGAATAAGTTCAGAAGGCTGAAAACCAGTCCTTTTATCAATGAAGAGATAAATTATTTCCTTGAAGATATATTTACTAACAGTACTATTGGTCAGGATGCAACGCCCGATTTGCTGGCATTGACTTATTATGCTGGTAATTACGATCACAAAAGTACAAAAGAGTGTGCTTTAGAGATACAGGATACTTATGTGCGACTGGATAAAAGCATTGGTGAACTTCTGGATCTTCTGGATAAAAAAGTAGGATTGAACAATGTATTATTCTGCGTAAACTCTACCGGATATGTTGATGCTGAAGGTACTGAACCTGAAAAGTACCGTATCCCCGGAGGCGAATTCTATATGGATCGTTGTGCTGCTCTTCTTAACATGTATCTGATGGCTGTGTATGGCGAAGGAAAGTATGTGGAAACGCATAATGATTTGCAGCTATATTTAAACCATAAACTCATAGAGAAAAAACAACTGAATCTGAATGATGTACTTGATAAAGCATCTGATTTTCTGATTCAGTTTAGCGGAGTGAAAGAAGTTTATACTTCTCATCGCTTGCTGCTTGGAGCCTGGGCTCCTGAAATTCAAAAGAAACGGAATGCCTACAATCGTGATCGTTCCGGTGATTTAACCCTGGATATACTTCCTGGATGGACAGTTATAAATGCTGATTCTCCATCAGAAAGTTACGTTGTTCGTAATGCTTACATTCCTTCTCCACTTGTTTTTTTAGGTGGAAATGTTAAGCCTGAAATAATAAATACTCCGGTCAATATTGACTGTTTTGCACCAACTGTTGCTCGTTCCATGAGAATCCGGGCTCCCAATGGCTGCTCTTCTGCTCCCCTTGCAAATATTTTCAAGTAAAAAAATTACTTACCCTGACTAAATAAGTCAGCATTTTGATGTAACTTTGCATCCATAATAACAAGATTAATAATAAATTAACAACATAATAAAATGGGATTTAATGAAATTTTAGGCTCTATCTTTGGGAATAAATCCACTAGGGATATGAAAGAGATCCAACCCTGGGTAGAGAAAATTAAAGCGGCGTATCCAGACGTTGCTAAACTGGATAATGATGAACTTCGTGCTAAGACAGAAGAGCTAAAAAAATATATATTTGATTCAGCGACTGAAGAAAGAACAAAAATCGAAGAGCTGAAAGCAGCTGTTGAAACAACTGAACTAGAAGAAAGAGAAGACCTGTTTTTACAAATAGATAAGCTGGAAAAAGCTGTTCTTGATAAATATGAAATTGCTCTTGATGAAGTGCTTCCTGTAGCTTTCTCTATTGTGAAGGAAACTGCAAAACGTTTCACTGAAAACGAAACAATAGAAGTTACTGCTACTGAATTTGACCGCACATTGGCTGCAACTAAAGATTTTGTACGTATCCAGGGCGATAAAGCTATTTATCAGAATCACTGGATTGCCGGCGGTACTGAGATAACCTGGAATATGGTTCATTATGATGTACAGTTATTTGGTGGTGTGGTTCTTCATAAAGGAAAGATTTCGGAAATGGCTACCGGTGAAGGTAAAACTTTGGTGGCAACATTGCCTGTATTCTTAAATGCATTGACTGGTAACGGTGTGCATTTGGTTACTGTGAATGACTATTTGTCAAAACGTGACTCTGAATGGATGGGACCTCTTTATGAATTCCACGGATTAAGTGTAGATTGTATTGATAAACACCAGCCTAATTCAGATGATCGTCGCAAAGCGTATCTTGCAGATATTACTTTCGGAACAAATAATGAATTTGGTTTTGACTACCTTCGTGACAACATGGCAGTTAGTCCTAAAGATTTAGTTCAACGTCAGCATAACTATTCAATTGTCGATGAGGTTGACTCGGTATTGATTGATGATGCTCGTACACCTCTTATCATTTCTGGTCCTGTACCACAAGGTGAAGAACAGCTTTTTGAAGAATATCGTGCTGAAGTAGAAAAACTGGTTAATGTTCAAAGAGTATTAGCTACTAAATATTTGTCTGATGCTAAGCGCTTAATTGCTTCCAGCGACAAGAAAGAACAAGAAGAAGGTTTCCTTGCATTGTTCCGCAGCCACAAGGCTTTGCCTAAGAACAAAGCATTGATTAAGTTCTTAAGTGAACCGGGAATTAAAGCCGGAATGCTGAAGACTGAAGAAGTATATATGGAACAGAATAACAAGCGTATGCCTGAAGCTGTTGATCCATTATATTTTGTTATTGAAGAGAAAATGAATAGCGTAGACCTTACTGATAAAGGTGTTGACCTGATGACAGGAAACTCTCCTGATCCTACGTTATTTGTATTGCCTGATATTGCTTCTCAGCTTTCAGAACTGGAAAATGAGAATTTGTCTGACGAAGATAAGCAAGTGAAGAAGGACGAGCTGATGACTAACTTCGCAGTGAAGTCTGAACGTGTTCATACTATCAACCAATTGCTCAAAGCATATACTATGTTTGAGAAAGATGATGAGTATGTGGTTATTGACGGACAGGTGAAGATTGTAGATGAACAAACCGGACGTATCATGGAAGGACGTAGATATTCTGACGGACTTCACCAGGCTCTTGAAGCTAAGGAACGTGTGAAAGTTGAAGCTGCTACACAAACATTTGCTACTATTACTTTACAGAACTACTTCCGTATGTATCACAAGCTTTCGGGTATGACCGGTACTGCCGAAACTGAAGCTGGTGAGTTATGGGATATCTATAAATTGGATGTAGTTGTTATTCCTACTAACCGTCCTATTGTCCGCAAAGACTTTAACGACCGCGTATATAAAACCAAACGTGAGAAATATAAAGCTGTAATTGAAGAAATTGAAGCTTTAGTAAATGCCGGACGTCCGGTATTGGTTGGTACTACTTCAGTTGAAATCTCTGAAATGTTGAGCAAGATGCTTACTATGCGTAAGATTGAACACAATGTGTTGAATGCTAAATTACACCAGAAGGAAGCTGATATTGTTGCTCAGGCAGGTTTTAAAGGAACGGTAACTATTGCTACTAACATGGCTGGTCGTGGTACGGATATTAAACTAAGCCCCGAAGTTAAGGCTGCTGGTGGTTTGGCTATTATCGGTACAGAACGTCACGAATCTCGTCGTGTAGACCGTCAGTTAAGAGGTCGTGCAGGACGTCAGGGTGATCCAGGTTCTTCTGTATTCTTTGTTTCTTTGGAAGATGACTTGATGCGTTTGTTCTCATCAGATCGTATTGCCGGAGTAATGGATAAGTTAGGATTCAAAGAAGGTGAGATGATTGAACATAAGATGATCTCTAACTCTATTGAACGTGCTCAGAAGAAGGTAGAAGAAAATAACTTCGGTATTCGTAAGCGTTTGCTGGAATATGATGATGTTATGAATAAGCAACGTACTGTTATTTATACGAAACGTCGTCACGCTTTGATGGGTGAACGTATTGGTATGGATATCGTAAATATGATCTGGGACCGTTGTGCTGATGCTGTTGAAGGCAAGGAATATGAAGATTCCAAGATGGAATTGCTTCAGAACTTCGCTATGGATATTCCTTATACTGAAGAAGAATCACGCGGTACTAAGGTTGAAGCATTAGTTGATCGCACATTTGATGCTGCTATGGCTACCTTCAAACGTAGAACAGAACGTATGTCTCTGGTTGCTGATCCGGTTATCAGAAAGGTATACGAAGAGCAAGGTAATCGCTTTGAAAACATTCTTATTCCAATCACTGATGGTACACGCATGTATAACATTACATGTAACCTGAAAACAGCTTACAACAATGGAAGTAAAGAAGTAGTTACTGCATACGAAAAACAAATTCTTCTCCATAACATTGACGAAGGCTGGAAAGAAAACCTTCGTGAATTGGACGAACTGAAACATTCAGTACAGAATGCCAGCTATGAACAAAAAGATCCGTTATTGATCTATAAGCTCGAATCTGTGACTCTGTTCGACTCAATGGTTGAGAAAATTAATAACCAGACTGTTGCTGCCTTGATGCGTGGTAAGATTCCTTTCCAGGAACCAGAAGAGGTAAAGCAAGCTGCTCCTGAAGTTCAGCAGGATTATAGCAAATACCGTACTGAGAAAACAGATTTGTCTGATCCTAATCAGCAACAAGCTGCAGAACATGATACTCGTGAGGTGAAGAAAGAACCAATCCGTGTAGAAAAGACAGTGGGACGTAATGATCCTTGTCCTTGCGGAAGTGGAAAGAAATACAAGAACTGCCACGGACGTGAAGCGTAACAAATAGATTGATATAGAATTCCCCGAATAGATTTAGAAATCTTTTCGGGGAATTTTTTTATTCCCTTGTACAAAAGAATGCAATCTTCTGTACAAGGGAATTATTTCTTCTGTACAAAAGATTGCATTCTTTTGTACAAGATCATTTAAATTCATGGGCATGCTTTGCTTGCCTGCCGGTTATTCCTTATAGATATAAGCAGACTAACTCACGCGTTTTCTTATTTGTTAGCAGAGTCAATAATTGCTTATCTCCAAAGTTAGTCGGATTCTTAGTTTTATGTGGTTATAGAATAGGTGAGGAGCGTACATGAGAGTCTGACTACTTATCTTGTATGGATACAGGTGATAATATGAGAATGTAATAGTCTTGCTATATATAAAAGGCTTTTTTAAAGCTTTTAGAGGAAGAAATTTTGATGTAATGAGGAAGTATGCTTATGTATCTGAAAGGCAAGGAGAGTGGGTAAAATGCTCTTGCCGTAATTGTACAATAGAATATTCAATTGAGATATAAGTAACTCTTTTATGCTTGCAAGCATTCGGAATTAGCCTGTTCAGAGAAAGAAAAAGAGGCAAGTCATTTACACGACTTGCCTCTTTTTAATCATATAGATTAAATATTCTTTTTTACTTTGCTGGTGTTTGTGCTGGAGTCTTAGCTGGAGTAGCATCAGGAGTACCTGCTGGAGCAGCGGTTGGTGCAGCAGCTGGAGCTGTTTCTGTTTTAGGAGTTTCAAATCCTGCTGGTGCATTCATTGGATTTGTTTTTTCCTCTTTTTGTGCTTCTTCCAAAATAGCAGAACCACCTTCACCTGAAGCTTTTGGAACTACATAAGAAGTAAGAATGCTTAGTACTACGATAGCAGCAGCCAATCCCCATGTTGCTTTTTCAAGGAAGTCGGTTGTTTTACGAACACCCATAATTTGGTTAGAAGAAGAAAATCCGGAAGATAGACCTCCACCTTTTGAGTTTTGTATCAAAACAATAAAGCATAGTAGTATTGCTGCGATAACAATTAAAATAATTAATAGTAAATACATTTTGTTATTTTGATTTAGCGTTAATAATCAATTTTTCCAAAAATCTGATTTGGTCTGCAAAGTAAGCATTTTTTTTCGGATATTTCAAACTTAATTTTTTAATTATTTCAAGAGCTTTGGAATATCTTTGTTGTTTAACGTATATTTTAGCTAAAGTCTCTGTAAAACAACTCTCATCATCTTCATTTTCATCTGTGTTTGTTTCTTCTGAAGGAAGAGATTCTTCGTCTTGCTCTTCAGTAGCCTGTAACATTATTGCATTGTCGTTTTCAGCCTTTTCAATAAATCCGTCAATTAATTCCTGACCTCGTAATTTAGGAGATAATTGTTCTTCTTTAATGGCTGACTCTTCCTGATTTTCAGTACTGTCTTCCTTAAGAAGATATGTAGTATAATCGGCTGACATATCAAATTTAATCTTTGTAGGAAGGGGCTCTTCTGGCAAAGATGAAAGAAATGAATCAATAAGTGACAGCGTGCGGTCTAAATTAGGCTCATCTTTTGCTGATGAAGAGAACTCTTCTTTCTTCTTAGACTCAATGGTAAATTTATTTCCCTCAATTATGTAGAAAAGAACCTGCCGGTCGGCCACATAAAGAGCTGCTTTACGTAATTCTTGTCCAAAAGTAATATCGTGAAGCAAATATAAGTTCTTCAGATAAAGCAATCGGGCAGACTGAAAATACGGATAGCGTGCCAGCAGAGCTCTTAGCTCGTAAAGCGTATCTCTGTCAAGATTCTCTGGATGAGAAATCCATTGTTGCAGGTGTTGAGCATTCATTGAAGTTACCAGTTTGCTACCGTTGCGTTGAATACTTGTTCTGTTATTTCTTTTGTCATCTCAGTAATCAACTGGTCTTGTACAGCTGTCAGCATTTGGCTTGAATTATAATTCCGGAATGCTGAAAATTGTTGCTCAAAATCTTTAGAATGATCGGCATTATTCACAAAGCGTACATTTACAGTGATACGAAGTTCCGTTTCTGATGCATATCCATCAGCCTTCACTGCTTTATTTAATTGTTGATAACCGGTAATTTCACCTTCTATATTCATATCACCAGAACGGGGAACCAGACGGAGACGTGTCTGGCGGATAAAGATATCTTTCAGATCGTCATTGAACTTAGTTCCCAAAGGAGCATACACATAGTCGGACTTAATTGGGAAATCAGCAATACTTATAGTCTTCGTTTTATCATAGTTAATCGAAGCACCATTAAACTTATATGATACTTTGCATGAATTCATTAACAATAGCAATGAAAGCAGAGCTAATAGTTGTTTCGATTTAATTTTCCAATCCATATTCTTTTATTTTTCTATATAGTGTACGCTCAGAGATATTCAAATCTTTGGCTGCATTTTTACGCTTTCCGTGATGTTTATCGAGTGCTTTTCTAATCATTTCTTTTTCAAGATCGTCTAGAGAAAGAGATTCTTCTACATATTCTTCTGTGTCCTGAATGTCGTCCTCTGTCTGAATGGGTAGCTGTGATGCTACATTTGATGCAGGAATATTAATAGTAGGCACATTGTTCACTACTGTTGGAGTAGCAACAGATTGTGTCTTATCGTTCATAATATCATGCACCAGCTTTTTTAGTTCTGTAACATCTTGTCTCATATCAAACAGTACCTGATAAAGAATCTCCCGCTCACTCTCGAAAGTCTTGTTTTGTTTGGCTCCAAAAAGCATTGGTAATCTTTCTCCTTGTTGCTGGGGTAGATATGTATGTAGAATGGCAGGAGTAATCTCCCTGTTTGTTTCAATGATTGATATCTGTTCAGTAATGTTCTTTAGTTGGCGGACATTTCCCGGCCATGGATATGTTGCCAATACTCTTTTTGCATCTTCAGTTAACTGAATGGCGGGCATCCGATACTTCTCTGCAAAGTCTGAAGCAAATTTGCGGAATAAAAGTACAATATCTTCAGGACGTTCTCGCAAAGGAGGAATCTGTACGGGAACAGTATTTAATCTGTAATAAAGGTCTTCCCTGAATTTACCTGTTGAGATAGCTTCGTGCAAGTTCACATTTGTTGCCGCAACAATGCGCACATCTGTTTTTTGTACTTTTGATGAGCCAACTTTGATAAATTCACCACTTTCCAATACCCGCAGCAAACGTGCCTGAGTAGGAAGGGGGAGTTCTCCAACTTCGTCAAGAAAGATAGTTCCGCCATCGGCTTCTCCAAAATAACCTTTACGTTCGCCAATAGCTCCTGTAAATGCCCCTTTTTCGTGACCGAAAAGTTCAGAGTCAATAGTTCCTTCAGGAATAGCTCCGCAGTTTACTGCAATATATTGTCCGTGTTTGCGTCGGCTGTACTGATGTATAATTTGAGGAAAACTTTCCTTACCAACACCACTTTCTCCAGTGATCAATACGGATAAGTCGGTAGGAGCTACTTGTATAGCAATATCGATTGCTCTGTTCAGTGTTTCCGTGTTTCCGATAATGCCGAATCGTTGCTTTACTTGTTGAATCTCAGATCTAGTCATATTCCTTTAATTATATGACAAAATTACAAATTTGTTTCGACAGAACAAGCAAATTTGGCAGAAATAAGGTTAAAAAAAGAATGGCGGATAATGCTTATTCAGCACCATTCGCCATTTCTATATTATCGTATAAAATATTAATCTACAGATCCGTCAACTTCGTATCCACCCATTTCGCGAAGATTGTTCTTTAATATTGCGAACTGTTCAAATAGGTCGTGAACTGGCTTGTGTTCGAAGTCGTGCATTGGGCTCTTCAAATAGAAAGATAACCAGTCTTGAATTCCGTAACGTCCTGCACGTTTAGCAAGATCAGAGAAAAGAACCAGGTCAAGCAATAGTGGAGCAGCAAGAATTGAGTCTTTGCATAAGAAATCCACTTTAATTTGCATAGGGTAATTCATCCATCCGAAGATATCAATGTTGTCCCATCCTTCTTTATCGTCGTTGCGAGGAGGATAATAGTTAATACGTACTTTGTGGAAGATGTCGCTGTAAAGTTCAGGATGTTCTTTACCGTCAAGAATTGTTTCAATAACAGAAAGCTTACTAACTTCCTTAGTCTTGAAAGAATCCGGATCATCCAATACTTCACCGTCTCTGTTTCCTAAGATGTTTGTTGAGAACCATCCGCGTAGTCCTAACATACGAGTCTTCAACATTGGAGCAAGAACGGTTTTCATCATTGTTTGTCCAGTCTTGAAGTCTTTTCCTGCTATCGGTGCATTTGTTTTCTTAGCGAATTCCCACATTGCAGGAGAATCAACACATAAGTTTGGTGCACCCATGATGAATGGGCATCCTTCTGCAATAGCTGCATAAGCATAACACATACTTGGAGCAATCTTTTCTGTATTGTTTTCTTTCATTGCTTTTTCTAAAGCAGCAAGGCTCATATGCTCATCACTCAATGGAAGATATACTTCAGTACTTGCAGCCCAGATAATAACAATACGTTCGCAGTTGTTTGCAGCTTTAAAGTTGCGGATATCGGCACGAAGCTGTTCAGCTAAATCCCAGCGTGAAGCTCCTTCTTTTACGTGTGTACCATGTAAACGTTTAACGAAGTTTTGATCAAATACGGCAGGCATTGGTTTGATTGCTTCCAATTCCTCTTTTACCGGGTTGATGTCTTTTTCTCTTAATACTTCAGCGTGAATAGCTGATTCATAAGCATTATCGGCAAAAATATCCCATGCGCCAAAAACGATGTCATTTAAATTAGTTAAAGGAACTACTTCATTAATCTTTTTATATTGCTTGTCTTTTCCTTTACCTACACGCATGGTTGCTAATTGTGTAAGTGAACCTACAGGTTGAGCCAACCCTTTGCGAGCCATTAATGTACCTACCATAAAGGTAGAAGTAACAGCTCCTAAACCTACACATAATACTCCTAGTTTCCCAGTTGCCGGTTTTACATTTACATTTTCCATAATTAAAATTCTTTTATAGCTTAATGGCTATTTGTTATTCTATTTTAAGTTTTAAATTTATAAAATATCAAGTAATTGCACTAAATCAGTAATAATAGCATCAGGAACAGAATCATCTGTTTCTTCACCCCATCCATCTCCTTTTAGCCAGATTGTTTGACAGCCTGCAGCTTTTGCAGGAATAATATCTTTTGAAAAAGAATCGCCAATAACAACCGTCTCGTGTGCTTCAATTCCGAGCTCACGAACACCTAAGGTAAAAATAGCCGGATCAGGCTTTCTAACCCCTACTACTGCTGATTCAATTACACTGTTAAAACTACAAAGTAAACCAAAGTTTTCCAGCACTTTATTAATGTTTCCGTAAAAGTTTGAAACAAGAGTTAAATTATATTTATTAGATAGCTTATTGACTACAAAAAGAGACTTATTGACCACTCCTTTAGCAAAGTCATAACAACCTTTTGCTATCTCTTCAGGGTACTTATTGGTTTCATCAGAATCAGACAAAAGCTTTTGCTGAATAAGATATTCAATCTGAATTTTTGCTTTAATAAGTAACACATCATAAAAATCATGCGAAGGTTGAACTAGTGGCTGTAATGCCAATGTCCGTTCGCCATGAACATATGCTTTCTTGAAATCTTCTTTGCTTACGGGAATATTTAATTCTTTGTACCTGGTCCATAAAACCTCAGCCCAATGTTTCCCGTTAGTGTCAATTGTGCCACCGTAGTCGAATATAATTCCTTTTATATCAGTAAATTGTTTCATATATTATTTTTGTTGGAGACTGATTCTTTTTTATTTCCCACTTTCATAAGCATCATGCCTATACCAATCCATATAAGTTCTCTCATTCTGATTATCAGACCGGTGTAAATACCAAAAGCTCCTGTTAACGCTAATCCTCCTGTTGCAAGAGCAAATCCTCCTTCTCTTACACCAAGTTGCATGGGTAAGAAGAAAAAAAGATTGGATAAGAGACTGGTAAAGGCCATTATAAGAATACATGTCAGGAAATTAACATCTGGTGTAAGAATTCTCAGAATGAGAAAAACTTCCAGACATCCTATTATTCTAGTCGTAAATTCCAGACATAACGAGGCATAAAAGGTTTTTTTTCTTTGTTTGTGCAATTCTGCAATTTGATTATCAATTAGTTCCAGAGTTTCTTTTTTCTCTTCAGCAAAACGGATTGCCCATTTTTTCAAAAAAGGTATTTTCGTACATAAGCGAAGCGCCTTGACTGCCATTCCGTTTTTATATCCTCTGGAGAATAAATAGATAAAGAACAGACAAAAGGTTCCTGCAAAAGTCAGCATAATTCCTGTTCCCAGGTTCATGGGGTATAATAAAATAAAAAGAAATATGGACGAAAGCCAAAAACAAAAATGAGCAAAAATATGCATCATTATATATAGGATAACTGAGGATGTGGCTTTACTTACTCCTACATATGGCGTTAGTTCCATAACACGATAAGGCTCACCACCCATGAAGCCAAATGGTGTGGCATAATTAAGTGCAAATCCTGTGATTGTGAACTTATATACTTTTAGAAAAGGAACATGATTTTTTTCGTTGTCGTGAATAATCATATACCATGATAATGCATTAATCAGGTAGATAAACACCCATAAAAGAATAACTATCGGAAACAAGAATCCAGCTCTTTTTAAATTATCCAGAAGTTCATCATACTTCATGTCAAAAGTAAAGAGCATTATAATAATGGCAATGACTCCGATTAAAAGGAATATGTTACGATAGCTGTTTTTCACAATAATAAATAGTTATGATAATTCCTTATATAGTTTCATGCAAAATGACTCGTGACGTACAATCATATATATAAGCAAGATATTGAGTACTGTTATTTCAAAGATAAAGTAAATCCACGGTTCGTTTATGAGAAGGCCAATAAAGAGAACAATTATTCTTGTATTGAACGACAATATATTTGTGTACTTCATCAATGGTTTACTTAGAACACGAAACTCATCTTTTAGATCCTGAGGAATATTATCTCCGTATTTTTCTTTAGCCTTTTTAAAGAATAACTGAAATTTAGGTGTTAGCTTTTCCTGAGATGCAGTATAGTCTTTGTAGAAGAAAATAAAGAGTTTTCTAATGAATTCATTTTTCCATGACAGTGATTTGTATAACTCTCTTTGCTGAACAGAGTTATCAAGTTCGCTTCCTGCTTTCCCTTTCAGGAAAAAGAGGTGAACATTGCGGTAATAATCGGCCATGGCTGCTTGTTTGCTATGGAAAAATCCTGTAACTGCAGCCAGTACCCATATCCATATTCCCCATCCTTCAGGAGAAAGACGTAGGCAGATGCTTGCATAAATTGTTATAAACCAGAAATCGCCGCTAGTTCCATCAAGAATGCGCCCCAATTCAGATTTTTGCCCGGTAAGGCGTGCTAACTGTCCGTCGGCACTATCGTAAGAATTTGCCCATATTAACAAGAATATACCGCAAAGAGTAATCATTATATCATTATAATAGAATAAGATACCTGCAGCTACTCCAAGAAAGATGCTTGCAATTGTAACTGAATTAGGAGTAACACCAAGTTTATTGAAAAATAAAGCCCAGCGATAGCCTATTGGACGATAGAAATGAATATCAATAAATTCTTCTGTATCCAGTGACTTAAGTGAAGCTTCCAGCTCTTTTTTTCTATAATCTTTTTCCATCATTCATCTTATTAACAATCAGTGAGGCGATAGCTTCTGCTGCCTGGTTACAACATGGAGCAAAGCTGGGCCAGTCATTAAAATCGATAACTCGTATTTCTCCGGTAGGGGAAACAATGCAATCTCCGCCATAGACAGAAAGTCCCATTTTCTGGGAGGCTTTCTCACAATAAGTCTTTAGTTCTTCTTCTGAGAATGCGTAACCTTTTGCTTCTCCGTTGATAGCTTCCAAACCAAATTTACTGTTAACAGTGGGAGAGGGGTAGTACCAATAAAAGAATTTATTATCGGATACGCCATAGAACTTGACTAAATCTCCTTCCAGATGTTCATTTACCACTGCAAGTTTTATACCTCTTTCACTAAAGCTCTGAAGTACAGAAGATGCTTCCTGTTCCGTTTGTACAAAACTCACATCTTCTTTTACTTGTGCATGGCCGTCTCCTCGCTTTATCCAGTATGGGTAAACCGGAGTCTCTTGTTCCTCAACCGGTTTATCAGTAAAAAGGACCGAACTGAGGGGAGAAGGAACTTCTGCAGAAAGTAATTGTGTAGTCATCTCTAAACGACCGGTATTTCGGATTCCTTTAGGAGAATTAATTATCAGTGAATTTTCCTCTTCTAATATATCAAGAATATCCAGTGCCATGCTACTACGCGCCATTGTGAATACCACTGGTGCAAACATAGGCTGGTCTACAAAGCGTTGCTCTGTATATGTATGTACCCGGAAACCTTTTTTCTCCAGATTCTCTTTCACTTTACTGAAAATAAGAGCATCACTTCCGGCTTTGTTAGGAGAAAATCTATTTCCACGGTCAATGCCTACAATGGGAAAAGGTTCCTTTAGAAAGGATTCAGCTTTGGCGATGTCACCAGCATGGTCCACATCCAGAATCTTGCTGAAAGGATAGGCTTTCAGTTTCTTTCCTTCATCAACCAATGCCTTTTGAAACTGACGCATTCTTTTCATTCCATTATCCATACAACGCTGTAAAGTGTCCAGACAGGAAGGGGACAAGCAATAAATTCCTCCTGAGATGTAATTACATTCCGGAGTCTTTGCATCATAATAGCCAGTTATGTCAAGAGAATCGTTGGCAGCAATGTATAATGGTTTTTCATCATCTACATAATCTGTTACCGCCATAAATCCATCATCTTCTGATGCTTTGAAATTTTCTATATAAGCTGTGAATTCTGCTTCATCAAATATTGTGTCGACTGTTGTGAGGCAGAACTTATCTCCTTTAAGTAAAGGCATCAATTCATAAAAACTATGCATAGACCCGGGAGTGCTTTTAACGACCACCTCGAGTGGATATTTTTTCTGCAGCTCGGCCAAGTGTTCTTTGGTTTGCGTGTTTTCATTATTGATTATAATTGCAATGGAAGTAGCGTCATTCTTCATAAAAATATCTATGAGACGGTCAATCATTGCTGTGCCATTAAGGGGAACCAGAGGTTTAGGCTGTTGCACGCCTTCTTGCGCCAGTCGAGAGCCTTCTCCGGCAGAGATTATAGCAAATTTCATAAGTTGTTTTTAATCTTTAAATTTCATCATCAATGGAATCAAGCTTTAACTTGTCGCTGTCATCACGTTTTTCATAATACTGCTTGCGGAGTGGATTTACATGTGTCTCCTTCTCAATTCGGCGGTTACGGAATACATCAATTGCCACGTAAACTGCCTGGCGGAAAGAGTCTTCAGAAGCCAATCCTTGTCCGGCTATATCGTAAGCTGTTCCATGAGCAGGTGAAGTGCGGATAACCGGAAGTCCGGCAGTGTAATTCACTCCCTCATCCATGGCTATGCTTTTAAAAGGAGCCAATCCCTGATCGTGATACATGGCAAGTACTCCGTCAAAATGGACAAAGTTACCTGAACCCATAAATCCGTCGGCAGGATAAGGACCAAAACACTGTATTCCTTTTTCTGTCATCTCCTTTATAGCAGGTATAATAATTTCTTCTTCTTCTTTACCAATCAGTCCGTTGTCTCCGGCATGAGGATTCAGAGCCAGTACAGCAATGCGTGGATTATCAATTCTGAAATCCTGTTTTAAGGACTTGTTGAATATTTCCAGTTTTTCAATAATTCTTTCTTTAGTCACAGATTTTGCAATGTCGGCTACCGGAATATGTCCGGTTACTAATGCAACACGAAAATCATCTTTCATCAGAATCATTAGTGATTTGTGACCTTCACCTAATTTCTCTTCCAGATATTCAGTATGTCCGGGAAAATAAAAATCTTTGGACTGAATGGTATTTTTGTTAATCGGAGCAGTGACAATTACGTCAATCAATCCCGATTTATATTCTTCCACTGCTCTTTCCAAAGCTTCATAAGCAGCTTTTCCTGCTTCCGGAGTTGGTTTGGTAAACTCTACTTTTATTTCATCGTCTGTGCAATTAACCACACTCAGCTTATTGTGTGGTGCTTCGGCTGCAGAATTGATTATACTAAAGTTGGTTGGTAAATCCAATGCTTTCCTATGATAGGCGGCTACTTTAGGCGAACCATAAATAATTGGTGTGCAAAGTTCCAGCATTACAGGATCAGAAAATGTTTTTAAAATTACTTCGTAACCTACACCGTTGATATCCCCTTGGGTAATACCAATCCGTATTCTATTGTTATCTTCCATGTTATTATCTATAATATCTTTTTAATAAAAGAACTAAGGTAGAGTATTAATTTGAAATATTAAAGTTTTTCATCATTTTTCTCTTGTTCCTTAGCGGTGGACAACATTCCACAAGCTGCAAAAATGTCTTCCCCACGGGATGCACGTATTGTAGAGAAAAGTCCGTGAGAAGTTAGATAATCACGGAACTTCACCATTGTGTCCATATCCGCTCCATTCAAATCAACATCCGGAATGGCATGAAAGCGTATCAGATTAATGCGGCAATCTAATCCTCTCAATAGTTTTACAAGTTCTTTTGCATAGATAAGAGAATCATTTACCCCTTTAAAAACAATATATTCAAATGAAAGCCTACGTTGTTTGCTGAAATCATAATTGCGAAGCAAGTCTACCACATCTGTAATTGAATAAGCTCTTTCTGCCGGCATAAGTTCTGCTCTCTGAGCAGGAAATGGGGAATGAATGCTTATGGCCAGATGGCAGTTGCTTTCTTCAAGGAATTGTCTTAATCCTTTTCGTAATCCTACCGATGACAGAGTAATTCGTTTCGGGCTCCATTTGTAACCGTAATCAGAGGTCATAATCTCCAATGCTTTCAGAACCTCATCTAAATTATCAAGCGGCTCACCCATTCCCATCATTACAATGTTGGTTAACTTACCACTTTCAGGGATGGAGTTAATCTGATTGATTATTTGGTTTGAGGTAAGATTTCCAGAAAAGCCTTGTTTGCCAGTCATACAAAACTTGCAATTCATTTTGCAGCCCACTTGTGAAGACACGCAAAGTGTGGCCCGGTCGTCATCGGGTATATATACAGCTTCAATAAAGTTGTTTTCCGGAGTACGGAACAGGTATTTCACGGTTCCGTCTACTGAACGCATAGCTTCAATAGGCTCGCTTGCACCAATCTCATATTCAGCATTTAGTTTCTCCCGTTGTTTCAACGAAATATTTGTCATTTCGTCTATCGAGTTAACTTTCTTATCATACACCCATTCAGCAATCTGTTTAGCTGTGAACTTTGGCATTCCCAGATTACGGACTATATCTTGTAACTCGCTGAGAGTTGTTCCTAAAAGCGGTTGTTTGCTCATAATGATTTTCTCTTGTTTGTTCATTGCAAAGATAAAAACAAATTATATTTTATTGCATTCTTTTCAACTGTCATTTAGGATATTAACTTTTAGAGATAATTACGTAAACTAAACCCTTTATTGAAAATAATGCGGTTGGAATAAATTGGTGGATTAATGGTTAGTGGTGACAAATATAGATAAAAACTTCTTTTATATGTCTTGGTATAAAATTTGTCACCCCCATTACCAAAGGGTTTCAGAGGTTATGCCCTTGTTACCCCCTCCATTTATTCTATATATAAATCCTTTTTTAGTGAGGAAAAATATTCAAAATTGAAATGTACTGTAACTTGTTGAATATCTTTGCGTTAAATCGTTGTTTTTTGAATTCTTATATATACGGTAAATAAGTTGATGATATAAAAGAGTCTCTTTTTGTATTTATAAGTCATTTCATTTTATTGCTCAATGATTTTTAATCATTGGTCAATAAACCTAGAACCATTGGTTTATAAATTCCAGGAATTGACTAATAAAAAAAAGAGAACCTAAAATAGATTCTCTTTTTTTCTGATGGAGCGGAAGACGGGACTCAAACCCGCGACCCTCAGCTTGGAAGGCTAATGCTCTATCAACTGAGCTACTTCCGCATTTTTTGCAATCTTGTGGGCAAAGAAGGATTCGAACCTCCGAAGTCGAAAGACAGCAGATTTACAGTCTGCCCCATTTGGCCACTCTGGTATTTGCCCTTATTTTCGATTGCGATGCAAAGGTAGAACTATTTTTTTAAACTCCAAACAAAATCGATCATTTTTATTGCAGTAATCGCACTTTCGTCACCTTTATTCCCTAGCTTACCTCCACAACGATCCTCTGCTTGCTCCATATTATTGGTGGTAATCAGACCGTAAATAACTGGTACATCGCCAATTGTGTTTAATTCTGTGATACCTTGTGTTACTCCCATGCAAACGTAATCAAAATGTGGAGTATCTCCCTTAATTACGCATCCTAAAATAATAACTGCATCAACTTCGCAGTTTTCTATCATTTGATTGGCACCAAAAGTCAGTTCAAAACTTCCCGGAACACATTTTACTATAATATTATCTTTTATAGCTCCGTGCTTCATTAATGTATTTACAGCTCCGTCAAGAAGAGCGCCTGTGATATTGCTGTTCCATTCGGAAACAACAATCCCGAATCTCATAGTTTCTGCATTAGGTACTGAATTAAAATCGTACTCTGATAGATTGTGATAAGCTGTTGCCATATTATTCCTGTTTAATTGATTCTGTGATTAAAAAAAAAGTAGAGACGTTGCCATGCAATGTCCCTACTTTATATATAAGGTATAGTTCTTATTTCTTCAAAGCTGTAGCTCTTTCAATATACTTATCAATATCCATAGCTTGGTAAGAATTGAAATATTTGTCTTTAATAGAAGTATAGGTTGTAATAGCATCTGCATATTTACCTTGTTGTTCCATAATTAAACCAGCTTGTAATAAATAAACCGGGCTCAAAGTGTTGTTGTCTGCTTTCTTTGCAGCATCCTGTAAAGTTGAGACAGCTTTGTCCAGTTGATTTAATTGTGCATAGCAGTTACCTAAAGCTCCAAGAATTGCAGGAGAAACCATTTGGTCGTCACCGTCAAAGTCGCTTAAGTATTTTTGTGCTTCACTGTATTTCCCTAATTGTGCATAACAGATACCTGCGTAAGCTTTAGCAAGGTTTGCAGTTTTTGTTCCACTGAACTCGTTTGCAACTTTAATGAATCCTTTATAACCAATGCTGTCACCGTTAAGTGCAGTTTCATATGCATCCTGTCCAAAATACTCTTCTCCTTTAAAAATTGCAGTTTCTGCTTTTTCTTCACGAGGAGCTAAATAAAGATACTTGTAGGCAAAGAAAGCAGCAATAATAATAATAACCGCAACGATACCTCCGATAATGCCTTTCTTGTTTTTAATTAAATACGCTTCAGAGAGGCTCAGTGCATCTTCCACGTTTAATTTCTGTTCTTGTTTGTCTTGTTCTGCCATTTTATTATGATTCTTTATTATTAACGATTAAACTTAATTTTGGTGAGCAAAAGTAGTTTTTTTATATTTATAAATAAAATTTATAGGCATATTTTTTTCTTTTCTCTTTTTAAAATATCTCCTTTATTTTGATTTTGCGATTAATCCCGAATTTATTTTTAATTTTGCATTCTTAAATAGAAAGATTACCTGCATGATATTAAAACATATTTCTATACTTAATTATAAGAATCTGGAGCAAGTTGAACTTGACTTTTCTCTCAAACTAAATTGTTTTTTTGGTTTGAACGGGATGGGAAAAACAAATCTGCTTGATGCGGTTTATTATCTATCTTTCTGTAAGAGTGCGGGTAATCCTATTGATTCACAAAATATCAGACACGATCAGGACTTTTTTATGATTCAGGGTTTTTATGAATCGGCCGGCGGAGATCATGAAGAAATTTATTGCGGACAGAAACGTCATCAGAAGAAACAGTTTAAGCGGAACAAGAAAGAGTATAATCGTCTTTCAGATCATATAGGTTTTTTACCATTGGTAATGGTTTCCCCTTCTGACGCTGAACTGATAGCTGGTGGGAGCGAGGAGCGCCGCCGATTTATGGATGTGGTAATATCTCAGTACGATAAAGAGTATCTGGATGCTTTAATCAGATATAACAAGGCATTGCAGCAACGGAATTCTTTACTTAAAAGCGAACTTCCTGTTGATGAAGAGCTTTTTTTAGTATGGGAAGAAGCAATGGCTGCTGCTGGCGAGGTGGTTTACCGCAAACGTGAAGCATTTATAGAGGACTTTATTCCTATTTTTCAGTCTTTTTATTCATTCATTTCTCAGGATCAGGAACGCGTTGGATTGTCATACTCGTCTCATGCTCAGGGTAGCTCATTGCTGGATGTATTTAAAAATACCCGACCAAAAGATAGGATTATGGGCTACTCTTTAAGAGGTGTTCATAAAGATGAGTTAACTATGTCTTTAGGCGATTTTGCTATAAAGCGTGAAGGCTCTCAAGGACAGAATAAGACTTTTCTGATAGCCTTGAAACTTGCTCAGTTTGATTTTCTGAAACGCACCGGAAATAAAACGCCGTTGCTTTTACTTGATGATATATTCGACAAGCTTGATGCTTCCAGGGTGGAACAGATCGTAAAACTGGTAGCAGGTGATAACTTTGGTCAGATTTTTATTACCGATACAAATCGGGAACATTTAGATAAGATCCTGAAAAAGATGGATAGTGATTATAAAATGTTTGAAGTGAGCAATGGGGATATTAGTGATAAAAAAAGTATTTCAGAATGAAAAGAAATAATGCTGTATCAATAGGTGATGCTATCCGTAAATATTTACGTGACGAGCGTTTAGAATCTCCGCTTAATGAGCAGCGGTTGATTGATGCCTGGAATGTAGTCCTTGGTCCTGGCATTGCATCTTATACTGACGGGCTATTTATTAAAAATCAGATTCTGTATGTACATTTAACTTCGGCTGCTTTGCGTCAGGAGTTGATGATGGGGCGTGAATTATTGGTGAAGAACTTAAATCGTCACGTGGGAGCTCAGGTAATTACGAATATTATTTTTCGTTGAGAATTCCGTTTTCTGTAATTACTAAATTCATTTTTGTATCATGTGGCTCGGTTGGTATCTCTTCAGAGACCTGAAAGGCAAAACAGATTCCTATTTTATATGCTTTAATGTTGGGAAGAAGCCGATCATAATATCCTTTTCCTCTTCCTAGTCTATTGCCTTGCTCATCAAATGAAACACCGGGAATGATAGCCAGATCTATTTTATCATACTCAGTGAATAATGTGCCGGTAGGCTCTTCAATACCGTAAGCCCCGGTTCTTAAATCAGAAGAGTTTTTGTATATTCTGAGTTTCAGATTCTCTCCATCAACAACTGGTAACAAAATCGTTTTTTCCTCTTTCCATTTCTCTATGAACAAATGAGTTCTTACTTCATCTTTTAATGAATGATAGAGTAGGATAGTTTTTGCTTTTTGAAAAGCAGGAAGAGACTCCAGATGAAGGAATAACTTTTCGGAGAAATCGATTAATTGATTTTCCGTCAGCTGTCTTTTTCTTTCTGTTATAAGCTTTCTGAGTTGTTGTTTTCTTGAGTAATCCATAATGGTATATTAAAAAACACCCCGATAGTTTTGTTTATCTACCGGGGTGAACTTTTATTTTTTCTTCAAAACTTTTGGTTTGACAGGTGCGGTAGGAAATGCTTGTCCATTTAGTAATACTTCAATAGCCTTCAGAACTGTTTTGTCTGATTGATTGATGTATTTTATATATTCTTCCTGTCCCAACATACTATCAATGATGCGTCCATATACCCTTTTCTCTATTAGCTTGTGCGATATCTGAATTAGCAGATTTCTTCTCTTAATTCCATTGCCTTCTGCAAATGTGACAAACTGTTCCACTAAATTCTGATTTCTCAGATAGTTTACAAGAGAATTAGCGTCCTTAAATTGTTTAAGCTTATTTCTGTTCTGGTCGGTATATTTGAATCCAAACATAATGTCGAGCCCTTTGTTCATTACGGAAGTATAGTAAGATGTTGCTCCAATTGTATCCTGAGGAACAAATATATCCGGCATAATACCACCTCCTCCGTAAACAGCTCTTCCTAATCCTGTTGAATAACGCAGCTTTTTATCTAGCTTAATACTGTCTTTCGAGAAGAATTCGCCATGATCATAGCGATATAACCAGTCCATTTCATAATTCTCATCGTTTCCGTTTACATAAGGACGCTGGATACATCTTCCAGAAGGAGTATAATAACGTGCAATAGTTAGGCGAATTGCTGAGCCATCACTAAATTCAATAGGTTGTTGAACTAATCCCTTACCAAATGAACGTCGTCCAATAATCATACCCCGGTCATTGTCCTGAATGGCTCCGGAAAAAATCTCACTGGCTGAAGCTGAACCTTCGTCTACCAAAACTACTATTGGCATTTTCTGGCAACTACCTGTTCCATTTGCAAATTCTTCTGTTCGTGGATATTTTCTTCCTTGAGTATAAACAATCAGTTTTCCTTCAGGTAAGAATTCATTTACCATTCGGATAGCGGCTTCCATAAATCCTCCGGTATTTCCGCGGAGGTCTATAATAAGTCCCTGACAGTCTTTCTGACTAAGTAAAGCCAAGGCGTTCAATAGCTCTACATGCGTTGTGCGACCGAACTTATTTACATAGACATATCCAACCTTTTTATTGATCATATATGCTGCGTATATACTTGTTACAGGAATATCGCCACGTACAATTTTGAATGAAAGCAGTTTCTTTTCGCCAAAACGTTTCACTGTTAGTTTTACTTCTGATCCCTTTTTACCTTTCAGCTTGCTCATAGCAACGTCATTCGTCACTTTCTTGCCCACAAAAAGAGTATCATTAACTTTGATAATCTGATCGCCTGCTATTAAACCCACTTTCTCAGAAGGGCCACCTTTTATTACACTGTTTACATGGATGGTGTCATTTTGAATACGGAATTGTATACCAATGCCACTGAAACTTCCTTCAAGTTCAGAGTTTGCAGCTTCCAAATCCTTTGCCGGAATATATTTGGAATGCGGATCCAGTTCTGCCAGAATTTGTGGCATTGCATTCTCTACCAGTTCAGTCATATTAACCGTATCCACATATTGATCGTCAATAATGCGGAGCAAAGCATTTAATTTATTAGATGAACTGTTGATAATCCCCAGTCTGCTACCAGAAAAGTGCTTGGTATAAAATGTACCGATTAATATTCCGACCACAATACTTACCGCAATAATAATAGGTGTAAAGCGTGAAGATTTATTTGTACTCATTAGTTATATTTTATTTAAATAGTTCTTTTTTATAATTGACTCTCTTCGGTAAGGTTTAAGTATACAACTTCTATATTTGCGCGTTTCAATAGATTAACTCCATCTTCCAAACGGTATTTTTCAGAGTAGACTACTCTTTTTATTCCTGCCTGAATAATAAGTTTAGCACATTCAATACATGGCGAAGCTGTTACGTACATTGTTGCTCCGTCGCTGCTATTGTAGGAACGGGCAATTTTTGTAATTGCATTTGCTTCGGCATGTAATACATATGGTTTCGTAAGATTTTGTTCATCCTCACAAATATTTTCGAATCCGGCAGGAGTCCCGTTATATCCGTCAGAAATAATCATTTTATCTTTTACAATCAATGCTCCAACCTGGCGCCGAATGCAATATGAATTCTCTGCCCAGATAGTAGCCATACGTATATAGCGCCTGTCCAGTTCCCGCTGTTTCTTATCAGTAGCATTTATTGTCATCTTACTTCTATTAGTTTTATTTTACTTTAAAAACCATATGCTCATTACTACCATTATACTTATAATAGATAGAAAGAATATTATCATCACCTTTATAGGAATATGCTGCTTTTACAGCTTTAACGAAATCTGTAGCGATGACTTGTTGCGAATCGTCACCAGCTATACTAGTTATATTCATTGAAAAATCATTTGTTTTTCCATCGCCACTCCATGTGCCACTGAAAGAGCAATTTATAGCTTGTCCGTAGAACGTGTTATTCTCGTTAAATTTAAGATAAAATCCATTCGGATTATTCTTAAGTATCTCATCTGCATTAGGGTATCTGGTAATTAGATCATCATTATACATGAAACAACTCAGACGCCAAGTCTTCCCCGTAATCATTCCTTTCACATTTTCTGTGTTATTACATCCGCTAAGGATAGGAAGAATCGCTAATAGCAGTACCAGAATTTTTGTCTTCATTATTGTTTTATTCCGTTTCTTATTAACAATGCATCAATGGTTGGTTCTTGTCCACGGAAGCGTTTATATAATTTCATTGGATGCTCTGTTCCTCCTTTTGAAAGAACATTTTCACGGAAAGAAGTTGCTACCTCTTTATTGAAAATACCTTTTTGTTTAAAGAGTGAGAATGCATCAGCATCAAGAACTTCAGCCCATTTGTAACTATAATAACCGGCAGAATATCCTCCCGCAAAAATATGTGAGAATTGCGCACTCATACATCCGTTGTCCATAACCGGAAGTAATTTTGTTTTGCTAGTAGCTTGCTGTTCGTATGCAATCACGTCTCCATCAAAAGGAGTATTTCTTGTATACCATGCCATATCAAGCAATCCAAAACTTACCTGGCGAAGGCATGCATAACCTACATTAAAATTAGAAGCATCAACAATACGTTGAATCAATTCCTGAGGCAATTGCTCACCTGTTTGATAATGTTTTGCAAATGTATTCAGGAAATCTTTCTCAATAGCAAAGTTCTCCATTATCTGTGATGGAAGTTCTACAAAATCCCAGTAAACATTTGTACCGCTCAAACTTTCGTAAGTTGTGTTTGCAAACATACCGTGAAGTGAGTGCCCGAATTCGTGCAAGAAAGTTTCTACTTCACTAAAAGTAAGTAAAGCTGGTTTGTTTTCAGTAGGTTTTGTGAAGTTCATCACCAAAGAAACATGTGGACGACTATCTTTGCCATTTTCTTTCCATTGTGCTTTGTATTCTGTCATCCATGCACCGGCACGTTTTCCTGCCCGTGGGTGAAAGTCAGTGTATAATACAGCAAGGAATTTTCCATCTTTATCAAAAACTTCATATGCATCTACATCCGGATTGTATACCGGAATTTCACTATTTTTCTTGAATGTAATTCCATATAATCTGGTAGCTAATCCAAAGACTCCTTCTTTAACTTTGCTTAATTCAAAGTATGGTCTGAGCATTTCATCATTGATGTTGAATTTTTGATCCTTCAGTTTATTTGAGTAGAAGGCCCAATCCCAAGGCATTACCTGAAAATCGGCTCCTTGTGTCTGTTTTGCCAGATCTTTCACATCTTTAAGTTCTTTTTCAGCAGCAGGCATGTAAGCATCTACCAGTTGATTCAGTAGTTTGTATACAGCATCACTGTTTTCGGCCATTCTTTCTTTAAGCGTATATGCTGCATAATTGTTATAACCTAATAGCTGTGCTATTTCCATGCGGACATTGGCAAGCCTTTTTACATTCGCAAAATTATTGTATTCATTGTCGTGAGTACATTGTGTATTGAAAGCTGTATAAAGTTCTTTTCTCAAATCACGGTTCTCACAGTAAGTCATGAAAGGAATGTAACTTGGTGCATTCAGTGTAAACACCCATCCTTCTTTTCCTTTTTCTTTAGCTGTTAATGCGGCAGCTTCAAGAACACTTTCAGGTAATCCTTCCAGTTTTGCTTTATCGGTAATAACCAATTCGTAATTATTTGTCTCTTTCAGAATGTTTTGTCCGTATTGCAAAGTCAACTTGCTTAGTTCGGATGTTAAAGCGCGGTATTTTACTTTTGCTTCACCCTCCAGATTTGCTCCGCTTCGAACAAAACCGTCGTAGGTCTTTTGTAACAGTCTGCTTTCTTCTTTGCTTAGCTTTAATCGGGCCATTTGGCTATAAACAGCCTTCACTTTTTCAAAAAGTTTTTTGTTTAGACTGATGTTATTTCCGTGTTCAGTTAAAAGCGGCATCATTTTTTCTGCTACAGTCTGAAGGTCGTCATTTGTTTCCGCACTTAGTAGATTTCCGAAAACATTCTGTACCCGGTTTAGTAATGCACCCGATTTGTCAAGTGCCACAATTGTATTTTTAAAACTAGGAGCTTCAGGATTATTAACAATGGCATAGATTTCAGCCATTTGTTGCTTCATTCCTTCTTGAAGAGCTGGTTCAAAATGTTCTGTTTTTATTTTGTTGAAAGGGGCGGTTCCGTGAGGTGTAGTATACTTCTCCAGAAAAGGATTCTGAGCTTGAGTCATGTTCATAATGCAATATAGTGCGAGCGTTAATGTTAATTTTTTCATTCAAAAGGTTATATAAATAATAATCACCTACAAAAGTGCTAAAAAAAAATATTACTTTAAGTAGAATAGTGGAGTTTTTAACAAAGAATATTACTTTTGTCTGAATTTGATTGATAACAAAGGAAATTAGTTAAGGAAGTAATGAAAGAAAGATTTTATTTTTTGCTAAAAATATATGCGCTATTCATATTATTGTTTGTAATTCAGAAGCCTTTATTTATGTTTTACTACCATGATCTGTATCATGGTTGTTCGTTTATGGATTATTTGTCGGTTATGTGGCACGGTTTGCCGCTTGATGCCTCAATTTCTGGTTATTTAACAGTACTACCGGGCTTGTTTTTAATAGCTTCTTTGTGGCTTAACCCTTCCATTACAAAATGGACGTTTAAAATATACTACGGAATTGTTGCTGTAGTGATGGGGCTTATTTTTGTATCTGATATTGTTCTTTATAAATACTGGGGATTTAGGCTTGATTCTACTCCGCTTTTTTATTTAAAAACCCCTAAAGATGCTTTTGCAAGCGCTGATTTAATAACTATTTTGTTAGGCGTATTGGCCGTAATTGTTGCTATATCTGCTCTCTTCTTTATTTTTTACCATTTCTTGTTTAAGTCAGAAAAGAAGATGAAGAAGCCTTTTTATCGCAGAAGAACATCCATTGTATTACTACTGCTTACAGGTTTTCTTTTTATTCCTATTCGGGGTGGCTTTTCTGTTTCAACCATGAATGTGGGATGGGCTTATTTTAGTGATAAAATTGAATTAAATCATGCTGCAATTAATCCTTGTTTTAGTTTGATGGAATCATTGTCACGTGAACAGTCTTTTGAAGATCAATATCGTTTTATGAAAGATAATGAAGCTGCCGTAGAATTTGGAAAGATGAAGGAAAAGACTTCTACAGACAGTATTCCATTGCTTTTCACTACTAAAAAGCCTAATGTTATTTATATTGTGATGGAGAGCTTTATGTCAAAAGTAATTCAGCCTTTAGGTGGATTGCCAGACGTAACGCCCAATATAAATAAACTGTGTGGTGAAGGAGTGTTATTTACAAATTTCTATGCAAATAGTTTCCGTACAGACCGCGGACTTGTTTCAATTCTAAGTGGATATCCGGCTCAGCCTACAACTTCTATTATGAAATATCCGCAGCGCAGTCAGTCGTTACCCTCTATATCCAAATCCGTGAAAAAGGCAGGCTATACTACTGAGTACTATTATGGCGGAGATGCTAATTTTACCAATATGCGCTCTTACCTGTTGTCGCAAGGATTTGATCAGATTGTCAGTGATAAGGATTTCCCGTTAGCAGAGAGAATGTCAAAGTGGGGAGCACCGGATAATTATTTGTTTAACCGCGTCTCTTCTGATTTTTCAGGCGTGCAAAAAGAACCGTTCTTTAAAACCATTCAAACATCCAGTAGTCACGAACCATTTGATGTTCCGTCTCACAAATTCAAAGACCCGTATCTTAATTCGGTGTTTTATGTAGACAGCTGTCTGGGTAAGTTTATCGATCAGTTTAAACATACTAAATACTGGAAGAATACAGTGATTGTTATTGTTGCCGACCATGCCACGCATTATCCGGCTTCTATCACTAATCATCAGGTAGAGCGTTTCCAGATTCCTTTGTTAATTATTGGAGGTGCTGTAAAACAGCCTTTAAAGATTAACACTTATGCATCACAAATAGATATAGCAGCAACGGTTCTTTATCAGTTGGGATTGCCGCATAAAGACTTTACTTTCAGTAAGAACATTTTGAATCCGGCATCGCCACACTTTGGCTATTTTACTTTTCCAAATGGATTTGGTATGACTACTAAAGATAATAAGATGATTTTTGATTGTGAGGCGAATAAGGTTGTGCTTGATAAGGGAGAGAAGAAAAGTGCAAATCTGAAACCTGCAAAAGCCTATTTGCAAAGTCTGTACGATGATTTATCGAAAAGATAAGAATTTATAAACACACAATACTATAATAACCATGTTTACAAAAGAAACTTATATGAATAGGAGAGCACAGTTAAAGAAAACTGTTGCATCCGGTCTTTTATTGTTTTTAGGAAATGACGAATGTGGAATGAATTACGAAGATAATACATATCCGTTCCGTCAGGATTCTACTTTCCTTTATTTTTTCGGACTACCTTATGCAGGGTTATCTGCTATTATTGATATTGACAATGATAAGGAAATTATTTTTGGTGACGAGCTGACCATTGACCACATTGTGTGGATGGGTACACAGCCTACTATCAAAGAAAAGAGCGAAAGAATAGGAATACCATGCACACAATCTGCAAAAAGCATTGAATCATATCTGAAGAATGCAATGGCAAAAGGACAGAAAATTCATTTTCTGCCTACTTACCGTGCTGAGCATAAACTTAAATTAATGAATTTACTTGGATACTTACCGAAACCAGAAGAGGCATCAGTTCCTTTTATCCGTGCGGTGGTAAACCAACGAAACTATAAATCGGCAGAAGAGATTCTGGAAATTGAAAAAGCCTGTGATGTTACAGCCGATATGCATATTAAAGCTATGCAAATGCTTCGCCCGGGAATGAGAGAAAGTGATGTTGCCGGTGCTTTGGAAGATATCGCTTTGTCGGCAGGTGGCGGACTTTCGTTTCCTACCATTGCTACAATAAACGGGCAGACATTGCACAATCATTATCATGGTAATGTAGTAAAGGAAGGCGATATGTTACTTGTTGATGCCGGAGCTGAAACCGCTATGGGATATGCCGGCGATATGTCTTCCACTATTCCGGTTAGCAAGAAATTTACTTCTCGTCAGAAAGATGTTTATGATATTCAGGTGGCTTCTCATCTTGCCGCTGTTGAGGCTCTTCGTCCCGGAATTCCATTCAAGGAAGTATATGAACTTTCATCAAAGGTGATTGTAGAAGGTATGAAATCTCTTGGAATTATGAAGGGAGATGCCGATGAGGCTGTGCAGGCTGGTGCTCATGCAATGTTCTTCCCTTGCGGACTAGGTCACATGATGGGACTTGATGTTCACGATATGGAGAATCTGGGTGAAGTATATGTGGGCTATGACGGCGAACCAAAAAGCACTCAGTTTGGACGTAAGTCTTTGCGTTTAGGACGTAAACTGGAGCCGGGATTCGTGCTGACCATTGAGCCGGGCGTTTATTTTATTCCCGAACTGATTGACTTGTGGAAAGGAGAGAAGAAGTTCACTGAATTCATTAACTACGATAAGTTGGAAACTTACAAAGATTTCGGAGGTATCCGTAATGAAGAAGATTATCTGATTACCGAAAGTGGATCAAGGAGACTAGGAAAGAAGATTCCTTTAACAACTGATGAAGTAGAGGCGCTGAGATAATTTTATGGAGAAAAGTTCTAAAGCCATAGTTTATGCAAGTGTGGCTGTTTTGAGTTGGTCAACAGTGGCTACCGCTTTTAAGGTTGCCTTGAAAAGTCTGACTTACTTTGAGTTGCTGTTAATAGCCAGTTGCACTGCATTACTTATTTTTTCAATTGTACTTCTTGCTCAAAGAAAGCTAAGTCTGGTTCGTTCATTGACGGTGAAGGAATGGGTGCGTTTTGCCTGTATCGGATTGTTGAATCCGGTAGCCTATTACCTTATACTGTTTAAGGCCTATTCTCTGCTTCCGGCTCAGATAGCCCAACCAATAAACTATTCGTGGCCTATTCTTTTGCTAATTATGCTGGCTGTTTTTACGCGCCGCCCCATTCCGCTACCAAAGTACGTGGGACTGATTCTTTCCCTTTTAGGAGTATTGTTTGTTTCTTTGGGAGCAGGCAAATCCTCAATCAGCGGAATTTCAGTTTCCGGAATATTGCTTGATACATTAAGCGCCGTGTTGTGGGCAACATATTGGATGATAAACAATAAGTATAAAGGTACAGATGGAATAGTATCCCTTTTTATGGGTTTCCTTTTCGGAACAATCTACTTGCTTCTCGGAGCAATGTTTGTAGGAGTAAATGTGCACAATGTTTCAAGTCTTCTGGCTGGAATGTATGTCGGTGCTTTTGAGATTGGTGTTCCGTTTATATTCTTCGGACTGGCAATCCGTACAACCAACAATCCTGCACTGGTCAACCAGCTTTGCTATCTGGCTCCGTTCATGTCCTTATTCTTTATAAGCATCGTACTGGGCGAACAGATTTATATTTCCACTTACATTGGTCTGTTGCTCATTGTGGGAGGCATTGTCTTCAACCAATATCTGGCAGATAAAATGACGTGGAAACTTTATAGGGTAATAGTGAAACATCGTATTACTCATAGAGTATATTCAAACTAATTCTGCACAAATAGTAAGTTACTTACGGTAAAAGTACCGTAAGTAACTTACTATTATTTATTGGGATGGTTTTATATGAAAATAACCTTTAATGAGTCTCTTTATTGCATCTTGTAACTCTTGAACTAAATTATACGATTTTAGAATCTATAATACCTTCCGTTGCGAATCTTACTCCCATGTCGAATGCTTTTGCGCAATCCTTAGGAAATTCTTCTTCTCTTCTTTTGGCTTTCATTTCCGGATCAAATAATGTTACGGCTACTTTAGAATAATCATCAAACTGGTACGTATCAAAACTACACAATGATTCGGAAGCTCCGAATATGCGTTTTAGTCCAAATTCATTGAGAATCCAGTTATGTTCATAAAGTTTTAATATCTCTTCATTCTCAGGTGCATTCATTGTATAAATAAACCCAGCGTTAATTTTCTTCGGGAAAAGGGTTGGTTCAGTTTTGCTATATACAAGGTACGGAAATAGCAGGCGTTCCATGAAGGATGCCATCTCACCACTAATCCTTCCAAAATAAATTGGAGATCCAAATATAATTGCATCAGCTTCCTCTACTTTTTTGTAGATTGCTGTTAGGTCATCTTTTACCGGGCATTTGCCATAACTCTTACCACCTTTGGTTTTACAAGCGAAACAACTCTTACATCCTTTATAGTTAAGATCGTAAAGATGAATCAGTTCGGTCTCGGCTCCTTGTAATGCAGCACCTTCTAATGCTTTATTCAGTAATGTTGCTGTGTTCCAGTTTTTTCTTGGGCTTCCATTGAATGCTAATACTTTCATAATTAAATCTCCTTTTATTTTAGTTTTTATAATTGTTTAAATGCATAATACCCTATTTGTCATAAGCTTTTCAATGTCAGAATGGAAAATCTGGTTTTTAATATTCATTTTATTCTCCTTTATAAATTTGATGCTGCAAAGTTATGGTATATTAGTTTCTTTTTGTAATGGGTTTCCTTTAAGTAACTACTTACCTTTAGGAAACTATAATATATTATTGTAACTTTGCATGCTAGTTTTACACTCTAAATATTTGAGAGAACAATGAAAAAAGAAGTATCATATGAAAAAGACAAGGCTTGCAGACAAGCGTTGCTGGCTATAAAAGACACAATGGAATTACTATCTGGCAAATGGAAAATCCAGATTATTGGTACTTTAATGGAAAAGGGCAAACTTCGTTTTATGGACTTATTGAGAGAGGTTGATGGCATAGCCGCTAAGATGTTGTCAAAGGAATTGCAGGATCTGGAAATGAATGAATTGGTTAAACGCACTGTTTGTAATACTAAACCTATCACTGTTGAATATGAAATCACAGATTATGGGAGAACATTGGAGACTATAATTATCGAGATAACCAACTGGGGCATCGAACATAGAAAAAAACTATTCGAGAAGCCAGAATAACTTTAACGAAAAGAAGGTTTTCTTTATGATAGGTTGTTGTTGGTTTTGCTTATGAAAAGCCTCTTCTGTTTTATTTGTTTGAACTGAACAGAACGCATAAATGCAAAACTAAAAGACGCTTACGCATATTCCCCAGCTAATTCTGCGCAAAAGGTTCTTCGTCACTTTAGGTGCAAGCTATTAGGTTTTAAACGCAATGAGTTTGACATTAAGTAGTCTATAGCTTGCCCTATTAAACATCTGCCTTTTGATGGCCTTTATTTTATTGACAGTTCCTTCCAAGAGTCCGTTGTTCAAATAAATATCCATTGCATTTTGCACCGCTTGTTGGTCTGCTTTTATTCCACAAGCAAATGTCTTCATGGCTTTTGAATCACATTCCATAGCCTGTTTTATCCAATTTTCCAGAGACCATTGCTTGGGATTTCCTTTTATCATTTCCCTGAATCTCAATCCTAATGTTATGACCTGTTTTATTAATGGATTCTTCAATAAAGCAGTAAGACTTTGCACGGCGGATTCCCCTTTCAATATAAATCTCCGTATACTCCTTATTGATGCATGTTTTTTGTTTTTTCTTTCAGCTATATTTTTGTTATATTTCCTGATTTCCCGTAGCTCTTGCTTTATTTTGTTTCTGATTCCTATCGTGGCAGCCGAGATTGCAATCGTATCCATTTTGCTTTCCATTTTCTTCTTCAATTTCTTTATATCCGTACATCCATGGCTGATTTCCAAAGCCAGTTCATCGACATGTTTTAATATACTCTTTTGCTGCGCAGACATATAATCCTTGCCTGTATGGTGACGTACCAAACGCCAGATAACCTGTGAATGCACTCCTAATTGGCGGGCTGTTTCTGAAATGCTCATTCCTTTTCTGATAAGGCTATCTGCTTGCACAAACAGGTTCAGTTTATGTCGATGTCTGGCATCCCCCAGGCCATAAAGAGCTTCCATGATTTTGGTTCTGCATTCTTCCGTGGAGGGATAAGAATAAGTTTGCTTATGTACACTTAGCCGCGATAATGAGGCTATTTCTTCCGTCAGAGCATCCACCAGATTCTTTATCAAATGGAATCTGTCACAGATTTGGGTAACACCGGGTAGGATACGATTAATAGCTTCAACAAAGTTTCGCCCCCGGTCTCGGGTTATATATTGTATCTGAGGATTATTTCGCAAGAACTGCTCTAATTCATCCCCCTCCCGGCAAGGAAGTACCGCAATGGGACGATGGGTCATCTGGTCTACAATAACACTTCCATAGACATGCCCTTTCTTCTGCGCAAAGTCATCTATACCTATAGCCACAGGTAGAGAACCACGATTTTTTGAGGACAATTCCTTGTGAGCACTCCGTAGACAGACAGATTGACTGCAGAAGATGTTTTGCCCGTGTAAGAGCTCACTGGCAGTACGAGATGTGGTTTTTAGAGATACTTCACGGATGCGTTCTTCTACCTCCAGGGTGTTGCGGCCATAGGGAGAAGCCAGGCAGGAATGGTCCTCACTAAAGACCTTGCGGAGACAATACTCATTTCGGCAACGAAATTTGCGGGTTTTGACCAATAGAGTCAGGGGATGATTAAAGATCTCTAAACCCTGAAGTTGGCGCGTATAGTACCCATGTAAACTTTGACTCAAACAACCACAGGCCGGGCAGCGGCTACTATTAGAGTTACGGGACAATTCTACAGTATACGATTTCCCGCTTATAGAGACTCTATCCTGGCGATAATGGGGAATATGAAGTTTAAAAGATATAGTTGATTTCTTTTTGTTAACATTGACGTAAATAGGCTTATTTGTAGTAACTTTGCCAACTGTAGATATGCTTTGATTCATTGGAGTCTTGATGCTTTGGTCAGCTTAAAGATACTGATTTTCAAGCATATCTACAACTTTTTAAACACTTCATTCTCTGATAATCAGATAGATACAAATCTTTAGATGGCTTAATTATAGAGGTTGTTAGAAATTTCAATAGAACTTCCCTTTATCACGACTTTTGACAATATCATGACTTTAGATAACGGGGCATAATATTCAAGATAGAAAAACATTTGAAATGCCTATGAATAAAGACTTTTATCTGAATAGCTTGCACCTAAAGTGACGAAGAACCGCGCAAAAACGAAAATGAACCCTCACTCCATCACGGTTTCTTGTAATAGATTAAAATATAGCATGTTATCCCGTGATGGTAGCATTCTGATCCGTCACGAAACCCACACTTTTGGGGGCATCCCTCACGCTTTTGTCTTTTAAAAACCGGGTTTCTGTTTTTTTAATTGAGAAATAAAAAATAAAAAACGCTTCCGGATAATATATTTCTCTTGTACAAAAGAATTAATTGTTTTGTACAAGGGATTTAATTCTTTTGTACAGAAGAATGCAATCTTTTGTACAAGGATGCACAAATGTCCGGTTATGTTTTTAAAAAAGCAGGTTACAGATCTTATTTTGATAACCGGATGTCAATAAAAAGCTCTTGTTTATGAATTCTGTTTTAACGGAGACGTTTGCGATAACCGCAGGCAGCTCACTACGGCTGCGACAAGGGCAAATGTTCCGGCCAGCAACAATGCAGCCTGGGTACTATTACCCGGAACCAGTGTAAACATCATTGCTGCAAGTGTGGCGCCAAGAGTCTGGCCCAGTAGACGGGCAGTTCCCAGCATACCGCTTGCTGCTCCGCTTCTGTGCTGTGGAGCAGAGGAAATAATAGTACTGTTATTGGGCGATTGAAATAATCCAAATCCAGCTCCGCACAGAACCATTCTCCATATTATATCTAGTCTTGTTGGGTTATCAGGCAGAAAAGAGAGTAGGAGTAGCCCGGCAGCAAAGATTGCCAGACCTATCCCTCCAAGGATTCCGGCATGAACACGTTCTACCAGGCGACCGGCGATGGGGGCAACTACAATAATTGCCAAAGGCCACGGAGTAAGCAGCATGCCAATCTCGGAACTATCATATCCCAGCGTGTTCTGGAAAAAGAACGGTAGCGAAACCGTAGCCAGCATCTGAGCTGTGAACGAGCAAATCGAGGTTCCTATAGATAACGTAAATATAGGAATACGAAGCAGGTCAACGGGCAAAAGTGGATTTTTCTGCTTTAGTTGTCTGCGGATAAAGAAGAAACCTATAATTAATAGCGCAATAAATTCCATAATAATGAAATGTAATTGCTGTTTGTGAGTGATTCCCTCCAAAGTAAAAATCAGCAAAGCAAAAGTCACTGCATTTGCAGCACTACTCAGATAGTCAAACTTCCGCTCGCCGGTCTTTTGCGGATTATATGGCAAATGTCTGAATGCAATATATAAAGCCAGTATGCCGATCGGTATATTTATAGCAAACAACCAGTTCCAGTGTGCAAATGCCAGAATCAGGGAAGCTACGGTAGGTCCCACTGCCAAAGAAAAAGCAACCACCAGTGCATTTATTCCCATCCCCCTTCCTATATACCGTTTCGGATAGATTATTCTCAGCAAGGCTGTGTTTACGCTGGTAATAGCTGCAGCACCGAATCCCTGCGAAACACGAGCCAGCGTTAATGTGAAAAAAGAATCGGAAAGAGCACAAGCCAATGATGAACAAGTGAACAGAGAAAGCCCGAAAATATACACTTTGCGATAACCGAATATATCTCCTAAAGAAGAAAAAGACAAAAGCGAGATTGTTATTGCCAACTGATAAGCATTCACTACCCAAATAACATTCGTGGGTGAAGTATTCAGGTCCTGCGCAATGGTTGGCAGTGCCACATTAGCAATGGTACCGTCAAGTACAGAAACTGACACACCAAGTGCAATGGCCAGAATAGCCCAATAACGCTTAGGAAGCGGCAGTCCGTCACCTTTTTCTATCGTATAATTCAGATTATTATTAGTCATACTACAAAAGAAACAAATATCCGGGGAATATTATTGGGATATCCGCTAATAAAATAAAAAAAAGGCCATCATCGCAAAATTGCGAAGAAAGCCTATCTATTGTTGAAAACTACTCCTAATTTAGTGGTTATGCTTCTGCTTGTTTTTTGATTAACTTATGCAGTTTAGCATTCAAAACCTGACACATTGTACCTTTACCTGCTGCTTGATATCTTTTAATCTGATATTGAAGCATTGAAATTTCATTCATTCTCTTTTCCATAATTTTTTTCATCTTTGTGCTTACCACGTTTTGGTAAGCGGTTTTACTTTTTCTTTCTTTTTACGCTGCAAAGATACGGGCTTTAATTGAATAATATGTTTTATAACATGTAAAAAGTGTGAATTCGGTCTGTATTTAACAATTATTTATGTTTTGATGGGAATATAAAGACTCCAGCTACTATAATATCATCCTTTTTTCCTCTTCTTATATTCTTTTGGAGAAATACCCATTGTTTTAGTGAAAATGCGACTAAAGTAATATGCGTCTTCATAGCCTATTTTATGGCATAGCTGATTGATCTTCATATCTGTGAAGTCCAGGTACTGACAAGCTTTCTGAATTCTCAGGTTGTTCAGGTATGCTATGGGAGCAAATCCAGTGCTTTTCTGAAACTGAGTAGAGAAATAAGATGTGGAGATGTGTAGTTCACGGGCAATATCTTCTACTATTATTTTCTTTTCAATGTTTTCTCTCATAAAATGAATGGCAGAATTAGCCAGATCTTTTTCCTTCGTGTTTTTTAAATAGAAAGCATCGTCACGAAAAAGATTAATATACATAAGTGAAGCTAAATAATAGTGCAGACACATACTTGCATATTGAAGATGCTCCAGGCTATATCCCATCTCAAGGGTAGAATATATTTTTTCGAATAGTTGATTGCGGTATTCTATCCGGGAATTTTCTCCAGGAGTAATATTCTTTGGATAGGATTGCTGTGCTTCCAAAAAGTATTGGGCATGGAAGCCTTTAAAATGTATCCAATAAATAGTCCAGGGTTCTGCTTCATTACTTCCGTATGAATGCGGTATGTTGGCCGGAAGAATGAAGAATTGGTTCTCATTCACAATTTTAGTCACTCCGTTTATATTAAACCATCCTTTCCCTTTTACGCAATAAATAAATATATATTGTGAAATACCTTCAAGCCGCTCCCGAAAATGAGACTCTGCATTTGGGTAATAACCAATATTTGTAATAAGTAGTGCTGAGGTCAATGGGTTTTGTTCCGTAATTGAAATTATTGTCTCGGGGAGTACAATAGCGCGTTGTCCTCTGAATCCATCTTTCCTTTTCATAATAACTGTGATTTAACAATGTGCCACAAATATATATAAATAGTAGAATAATCCATCTTATTTTAAAATTATTCTATCTAATGCCTCTCTATCTATCTGTATATTTGCACTGTTAATGAATTACATATATAATACAATGGAACAGTACAACAAGAGTTTTGTTTATTTTATTAGTCTGGTCTCTGCTATGGGCGGACTATTGTTTGGCTATGACTGGGTAGTAATAGGTGGTGCCAAACCTTTTTACGAAGTCTATTTTAATATAGTTAATTCTCCATTTTTGCAAGGCTGGGCAATGAGTGTGGCTTTACTGGGATGCTTAATTGGAGCAAGTCTGGCTGGTATGATGGCAGACAAGTATGGTCGTAAGAAACTACTTATTTTATCGGCATTTATATTTTTTGTTTCTTCATATATTACAGGTGCCGCCTCATCATTTACTATTTTTCTTATTGCACGCTTTTTGGGAGGTATCGGTATTGGTATAGCATCTAATCTTTCTCCAATGTATATTGCCGAGGTTGCTCCTTTTAAAATACGTGGAAAACTAGTATCATTAAATCAGCTGACTATCGTTCTTGGAATTCTTGGTGCTCAGATTGCAAATTGGCTGATAGCAGAGAAAGTACCTTTGGGCTTTACTTCGGCGCAAATACTGGAATCATGGAACGGACAGATGGGATGGCGCTGGATGTTCTGGGGAGCAGCTTTTCCGGCAGCAGCTTTTTTTATACTCATGTTCCTTATTCCGGAAAGTCCACGGTGGTTATCAATGAAGGGCAGGATAGAACAGGCTGTTTCTATTCTCGGTAAGATAGGAGGAAAAGAATATGCCAAATCAGAATTTTCATCTATGATGGAAGCATCGGCTCGTACTGAGAAAGGTAGTCTGAAGATGCTTTTAAGTCATCCTTTTCGTAAGGTACTGATCATAGGTCTTGTTATAGCCGTATTCCAGCAATGGTGTGGCACAAATGTTATCTTTAACTATGCTCAGGAAATATTCCAATCAGCCGGATTCACACTGGACGATGTTCTTTTCAATATCGTAGTAACGGGTGTTGCCAATTTGGTATTTACTTTTGTGGCAATCTATACTGTAGACAAACTGGGAAGAAGAGCTTTGATGATGATTGGAGCCGGAGGTCTGGCTGGTATTTATCTGATACTGGGCACTTGCTATTTCTTTCATGTGAGCGGATGGTTTATGGTTGTCCTCGTAGTTATGGCTATTGCCTGCTATGCAATGTCGCTGGGTCCTGTAACCTGGGTAATTCTTTCGGAGATATTTCCTAATCATGTTCGTGGAGTGGCAATGGCCGTGGCTACATTCGCCTTGTGGATTGGTTGCTTTACGCTTACATACACTTTTCCACTACTAAATACCTTTTTGGGAAGTAGCGGCACATTCTGGATCTATTCCCTGATTTGTGCTTCCGGTTTTCTTTTTATTTTCTTTAAATTACCTGAAACAAAAGGGAAGTCTCTTGAGGATCTGGAAAAAGAATTAATTCAATAATACAAAATCAATATATAAAATGGTAAAAGCATGGAATGAACAGGTAGTAATCCCTACTTATGAGATTGGTGAACCTGAAAAGAATCCTATATTCCTCGAAAAAAGAGTTTATCAGGGTAGCAGCGGAGTAGTTTATCCCTATCCCGTAATTGAGAAGATAGCAGATGAGAAAATTGATAAGACTTACAATGCCGTCTATCTGGAAAATGAATACATAAAAGTAATGATTCTGCCGGAACTAGGTGGGAGAGTTCAGATGGCTTATGATAAAATAAAGCAGCGTCATTTTATTTACTATAATGAGGTGATTAAGCCTGCTTTGGTTGGATTGACCGGTCCATGGATTTCGGGTGGCATTGAGTTCAATTGGCCACAGCACCACCGACCAAGTACTTTTCTACCGGTAGATTATTGCATTGAAGAATTTCCCGATGGCAGTGTTACCGTTTGGGTAAGCGAAATGGAGCAGATGTTTCATCAAAAAGGGATGGCTGGGTTTACATTGAGACCCGGAAAAGCTTTTCTGGAAATAAAAGGGAAACTTTATAACCGTACTCCTATGCCACAGACTTTCTTGTGGTGGGCTAACCCGGCTGTGGCTGTTAACGATTTCTACCAGAGTGTCTTTCCGCCCGACGTGAATGCCGTTTTCGATCATGGAAAGCGTGATGTTTCTACTTTCCCAATAGCAACCGGAACCTATTATAAGGTAGATTATTCAGCAGGTGTTGATATATCTAATTATAAAAATATACCGGTACCTACTTCTTATATGGCCATCAAGAGTCGTTTTAACTTTGTGGGAGGATATGAAAACGATACACATGCCGGTGTATTGCATGTGGCCAATCATCATATTTCTCCGGGTAAGAAACAGTGGACATGGGGAAATGGTGATTTTGGCAGGGCATGGGATCGTAATCTGACAGACAATAACGGACCATATATTGAACTGATGGCTGGTGTCTATACAGATAATCAACCCGACTTTACCTGGCTTCAGCCCTATGAAGAGAAAAGTTTTGTGCAGTATTTCCTTCCTTACCGTGAATTGGGAGTGGTTAAGAATGCAAGCAAAGACTTATTAATGAATATTGATGAAGTTGAGGACGGCAATGTTGTTATTAAACTATTTGCCACATCGCAGCAACCTGTTAAAATTGTATTGTCAGGTAAAGAGGGTGTACTGTTAGAAGAATACAATACCTTATCTCCGGAAAAAGTCTATGAGAAGACAGTTCCAATGAATGAGAACAGCTTGAAAGAACTTCGACTTTCTGTTTATAATGAACAGGATAAAGAAGTGCTTAATTGGCAATCGGAGAAAGAAGAAGTTAAACCGGTACCGGAGCCGGCCAAAGCAGCTCTCTCTCCACAAGATACCCCTTCTTTGGAACAACTTTATTTAACGGGATTGCATTTGGAGCAATATAGACATGCCACTTATAACCCTGTTGATTATTATGAAGAAGCATTAAAACGGGAACCTGGAAATGTGCAGAATAACAATGCAATGGGATTGTGGAACTTACGACATGGACGTTTTACTATTGCTGAAACCTATTTAAAAACGGCTGTCGAAACTCAATTGCAACGTAATCCAAACCCTTATGACGGTGAGCCGTTGTATAATTTAGGACTATCCCTGAAATATCAAGGACGCTACCAAGAAGCCTATGATGCTTTTTATAAAGCTTGTTGGAATGCTGCCTGGCAAGATGCCGGTTATTTCAGTTGTGCACAGATTTCAGCATTGCAAGGAAGACTGGGCGATGCTTTAGAGGAAGTAGAAAGAAGTTTGATTCGAAATTGGCACAACCATCGTGCCCGTCATTTAAAGAGCGCTTTGCTGCGATTGGCAGGAAGAAAAGAAGAGGCGCTTAACTGGATTGAAGATTCATTAAAGATTGATCGCTTCAATTATGGCTGTCTTTTTGAGAAATACTTATTGACGGATAGTCAGGAGATTTTGTCTCACATGACTATGTTGATGCGAGGCGCTTCTTCTAATTACGACGAAGTTGCTTTAGATTATGCAACTGCCGGATTCTATGAGGAAGCAATAGATGTTTGGATGGAAGCCACTCAGATTCATACAACTCCGATGACCTATTATTACCTGGCATGGGTTCAAAGTATGGCAAATAAAAAAGAGGCAGAGTATAGCTTTGCAAAAGCAGCCAGTCATGCTCCTGATTATTGTTTCCCTAACAGACTGGAAGCCATCCTGGCATTGGAATGTGCAAAAGAAAAGAATCCATCGGATGCAAAAGCTCCTTACTACTTAGGTAATTTGTGGTATGATAAACGTCAGTATGATGAAGCAATAGTCAATTGGGAAAAGTCAGTTGATCTGGACCCGGCCTTCCCAACGGCATGGCGTAACTTATCGCTGGCCTATTTCAATAAACAGGGAAAGACAGAGAAGGCTGTTGATTGTCTGGAAAAGGCATTTGCTTTGGATAATACTGATGCCCGGATATTGATGGAACTAGATCAATTGTATAAACGAATCAACAGATCGCATGCAGAACGTTTGGCATTCATGGAAAAATATCATTCTTTGGTATGTCAGCGAGACGATCTTTATCTGGAACAGATTACACTGTTGAACCAGTTGGAACGTTACGAAGAAGCAAAAGAAATGCTGGATGCTCATAAGTTCCATCCATGGGAGGGCGGTGAAGGTAAAGTGTCGGCTCAATATCAGATTGCACGTGTTGAATTGGCCAAGCAAGCTTTGAAAGCAGGAGATAATCAGGAAGCAATTACACTATTAAATGAATGCCAGGAATACCCGCATCATTTGGGTGAAGGTAAGCTTTCCGGAGCTCAGGAAAATGATTTTCATTACTATCTGGGATGTGCTTATGAAGCTTTGGGCAATCAGGAAAAAGCAGTTTTCTACTGGGAACTGGCTAAGAATGGTATTACTGAACCTGCTGCTGCCATTTTCTATAACGACCAAAAACCGGATAAAATATTCTATCAGGGCCTTGCTCTGTTAAAGTTAAATAGGGTAGCCGAAGCAAATAGCCGCTTCAACCGTTTGATTTCATATGGTGAAGAACATCTGTCGGATGAAATAAAAATGGATTATTTTGCAGTATCTTTACCCGACCTGTTGATTTGGGACGATGACCTAACGTTACGTAATATGATTCATTGCAAGTATATGATGGCATTGGGTCTGTTTGGATTAGGAAATAAAGAAATAGCTTCTGAGTTGTTAGACGAGGTGAGCAAAATGGATCCTAATCATCAGGGAATAATGGCTATAAAAAGTAGTATTTAAAACTCCGGATAAATGAAAAAATATATAGGTTTAATGCTTGTCTTGCTGTTTGCCTCGTCCTGCTTATACGGGCAGACAATCAGCTTAGAAGGAGAGTGGGAGATAGCTCTTGACAGCACATCCATTGGTCATGTTAAAGGATGGAATAATTGTTCTTTTAAACAATCTATTCACCTCCCCGGAACAACAGATGATGCCGGACTTGGAGTTCCTAACTCTCTGGAACCGATGCTCCAAAAGCCTCAGCTTTCTCACCTTACCCGCAAAAAATCGTATATTGGAGAAGCTTGGTATACAAAGGAGATAGTTATTCCTGTAAGCTGGAAAAAGAAACAAATCTCTTTTGAAATGGAAAGAGTGTTGTGGAAAACCAGTGTTTGGGTTGACGGTAAGGACGTTGCTGCCAGTTGCAATAGCCTGATTGCTCCACATACTTATAATCTTACTGATTATCTCACTCCCGGAACTCATCGAATAACAGTTCTGGTTGATAACCGTAAACAGTTTGAAGATATAAGTGTGGATAATATGGCACATGCTTATACGGATCACACTCAGATAATCTGGAACGGCATATTGGGCAACATATCCTTAAAAGCTACAGATCCTGTTGGAGTGTCTTATGTCGAGATAACGCCCAATGTGGATGCTAAATCTATTTCTATTCGTTCTTATTTGAATAATTCAACCAATAAGAAAGTAAAAGCAAAACTTAGCTATGAGTCGTTTTTAAAGAGCAGTGGAAAAGGAATAATACCTTCATTACAAGATGTTGTGCTGATGCCCGGTGATACAATTATTGAATATACTTATTCATTAGGAGCAGATGCTAAACTATGGGATGAATTTAATCCTGCTGTTTATTCACTTTCTGTAAAATTGAAATCGGGAAAGTTTGAATCCGATTACGCTTCTGACTTTGGACTAAGAGAGTTTACTCGTAAAGGAAATGTACTTGTAAACAATCATTGTCCGGTCTTTTTGCGAGGAACTTTGGAGTGTTGCATCTTTCCACAAACAGGTCACCCACCTATGACAGAAGAAGGGTGGCTCAAAGTGTTTACCACTGCCAGAGAATGGGGACTTAATCATTTACGTTTCCATTCATGGTGTCCTCCTGCTGCTGCGTTCCAGGTTGCTGACAAAATGGGCTTTTACCTTCAGGTGGAATTACCTGTCTGGTCACTTCAAATTGGTAAATCTTCAGCAATGACAGATTTCCTTTATGCGGAAGCCTATCGTATCATTCGTGAGTATGGCAATCATCCCTCTTTTTGCATGATGAGTCTAGGTAATGAGTTACAGGGAGATATGTCTGTTCTTGCAACAATGATCAGTACTCTTAAAAAGAAAGATTCGCGCAGACTTTACACTACAACTTCCTTCACTTTTGAAAAAGGTCACGGAATATGGCCTGAAAAGGAAGATGATTATCTTATTACTCAATGGACAAAGAAAGGTTGGGTAAGAGGTCAAGGTGTATTTAATAGCGAGCCCCCTTCTTTTGATAAAGACTATTCCAAATCTGTAGAAGGTATGGAAGTTCCATTGATAACTCATGAAATAGGGCAATATTCCGTATATCCTGATTTGAAGGAAATAGATAAATATAAGGGCGTTTTAGAACCTCTCAATTTCATTGCTGTAAAAAGAGACTTAGAGAAAAAGGGGTTGCTTGATAAGGCAAATGATTATTTGCTTTCATCGGGAAAACTTGCCGCATTACTCTATAAAGAAGAGATAGAACGTGCTTTAAAAACAGCCGGAATCAGTGGGTTCCAATTATTGGACTTGCATGATTTCCCAGGTCAGGGAACGGCTTTGGTGGGATTACTTAATGCCTTTTGGGATAGTAAAGGAATTATTTCTTCACAAGAATTCAGAGGTTTTTGTGCGCCGGTTGTTCCATTGCTGAGATTCCCTAAAGCTGTTTATACAAATAGTGAATCTTTTGTTGCCGATGTGGAGATTAGTAACTACTCTTCCTCATTACTTCAAAACAAGGATCTCAGTTGGATCGTTAAAGATGAGTCCGGTAACACAGTTATGACTGCTAAAATTAAAGGACTAGATATAAAGTTGGGACATAATTCACAGATGGGCAAAATTAATCTGCCATTAAATGATATTAAGACCCCATCAAAACTATCTGTTTCTTTAAGTATTGATGGAACCGATTATACAAATCACTGGAACATCTGGGTATATCCTGCAACTTTATCTATAGATTATGGCAAGGTTCATTTTACCCGCAACTTTGCTGAGGCAAAGAAGCTACTGGAAGAAGGTAAAACAGTATTGTTTAATCCTGATTGGCGTAAACTGAACGGGATTGAAGGTAAATTTGTTCCTGTTTTTTGGAGTCCGGTACATTTCCCTAAGCAAGCGGGTACTATGGGCGTTTTGTGTGATAGCACTCATCCGGCATTTCATTCTTTCCCCACAGATAATCATACTGACTGGCAATGGTGGGATTTAAACATTAATTCTACCACTTTAATCACAGATAGCATTAATGGAGGTAATTCAATTGTATCAATGATAGATAACTTTACTAATAACAGACGCCTGTCTTCTGTTTATGAAGGTTCAGTAGGTAAAGGAAAGCTTATTATTACTTCTATTGATTTATGTACGAATCTGGACGAACGCCCGGTTGCCCGCCAATTGCTTTATTCTTTGCTTCAATATATGAATAGTGCAGACTTTAAGCCTTTGAAATTAAATAATTTTGAAGAGTTTGGGAAATCCCTGAGAGAAGAGAAAAAAGAGCAAAAAGAATCAGCGAAAAGCATTTATTAAATAGGAGGTATTCAGAAATAAAACATTTCTATTAATAGTCTGATTTGAATTACAAATAATCACTATATTTGTACTAAACCCAAAGTCACTTATTTTTTAGTAAATAAGTGACTTTGGTATTCAAAGAAAGACAAATACTATGTACCAGATAAAATTAGAAAAAGAAGACTATTTAAGATTTCTGCTTTTTACAGCTTCGAAATCTAAGCGGATGAGAACCAAAAGGATTCGGAGCTGGATTCTAACTACACTGGTGTTCTTATGTATAGGATTAGTCTTTTATCAAAAAGAAGATAAATTTACAGCATACTATTTCATGATTTCGGCAGCAGTCTGTTTGCTTCTCTATCCATTTTACTACAGGTGGAGGTATAAACAATTTTATGAGAAATACATTCATCAAAACTACAAAAACAGAATTGGCGTTGAAACAGAAGTTGGGTTTGCCGATGGATTTATGACTTCAAAAAACCGTTTTGGCGAAGAGAAAATAAGGCTCACCGAAATTGAATTTATTTATGAGATAAAGGACAATCTTTTTATAAGGATGAAGAATGGCGAAACCACCATAATTCCTTGTAAAAGTCCTGATTATGCCGAATTCAGGGATAATCTGATGATGCTGACAAAAGATTCGGGCATTGTATGGCAGATTGAGCTGGATTGGAAATGGAGATAAATGACGAAACAATTACACATCTAATAGTATGAAAGAATCAATAAAACGCACCTTATATAAAGGTTATGAAGCAGTACGTTCTAATCCTGTAGAATTACTTATTGCATTGATTTGCTACGTCATCAATATCTTGTTGTTTGAAAAAGCAATAAAACAGGGAGAATCGCTTTATTACTATTTCCCTATGCTGATGATTATTGCCTATACGCTGAATAGATTTGCTGATAAAACATATATCCGGTGGATGTATTACGGATGTGTACTATTGATTATTCCACTGCTATGGCTACAAAAACCGGAAAGTGAAGACTTCTTTTTCTGTGTAACTATAGGTGTTCTCACCGGTGTTTATCTGGCAACTGAATGGCAGAGAGAGAATACTCCTTTCATAGAGAGCTTATTGCAACTGCTACGTTCCTTACTCTTTGCATTTGTATTATCTGCAATCTCTTTTGTATTGCTTAAATCTCTCTATTTTTCCATTCAATATATTTTTGAGATATGGAAATCCGGAGACTCCCGGTTTTATCATTATTCAAGATATGCCGTAAGTATGGTTGTTTTCCCATCCTTATTCATTTATTTTCACTACGATAAATCAGATAAGATAATCACAAACAAGTTAATAGATATCCTGTTGAATTATGTATTATCTCCGGTTCTACTCATCTATACAGTAATTCTTTATCTGTATTTTATCAAGATAGCCGTAATGTGGTCGCTTCCTAAGGGAGGTGTGGCAGCTATTGTCCTGGCATTTTCTATTGCTTTGTTTTTCCTGAAAGGATGTGTGTTGCTGGTGAATAAATGTTCGTATAAATGGTTCTACAACAAAGCCAGCTGGATTGTTTTTCCTGCATATATTATGTTCTGGATAGCTACACTCTACAGAATCAATCAATATGGATTTACTGAAGAGCGGGTATACCTGCTAGTATCCGGACTGGTTATCTCTTTGACTGCCATTCTGTTTCTAACAAACCGAACCGGCAGATATCTGTATGTTACGTTACTTGCCATCCTGCTATTTGGTGTGGTAACCTATATACCCGGCATAAGAGCGTTAGATATAGAACGGATATCTCAAAGTAACAGAACTCCGGTAGCAACATCGACATCTAAACTTCCCACAAATACAGACATACACTTATTGGAGGCTGTTTCATTGGAAGGCTATCGTTCACTGAATAAAGTTTATGACTACAAAACCTCTGATGGCATGTATTTCAATAACGAAAAACGATTTCTTGATCTATATTCAGATAAAGGCGTTATGCTTTATAGCTTTAATCTGGACTCATTATTATCTGTACAAATGAAGAAGGTTGGTCTCACTCATTCGGATAGCATACCTAAATCCAGCTATTCTGCTCTTCTGAAGATAGAGCTCGATTCTGCTTTGCTTGTGTTAGGTCACCTTAATTTACGCCATGACTCTGTGTATAAAATATCACATATCGCTCCTGAATTCTATCTTAAAAAATAGAAATTCAGAATTGGAAATGGAGATAAAACACCCCATTGATTTTGTTTTATAGATATTATGAGTACAAGAATAGTTTCTGCAAGTCATTTCATATAATAAATAATATAGCTTGTAGCTTTAATAACTTCTGATATTTATAAATTCAATAATAATGAAAATCTTACATTTAATAGTTAGTGCAGGGCTTTTGTTCTCTATTACCTCCATACCGGTAACAGTTTCTGCACAAACTCCTGCTTTCCCAACTGCGGAAGGCTTTGGTAAATTTGCAACCGGCGGACGTGGCGGCGAGGTTGTAGAAGTAACTAATCTTAATGATAATGGAGAGGGCTCCTTAAGATGGGCGCTTTCACAGTATCCCGCAACTCCTCTTACCATTGTATTTCGTGTCTCCGGATTGATAAAATTGAATTCTGATATTCGATCCAAACGAGATGGACTGACTATCGCCGGACAAACAGCTCCGGGCGATGGTATCTGTATTCGTGGTGGCAAACTCAACTTCGGAGGTTCAAAGAATCTCGTTATCCGTCATATCCGTTCACGCATTGGTGGAATGACCGATAAAGGAGTCTTTATTCCGGGTGGTTCTATCGGTGTAGAAAATGCTTCCGATGTTATTATTGACCATTGCACATTTGGCTGGTCGGCAGAAGAGAACATGACTTTTTATGATAACAAAAGAACAACCGTTCAGTGGTGCATTATCCATGAAGGACTTTACACTTCCGGCCATGCCAAGGGTGAACGTAGCTATGCAAGCCAGTGGGGAGGAGTGTTTTCTACATACCATCACAACCTGTTGGCGCACAATAATACCCGTTCTGCTCGTTTTAACGGAGCCCGGGGAGCAAATGATCTGCATGTTCTTACAGACTATGTGAACAATGTGAATTATAACTGGGGCAAGCCCAATTCCTGCTATGGTGGTGATATAAATAACAATACATCATGTCGCATTAATATGGTGGGTAACTATTATAAACCAGGACCTGCCAGACCAATAGGCAACAAATCATATTTCGTTCAACCCTATTATGGCAATGCCACTAAAGTGTCAAACTGGTATTTATCCGGGAATGTGATGGAAGGAGATGCTGCCATGACAAAGAACAATAGCAAAGGAGTAGATCTTAGCATGAATCCCGCAGCAAGTAGAGATACAATGATTGTAAATACCCCATTCTTTATAAAACCTGTTTACGCTGTAAAGACAGAAACCGCTAAAAAGGCGTATGAAAGTGTATTGGCAAAAGCCGGAGCTTTCCCTCGTGATGCCGTTGATTTGAGAATTATCAATGAAACACGCAAAGGTACTGCTTCAGGAAAAGGTACAGTAGAGAAATACACTTCTGCTAAATCAGATACTATCTGTAAGAATCACTACTATGGCTTACCGTTAGGAATAATTGATTCTCCATCGGGAGTAGGAGGGTACCCTTCTTATGTAACCAGAAACACAATAACCGATAACGATCATGACGGTATGGACGATGCCTGGGAAAAAGCTCATGGACTTAATCCTAAGAACAAAGACGACAGGAATGTCCGTATGAAAGGTGGTTATACTGCGTTGGAAGTTTATTTGAATAGTTTGGTTGGGGAATAGAGAGTAAAATCATACTATTTCAATAAGTCCAATTTGTTGTACCAGTAGTGCGACAAATTGGACTTACTATCTTTTAAAGAATCATAATATAATCATGTAAAAGCTTAATATCCTCTGGATGACAGCTTTTTAATAACTAGAGTAGCACAGAATTTTCAGATGAATAAAATGAATTAGACTATTTCTTGAAAAATACTTAATAAGTAATTTTGTCAGGTATTTTATTAACCGTATTTTTGCAAAAATAATATAATTAAGATTATGGCTGTACCAGAAGAACACAAATGGAGATTTTTTTTTCATTTTACTCATGTGAAAAATTTAGATTCAATAATTAAAAATGGAATTTTGTGTACAAATCTTAAAAATTCAAAAGGTATACGACATGTAAATGTTGCTTCCGAAAGTATACAAGCAAGAAGAAACGAAATGGATGTTACATGTGGGTTAAGGGGGAAAGTTCATGATTATGTACCATTCTATTTTACATCTATTAATCCAATGTTTTTGTCAGTTATCAATAGGAAAAATCAAGATCAACCATTAATGATTTTCTTATGTATGTCTATATCTAAAATTGAAGATGATAATGTAGTATTTACGGATGCATCAGCTAATACGGTTCCTCCACCCAATTTTTATAGTCAATCTGAAGAACTTATTAATTTGGATTGGAAGAATATCGACTGTAGGAAATGGCGTTTTTCGGATGAAGATAGACACAAAAAAATGGCAGAAGTTCTTATTCATTCGGATGTTTCAATATCTGATATAGATGCAATTGTTGTTTACAATGATTCAATAAAAGATCTTGTTATAGAGATATTCAAAGACAATAACATAGAGCCTCCTAAAATATTATTCCCATATGAACTTGCAACAGGAAGATACTGTTTCTTTTATACTAAGTTCTTTTTCTCAGATAGAAAAAATGAAACATTGGTCACTGGCCCTTTTTTATTAAAAAATTCCTTCAATCGTTTACTTAAAGATATAAAAAATTCTAGAAAAGAGAAAAAGGAAGAATATTTATTTGACAATGTTGAAGATGCTTTAGAGTCAATTAAAGATGATTTTTGTGTGTTACAAGAACTGGAAGGCATATTTGAACTAGAGACAGATAATTCTACACATGAGGAAAATGTAAGTGACCATACTAAAATGGTTGTAGAAAATATTAAAACACTTGATGAGTACGAAAGTTTTAATGAAGAAGATAAAAATATTCTTGAATTATCGGCTTATCTACATGATATCGGTAAAGGACCAAAAAGCAAATGGAAGTGGAATAATGAAATACAAAAAGCATACCCAGATCATCCTGCTGATGCAATTCATATGCTAAGAAGAATACTTGTAGAGGAATTTGATAACCTTTCAGAAAAAGAAATAAGAAAAATTTGCCTATTGGTCGTTTATCATGATTTGATTGGTGATATAATTGAAAAAGGTAGAGATATACAACAAATTATAGATGTTATTGAAAATGAAAATGAATTGAATTTGCTGATAGCCATATGTTTGGCAGATGTATATTCAATAAAAAAAGAATGGGCAGAAAACATTCGAGAGAAATTAGGCGATTTTAAAGACAATGTTTTAAGTAAACTAGGATGATAAAATTTGTTCAAGGCAATTTTTTTGATTATGAAGCTGACATTAGAATAAATACTGTTAATTGTGTTGGCATAATGGGCGCTGGCGTTGCATTACAGTTTAAAAACAGATATCCAGAAATGAATATGGAATATGTAAGACTTTGTAGCCAAAGAGTCATACGCCCTGGGAAACCCCATGTTTGGATAAGTAAAAATTTATTTAGCAATTCAGAAGAAGATATTATAATAATAAACTTCCCAACAAAGGATCATTGGAAAAATCCTTCAGAATATAGTTATATCGAAGATGGGTTAAAATGGCTAAGAGAATACTTGGAAGATAAACCAAATTCGACAATTACTGTGCCTGCACTAGGTTGTGGACATGGTGGATTAGATTGGGAAAAAGTTAAAAAAATGATATTTGATTATTTGTCAGATTTAGAAACAAGTATTTTGGTGTTTGAACCGGAAAGTTCTAATACAAAAAATCTAAATCTTTCAGAAAAAGAGAAGGAATTACTTAATATTAAAAACATAAATCATATAATACCTTCAGATTCGAATTATCCAATTCAATTAAAGGGTAAGTCTGCTACTGACTTTTACATTAAGGGTGATGTCAGCATTTTTAACAAGAAAACAGTTTCTATAATTATAAATAACAAAGCAGAGGATAGAGAATTTAATGCTTTAATAGAAAGTATTAATCAATTCAAAAATGAAGACATTGTACTCATAATAGGACTTAATTCAAATGTTGATTCAAATTTATTAAAAGAAATAATAGCTAAAAAACTTCGGGTTATAGTTGTTTTATCTACAGGTATATTGCAATTAAAATTAAGAAAAGACATTAAAGAAATATGGGATAATGATCTTATTACTACTATTTCTCTCTTCCATCCAAATCAAACTTGGAGAAAATATAATAATATTCAAAATTCAAAATTTTTAATTAGTATATCAAAAGCTATATTGATTAATACGATTGAAATTAATTTTCTAAAATCAATAGAGAAAGAATTATTTAATCGCAGCAAAATATATTATATAAATTATTGGAAAGAAACAAATACTTTTTTTGAAAGAATCCAAGCAAAGCCCATTGGAAGGATTTCCGGTACGGGGGTTCCTAATATAAGAGATTTAGAAGAAGTTTTATGTGGTTAACATATATCTAAATAATTATTGAGGGCTTACAGGGGACCTTGTTCTGTAAGCCAAACTTCTTTAATTGCTTAGGAGTAACTTTAGGAGAAGATTGAAGAGTACTAATAAAAGTAGAACCAAGCCATTTACTTCTTTTAAACTTTTAACTTAGATGCAAAATAAAGCACTTTTCTAAAATTTGGATCCTTGTATACCAGAAGCTTAACTTATACTGTTTATCCAAAATAATTTTATAGACTTTTGTTTTGTCGATGTTTGATCCTTATTTTTTTAGAAAAGAAAGTAAAGCAATTAATACTCCTCCAATAGTAAGCAATAATCCGATTATTTGCATTCGATATTCATCTAGTAGATCTCTTAGATCTATTTTGGTAGGTTTAATGCTACAATTTAATTTTTTCATAGCATTGAGTATTTCTTCGTTATTAGGATAAACTTATTTTTGATCTCTAGCAATTCGGTTTTTTATTTCTTGCCAACTAACCCATGAATTAAGTTTCTTAATTTTCAGACAAAAGTAAGGAGATGAAATTAGAAAGTAAATACGGGGTTCACCGAATTATAATGGTATTTCTTGATATGTTTTTCCTCTAATTAATTTACCATTAGAAGTTTTATTTCGTTTTACGCCATCTTGTCCCCATGTACCCCACTGTTTAAAAAAAAATGGTATTTTTACTTTGTCAGCTTGCTCTTTTATTGATAAAAGCCATTTTTCTTTCATTGGTCTTGCGCGATTGCCGCTTTCACCTCCAACTATTACCCAGTTTATTCCAACTAAGTTAATTTGCCCTAAATCGCCAAGAAGTGGCTCGCAAGACAAAAATTTGACTCTTACATTAAGATTACGAATGTAGTCTATTCTGTTTTTATAATCAGCACTTTCAACAGTTACTCCCAACCATATATTACTTGGTATATCTTTACCATTAAAATATAATGCCATTCTTTCAGCTCTTTTGGTTAAAATTTGATATTTATGTTGTGGCGTTTGCTTAATTATATCTAGAACTTTATCTATAAATTCAAACGATATGCTTTCGTGAAACAAATCGCTCATAGAGCATACAAAAATTGTAGCTGATTTTTTCCATGTAAGAGGTTGATCTAAACACTCTGGATGTATAGTTACTTTAAATCCACTTTTATATTTTATTTGCCCCATAGCCTGAAGCCTTTTAGACATAACTTCTGCATAACAATTAACACATCCTTCGGAGAACTTTGTACAACCTGTAACTGGATTCCAAGTTTTTTCAGTCCACTCTATTTTAGTAGTCCTCATAGAATTTTTATTTTATATGGTTTCGCTTTATGAATATTAGAAGCAGTCTTGTTAAATTTTCCATCAATAGTTATTTTCTTTTGATTTAATAGTTCGCTAACGACATCAACATAAAGATTGGGTTTGCAACCGTAATTTAAAGAATATTTTAGTCCACATATGTTATCGCTAATTTCCCCAGATAATATCAGCTTGCTTATTTTATTTTTTACAATTTGAATTTTATTGGTTGCTTCAGGATTATGGAATAATGTACCAATGCCAAAATCGTTATTAATATTACAGTTTGATTCTCCAGCAAACGGATCCTCTTTCCAACAAACTTTTAAGAACTTTTCCATGCCAAAAGAATGATTGGAACCAAAAATTAACCCATAATAGTTTGTTCCCTTTTGTATTGTAAAGCTGTGTAAAAAATATTCTTTATTTGGAGGAATCAATGATCTGAAATAGTCAGTAATTGCACGATGACATTCTTTAGGCTTTGATTTATCAAATGAGATATTTTCTTTATTAAAGTACATATTAACCGATGGCTCATCTCTAAACCTTTTAATAAATGAAGAGGCAATAAAAAATATGAAATCAGTTTTTGGTGAATTGATTAACTTTATAAATACATCGTCTGTAATCTGTTTGAATCCATATTGGTCAAGTAGAATAAATTTCCCATAATCTTTGTTTTCAAGAGCTGATAAAACATTTTTATTTTGTATAAGTTCTTTAAAGTCTTTGTTCTCAAAATAACATGAGCGTTTAAATACACATTCTTGTAAATCACAATTTAGTTGACAGTTTGAAATTTCTTGACTAACATTTTCTTCTAATAGTAGTTTCTTCTTGGGTAACTTTTCATTAAATCCAAATAGAATCAAAGGCTTTCCATTTTTATTTAGAAATCTACAATGTTGTTTTTCATTTCCTATAGCTTCTTGCACTAATATCAGTGGTGAGCCAAATGTACCTTCAGCATCTTTTCCACTACCTGCAAATAAGTCATAAATATAAATGCGAGATATGTATGGATTGTGCAAAAATACAGGGAACCATTCTCTAAAACATTCTCTAAAGATGTCAAGTTTGAGCTTCGTTTCTTCACTAAAAACGTCTCCATTTATATCTTTTGTCATACTTAATGTATTTATGTTTAATATTAGATTATCTATATTTAGAAATCAAAATTTAAATAATATGTATTTGTTATAAAACGATTTTTAATATCAATTAAGACCTATTCTCTTTTATCAAAAAAGGCTATATCATCAACATTTAAATTTTTTATTATTTAATATTTCTAATCAAATAATAAGTACGTTATACAAAGGTATTATAAAAATGTTTAGATTTGTCTTTTGAAATAAAAAATGTATACCATTTCCAAAAAGTTCTATAATATACATTAATCAAATGAATCACCGTTCACTCTTCTCAAACCCACTAACCCCAATCCTCTTCTTCATCTTAGTAGAAGCCCGAAAATTAACACTCTTCACCTCAATACTCTCTGCACGATGAAGCTCTTCAGGATTAAAATCCTCCCGGAACTGAGCAGAAAGTTGAAAGGAACCGTAATCAGTGATGGAAACGGTATAACCATTACTCAAAGCTTTTTCAATAGCATTGAATGTTTTGGCAATGGCCTGTTCTATTTCATGCCTTTGCGGCATATTGCTTCCGGCGATGTATTCGGCTAGTGCCTTGGTGTCTAGTTGTTCCCGACTTTTCACAATGGGGTGTACGCCGCCTTTTTTCTTTACGTCTTTACTTAGATTATCGTTTATCTCCTTGAATTTATATGGTATGCCCATGGTAATTAATGTTTTATTGGTTAATGATTTTGGCAAACATGTACATGTTTGAATCCAATCTTGTACATGTTTACTTCCGATCTTGTACATGATTCAGGGCAAACGCATTATAATAATTACTTAAAATGATTATATATATTACCTAATAAATGCATGTTATATTATTAATATTAAAGCTTTAAACATTTTTCTAAGTTAATTATATTTATTATCTTTATAAAGAAATTAGAAACATAAATTAGTAGAAAAATGAGCATAATTAGTCTTTGTAAACAAATCAACGATACTCGTATTGACAGAAAAAAGGAACATTCAGTAGAATCGATAGTATATATTGCCATGGCTGCAGTTCTTTGTGGTGCTGATTCTTGGAATGAGATAGAAGAGTTTGGTAACTCCAGGAAAGATTTCTTTGCTGAACGTATTTCTTCTTTCAGGAATGTTCCCTCACATGATACCTTTAATCGCTTTTTTAGTAGTCTTTCACCCGATTATTTTGAACGTGTTTTCCGTTATTGGATGTCTGAAATTTGTGAAAAATATGAAGGAGTTGTGGCCATTGATGGAAAAACCATACGGGGTGCCAGCAAATGCACCCGCTCCAATCCAGAAGGAGAATCTCGTTTTAAACTTCATATGGTAAGTGCCTGGGCAGCAGCTAATGGGGTAACCTTAGGACAGGTCAAGGTAAATAGGAAAAGCAACGAGATTACGGCTATTCCTGAACTCCTTAGCGCTCTTGATCTACAGAACTGCATAGTGACGATTGATGCCATGGGATGTCAAAAGGCAATAGCCAAAAAGATTATCGATAAAGAAGCAGACTATGTTCTTCATGTAAAAAACAACCAAAGAAAACTGTATGTCGATTTACGGGCATGGTTTGAAGAGTTGGACAGAAATGAGAGTGATAAAAATATAGCATATAGTGAAACTCAACATGCCAAATACCGGACGGAGGAAACAGGACATGGACGCAAAGAAATCAGGGAATGCTTTGTATACAATCATGAAGGATTTGAGGTGTTTTTTAAAGAGTGGAAAGGAATAAAATCAATAGTAAGAGTTACTTCAGAAAGAACAATCATTAAGACAGGGGAGATATCTTTAGAAAAGAGATATTATATAACTTCCTTAGGTTTAGAGCCTCAGAAAATAGCAGAAGCAGTACGAGCGCACTGGTCTGTGGAAAACAATTTGCACTGGCAGTTAGATGTTTCCTTTGGAGAAGACGCCGGAAGAAAAACAGGAAATGCTGCCCAGAACTTTTCATTAATGAATAAGATAGCACTTATGATACTAAAGAAAAGTCCAAGAAAAGGCAGCATTAAAGGAAAAAGAAAAGCAGCCGGATGGGATCAAGGGTTCCTCTGTGAACTTTTATTGGCGCAAAATTTTTAATGCGTCGCCCCTGGTACATGATTGGATTGGTGTCTCGTTTTGTTTTTACTAATTCATTTAGTAATCTTTTCTAATGTGTCTATGTGTTTGAATTATAATATATTAGCTTATTTAGGTATATCTATTGGTGGCAGGAGTGGCAGGAAAAAAGAGTTTTTTTCTGTTTCAAAAATATTTTTTTGAGAATTCCGCAAATTGCAGAATTTTAAAAATTTAATTTTCAGAACGGCAAAAATGTTATTTTTCCTGCCACTGCTGCCACCAAACGGACGATCTATTCTTTTAGAACAACAAGATAAACAGTGTATCCATTTATCCTTTTCCATTGAAAACCAAGTGATTTCAGGTTTTTACCCAGTTTGTTTATCATCTTCTTACTAGTAGCAATCCCCGTCTTTTTCTTAATATAATCCGCCAATTTCGCAGCAGAAAGATAGATACCTTCCTCTTCACCCTCTGGTTTACGATAGTATTCATAGAACAACTCCATATCTGCATCCGTTTCCATGTAATGCTGATTGTGTTGTTCCACAATATCATTCTCTTCTGCATTGAAGTAATAGCGGAAACCGTTGATAATCATGTTCCATGCCTGGGCGTAGAGTTGCTTGTAATCTATTTTGAAATCAAAATTGATGGGACCGGTTACTTCATGACACAAGTTACGACGGCTACCGGTGTAATCTCTCAGAATATCTAAGTGATTTGTTGTGCCGAAGAATGAAGCGTGACGCACAAAATTCCGTGGCGGACGGTCGGGGGAAGTGCGGATATTGATGTTGAAGGTGGTGAAAAGCTCTTTCACTGTCTCCTGGTCATAGCGCTGAACGGTGTCCAACTCGTCAATATTCAGAATGGCGCCCGTGCTCAGTTTCATGCGGGTGGCATTCGGATTATTGGAAAATACGTTGGCATCGAAATGACTCTTCCGCCATTCGGGAGGCAACAATCTTTCCGGCCAGGTGGATTTTCCCATACCGTGTTTGCCGCCAATCAATACCAGAATCTGATGATTAATCACACGGTCGTTTATTAAAGTGGCGACTAAAGCCACGAACCATTTGCGGAAGCACCATTCAAAATACTCGGGATCTTTGGTGGGTACGGTGGCTGCCACATCGGCAATATAGTCGTGCCCGTCCCATTCGGTGAAAGGGATAAAGATATAATCCTTGAAAGGGTGATGGGAGGGAGTGATCTCGGAATCGACCATTGCCTTTACATCATTAAGGGTACAGTTTATTCCTTCTTTATGTGCGCGTATGTAAATGGTGTTGAGGTGATGATCGCGAAGCTCTGTCCATTCGTGGCTCGACTGATCGGCATAACGGAATTCAATACCTTCCAGAATCACATTGCGGCGAAGCATAAAGTTTCGCTTGATAAACCTTTCGAGCGTGCGTGTCTCTTTCTCCACTTTTGTCAGTCCGCTGTCAGCACCCACGGCATCCTCGTACTCCTTGTACTTGATGCGGATGGTGAGACGAAGATCATCGGGGGTAAAATGTTCCGTGGTGCAGCGTTGGAGTGCCAGTTTGGCGGTTTCGGCCTCCGGAATACCTGCCACGCAACAAAAGTATGCCAAACCGTACACAAACTCCGACCGGTTATCTTCCTTGAATGACTCCACATTGAGCACGTTTGAGTAAGCACGGTCGAATGCCCTTTTTATTTCGAGATCCCGCTGTTCGCCCACCGGCAGATGTGAAAAGGAGACAGGCTCTCCCTCCATGTTCCGGAGTAGCTTCGTTGTTTTCTTCTCAAAATCTTTCTTGGTAGCTATCAGAAATACTTCAGCTTCGGGATTAAAAAACAGATCAGGGTCGTAAGTGGCTGAGGTTAATTGTAATAAGGAATGTTCGTTTTTCTTAAAGTCAATATACAAACACGATTCATAATATAAGCTGACAACGGAAAAAGCGTGAGCGTGAAATTTGCTAATCTCCTCATTACTATCGGGTATGGAGCCGTCCGGACTGGAAATGACGGATAAGATTACAACTCCTGTACCTTCTGTGGTAACAAATGCTGCCAAGGTATTGGGCTCTTGTGCTGCTTTGTCCCGTAAGCGAATGGCTTGTTCGGGTTCCAGTTTGCCGCTGTTGAGCTGAATCACTCCGTTGTACTGCTCCATATTTGTCTTTGTTCGTCCACCCTTGAAAGAAGCGGCAAAAGTAAAAGCGGGGAGTTGTTCCCATGCTTTGGCGGAATCGCTATCATCGTTGCGTATACTATCGACAAGCGTTGCGTACTTCAGTGTTTTGAAAGAGTTGATAACTGTTTCTATAGCGAGGTTTTCTACAAACGTGGGACGTCCTTTATTCCCACCGTTATATAAGGATACATTCATAGTATTAAGATTTTAATGTTTTTATCTGGTTAAAAGGAAATGTATATACAAAAGTCGTGCCAAAGATTTTTATTTTTTGAAATAGTGCTTACTATTATGCAAAAAAGGGGTACCCCTTTTTGGAGTACCCCTTAACTATATTCAAAAATAGTGTTTGTGTTTATAAAGATTGATAACAGTCCATTTGTTACATAACTGGATTGTATTAATATTTAAAATTATCAGCTTTAACGTAGACTTTATAGTCCTTAATCATTCCTGGACAACCTTTTTCGGCACGTGGCAGGTATCTGAAACCTGTAACCACTGCGTCTTTACCAAGATCAATCACAATTTGATGTGGATAGGCTGCATTGTCTACCGCACTCCAGAATGTAGATTCCTGCAGGTCGAAAACCTTATCGGCTGTGCGGTTACCGCTTCTTGTCTCTTCGCTATCGGCATAAAGAATCTTCCAGTTTTCGCGTGAAAGAGGTTGACCGTCGGCTCCCAATACATGTAACTCTGCAACAGATGCTATGTTTGAACCATCGAATGCTGAAAGTCCTTCCAGACAGAAGTAACGACCTTTTACTTGCTTATCAAACTTCACTTCCTGCCAACCGCTGCGAAGGGTAAATGTGCCTTGCGACACAGGTGATTCGTTCTGAAGTTCCAGTTTCTGACCATCTTTTCGGTGTGTTTCAGGAGCTTTCTCGCGAAGCATATCCAGAATAGGAGTTTTCAAACCTTTGATAGTTGCTTGTTGAGGGCCTTTGAGGTCGAGAACAATAATCTCGTTCTCACCCTTTTTCAGCCAACAGCCCGGCATGTAAAGAGTTTGCTGTGGACCAATTTCCCACATACGTCCCATAGCATGACCGTTTACCCAAACCATTCCTTTGCCCCAGGTTTCCATATCAAGGAATGTATCGCCTGTTTTCTCCAGATTAAAGGTTGCACGGTAATATGCAGGTGCAGTCTGTTTGCCTTTTGCTGTGTATTTCTTATCCTGAACGAATTTATAATCTACAGGGAAGTTGTATACCAACCAGTTTTTCAGATTAACTTTTCCGCTATTTAAAATCAATTCCACTTTTTCAGTGATGCCTTTGCGGTCGTGAATGGACTGACTAAAGTTCACACGCCCCATAGCCTCAACAAGGATATCCAGTCTGGCACCGGCTTTCAGGGCAGGAAGCGTAATGCTGTTTTCTCCGTGACGGCGATCAAGACGACCAATCAGTTTGCCATTGACAAAGATCTGTGCCCAGTCGTGCATTTCGGTAATAAGCAATGTGGTTCCGGCTTTTACTTTAGGTAAAGTAGTGCGGTATAAGATAGTTCCCCATCCTTGGTTAAACTGTTCCATGGGTTGGATATCAACACTCTTCTTTGGAGCAGGAAGATTAGAGAATAAAGGAGCTGCTTGCTCAAACTTAATTTCAGGAATCCCGATTACTGGATTGGCTGCCGGAACATCGGCTAATTTCTCATCCGGAGCCACATATTTAGATAACAGTTCACGTAGTTGCCAGAACTTAGGTGTTGTCCATCCCGCTTCACTGATTGGAGCATCATAGTCATAAGAACTACACATAGCTGAATATGCAGGATTATTTCCACCGCCCCATTGACCGAAAGTTGTACCTCCGTGAGTCATGTAAAGACTGAAAGAGATATTCTGATCGAGCATATCTTTTAAACCTGTCACCATGGTAGCACCGTCGCGGGTTTCGTGTTTGCGTCCCCAATGGTCGAACCAACCCGACCAGAACTCGCTGCACATCAACGGAGATTCCGGACGAAGGCTTTTTAGTTTCTTAAACTGATCTTCAATATTGGCACCTGTACCAAAGTTTACTGTCCACAACAAATCATCGAGCGCATTATTGGTAAAGTTTGAACTCCAGTCGCATTGGAAAAGAGGAACATCAGTAAATCCCGATTCCCGTACAATGTCTCTGATGGCACTTACATAAGGTTTATCTATACCATAAGAACCATACTCGTTTTCTACCTGAACCATGATGATGTTACCACCACGGGTAATCTGCAGATCGGCCAGTTGCGTGCCAAGTACCTTCATAAACTTGCGTACACGCTCCATATAATAGGTGTCAAGTGTACGAAGCTTTATATCTTTCTTTTTGAGCAACCACCAAGGCAATCCACCCATTTCCCACTCAGCGCAAACATAAGGTCCCGGGCGTACAATAACGTACATTCCGTGTTTTTGTGCCAACCGGCAGAAACGGGCAATGTCCTTGTTGCCGGTAAAGTCAAATTCATCCGGGTTCTGTTCATGAAGATTCCAGAATACATACAGACAAAGCGTATTCATGCCCAGAGATTTACACATCTCAATACGATGTTCCCAATAAGCTTCGGGCACACGTGGATAGTGTATCTCTGCCGCTTTAATTACAAAAGGCTTATCATTTAAGAGGAATGTATTTTTCCCTGCCTTGAAAGTCCTTGTTTGCGAGTGCATATCAGCCGTATAAGAAAAGAGAAGAAATACGGCTAGTATAAAAGATGCTATTTTCGTATTCATGGCAGTAATTTATTTAAAGTCATAAACAACCGTTACAACAGATTTTGGCTGAATGGCACAGGATTTAGTAGTCACAGTTGTCTCTGCTAAGTCAGAGGAAGCATTTGTTGTATATTGCTTGATGCTGGATGCCTGTTTAGTGAAGCCTTTCAATGAAAGATCTGCTCCGATTACTTTAGCGGTGAGGTTTGTGTATACTACTACCAATCTGTCTTTTTGTGGAGAAAGATAAGCTGAACCGAAGAATGTATTTGAGGAATTCTGAATGGTTAAATTCACACGCTGATAACCCGGACGGATGAAAAGGCTGTAATTACCCAACGTCCACAATGTTTTTGTTGCCTCGTGAGTACCACTCTTTTCAATATCTCCGTAAGCTCCATCGGCAGGAGTTGTATTTATTAATAAGAATCTGTTCTTATGTCCCCAGCGTTCCACATCCATAGAAGTCCAGTATGACCACGAAGATACATTGGCTGTAGCTAAATCATGATGAATCACTTTAGACATGCAAAGAGCTATGTCCATGTAAGAAGCATTGTCGTGTCCGGGATAATCTTCATAGGTATCACTCATCATACTCCATTCTGTTTGATACACCTTCAAGCCTTTAGCTGTGGCAGCTGTGGCAACCTGACTACGAACATTAGAAAGAGTGGACCAGTTTGTATCTGTCCAATAACTATGACCTCCGATAATAGGTGCTACGTGAGTTAAATCTCCTACATAATTTGCAGAACCTGCATTAAAGAAATTATTTATTACGTCGCTGCGCTCAGCTTCATTTTTTACTTTATACAGATATTCCCAGTCACCGGCTTCGGCCAGTAAAATCTTTGTATTGAGATTCTTTTCAGTTAGTGCTCTGTTCAGCTCAACGGTTAAACGTTTGATTTCACTGTTCTGCCATCCGCTTCCTTCCTGCGAAGGTGATGCCCAGTTGTATTGTGGCTCATTCACCGGACTGATAAAACTGAAATTGATTCCCTGATCTTTAAAATGGGAGAGGGCTGTGGCCATATAATTAGCAAAATCGTCATAGCAATCGTCCTTCAGATTTGCAAATGCTCCTTTTGCAGAGTATCCCTTACCATTCACTGTATAGTTTACCGGAGGGGTATTGCTGAACATCACAAACGATTCACAACCTAAGCTTTTAGCCTTATTCAGAAAATATTGCTGTCCCTGCTGGTGAGTCCAGTCGAGACTGCCATCCTGCTGCAAAAAACATTCTGCCCGGCGTGATTTATCTTCAATGTTGCTTCCGATACCCTGTTCTGCTGTTCCACCACCCAGATTAAAACGCCACATGGACAAACCAATACCTTGAGGAGCGCCATTTTTTATCTCTTTTGAGAAAAGAAGATTGGCAATCTGATCTTTTTCGCTTTCTACCCAATACTTACCTATATAATTGGGAGCCCAGCAATCTGAGGCTGCAAAACCATCTATGGTCTGGTAAGTAACTGAAGCATCAACTGTTATACTCTTTGTGATGTCTGCATCTATATCTCCTGTAGGTGAAGGATCAACTCCATCGTTTCCACAGGAAGCGAGTGATAACATACTAAGAAAAAGTAATATATTCATTTTCATATTATTTCGGTAGTTAAAAAAATGCTCCTTTCCTTACAGAAAGGAGCATTTTGTGAAACAAAAACAACCTTTGTTTACCCTTATTAATTAATACCCCGGATTCTGCTCAATAGTTCCTTCAGACATGGTGATTTCTGAAATAGGAATAGGGAACAGTAAATCACGTTTTTCATCGAAATAGTAACCTTTATTACTATTTTCTTTCTGATTAGCCCATTCAAGAGGATCGGCTGTAGCCTGATTTGTATTTGCCTTTACAAAAGATCCGTTTGGTCCCATAATGCTGCATACCAAAGGTTTGTTATCAGCACCTTTCCAACGACGGATATCGTAGAGGCGTTCGCCCTCAAGTGCTAATTCCAAACGGCGTTCATTGCGAATGGCATCACGAAGCTTGGTTCCGGTAAGAGCCAAATCAGACAATTGCACACGATTACGTACCTTATTCAAATAAACGAGTGCTTCGTTATCTTTACCCAGTGCGTTCTCTACTTCGGCATACATCAATAAGATGTCAGCATAACGAAGCAGACGTTGGTTCTGTGGAATATAGCCTTTGTTAAAAGTAGCCGGACGCTGGTTTACAGGAATATAAAACTTGCGACTTACACGAGCTGATTTATGGTTTCCCGGAGAAGCAACGAACATATTCGGATAGGCACTCTTTGTAGCCTCAGAATATCCTGCCAGTAATCCTGCGAAATTATTTTCACCGGCTATTTCTGTAGCACCATGCTTAATGATAGTCCATTTCAGACGAACATTATCACCGGCATCAATAAATGCCTTTTCCAGATTGGCGGTAGGTAATCCCCATGACCATCCTGAATCGTCACGTGATCCGCTGACAATAGGAAGTGAAGCTCCAAGACCATAAGTGGCATCGTATGTATACTGTACCTCGAAAAGTCCCTCTTTGCTGTTGTTTGATTCAATAGCCCATACTTTACCAAAATCACTTAGCAACTCATATTCACCAGAGTCAATAATGTCTTTCAATAAAGCTTCTGCTTCAGCATATTTTTCCTGATACAGATAAACTTTAGCCAGATAACCTTGTGCAGCACCTTTGGTAACACGGCCAAGATCAGTAGAACCGTAAGCACTACGTTTTGGAAGTACTTCGATAGCTTCTTTCAGGTCTTTCTCAATCTGAGCATAAGTGTTGTCCAGACTACTACGGGTAATACCTTTCACATCAGAAGGCATAGCTTCAGTTAATATAAGTGGCAAGGCACCAAAATTGCGTGTTAAATCAAAGTAGAAGAAACCACGGAGAAATTTAGCTTCACCAACCAGACGTTTCTGCAATTCTGTGTTTGCCATTTGAGCATCTGGTATATGGTTAATTGCTACATTGCAACGATAGATACCTTTGTAACGAAACTGCCAGAAGTTCTGAGCTGCTCCATTACTTGAACCACCACTGGTGTAATGTGACAATGAAAGAAAATCGCCCTGGTCCTGTGAAGTATTTCCCATCCACATATCATCTGTACACATACCTGAGAGGTTCCAGAATTTGGCTATCTGCCACCAGTCATCGTAAAATATAGACTGATAACAGCCGGTGATTGCCTTAGTACAATCGTTTTCACTTTGGAAATATGTGTCCAGATTTTCCTGGCCTAATACGGGTTGCTCCAAAAAGTTGGAACAACTGCTGATGCCTGCTGTCAGTAATGCAGACAATGATAAAGCTATAATAGATCTTTTCATTTTAGTATTAATTAAAAGTTCAAATTAACTCCAAGCAAGAAAGTTCTTGGATTTGGATAACCAATATTATCAACACCTGATTCTGTAACACCACCCATTGAAGCACGTTCTGGATCCATACCGGAATATTTTGTGAGAGTGAACAGGTTCTGAGCAGAAAGAGAAACTCTTACGCCAAGGCCTTTGATTGTGTTTTTAGGTAAAGTGTAACCAAGTTGCAATAACTTGCAACGGAAATATGAACCATCTTCTACAAAGAAACTGGATACAGTTGTGTAGTTGTTGTTAAGGTCGTTTACAGAAAGACGTGGAATTGTAGCTCCCGGATTATCTTCGCGCCAAACTTTATCATAGGTGCCGGCAAATACATTTGAACCGGATGTTCCTGCATAAAGTGATTTAGTGGTATTGAAGATATCATTGCCAAATGTGCCATAGAAATTAGCCACAAGATCAAAGCTCTTATAACCTAAACGAGTGTTGAAACCTAACATTAAATCCGGGAATGGATTACCAATGAAAGTTTTATCGTCAGCATTTAACACGCCATCATGATTCTTGTCTCTGAAGATAAGATCTCCTGGTTTTGCATAAGGCTGTATGATTGTACCATGTTCATCTGTATGTGCATTTATTTCGGCCTGGTTCTGGAAAATACCATCACAGGTATATCCGTAGAAACGGCTTAGGTATCCGCCTTCTTCGTTACGGATAATAAAGTTACCGGAGTTCAGCTCTTTAGTATAAAGAGGAGCCTCACCTGCCAGTTTTACAATTTTATTCTTCACAGAAGAAGCATTAACGCCCAGGTCATAACTAAAGTCGCCTTTCTTGTCACTCCAGTTTAATGATGCTTCCCATCCGGTAGCTTTCATACTACCAACATTGGTCCATATACGGCTGTTCCAGTCAGGATAACCAAGAATCAACAGGTTTTCTTTTTGCAAAAGCATGTCGGTTGACTTCTTTTGGAAAAGATCAAGTGTCATGCTCAGACGATTATTAAGCATACTCATATCAAGACCAATGTTATGATCTTCTACAGTCTCCCAACGAAGAGATGTGTTACCTACAGAACTAACTGCACTACCAATAATACGATTACCACCAAGTACATAATCGGCATTGCCCATCAATGTAAGGAAGGCAGAGTTTGCAATATTCTGATTACCTACACGTCCCCATCCGATACGGAATTTCAGGTTGTTAATCAGTTCCTGATTTTTCATGAAATCTTCACCGGAAACTCTCCATGCAGCAGATATAGCAGGGAATGTTGCATATTTACTTCCTGCAGGGAAACGGGAAGAACCATCAACACGGATAGATGTAGTTAAATAATATCTGCCGTCATAGTTATACATTGCACGTCCAAGGTATGAAAGCAATGTAGTGTATTGATTTGTACCACTGGCTTTCTGGCTCTGTGTACCGGCATTTACCTGTTGCAATTCTGTTATGTTACTGGCTGTGTTCTCACGAGAACCGGTTAACCAGTAATTAGAGAATTTCTCCATTGTATAACCAGCCATTGCATTGATGTTGTGTTTCTTATTGATAGTGGTCATATAGTTGGCTGTGTTTGTCCAGTTCCAGTCAACCTGTGAATTGAACTTACGCTCTACATAACTTAACTCCTGTTGTTCCAGATTATCAATATAGAATTTAGGAACAAAAGAATCTGAGATACGGAATACGGAATTTACACCAAACTGAGAACGGATAGTCAAACCTTTAATTGGTTCTACAGAGATATATGGAGTCATTAATAATCCATATTCATTGCTGGAAGATTTTTGACGAGCCACTGAACCGGCAGGATTCCATACCTGGTTGTTATAAGAACGCTGATAATTATTGTACTTATTATCTACCCAAGCCTCTTCCGGACGGAATACAGGAGTTGTTGGATCCATTCTCATTGCTGAACTAAATAATCCGGATGGAGTATCGTCCCAGCTTTCCAATTTAGGAGCCAAATCAATACCGGCTTTAATTACCTTATTGAATCTGTATTCAGTACTGAAACGACCAGTCATCTTATCCCATACACCGGTATCAAACTGAGAATTCTGTTTGAAGAAGCCTAAGCTACCACTGAAAATGAATTTATCAGTACCACCTTGAAAACTAATATTATAATTCTGAATTAAAGCAGTTTTATTAACCACTTGGTTCCACCAGTCTGTACCTGTTGAACCTGCAGGAGTATTCCAGATAGGAGTACTTCCGTCATTAGTGTAACGTGACTTGAATACTTTTTCATACTCAGCTGCACCGGCCATTTTAGGATCGGCAATTGTTTGAAGACCAACAGAGGTGTTTACCTGAAACAATGTTTTGCCGGCTTTACCTTTTTTAGTACTTACAAGTATAACACCATTAGAACCACGGGTACCATAAATAGCTGCTGCTGAAGCATCCTTCAACACTTCTATACTTTCAATATCGTCCTGACTTAAGAAATTGATATTTGTGCCTACTGGCATACCGTCTACTACATAAAGAGGGTCAGATCCATTTGTTGTGGTAACACCACGGATAATAACACGTGGAACATCACCAGGACCACCACTGCTTGAAATCTGCACACCATTAACCTTACCCTGAAGAGCATTCATTGCATTTCCACTCGATAAAGTCTTGATATCCTCACCTTTTACAGTTGAAATAGAACTGGTAAGGTCACTCTTCTTTACAGCGCCATAACCTACCACTACAATTTCATCTAACACTGCAACATCCTCTGCAAGGCTAACATTGATAACCTTTTGTCCGTTTACATTTACGGCTTGCTTTTTATAGCCTATCACAGAAAAAATCACAGTAGCGTCATTCGGAACATTGGACAGAGAATAATTTCCACTAATATCAGTCATTGTTCCGATAGTACTTCCTTTTATTGAAACTGTTGCTCCAATAATGGGTTCTTTATCATTAGCTGCAATTACTTTTCCAGTCAAAGTTATCTTCTGAGCATAAACACTCATTGATATGACTGATAGTATAATAAATAAATACTTTTTCATTTTAATTGTGTTTTCAATTAGTTAATAGGATAAAATCTTGCACGCTTCAAATGAGCATCAAACTTAAACATATATTTACCTGTTGTTTTGATTGTAACGTTTGCATTATCTCCACCTTTCCATACACACTTTTCGATATCTGTTTTGCTATCGAATCTCCAGAAGCAGTAATCCCACCAGCCCCAATCGTGTTTGTTGTGGATAATGAACTCCATTTTAGTTCCGGCAGTTAAGCTCATTGTTGTAGAGAATAAATATGGATTATCCTTATCCTGAGTTAAAGGAGTAATATTTGATGGACTCCATGAATCATTGCCTGGTAAACCTTTTCCTACTAATCCAATTTGGAATGGAATAACATACTGTGGCTGAGCAGGGTCCAGAAGGTAATCGGAACCAATAGCCTGAGGAAGCGGATTTTCAGGTACATAAGTTTTATAACTGTATTTTCCTGTTTTTACATTAAAGGTAATCTCGTAATATTCTTTTCCTGTAGGCAGTACAATTGGTTGCGATACGTCAGGATCATCAGTTAGCAGACTAGTGTTATCAGGATCAATACCAAAGCAAATAGGAGAGAAGTCTGTTTTTTGAGGTATGAAACGAATCTTGGTACCGGCAGCTTCTGAATAGTAACGAGCTGTATAAGTGTATGCTCCAGTGTGATCTATTATAGAAGGAACCCCAAATACATCACTATTTAATAAAGCCGCATCTGATACGTCTGTGAGGTACATCTTATCAAAATCGGGCATTTCAGAAACATTGATAGTACAGTTCTGAGTAGTTGTGAGTTTGAACTTGTCAACAGCAGAAATTGTCATTGCGTAAGTTCCAACACTTGATGGCATTGTTACCACATCACTATAGTTGTAAGTCTTACCTGTTACAGCTATTGTTTTAGTATAATTCAATGATGGGATTGAAACACTAATGTGATCCAAAGCTTTATCATCCTGTACACTGAAACGAAGATTCAGTTTTGTTTGATCCTTAATCAACACTGTAATGTTTGCATCAGGCACTGTAATAAAGACAGGATTTGTAAAGTCACCATCCATTGTAAGCAGGATTGTTGATTCGATAGTACGACCTCCCAAATCGGTAACTGTTACTCTGATAGCAAAGTTGTCGCCAGTTAAAGTAGCAGGTGTTTTAAATGAATAGTCTAAATCATACGAGGTAAGTGTTTTTTCATAAATATCAGATAAATTAATTGTTTTATCTAAATTTAATTGTTCGTTTTCAAGACGAATGCTGCGAATACCATCATTGTCAGTGATAGTTCCAGAGATTTTAAATGCTCTGCCCACTTCGCTTTGAATGTGGTCTGTCACTAAATCAATAGTGGGAGCTTTCCCATCTACATCTTTAAAATCGTCACTACTGCAGCCCAACATAAAGCAGGACAGCAAGAAAGATGACATTAAGCCAGTTAGCTGTTTTTTGTTCATAATACGTTAATTTAAGATTTTATCTTATTATTAGTTACAGGGGCAAATATAAATTAGACTGGTAAATTGTTATATAAAAAATCGTGCATTGATAGATAGTAAATCGTGCAATGCATGATTTACTATTCTAAATTGAAGGATTTTATTGCTATATTTGTGATGACTAAGAATTTATGATATGAAAGACAAACTGAAACGAGTGTTATTTATAATTTTGGTAAGCTTGCCAACTCTATTATCGGCTCAGCCTTACACATTTAAACGCCTGGGAGTTGAATTTGGTTTATCAAATAATAATGTACTAAGTATTACTCAGGATAAATTAGGCTTTCTTTGGTTTGCGACAGAAGAGGGCTTAAATAAGTTTAATGGTGCCCGTTTTATTAATTACTATAAATACTCTACACAATCTCCAAGCATCAGCGGCAATGAACTAAATTGTGTTTATGCCGATAAGGTGGATAGCATTATTTGGATAGCCACTCAGCGTTCGGGTTTGAATGCTTATAACTACAACAATAATACATTTACCGTCTATAAAAAAGACCCGTCAAACAAAAATAGTCTTATCACAAATGATGTTACCTCCGTAACTAATGCTTCGGACGGTAATTTATGGATCAGCACTTACTATGGGGGAGTGGATTATTTCGATAAGAAAACAGGGAAGTTTACTCATTATAACAAGTCCACCCTTCTGGGATTAAAGAATGAGAGTGTATGGACTGTAATGGAAGATAATGAGCGGAATCTATTTATCGGTCACGTAAACGAGGGGCTTAGTATTCTGTCTTTAAAAGATAACAAAGTAAGAAATTTTAAGAATAATCCTCAGGACCCGACAAGTATTCCCGGAAATGATGTAAAGTGTATCTTTAACGACAAGAATAATAACATTTGGGTTGGAACCAATAATGGGTTAGCCTTGTTCAATGCAGAAAAGAATAACTTTACAGTGTTCAGGAATAACAATTTCAGTTTGTTTGGTCCAAAACTTATTTCCATCTTTTCCATTCAGCAAATAAACAATAACCAACTGTGGATAGCCACCGAGTTTGAAGGGATATTTATTCTGGACATCCGCCAACTTTCTATCATGTCTCCCGATAAGGTTCAGTTTCAGCACATCTCTTCAGGTGATAATGAGAATCAGCTTTCTGCTTCAACTGTTCGCAGCATCTTTCAGGATTCTTTTCACAATATCTGGATAGGAACTTATGGTGGAGGAATCAACTTTATAAGTAATAATCCTCCCAGATTCAACGTTTTGAATTACAATCCGATACTTGGAGAAAAGAGTAAATTGAGTTATAAAGTAGCTTGGGGTATGTGTACCGACAAGCAAGGTAAACTTTGGATTGGGACCGACGGTGGAGGTATAAATGTTTATGAAAGAGGAAAACGTATTGCCATTTATAACAAAGAGAACGGGGCGTTGAGTAATAATTCGGTGTTGTCTCTTTTTAACGACTCTCAGAACAACATTTGGATTGGAACTTTTTTTGGAGGTGTTAACTGCTATAACACAAAAAGTAAGCAGTTTAAACAGGTTGTTTTAGGTGGAAAAACTAAGCAGGATATTCGTTGCTTCTTTGAAGACTTAAACCATAATCTTTGGGTTGGAAGTGATGATGGTATTTACCGCATCAATCTGAATGATCAGAATAAAATCACTAATTTCAATACAAAAAACAGTGGACTTAAAGGAGATTTGGTAAGAAGTATTTTTCAGGATTCTAAGGGCAGAATGTGGATTGGAACTTTTGGTAACGGACTTGGGATATATACTCCGCAGATGAAGCTCCTCAAGAATATGGATGATCACGCCGGCTTTTGCTCAAATACAATAAACCACATATTCAAAGATTCACGGAATAGAATCTGGGTAGCAACAGGCGATGGCTTGGTGCTATTCCCTTCTGTGAGCAGTTACAATTACAGAACATTTAAAAGGAGTGACGGCCTGGCCAATAGTCATATCAGAGCCATTACTGAAGATAACAAAAAGAATATATGGATAAGTACCAATAAGGGACTTTGTAAATATTCAGAAGCGAAGAATAAATTTGAGAATTATGATATTTCAGATGGCATTCCAGCTGGAAATTTCATGAGCGGATCTATTACAAAGGATAAAGATGGCTTTATCTATTTTGGTTCCTTAGGCGGTGTATGTTATTTTAATCCGGAGCACTTTGTTGACAGTAAACAATATCCTAACCCCATTATTTCCGAGCTAAAGATATACAATAAACTGTCGACCCTGGAAAATGACCAAAAGATTATTCCATTAGGAGGGAACAAGGAAATAGATCTAAACTATAAAGAAAACAGTTTTAGCATTACCTTCAATGAGCTGGATTACTCTTTGGACAAACAGGTGGAGTATTCCTATATGCTAAAAGGATTGAATGATTCATGGTATACATTAGATGAAGGGAATAATAGTGCTACATTTCTGGACATAGCTCCCGGAGATTATGAGTTTCTGATTAAGGCGCGCCTTCACAATCAGGAATGGCGTGAACAGGCCACTTCAATATTCATTCATATTGCTCCTCCTTTCTGGTTAACCTGGTGGGCCAGAATTCTTTACGTGATTATTCTGATTGCGATCATTTATATTTCTCTGCATGTCTATAATAGGAGAATTAATTGGAGAAATACTTATCAGATGGAAAGGAAAAAGCATGAACAGGAGCAGGAACTGAACAACGAGCGCTTACGGTTCTATACCAATATCACCCATGAATTGCGTACTCCTTTGACCCTTATTATTGGTCCGCTGGAAGATATGATGAAAGAAAAGTCTCTGCAGGTTAAGCAGGCTCATAAAATTTCTGTGATACATCAAAGCGCTATCCGTCTGCTGAATCTGATCAACCAAATATTAGAATTCAGAAAGACAGAAACGCAGAACCGCAATCTGTGTGTCCGTAAAGATAATATAGCAGAGCTTATTCAGGAAATAGGGTTAAAATACAAAGAACTGAATCGTAAACCGAATGTAGATTTTAATATCGTTGTAGAAAAAGAAGATATGTCATTGGTATTCGATAAAGAGGTGGTTACTATTATTCTCGACAACTTTATCTCAAATGCCATAAAATATACAGAAAAAGGTGCTATCACTATATCCTTATATTCTACATTGAAAGATCAGATAGAGTATACTGAAATAAAGGTTAGCGATACCGGATACGGAATTGAACCAAACGCTTTGCCCCGGATTTTTGAAAGATATTATCAGGCCAATAGTAAATATCAGGCATCGGGAACAGGTATAGGACTTGCTTTAGTAAAGAACCTGGCTGAATTACACGAAGGTGAAATATGGGTAGAGAGTTCTGTAGGGAAGGGGAGTGACTTCTTCCTGAGATTGCTGACTCACAATACATATCCAAACGCATTGCATGCTGATGTTCAAGAGACCGATGAACCAAAATCTATTGAAACCACTGAAGTTGAATCTGGTTCAGAAAAGCAAATCCTTTTGGTAGTAGAAGATAATCCGGATATTCGTGAATACATATGCGAAACGTTCTCTGAAGCATTCGAAGTGATTAGTGCCGAAGACGGAAAGAAAGGTCTGGAGCAAGCTGTCACAATTATTCCGGATATTATCATCAGCGATATTATGATGCCTGAAATGGATGGCGTGGAATTATGCAAGAGATTAAAACAGGATGTACGTACCAGTCATATTCCCATTATACTGCTAACAGCAAAAGATTCAATGCAGGACAAAGAAGATGGTTATACCGTTGGTGCGGACTCATACATTACTAAGCCTTTTAATGCTAGCTTGTTGAAAAGCAGGGTTAGCAACTTACTTGAATTAAGAAAGAAACTAGCTGCATTATTCTCTTCAGGTACAAATATTGTTTCCAAACAAGAGGTGGCCAATAACTCATTAAACAAACTGGACAATGAGTTTATCAAGATAGTCACTCAGTATATCGAAGCAGATCTTAGCTCAGACAAAATAGATGTTACCTATCTTTCAGATAAAATGTGTATGAGTAGTTCTACGCTTTATCGGAAAATGAAAGCACTGACAAATCTATCCACCAACGAGTATATCCGAAAAGTAAAAATGCAGAATGCAGAGCGACTGCTTTTGGAAGGTAAATACAAAATCTCCGAAGTTGCGTATAAAGTAGGATTCAATAATGTGGTTTACTTTAGGCAATGCTTTAAAGATGAATACGGTATAGCTCCATCTGAATATGTAAAACGTCAGGGATAGAAATACGATGTGTACCACTTTATCTTAGTATAACTTCGTATTGTGGTATTTTTCGGTATGTCCTCTTGTGCCTAAACTTTCTTATTTTCTCTTTCAAAATGTAACTAATAGTTAAAGACTTCGTAATTTCTGCTTCACAGCTTTGAAACATAACTATCGTTCCTTTGCGCAAACAAAAAGAATAATGTTATGGCAAAAGTAATTTTATTATCAGTGCTTGGTGCTTTAATGAGTGTTTTGGCTGCAAATGCACAAATAATTGGTCCATTGGCTATGAACGAAGGTGGCAAGCACTCTAAGGTGGAATCTTCAGAAGAGGCTGCTTCATCAAAACCTGCTACTCCTACATGGGAATTTCTTTCCGGAATCACTTCTCAATTCTCTGCTGAGGAGATTAACAACAATAATTATGCTTTAGGTGGTAAGATGGGTTGCATGATGCAGCTGGTGAAATCACTCTATGTTACTAAGGAAGAAGTGGTACCAGGTGATCCTCAAACCAGAACGGTTATTAGAAAACCGGAAATATTTAATGCAGTGAATAATGTTGAGAAGTTCCTGAAAAAGCAAGTAAAGGAAAAACAGATGACGCTGGAAGATGCACAGCGAAATCTGAATCAGGTAATAGAGGTGGCGCTGGCTGCTATTGACACGGAAGAAACAAACTCTTTTGAAGAGGCTCTTCATAAAAACAGAAAACAGGCTGACTATCAATTAGAGGTTTTTAAAAAGGTTAAGGTAAAAAGTATTTATTAAACTAACTAGTAATGAAGATTAAAATTCTACTTTCATTTTGCTTATTGTTTTTAACTGGCACATTGGTTTATAGCCAGATTTTAGTAAAAGGTGTTGTTAGGGATAAGTCGGGAGAGGCGATTCCCGGAGTTTCGGTTAAGGTAATGAATAAGGCTGCCAAAGGAACTGTGACCGGCATGGATGGACAATATTCCATTGATGTGTCTCCTAAGGGAACGCTTGAGTTTTCATTTATTGGTTTTTCTTCGCAAAAGGTGGCTGTAAATGGCAAAACAATTATTGATGTAACAATGAATGATCAATCCACAGAACTCGACGAGGTTGTGGTTACAGCTGTGGGTATCAAACAACAGAAGAAGAAACTGGGCTATACTACTCAGCAGATTAGTGCGAAGACTATTGAGGAATCAAGCTCTATAAATCTGGGCAACGCACTTACAGGACAGGTTGCCGGACTTACGGTGACCAATCCTACCGGACTTTTTCAGGCTCCGGCATTTACGTTAAGGGGAAAAACGCCGCTGATTGTGGTGGACGGTATTCCTATTGAATCGGATTTGTTCGATGTTCCTAATGAAGATGTGGAAAATATCAATGTACTGAAAGGTACTTCTGCCTCTGCTTTATATGGCTCAAGAGGTAAGAACGGAGCTATTCTTATCACAACAAAGAAAGCAAAGAAAGAGGGGCTGGAGGTAACGGCTAATCTTTCTTCCATGATTTCTGCGGGATTTACAGTGTTTCCTGAAACACAACATCAGTATGGTAGTGGATCGGAAGGCAAATATGAGTTTTGGGACGGAGCCGATGGTGGTATCTCTGACGGTGATATGACCTGGGGACCAAAGTTTACTCCCGGATTACTTGTTAAACAGTGGAACAGTCCTATTCGTAACAAACAAACAGGAGAAACTATTCCCTGGTGGGGAAATGTGGCCGGATCAATTTACGATAACCGTGCACTTTATGAACGTGTACCTATCGCTTTTGAACCTCACAATAATCTGAAAGAGTTTTTGCGCACAGGTATTGTAACGAAAGAAAATTTCTCGTTGGCTTACAAAGGAAAACGCTCAAATACTTATTTTTCAGGAAACTATGCCAATCAACGTGGACAGGTTCCTAATACAAGCGTACAGACTGGCGGGCTGACTTTTAATAATGAATATAACGTTACTGATAATGTGAAATTCAATGTGAATCTTTCATATAACAAGGTCTATTCACCCAATTATCCACGTTATGGTTATGGTCCTAAGAACCATATCTATACGATTGTACTATGGATGAGTGATGATGTGGATATCCGCGAATTGAAAAAACATCTTTACCGCCCTGATCAGGATGGATATGTGCAAGCCAATTACAACTATGCATGGTATAACAATCCTTATTTCATGACGGAAGAACTGACTCAACAGCATAATCGCGACGTGCTTGATGGTCAGGCTAAATTAACATGGGATGTTCTTCCTAACTTTACTATTCAGGGACGTACCTCGGCTCGTTCGCAAACTCTCTTTGAAGATATGTGCAGTCCAAAGTCATACATGAATTATGGCGACTCACGTGATGGAAATTATAAGGATTGGAACACTCGTCAGCTGAATGTGGATGCCGATGTATTGGCTACTTACTCTTATTCATTCTCAAAGAATCTGGCATTGACTGTTAATGGAGGTGCTTCTTCTTTCTATCGCAGATACCAGCAGGAGTATCAATCAACCGATGGTCTTATTGTTCCCCGTGTTTATAACCTGAGCAATAGCCAGGGTCCGGTTTCTGCTACAAACAATCTTCAGGAAAAAGCAATCAACAGTCTTTATGGAACAGTGAATCTGGACATTTACAACGCTGCTTTCCTTACTGTAACCGGACGTAATGACTGGTCGTCAACTCTTCCAAAAGGAAATAACTCTTATTTCTATCCATCTGTGGCTTTAAGTACACTGATATCAGAATATGTGAAGTTGCCAAAGGCTATTGATTATTTAAAAGCACACGGCTCATGGGCAGTTGTATCAAGTGATCTTGATCCTTATAGCATTACCTCTTCTTATAATAAGAGTACAATGTATGGTTCAACTCCTTCAGTTACTTATCCTTCAGCATTGGTCAACAGCAATATTAAACCACAGAAAACAACTTCTTATGAATTGGGATTGTCTTCATCATTCCTGAAAAACCGTTTGAATGTGGAACTGACCTACTATCATGTAATTGATGAAAACCAGATTATTGACTTGCCAATCTCTGAAGCTTCCGGATTTACTACCAGAAAAGTAAATGGAAACGTAAGCACAACCAACGGGCTTGAGCTTGTGCTAGGCGCAGAGCCGATAAAAGGTAAAAACTTTAGCTGGAGCTTTACTACTAACTGGACTACTGATGCAAGCAAACTTACCAAAGTATATAATGACATGGCTAAGTATGGTAACCTGAAGAAGGGTGACCGCACGGATGCTCTTTATGTGACTCAATGGCAAAAGAGCGCTTCGGGCGAAGTGATTCTTGATGCAACAACAGGTATGCCAACTAAAGATAGTTATCTGACCAATGTTGGTCATGCTAATCCTGATGTACGTTACGGCTTCCAGAATGTATTCAAGATAAAGAAGTTCCGTGTGAATGTTGACTTTGATGGTGCTATTGGCGGTATGATGGTTTCTACAACAAATCAGAAAATGTGGTGGGGCGGTCGCCATCCTAAATCAGTAACCTGGAGAGATGCTGAATATGCAGCAGGTAAACCGGTTTATGTTCCTGATGGGGTTGTTGTTACAGGTGGTTCTTTGGTAAGAGACGTAAATGGGAATGTTACTTCGGATACACGTACTTATCAGAAAAATATGACAGCCGTGAGTTGGCAGACATGGTGCCAGAACTATCCTTACAGAGCAGTGATTACAGAAAAAGAGAGTAAGGAGTTTGCCAATGCCTTTGACAGAAGTTATCTGAAATTGAGACGTCTGGCTGTTTCTTATGACCTCACTAACATTATAGGTAAAAAAACATTTAAAGGGCTCGATCTAACCGTTTTCGGAAACAACCTGTTTGTGCTGAAGAATGTTCCTTATGTTGATCCTGATTTCGGATCTTCAGATAGCAGTTTGCAAGATCCTTCTGCCCGTTATGTAGGTGTTAGTGCAACAATTAAACTATAAAACTATTCAATTTAAAACAGATAAAATGAAACGAATATTATCAATCATATTTGCATCTTTACTGATATTCTCTTCATGTACCAACTTTGAAGAACTGAATACGGATCCGAATAATCCTACCGAAACTCACCCTAAACTTTTGCTAACCAATATTTGCTGGGAAGCATTTGGTGAAAATAGTCTGGATCCTCTTTATGCATCAAAGTATATTGTTCAGTCCGATGGTGAAAACAGTGAGCAATTCTATAAATGGAACCGAGGTTCTTTCTCTTATTACTCCAACCTGAAGGATGTGAAGAAACTACAAGAAGCATCCGAAAAAATATCTGCCAATGGATATGTGGCTTTGGCTCACTTTTTTAGGGCACATTACTTGTATAAGCTGACAATGACTTTTGGTGATATCCCTTATTCCGAAGCTTTGAAAGGAGAGAGCAGTGATAACTATACTCCGGCTTATGATACTCAGGAAAATGTGTTTAAAGGAATACTGTCTGAATTGAAATCTGCAAATGATATTCTTTCAAAAGAAACGAATAACCTGTCCGGAGATATCGTTTTTGGAGGAGATATTACCAAATGGCGTAGAACGATAAATGCTTTCCGACTCAAAGTATTGCTTACTCTTAGCAAAAGAGCGGGAGATGCTTCGAGTACGGTGAAAACGGATTTTGCTGCTATTGTGGCCAATCAGCCACTAATGACTTCTTCTGCAGATAATGCTCAATTGGTTTATCTGGACCAGGAGGGAAACAGGTATCCAATGTTCAATAGTAGTACGTTTGGATCGGGAATGTATATGGATTCTACTTTTGTGGCTTTGCTGGCCGATAAGAAAGATCCGCGTTTATTTACATTCTGTACACAAACCAAGAACGCGAAGAGTGCCGGACTGGCAGTGGACGATTTTAGTAGTTATGATGGTGGTGATCCTGCTGCACCGTATGCTAAGGTAAATGCGAAAGCTGTGGCAGGTAACATTTCAAAGCCTCATTCCCGCTTTTATGCCAGTGCGGTTAACGAACCTCAGATACTGATGGGCTATTCTGAACAGGAACTTATCTTGGCTGAGGCTATTGTACGTGGATGGATTACCGGAGATGCAGCAACTCATTATGCAGCAGCTGTTAAGGCATCGTTCAGGTTCTATGAAACTTACGTGTCTGCTTATGCCGGTTATCTGGGAGAATCTGCAGCGATTACTTATATTGCTTCACCAAAGAATACTCTTACAGGGCTTTCAGCAGAACAAAAAATAGAAAGAATTGTTGATCAGAAATATATTCAATCTTATTTTCAGGGTATGTGGACTCCATTCTTTGAACATCTGCGTACAGGTTATCCTGCATTCAGAAGACAAGCTGGCGTTAATGTTCCTAAAAGATGGATGTATCCGCAAGCTGAGTATAATAACAATGCGGCAAATGTGAAAGCTGCTCTCGACAGACAATTTGGAGGGCAGGATAATATTAACAATGCTCTTTGGTGGGAAAAATAGAATATAGCACATGAAGAAAATACAGATTTTATTGGTAATGTTACTACTTATAGTAGCATTACCTTTGTTTGCAAAATCTCCTGAACTGAAGTTTAGAAATAATCAGTTTAAGATTGTTCAGTTTACAGATATTCACTGGCATAACGATTGCAAGTACAAAATATATAATGATAGTACGGAGATGATGATGCGTGAAGTTATTGAGGCGGAAAAGCCCGACCTTGTAGTGATAACCGGCGACATCTCTGTTTCCAAAGGAGCCCGGAAGGGCTGGGAGCAGGTTACCCGGCCGATGACCGACCTGAAAGTTCCTTTTGCTGTAACATTTGGTAATCACGATACCGAAAGTGACATGCCAAAACGTGAAGTACTTGAATATCTGCAGAACAATCCTTATAATGTGACTCAGGATTCGGGAAAGGAAGTAGACGGTGTGGGCAATTCTGCATTGGCAATAAAGTCGTCGGATAGTGACAAAGACGCATGGCTTGTTTACCTTCTCGATTCTCATGCATATACTAATGATTCCATAATGGGATATTATGACTGGATAAAGAAAAGTCAGATTGACTGGTATGTGGACCAAAGCAATAAGTTCTCCGAAAAGAATGGCGAAGTATTGCCGGCTCTTGCATTCTTCCATATTCCTCTGCCTGAATATGAATATGTGAGAAATCAGAAAAGTACATTAGGAAATCATTCGGAGGAAGTTTGTTCGCCGCGAATTAATAGCGGACTTTTCTGGGCCTTCCTTCAACAGAAAGATGTAATGGCTACTTTTGTGGGGCATGATCATAATGATGATTTTATTGGTTCACTGGCAAATATTCGTTTGGCCTACGGCCGTAAGTCAGGCTATGTTACTGCATACAAAGAAATACTTGAAAGAGGAGCCAGGGTGATTGAACTCCATGAGGAAGAGAAGGAGGTTAAAACATATATCCGTACCCTAAGTGGTATTTTTTTGGAATATGATTTTAAAAGATAACACAAGATATATTATAGTTCTCAAAATGGTTAGGTTGAAGGGAATGTCCGGGAGGATGTTTCCTTTTTTGTTCTAATTATTAAAGATTGCTCCACAAGGATTAACAAAAGTTGTTTCCAATCATAAGGTAGCACTCTATAAAGCCAGTAAATACTGTTAGTACCTGGTTTGAATTTCTTCAGCCTACTACGGCCAAGCCTTTGGCTTACATTGATCATCCTTTCTTCGGGAAGTGGCCTTGCATTACTGAAAATTCATACGGAAAGGGACATCTTATTTATTTAGCTACTGTTCCTTCACAGGACTTGCTGCAGAAGATTGTGGCTCGTGCTGCAAATCGTATCGGTCTGTTGCCTTTCAATGGAAAATATCGTTATCCGGTTATTATGCGTTGAATATCCTTATGCAGACAGTCGTTCTTTACTGGACAACCAGTCGTTGAAAAAAGGTAGTCAGATTACTGTTGAGCCGTGGGGAGTGATTATTGCTGAGGAATAACTGAACCATATTATCTTGACCTCTCTTCGTCCTAAATTTGCTGTACATCCTAAGCTCAGGACCATTAGGCGATATATAAAACATGAACTGCGTGAAAAAATAAACTAGAGTTCTGGCTATTGTCTCCATCCGGGTGTATGATAATTCTCCACCCCGGTGTACATTACCCTTAGATCTGGGTGTTCAGGATCTCTTCACCCGGGTGTAGAAGCACATAACTTTTTCAAGTTTTTTCAAGTACTTAGAGTTTGATTGGATAAGGAGTAGCTTAAGAGTGTGTAAAATGGTAGCGAATAATTTGAAGATAAAGAAATAGCCAAAGGATATTTGATTTCCTTTGGCTATTCTACTATGAACTATGAGAAACTACAGATTTATCTTTTGTAAACCGCCTGCATTCCGCAGTATTTAGTACACTTTCCGCATTCAATACATTTCTCAGCATCAATAACCGGAAGGTTGTGCCCGTCCTGAGAGATAGCACCTACGGGACAAACTCGTAAGAGCGGGCAGCGGTGGTTTTGCGGGCAACGGCTTTTATCAATGGTTAGTGCCATAAACGTTAGTTTTGAAGCAGCACGTTTTCAATGGCTTCTTTGAATGCCGATTTAGGCATTGCTCCCTGAGCCATTTGTGGTTTTCCATTCATTGGTATGAACAGTAATGATGGAATACTGCGGATACCAAATGCTGCAGCCAGTTCTTCCTCTTCCTCAGTATCTATTTTATAGATATAAATCTGATCACCGTATTCAGCTGCCAACTCCTCCAAAATAGGAGCAATTGTTTTACATGGTCCACACCAGGAAGCGTAAAAGTCAACGATGGCAGGCTTGTCACCTAAGTATTTCCACTCATTAGGGTTAGCTTCATAATTAGCTACTTTCTTTAAAAACTCTGCTTTTGTTAAATGGATTGTTTTCATCTTATTTTCAGTTTTTAATTTGTTATCACTTTGTTTGTTAGTTTGTTGTCCGTTGCACGAGGTGAATATCAGCCCCGCCATCAGGAATATTAATGCTATTTTTTTCATTATTTCTCCGGTTTATACTGTTTAATTTCTCCTTTAAATACTTCTTTCTCACTATTGTTGGTATTGGAAGAGCATCCTCCTGCTCCGCAACAAGATACATTCAGTATAGATTGCAGGAAAAAGAACCCAGCCAGGAACAAAAATGAATATTCTTTTGAGGTTATAGCATAAATGCCGATGCCTATACCTGCAACAAGTTTTATGATGCGGGCGAAATCCCAGTTTCTTAACATCTTATTTATCGTTTTTGTTCTCTACTTTAAACATACTAAACACTAATCCTCCCATAACTGCACCCCACAATGAACTAATATAAGGTGAGGATGTAATTGGGCAGCTACCGCTTTCGCATCCTATATAGCGCCAATAAAGGTAACCTCCCACAACTCCGATTGCCACTCCCAGCAATGTAAGCCAATACTTTTTGAATTTCTGTTTTATCATTGGGACTTGTTTTTAATTCTTTCTATTAGTAATATTCCTATGGAAATAAGTTCCTCGAGAAATAACGATGCAAAGATATAGATATTTTCTAATAAAACAAATTTCCTTTGGAAAATAAAACAAAAAATATTTTTGCAACCTGAGGTTATTTATTTTATGTTTCAATTATCCGGTTAGATAGTGGTGCTTAATTATAGATGTAACTGGGTAATTCGTAAAACGAAGATTATTATTCGTTATTTGCTATTCTTGTTTCTCATAAAGATGCTATTTTTACAATATTAAGAAAAACGTAATTCGTAAGCTATAAAATGAAAAAGGGTCTGATATTAATTTCATTGATTGTATTTTCCTTTTTAGGAGAGGTAAATGCCCAGCAACTTCGTTTCCGTAATGACGGGACATTTAAAATAGTACAATTTACAGATACCCATGTGGTACCTGGTAATGCTGAGTCTCTTAATGCTATTAAGTTAATTAATGAGACGCTGGATAAAGAAAATCCTGATTTAATAGTCTTTACCGGTGATGTGGTAACTGGTAAACCTGCCCGTGACGGATGGGAAATGGTGTTGAAACCATTGGCAAAAAAGGGTATTCCATTTGTAATAACAATGGGAAACCATGATGCTGAGCAAGATTTAAATCGTTCTGAAATTGCAGCGATCATTACTGCTACACCTCACTGTATAAATAAAAAGGATTCCAAAGGATTGTCTGATATGGCATTGGAGATAAAATCTGCTAAAAATAGTAATACTTCTGCTTTGCTCTATTGCATGGATTCAAATGATTATTCAAAGGTTGATACAGTAAAAGGGTATGGATGGTTTTCTTTCGAACAGATACAATGGTACCGAAATACCAGTGCACGGATTACTGAGGCTAACGGCGGAAAGCCTCTTCCAGCTTTGGCTTTTTTCCATATAGCTTTGCCTGAATATAAAGAGGCATACAAAAATGAACGAAACAATCCAGTAGGTATTCGTCTGGAAGATGAGTGTCCTGCATCTGTCAACCCGGGAATGTTTACTGCTATGCTGGAAAGTAAAGACGTGATGGGCGTGTTCGTTGGTCACGATCACAATAACGATTATCTGGCTTCCCTCTATGGAATAGCCCTTGGTTACGGAAGGTTCTCCGGTGGAAAAACTACTTACGTTGATATTCAGAATGGTGCCCGCATCATTAACTTAAAAGAAGGTGAACGTGGCTTCTCAACTTTTATTCGCTTACTCGATGGAAGTGAGATATGCAGCACTGTCTTTCCGGGAACTTTTAAATAACAAACAAGAATATTAGGTGATGTTGCTTATAGTCACTCTAATACTATTCCTTTTATTCTAATTATCTAACAGTATGAAGCTAATAAATATAGGATATATTATATCCTTTGCAATCTCGTTTTTCTTTTTGGTACCAGCTGAAGCTCAGGAGTTGAAGTATACTCCGGAGAAAAATGTTCATTCACACAATGACTATATGCAGAATGTTCCTTTTTATACAGCCTATTCTTCCAGATGTGCTTCAATTGAAGCCGATGTATTTCTTAGGAATGGTGAATTGCTGGTTGCTCACGAGGAGAAAGATATTAAAAGTGACAGAACTTTGAAGGCTCTTTATCTGGATCCCATAAGGAAGGAGATGACATTGAATCATGGTTGTGGTTATTCTGGTGGAAATGGCTTTCAGCTGATGGTCGATTTTAAGGATGATACTAAGGCTACCCTTCAGGTTTTGGTAAAACAGTTATTGGAATATATGGAATGCTTTGATGTTTTTAATAATCCGGCTGCAGTTCGTGTGGTTATCAGTGGGTATGTACTTAGTCCTGACGAATTAAAGAATTATCCCTCTATTATCTATTTTGACGGTTTTCCCAATGTTAACTATACGGAAGAACAAAGCAAGAGGGTTCCTCAGATTAGCCTCTCTTTCGAGGATCTTAGTAGCTGGAACGGAGTAGGGAATATGACGACTGCTGATTATAAGAAAGTAAAAACCGTTGTAGATTCTATTCACGCGACTGGAAAAAAAGTACGTTTCTGGGACACACCTGATACGGAAGATGCGTGGAGAGAATTTATGAAACTTGGAGTCGACCTGATAAATACTGACCAACCTACCAAAATTTCCCAGTTTTTGTTTAATCATTGATTTAATTTCGTAAAAAGAAGAATTATATTCGCAATTTGCTGCTTGAACTTATTTAGAAGATGCTACTTTTACATCAAAAGAAAATAAGTTTACTTTGTTAATAACACTTATAGCCTATGAGATAAACAATTAGTTCTTACCTCAATTAAATCTCTTATACTTGCCTTTATATGGCATATTTTACTGTTTGAATACTTGCTCTAATGAAAAATGTTTTTGTCTATATTTTTACATTAAAAAATATTTTGAAACATAAATTTAACCTTGTTGACATCATGGTAAAAGATAAAACAATGACTTTTGCCTGAGTTTAAAATTTAATATTTGAAACCAAAAAACCTATTTGTATGTGTATTAAAACAAGAAAAACAATGAGAAAAACGCAACGATGGTACCTTATTTGGGGTGCTTTGGCAATTGGCGTATTGCCTTTAAGCGCAGAAGTTAATGGTGGTTCGTCTAAACCCGAACAAATTCTGTCGTCTGTTCTTATGTCATCACGGAGCGGTGAAGCTCAGAATCTGGAAGCTGTTCAGCAGCAACGTAAAGTTGTAGGTACGGTAAAAGATGAAAAAGGTGTGGGAATTCCTAGTGTAAACATTAAAATTAAAGGCACAAATTATAATGCAGTTTCTGATTTTGATGGTAACTTCTCTGTTGCCGTTGATAATAATGCTGTTTTGATATTCAGCTATGTTGGATTCAATAGTCAGGAAGTTACTGTAGGTAATAAAAATAAGCTAAGTGTTATTTTAAAGGAAGATTCAAAGACTTTAAATGAAATTGTTGTAATTGGGTATGGTAAGATGAAGAAGGGTGACCTTTCGGCTGCCGTATCTACCGTGGCCAATGTAAATGCTTTACAAGAACGTCCAGTGTCAAATGCTGCTGAAATGTTGCAAGGTCAGATTCCAGGTGTATCTGTTGTATCTAATGGTGGTCACACAGGATCAACTCCAACCATTACTATTCGTGGTATGGGATCACGAAGCGGTGAATCTCCATTGTATGTTGTAGATGGTGTTCCCGGTGCTCCATTCAACTTTAGTGATGTAACTTCCATTACTGTATTAAAGGATGCGGCTTCTGCTGCTATTTATGGTGCTTATGCAGGATCGGCCGGTGTTATATTGGTTACAACCAAACAAGCTTCTGCTGGCAAACCAACATTTGAATATAGTGTGGTAAGTGGTTTATCGACTTCACAGAACCTGCCACAATCTTTGACCATTGATGAAGAGAGAAAGGTGCGGGCAGCAGCATTAGGTGGAGAACAATATTTACCTGATGGCTGGAATGTTACCAAGAATCCATATATCGGAACTAATCGTACAGACTGGGTTGATGCCATTTTCAGAACAGCAACTTATCAGCGTCATAATTTCTCAGTGTCGGGAGGAACGGAAGATTTTTCAAATCGTTTGTCACTAGAATATAATGATAAACAGGGAACCTTATTGAATACTTATAATAAGGAAGTTACAGCACGCTTCAACTCTCAGTTCAAATTCAATAAATACGTTCGTTTACGCGAAGATTTAAGCTGGCAACAAACAAACCCCCGAGATGTGAATACAAGCAGTGCTGAATCCGGAGTTATTCTTAGTGCTCTCGAAATGCCTCGTAATGCAGAAGTCTATACAGCCGATGGTTCATTTGGAGGAACTGCTCCTCAGGATGCTGCTTACATTTCTAAATATGGAAGTAATTATTCCGATATTCACGGTGATGTGATTAATCCAGTAAGAACATTGACTGCTAATTTTCTAGATTATAACTGGTCAAAGACAACCTCTTCCACTTTCCTTGATATTATGGAACCTATCAGAGGGCTGAACTTTACTTCACGTTTTACGTATAAATCTAATAATGCGTTCCAGAAAAATTTCTCTCCAAGACGATTGGAACCAGGTAAACCGTTGAATAGAAATAGTCTGTCATATTTCAGTTCCAAGTCATACGAATGGAACATTGAGAATACATTGACTTATGATCGCGTAATCAACCGTCACAACATTGGTTTGATGGCATCTTCAACAAATACAGAATATAAGTATCGTGATTTCTCTGCTGCAGCGAATGATTTTGAAAGCGAAGAGGAAGCTTTAATGTATTTCGGAAATGCCGGAACATATCTTAATTCAAGCGATTCTTATGCATTTGACAGAAATCTATCTATTGTAGGTAGAGCTTCATATAGTTGGGCTGATCGTTATTTCATGACAGCGTCTATGCGACGTGACTATGCAGGTCGTCTTCCCCAAGGTCAGAAATATGGTGACTTTCCTTCAGCTACTCTTGCATGGAAGTTAACTTCCGAACCTTTTATGCCGAAAAGTGATGTACTGAATCTACTTAAATTACGTGCCAGTTGGGGACGTATTGGTAACGTGGGATCAATTGCTTATGGATATGGTTATCCAACTTATTCAAACTATGTGTTTGGAAGTGGTGATGTAGGTCAGCAAGCAGGTAAAGATGCTCCTGTAATGACCGGTAAATATAAAGCAAACGGGTACAATGCAAAACTAACATGGGAAACATCAGAACAATTGGATCTAGGTATTGACCTTGCTATGTTTGATAACCGATTGAATATCGTAGCCGATTACTTTAAGAAGAAAACAATGGGATTGATCAGACAGCAGGATGCAGGATGGACATCAAGTATCGGATTGGGTGCAATGTATATCAATGATGGTGAAATTCACAACAGTGGTTTTGAATTTGCAGCAACATGGAAAGATAAAATCGGAGCCGTTGATTATTGGGTAAGCGGAAACTTTGCAACCCTGAAAAATGTAGTTTATAATATTGGTGCTGCTGATGCCAGCGGTAACAAACCTGTATGGACAGATGGTGGGACATTTAAAGAGTTGAATCCTTTCCGTACTGAAGAAGGACAGCCATTGTATTCCTTTTATTTGGTTAAGAACGATGGAGTATTTAAAACTCAGGCTGAAATTGATAATTACAAAAGTGCAGATGGAAAACAAATTCAGCCAAAAGCAAAAGTTGGCGATCTGAAGTTTATTGATAAAAATGGTAATGGGTCAATAGACAGTGGTGATAAAGAATTTATGGGTAATGCTATGCCTAAATTGTCTTATGCATTCTCTACTGGTTTTAATTGGAAAAAGCTAAGCTTCAGCATGATGTTGCAAGGTGTTGCCAATACTAAGATTTTCAATGCTTACAAGTTCCTTACATTGAATGAATCAGTAAGTAACTTTAATCGCTCACGTGAAATTCTGAAAGCTCTGGATGGTCCAAACAACGATGTTCCTCGTATTTCGGCTTCTGATCCAAATGGAAACTTTACTACTGTTTCTGATTATTATCTGGAAAATGGAAGTTACTTGAGAGTCAAGAATGTTACTGTTGGATACTCGCTAACCAGCCTGCTTCAGAAATGGAACTATTTAGCTTCACGTAACAGTTCATTGGATTTAACGTTTAGCGTTGATAACCTTGCTACAATTACATCCTATTCCGGAATTGATCCTGAAGTTGGTGGAGTAGGTCTTGATGGTGGACAATATCCTGTAGCCAGAACGTTCTCATTAGGATTAAAATTGAAATTTTAATAACCCGGTTAAAAGTTTAAAAGATGAAATTTAAAACATTATCAATATTACTGCTGTCATCACTCACTTTAGCATCGTGTAATGATTGGCTGGATGTAAAATCAGAAGGAACTGCTACTGAAGCTAGTTTCTGGAAATCAGATAAGGACTTTAGTGACGCCTTAGTTGCGGTTTATTCAAATATGGAATTAGAAGAGACCTGGGGACGAAATCTGTTCTGGGAACAAGGAGCATCAGACGATGTGTTCTATTCCCGTGCAAGAGGTAACGCTCAAATGAACTTGGCTAACCTGAATATGGATGGAAATACGGAAGGTAGTATTAAGGATATCTATAATTATATGTACCAGATGATGGCTCGTTCAAACAACATCATTTATAATGGGTTGAAATTACAAAGTCCTTCTGTTGCTATTAGTCGCCATATTGGTGAGGCCTATTTCTTGCGTGCTTTTTCTCATTTCATGATCGCCTACCGTTACGGAAGAGCTGATAATGGAGTTCCATTTGTAAGATATGAGGACTATAATCCTTATGATGACAGTACAATTCCTCCACAAAGAGCAACTGTGATGGAAAATTATGATCTCATTATCAAGGATCTGGATAAAGCAATTGAAAGACTTCCCTGGTTTAATGAATATACAGAAGCTGATTATGGCCGTGCTACTAAAGATGCTGCAATTGCATTAAAGGTAAAAACCTATGCTTACTGGGCACAGCATGATAAAACAAAATGGGCACAGATTCCTGCTTTGGTAGATAAACTGGAAACAGAAGGCGGACGCGGTTTGCTAAATAATTTTGCCGATGTCTTTACTGTTGCAAACGAATGGGGTAAAGAGTCTATATGGTCTGTTAATTCAACTGGTGCAACAATAGCCGGAAGTATTTTCCCGGGAATGTGTCTTGATAATAAAGGCTGGGGACGATATAATGGCTGGGGTAACTTTAAACCAACATTGGAATTATGGGCTGAATATGATCAGAATGATTTACGTCGTCCGGTTACTATCTTGCAATATGGCGATGAGTTTACATTCTTTGGTGAGAAACGCAAGTTCTACTCTTCAACTGACCTTGAATGTGGGTTTATGTTCAATAAATATATGGAACCTTATAAATATGGTTCTATTGATTCAAAAGGAGCAGGAGTTTCTACCTATGTTTCAAGTAACGGTGACCGTCCTACAACAGATTTGAATGTTCCTATTATGCGTTTTGCTGAAATGCTATTGTTTAAAACTGAAGCTTTGATTGAGCAAGGTAAAAGTGGTGAAGCTGCTCCTGTGCTAAACAGAATAACTAAGCGTGCCGGTATGGGTGAACCATATAAGAATCCTACAATCTATGATTTAATGCACGAACGTCGTTGTGAGCTGGCCGGTGAATATACTGATCGTGTAATGGACCTTAAACGTTGGGCTGCCGAAGGATACACTGATGCTAAGACTCGTTTGGAATCGTCTAAACATGGTTTGAAGTATTTAAATCGTTCAGATGCAGCATCTGCTTTGGATACTACTAATGGTGCGGAAATGACTATGAATGGAAAAACATACAAAGGAGTTATTCAGATTATGTCAGCTAAGACTTACGATGCAAAAGATTGTGTGTTGCCCTATGCGGTTAATGAAGTGATTAAAGCCAAGGGTGCATTGAAACAGAATGATGGTTATCCATCCAAATAACTTTATAGAATGAATCAATGAAAGGGGATGGAGGAAATCTTCATCCCTTTTCTTATCTTTCGCAAAAAAAAGAAACAAATGAAGGCCGTATTTAAATTATTACCACTGTTGCTTTTGCTTCCCGGATGTAATCAAACGAGAATTGAACTGGCAAGAAATGTTGACCCCTTTATTGGAACAAGAGGACATGGGCATACTTATCCCGGTGCTACTCAGCCTTTTGGGGCAGCTCAGCTAAGTCCGGATACTCGTTTTGGTAACTGGGATGCTTGCTCGGGTTATTATTATAACGATTCTACCATAAATGGATTCTCGCATACTCATTTAAGTGGAACAGGATGCATTGATCTGGGTGATATTTTATTTCGTCCTCTGGCCAAAAGTTCGGAGACTGTTTCTTTAAAAGATATTCAGCAAGCTTCGCCCTTTTCTCATAAAGATGAAAAAGCATATCCCGGATACTATTCAGTAATACTGAAAGATGGGAATATAAAGACAGAACTCACGTCAACTACTTATGCAGGCGTTCATCGTTACTCTTTTCCTAAAGGAACGCCGAAATCTATTGTTATTGATTTAGCTCATTCATTGGACAATGAGTTTATTTACGAAAGTGATATCGAAAAAACAGGGATTAATGAAATTTCGGGTATGCGCCGTACCCGTGGATGGGTAGATAATCAATATGTTTATTTTGTAGCACAATTCTCTCAGCCCATTCAGTCTCTTACCTTTTTTGATGAAGGGAAAAAAGTTTTAAATAATACAACCCTTAAGGGGAAAAATATTCAGGTTGTTGCCGGATTTAATTCAAAAGATAATAATCCGATAGTAGTTAAGGTTGGCCTCTCTATAGTAAGCAGAGAGAATGCGCGCGAGAATCTGCAACACGATGTTGCGGGGTTTAACTTTGAGACTGTAAGCAACACCTCACGTAATGAGTGGAATAAAGTGCTTTCTGCTTTTCAGGTTAGTGGCGGACAGCAAGATGAAATAAAGAATTTCTATACCGCATTGTACCATACATTGGTTGTGCCTAATATTGTCAGCGATGTTAATGGCGATTATCGTCGTCAGGATTTGTCCATTGGCCGTCTGCCGAAAGATAAAAAGCAATATTCCACTTTTTCAATTTGGGACACTTTCCGTACCTGGAATCCATTGATGACACTTACCGATACTACCCTTGTGAAAAACATGGTAAATTCGTTCCTCAGCATTTATGATGAATCCGGAGAATTGCCTATTTGGCCATTGTCATCCGGAGAAACCGGTACCATGATTGGTTACCATTCGGTATCAGTTATTGCAGATGCTTATTTGAAAGGTATACGCGGTTTTGATGCAGAAAAGGCATTGAAGGCGATGGTGGCATCTTCTGAAAAGAATAAGAAAGGAGCCGATTATTATATTAAAAACGGATTCATCCCTTCCAATATAAAAAAGGAATCAGTCTCTTGTCTTCTGGAATTTGCCTATGACGACTGGACCATAGCACAGATGGCTAAAGCGATGGGTAAAAATGATATTTACGAGACATACATAAAACGTTCTCAGAATTATATGAATGTATTCGATGGATATACAGGCTTTTTTCGAGGGAAAAGATTGGATGGTAATTGGGATACTTCATTTAACCCTTACGAGATTAGCCGCAATTACACTGAAGCCAATGCCTGGCAATATCGTTTCTTTGTTCCTCATGACATTAATGGATTAATTAGCCTTTTAGGAGGAAAAGATAACTTTGTAAGTGCCCTCGATTCTTTATTCACCACTAATTCTCCCTTGGTGGGCGATCTGGTAGATGTTTCCGGACTGGTAGGTCAGTATGCTCATGGAAATGAACCGAGCCATCACATGGCCTATTTATATAACTATGTTGGCCAACCATGGAAAACTCAAAAGTGGGTACGCCAGTTGTTGAAAGAGATGTATCATCCCACTCCTGACGGTATTAGCGGTAATGAAGATTGCGGCCAGATGTCTGCGTGGTACGTACTTAGCAGCATTGGACTTTATCCGGTGTGTCCTGGTTCAAATGAATTTAATATTACTTCACCCTTATTTGAAAAAGCTGTAATCTCTTTGGCAAACGGGAAGAAGCTAACCATTCTCTCAAACAATCCGGAGAAAAACACCTATATTGAAAAGGTTGAGCTAAACGGAACCGTTATTGATAAAAACTATGTAACGTATAATCAACTAATGGAGGGAGGAATATTGAAATTCACTCTGTGCCCCGAGCCCAATTATAAACGGGGTTACTCAGATAATGCTTCTCCGTATTCTTATACAAGGAAATCATTTGTCTCAACTCCTTATATTGAAAAAGACCTGGATTCTTTTCTTGGTCAGATAGAGATTAAAATGGGATCTGCTACTCCCGGTTGCGATATAAAATATACGCTTAACGGAGAAGAACCCAATGAACAATCGCTTAACTATGATGATCCTTTTGTAATCGATAAATCAACAGAGATAAGAGCCAAAGCTTACAAAGAAGGTTTGGAACCTAGTCCCACAATGATTATTCGTGCAACAAAGGCTGCTCTTGATGAGGCTTTAAATGTAGCACCATCCGTGCACGGAACATCATATCAATATTACGAAGGACAGTTCAATAAAGTCTCTGATATCGCATTGGCAGAAGTTAAAGAAAAAGGCATTTTAGCAGAACCATCCATATCAAAAGCTTTGCAACCCGATCATTTTGCATTTGTCTTTGAAGGTCTCATTTATGTTCCTGAAGATGGAGTCTATGAGTTACAGACAAAATCAGACGATGGCAGTATACTTTATGTGAACGGGAAAGAAGTTGTAAACAATGATGGCTCACATGCTGCGATAGCTGCAAGCGGGAAAATTGCTTTGAAAAAAGGATTCCACAGTTACAAGTTATTGTATTTTGAGGATTACGAAGGAGAAAGCATGGAGTGGGCATGGAAAATACCTCACTCAAAAGTATTCACTTCAATACCTAAGGAGAATCTTTATGTTAAGTAAAAGTTATTATGATATAAATATGAAAAAGAATCTTTTAATATTATTGTTGCCTTTCCTTGTTTCCTGGACTACTCCGAAACAAGATGTGGAAGTAAACGGCATTAATGTGATGACATTCAATATCAGGTATGATAATCCTGATGACAGTCTGAATAATTGGAAATATCGAAAAGAGAATGCAGCCAATGCCATTCGTTTCTATGATGTAGATATTTTAGGAACGCAGGAAGTACTTCATAATCAGTTGGTCGACCTGAAGAATTTTCTTCCTGGTTATGAGGCTTTGGGAGTGGGGCGCAAAGATGGTAAAGAAGGTGGAGAATATAGTGCTCTTTGGTTTAAGAAGAATCGTTTCAGTTTGATTAAATCAGGATATTTCTGGTTGAGTCAGACACCGAACGTTCCCGGATCACTAGGGTGGGATGGTGCTTGTGAACGCATAGCAACCTGGGCTATCCTGAAAGATAAAAGAACCAGTAAAAGTGTATTCGCACTCAATACCCATTTTGATCATGTTGGGAAAGTAGCCCGTAGAGAAAGTGTAAAACTGATTCTTAACAATATTAGTAAAATAAGCAAAGGACTTCCCGTTATTGTTACCGGAGATTTTAATGCTGAACCATCATCCAGTGTAGTTAAATCTCTGACTGACACTAATGATGCCGAACACTTAACAGATTCGCGCACTGCATCACCTCTTATTTACGGTCCGGCATGGAGTTTCCACGATTTTGGGAATATTCCTTTGAATGAACGGTCGTTGATTGATTATATTTTCGTTCGTAACGGAGTAAGAGTCTTAAAGTATGGAGTATTGGCAGAAATGAATAACTCCACATTCCTGTCAGATCATGCTCCGGTATTGATTCGCATATCCATCCAATAATTAATAATCATTTTAATATGAAAAAAATATTAGTAAAAGTAACGTCTTTGGTTCTGTTCATTGCGTTATTCCCTTTAACATCACAGGCTCAAAGTCGTCAGGACAAAGAACAGACAGTTACAATTGAAGATACATACGATGTAGTTAAACTACAGGCCCCAAAAGGCAAGAAGATTAAAAACGTAATCTTTATGGTGGGTGATGGTATGAGTCTGATGCACATGTATTCGGCGTGGACTGTAAATAAAGGTAAGTTGAATCTGGATAATGCACAGGCGGTAGGCCTTTCAAAAACCTATTGTGCAAATAAGCTGATTACTGATTCCGGTGCTGGAGGAACAGCCTTTGCTACCGGACATAAAACGAATTATCACATGGTGGGAACAGATGTGAACGGGAATCCTCTTCCTTCATTGACAGACTTTGCCAAGGCAAAAAAACTCTCTACCGGTGTAGTGGTTACTTGTCGTCTGAACGATGCCACTCCGGCAGATTTCTGTTGTAACAATCCAGATCGCGATAAAAGCTATGAAATAGCAGCCGATTATACCACTTGCGATGTAGATTTCATCTTTGGAGGTGGTTCCAACTATTTTGAAAACAGACCCGACGGAAGAAATCTTTTCAGAGAGATGGAGAATAAAGGTTATCAGACTCCTCGTAAATGGAACGATCTTGCATCAATAAAGTCGGGTAAAGTACTGGCGGTATTCGATACCCTTGATTTACCTGCACCTAAGGTTCGTGGTAATATCCTTGAGAAAGCTTCAATGAAAGCTATTGGCTTGCTGTCTGAAAATAAAAAAGGTTTTTTCCTGATGATAGAAGGTTCACAGCTGGATGATTATGGTCACTCAAATGAACTTGATTTATTAATGCAGGAGGTACTTGACTTTGACAAGACTATTGGAAAAGTATTTGAATGGGCTGCCAAAGATGGTGAAACACTTGTTGTTGTAACAGCCGACCACGAAACGGGTGGATTAACATTAGTAGGTGGCGATCTTAATAAAGGAGAAATTGTAGGAAAATTCTCAACCGGCGGACATAGCGGTGTAATGGTACCGGTGTATGCTTTTGGGCCGGGTTCGGAAAACTTTACCGGAATATATGAGAACACAGCTTTATGTGATAAAATTAAGAAGCTATTAAAGATGTAATCATCAATACTTTGTTATCTGATTTAAAAAATGAGAATAGTTAACTTTAGGATACTAATCACTTAATTAGAATATTATGAAAATTGCAATAGATTTAGGAGGAACCAATATAAGGGTAGGAGTGATTGATGAAGGGAAGGTGGTTCGGAAAATCAGTAAGCCTTGCCCTTCAAAAGGAAGCGAAGAAGAGGTGCTGACTTTTCTGATAAACATGATAGAAGAAGAGGCTCAGCAACAATTTGAAGGAATTGGCATTGGCGTTCCTTCAGTTGTAGATACAGAACACGGCATTGTGTATAATGTGTCTAATATTCCTTCCTGGAAAGAGGTCTATCTGAAAGATATCCTTCAGCAAAAATTCAATGTTCCCGTTTTCGTTAATAATGACTCCAATTGCTTTGCATTGGGCGAGAAGTTGTTTGGTGAATGTATCTCTTATTCAAATATAATCGGTATTACCTTGGGAACAGGAGTAGGAGCCGGAGTCATTATTGATGGAAAGTTATACAATGGTGTCAATACCGGAGCCGGAGAGATAGGCTCATTAGCTTATCTTGATAGTGATTATGAGCACTATTGCAGCAGTGACTTTTTTGTTCGATATTATAATACAACTGGTCAGGAGGTTTATAAAAAAGCTTGTGCAGCCGATTCAGACGCTTTGGCTATCTGGAATGAAATAGGAACTCATCTGGGTAATCTGATGAAGGTGGTGTTGTATACTTATGATCCCGAAGCTATTGTTTTAGGTGGTGGAATTGCAACAGCTTATCCTTTTTTCTCTGAAAGTATGCTCACATCAATGTCCGATTTCCCTTATAAGAAGATAGTTGATAATGTTAAGATCCTGATTTCAAAAAAGGAAGATATCAGTCTGCTGGGTGCTTCAGCCTTAGTTGTCTGAAATGATTTTTGTGTTATTCGCAATGAAAAATAGTTTTAAAAGCTTATCTTAACGGCTCTTTTGGGAGGTTAGATGTAATTATTAAACGATGTATGACATGAAATTAATATTAAGACTGGCTTTAGGTTCGGTTATGCTGGGCTTTTCGTTAAATGCTTTGGCTCAGAATCAGGACACTACGGTGCTGAATAAGTATAAATTGCCCTATAAGGACACCTATGTAAAAGATGCTTTGGTGGCCGAGAATGAGTTTCGCATAATGAAGCCCCAAATAATTAGTCACGGAACTTTTGAGCAGGCAAAGGCTATTCTGCCCAATCCCGTATGGGCTGGCCACGAAAAAGAAATTGAGATGTATTGGCATGCCTGGCAGATAGCAATAGGTAATATAAAAGATCCAATTCCGGGATCAGGATTTGTAGCTAGTTATCTGGATACGGCCTATAATGGCAATATCTTTATGTGGGATACCTCATTTATGATGTTGTTTGCCCGTTACGGTGCCCGCTTCTTTCCTTTTCAGCATACGCTTGATAACTTTTATGCAAAGCAACATCCCGATGGATTTATTTGCAGAGAGATAAGGGCTGACGGATCTGACTGCTTTGAACGGTACGACCCCACAAGTACAGGTCCTAACCTTATTCCCTGGGTGGAAATGGCCTATTACAAAGAGTTTGGCGATACAGAACGACTCAATAAGGTTTTCCCTGTATTGTGCGCCTATTACAAATGGCTGAAACTGAATCGTACCTGGCAAAACGGAACATACTGGTCCAGTGGCTGGGGCACGGGCATGGATAACATGCCAAGAGTACAGTCAAAGTACAATCCTATTTACAGCAACGGGCACATGGTGTGGCTGGATACCAATCTGCAGCAACTATTCACTGCAAATATACTTCTTCAAATGGGATTTTATCTGGAAAGATGGCAGGAGATAGAAGACTTTGAAGACGAAGTAAAGATGCTGAAAGAGTACATCCGCAAAAACCTATGGGACGAAAAAACAGGATTTCTTTATGACCAGTATGCCGATGGTTCACTGTGCCCAACAAAAGGAATAGGAGCTTATTGGGCTCTTTACTCAGATGTTCTTGATAAGAGCAAGTTGGACAAAATGGTTTCCGAACTGAATAATCCCAAAACGTTCAACAGGAAATATCGTGTTCCGTCATTGTCGGCCGATCATCCCAAATATAAAGAAGACGGTCGCTACTGGCAGGGAGGAATATGGCCGGGAACCAATTATATGGTTATGAATGGTCTGGCAGAAAAAGGATACAGAACGTTGGCACACGAAATAGCTGTAAACCATTACAGTCAGGTGTTCGAGGTATACAAGAAAACAGGTACCTTCTTTGAATATTATGCACCGGAAAGCTGTGAGCCCGGATTTATGGCCAGAAAAGATTTTGTGGGATGGACCGGACTTCCGCCTATTGCCGAACTTATTGAATTCATCATCGGTATTCGTTCCGATTACTCAAACAAAACAGTAACTTGGGATATGAATCTGACCGAGAAGAATGGCATTGAACGTTTGCCTTTCGGTTCAAAAGGAATGATCAGCTTCATTGCTGCTCCGCGTAAATCAGTAAACGAAGTACCCCATATTACCATTGACACAAACGAACCGTTTGAACTGGTTGTGAAATATGGAGCCGATAAAGAGAAGCGAGTAACGGTTGAGGCCGGTAAACATACCTATTAGAACTAACCATTTAAATCTAAATTTTCTTGTTGGGGGAGTGCTCTTTTCTGTACTGCAGAGGAGAGCATCCCTCAATTGTTTTAAACTGCCGGGATAAGTTTTTCATATCTGTAATTCCCAGTTGGGCGGCTATCTCAGTAACCGGAGCCTTACTCTCTATGAGCAGTTGTGCAAAAACATCCATTTTTTTCTTCATGATGTACTGGTAAACAGACATCTTGGTGAATTGCTTGAATCGTATTTCCAGCAAACGACGTGAAAGTGCCACTTGCTTAACAACATCCTCAACATTTATTTTCTCGAGCTTACACTCATCAATAAACTTTAAAGCCCTGGCAATCTCTTTATCCTGAATAGGGTAGATATTGGTTGATTGGCGCTGAACAATATAAGAAGTGCTGATATAAATATCTTTATAAGAATCAAAATTCTTCGATTTCACCATTGAATCAATAAGTCGGGCAGTATTATATCCGCCCTTTTCCACATCAAGAAGCACACTCGAAAGAGAAGGATCAGAAAGATTGCACGTCATTTCATCATTATCAACCCCCATCAAAGCAATATCTTCGGGTATTCGTATATTGCTTAACTTACATATCTCGGTGATAATCTGTCCCTGCGTATCATCGCACGCCATCATGGCAATGGGCTTGGGCAGCGATTTTAACCATTTTGAAAGAGGATGCTGTTTGTAAAACCAAAGCTCCTCGAGCTTCTGGTTATGGAATGCATAGAAATTATCAGTGAATCCGTACTTTGCTATTTCATCCTTAAAACCTTCACAACGTTCCTGCGACCAGCAGGCGTTCTTATAACCGAAAAAAGCAAAGTTCTTAAATCCTCTCTGAAGGAAGAACTCGGCAACCATCTTTCCGGTCAGCTTGTAATTACTGGTAATATTTGGAATGGTAGTAAACCTTGAATTATAATCCTGTGCTACTGCAGTAATGCCATTTTTTCTGAATAAATCAACATTATCTCCGCTGTTAAACTGGGCAATAATGGCATCCGCTTTCCATCTCTTTGCCCAATTCAGAATACCTTCAATTCCGTACTGCTGCTTGAATGCCGGTGGCATGCGGCATAATACCCACGGTTCGTGCTTTTTCGAGTAATCCATTATGCCTTTCAGCAACTGATGCGCATAAGATTCAGTAAAATCAGTAAGTAAAATGAGTCGGATCATTTTGCCGGAATATTTAGAATTTGGTTAAAAACAAAAACGTTCGCAATTTACAAAGAATGAACAGAAATGCAAGCAGGGCTAGTGAAAATATGATTTTAATATATTGAAAGATATATGGACATATTTGAACTAATAATTATATTATTTTTGTTTTTTGTATAACAAAACATAATTGCTTTTTTAATTGTTAAACTAATAGATTCTCTATCTGTCATAATAAACAAACATGGCAGAGCCAGATACCTTATCGTATAACTAATTAAAAGAATTTAATTATGTTCTTAGAAAACTTTTTTGAGAGTTCTGTACTTTCATATCCTTGTTCAGTTGCTATTGAAGAAGGAGATACACAATATACCTATGTTGAAGCAGATAAAATGGCTAATAAGTTAGCCCATTTTCTTAAATCGAAAGACATAGGCCCGGAAGATAAGGTTGTTATTTTATTACCCCGAATGTATCAGGTCCCCATTGTGATGCTTGGCGTATTGAAAGCAGGAGCTGCCTATATTCCCCTTGATCCTGAGATTCCGGCAGAAAGAGTAAACTTTATTATGCAAGATGCAGGTGCAAAACTACTCATTACTTCAGATATTATTCTCGGGCGCATCGGTGAACAACTGAATCCTCAGCCCATATTTAATATTGATAAGCAGCTTTCTGAAACGGAAGTGTATCCGGATACCAAACCTGAAGTACTGAATCGCTCTTTAAGTAATTTGTGCTATATTATCTATACTTCGGGAACTACAGGACAACCTAAAGGAGTGTTGCTGGAACACAGAAATGTGGCAAACTATATCTCTTCGGCGCGCGAAATTTATCCTATAGATGATACAGACCGGGCATTGCAAGGTTTCTCTGTTTCTTTTGATGCATCGGTGGAAGAAATATGGGTTACATTCTCGGCAGGTGCAACCTTGGTAATAGGTACATTTGAAATAATGCGCTCGGGCGATAGGTTTGCTTCAATACTCAATAATCTTGAGATTACATTCCTTTCGTGTGCTCCTACGCTACTATCAATGGTAAAGGAAGATATACCCGGATTGAAAATATTAATATTCGGCGGTGAAGTCTGTTCAAAAGATATTGCTGGCAGGTGGTGCAAACCCGGACGGGTTGTATTTAATACCTATGGACCAACCGAAGCTACCGTTATTGCAACATATTCGGTATTGAAACCATTTGAAGAGGTTACCATAGGCAAACCATTGCAGGGATATGATGTACTGTTGGTTAATGAACAACTGGAGGTTGTGGCAGACGGTGAAGAAGGAGAAATTCTTATTGGTGGAGAAAGTGTAGCCCGTGGATATTTGAACAGAGAGGAATTGTCTGCTAAGAAATTTGTTGTTACCGATAAGTTCAAAGGAGTTAAAGAAAGATATTACCGCACAGGAGACTTGGCTAAGTATTCGCCAAACGGAGAGATTCTTTTCCTTGGAAGAGCGGATGCTCAGGTAAAAGTCCGTGGTTTCAGAGTTGAGCTGGCAGAAATTGAGGGACTGCTTACAAAGTGTGATGGAATTCAGGCAGCTGCAGTGGCTCTTGATTCTAAAACACAACAACTTGCTGCGTATGTTGTATTGCGTAAAGGAGAAGATATTAACCGTGAAGAGATAGCAAAACTATTGCGCCAGACTCTTCCTTATTACATGATTCCTTCAACACTGGATATTATTGAAGCACTGCCCATGACCTCAAGTCAGAAGATTGACCGGAATAAGTTGCCGGCTCCTCAATTACCACTGACATTCTCTTCCGAGAAGACTATTATTCCACCTTCAACGCCACTGGAATCGGAGATGGTGAAGATAATAGCCCGGAATATTCAAAGAGATGATATTTCAATGAGCGATAATTTTTTCGATGATCTGGGAGGACATTCATTGCTTGCGGCTATTGTAGTATCGGAAATGCGTGAGTTGAAGATGTTTGAGAATATGTCGGTGGCGGATGTTTATAAATATCCGGTACTATCTGATCTGGCTCGTGAACTTGAAAAGATAAAGCCAAAAGAAGATGCAGGCTCTCCAAAAGAACGGGACATTTATAAACCGACCAAACGAGCTTATTATACATGCACCCTCTTTCAGGGAATATCCCTTCTATTCCTTATCCTGCTTTTCGGACTTGAATGGTTGGGTCCTTTTATTGTTTATTCCTATTATTATCAGGCAGAGAATGGGGTAGTCTATTCTTTGTTTATGAGTTTACTGATGTATTTTGCAATACTACCGGTACTTTCAGCATTTGCAATAGGCTTTAAATGGGTAGTTCTTGGAAAGATTAAGGCCGGTAAATATAAGCTATGGGGCAGTTATTATTTCAGATTCTGGATTGTTGATAAATTAATCGCTATCTGTCCAACAACTTATTTTACCGGAACTTATGTAATAAATGTATTTTATCGGTTACTGGGTGCTAAGATTGGTAACAATACTTATATAAACACATCAGCCGTATCCATTTTTGATTTGCTGAGCGTTGGCGATAACGTAAGTATCTGTACAGATTCTCATTTACGAGGATATTCTATTGCTGATGGATATCTGAATATAGGAACCATTGAAATAGAGGATGATGTGTTTATCGGTACAAGGTGCTGCGTTGCTCATAACACAAAAATGGGTAAAAACAGTTCTCTTGAAGATCTTTCACTTATTCCCGAAGGTTTTACAATTCCTGAAAACGAACATTGGGCCGGATCACCCGCCTCAAAGAACGGAATAAATCAACATAAGGAGTCCATTAAACTTTGGTCACGGAAGTTCACATTCCTTTCATTGATAGGAGTCTTTATTATTCCACTTTTAACAATGGTTGCATATTTCCCAGGAATGATGCTGATCACACATCTTGATTATTTGTCTGAGAAATACCATTTCCTTTGGATAACCATTGTTGTAGGCTTTTCTTTTGTAACACTGCTTGCATTGATTATAACCATACTTAAATGGGTATTGCTGGGAAATATGAAAGACGGCAAACATCCTGTCAACAGTTTCTTTTATTATAAGAAATGGTTCTTTGATCAGCTAATGAAGTTGAGCCTTCAGGTTATAGGAACTCTCTACACAACACTTTATCTGCAGATATGGTTTAAAATGCTAGGAGTGAAGATGGGGAAGCGGGTGGAAATATCTACTGTAGAATTTATTTCGCCAGACCTCTTAGTTACAGGCGATGAATGTTTCCTTGCCGATTCGGTATCTATCGGAGCATCGCACGTAAGAAACGGATATATTGATATTGCCAAAACATATATAGGAAACCGCACTTTCGTGGGAAATAGCGCAGTGATTAGTCCCAATACTCATTTGGGAAACGATGTGTTGGTTGGCGTACTTTCCAAGATGAGTGATAAAGACTTACCGGCAAAAGATGGCACATCATGGTTTGGTTCTCCGGCAGTCTTTTTGCCCAGAAGGGATATAAATCATGATTTCTCGGCTGAGCGTACTTATAAGCCGACAAGAAAACTCTTTATCCAACGCTACACGATTGAGTTTTTGCGTGTTATTTTGCCTGCAACACTTTTCATACTCTTTGCAGCGTTGATTACAAATGTAATTTCCTATATGCAGGTAGAAAAAGACCTGAATGGATTGTTCCTTATTTTCCCCGTCCTTTATCTTGGTGCAGGAATTCTGGCAACTTTGGTAACGGCTTTGTTGAAATGGATTGTTATTGGTAAATATACCCCGGCCAAGAAGCCACTCTGGAGTAATTACGTTTGGAGAAGCGAACTTGTAACAGGAGTTTATGAAAACTTTTTAGTACTGTTCTTTCTGAATGTGCTTACCGGAACTCCCTTTATAAAATATCCGTTGCGTTTGCTGGGATGCAAACTGGGAAAAAGAGTTTGTCTCTTTACCACCCAGATTACAGAGTTCGATTTAATAAAGATAGATGACGATTCAGTCTGCAATGACAATTGTACACTGCAAACTCACCTCTTTGAAGACAGGGTAATGAAAATGTCGTATATAAATATCGGTAAAGAGTGCAGTGTGGGAGGTATGGCAGTAGTACTTTATGATTCAAAGATGGAAGATCGTTCCATATTGGAACC